>NZ_VFUA01000022.1 GCF_006440735.1 Mesorhizobium sp. B2-7-1 | reverse complement strand
GCTTCGTCTCCGACATGAGCGGCGGGCAGGAGATGCTCGACAATGGCGAGGTAGAAGACGATGGCGAGCCGGTCGTAGCGGCCGGGCAGGAACATCTTGATGGCGATGCCGGCCGCTGCCGCGCTCCACACGACGACGATCATGGGCAGCGCCAGCGGCGAGTTGTCGAGCTGAGCGAGGAAGGGTGTGTAGGTGGCGGCGATCAGCAGATAGATCGCGGCATGGTCGAAGCGGCGCAGGATCCATTTCGCCGGCCAGGACACCGGCCACAGATTATAGGCCAGCGAAACCGAGAGCACGGTGAGCAGCGAGACGACATAGAACACCGCGGCGACATACTCGCCCGGACCGGAATGGAAGGCGGCCAAAGCCAGGAAGACGGAGCCGGCAGCGATCGCCAGCACGATGCCCACCGCATGGACGACACCGTCGGCGATCATTTCGGCCCGCGAATAGTGCCAGCGCCCCACAAAGGGGATCTCGATCTGGGTATCTGGCCGCGCGTTGCTCATCAAATGATCCTGCAACCCTAATCTGGGCGCTCGCGGACCAGTATTTCAAGCTTCGGTTGCGGTTTTGCGACTAAAGGCGCGCGTCCTTTCGACGCGCAAAGGATGCCATAGTCAGTCAGCGAGCAGCCAATGGCTTCTTCACGGTCTTGAGAAGCGCGCGTTGGATGAGCTCGTTGCCGGCGACGACCTCGCCATTGTCGAGCATCTCCTGCCCGCCGCTCATGTCGGAGACGAAGCCGCCGGCTTCGCGCACCAGAAGCATGCCGGCGGCGATGTCCCAGGACGACAGGCCGGTTTCCCAGAAGCCGTCCATGCGTCCGGCCGCGACATAGGCAAGGTCGAGCGCGGCGGAGCCCAGACGGCGGACGCCGGAGACTTCGGCCATGACGTTGCGCAGCTCGATCAGGAAATTGCCGTGCTGGCCGCGGCCGAGATGCGGCACGCCGCAGCCGATCACCGCGGCGGTCAGCTTGGAGCGCCCGGCAACGCGCAGCCGGCGGTCGTTCATGAAGGCGCCGCCGCCGCGCTCGGCTGTGTAGAGCTCGTCCATCGCCGGATTGTAGACGACGCCGGCGACGACCTGGCCCTGGCGCTCAAGCGCGATCGACACCGAGAAGATCGGGATGCCGTGCAGGAAGTTGGTGGTGCCGTCGAGCGGATCGACGATCCAGCGGTGCTGGGCGTCCTCGCCTTCGACGGCGCCGCGCTCCTCCATCAGGAAGGCATAGCCCGGCCGCGCCTTGGAGAGTTCGGTAAAGACGATCTCTTCGGCCTTGCGGTCGGCCTGGCTGACATAGTCGCCCGGTCCCTTCATCGAGACCTGCAGGTTCTGCACCTCGCCGAAGTCGCGCGACAGCGAGCGGCCGGCCTTCATCGCGGCCTGGACCATGACGTTGAGGAGAGCGGAACGCGCCATTTTTTCTTCCTGCTTTTCGCCGTCTAACCTTCAGCATGATCTTCTCCGAAAAGCCTGCAACTTTTTGCTGCGCTGACCTTCGGTTCGGCATCATGCTCTAGTCGGCGCGGCGCATGTAGGTGATTTCGTTGGTGTCGACGACGATGCGCTCGCCGGCCGAGATGAAAGGCGGCACCAGCACGCGGATGCCGTTTTCCAGCACCGCCGGCTTGTAGGAGGAGGCCGCCGTCTGGCCCCGCACCACCGGGTCGGCCTCGGTGATGGTCAATGTCACCTGGTCGGGCAGCGAAATGCCGATCGGCCGTTCCTCGTAGAGCTGCACCGTCACCATCATGCCGTCCTGCAGGAAGGCGGCGCGCTCGCCGACGAAGTCCTTCGCCAGCTCGAGCTGCTCGTAGCTTTCGGTGTCCATGAACACCAGCGCGTCGCCCTGCTCGTAGAGGAACGAGAAATCCTTCAGGTCGAGACGGATCTGCTCGACGGTCTCGGCCGAGCGGAAGCGCTCGTTGAGCTTGGTGCCGTTGATCAGGTTCTTCAACTCGACCTGGTTATAGGCGCCGCCCTTGCCTGGCTTGACGGTGTTGGTCTTGACCGCCACCCACAGCCCGCCATCGTGCTCGATGACATAGCCGGGACGGATTTCGTTGCCACTGATCTTGGCCATGATGAACTGATCCGAGTGAGATTTTTCTGGCGCGGGTCGCGCTTTGGCGCCTCCAAGACCACAAATTGCACATAGTGGCAAGGGAGGGAGGCAAGGGAGGGAACCCAAGCGAGCCGCGGACATGCCGTCCGTGGCACTGCGCGTCAGGGCAGCCGGTTCGCCTTCTGCAGCGCCTGCCTGGTCTGGTCGTCGTCGAGACCCTGCAGGAAATCGTCCATCTGCGGGTCGATCAGCCCGGCGCGGCGGGCGACGATGTACCAGGCGCCGGCAAGGATCAGGTCCGGGTCGGTGCCGATGCCGCCCATATAGAGCTTGGCGAGGCGGTTCTGGGCGGCGACGTTGCCGCCTTGCGCCGCCTGCTTCATCCAGGCAAAGCCCGATTTCAGGTCGCGCGGGCCGCCGCGTCCGTCGATCATCCAGGCGGCAAGGTCGACCTGCGCGGTGTCATAATTCTGCCTCGCGGCCTGCGCCAGGAGGATGCGCGCCTGGGCGTCGTCATGCGGCTTGCCGCCGACGCCATTGGCGTAGAGCTGGGCCATCGCGTATTGGGCATCGGCAAGGCCGGTGGCGGCCGCGCGTTCGTAATAGACGGCAGCTTTCACCAGGCCGGTGTCGCCCGGATCCTGCTGGACGAGCAGCTGGGCGAAGTTGAACTGCGCAAGCCGGTTGCCGGCCTCGGCCGAGGCCTGCATCAGCGCGAAGGCGCCCTTTTCGTCCTTCTTCACATAGCGGCCGTCGAGCAGCATCAGCGCATATTGGAACTGCGCCTCCGGCACGCCCTGTTCGGCGGCCAGCGCATACCATTTGCCGGCCTCGGCCGGGTTGAGCGGCACGCCCAGTCCGCGCGACAGGATTTCGGCCACCAGCGTCTCGGCGGCCGGATCGCCGTTCTTGGCGCGGTCCATGGCAAGGTTGTAGGCGGTCTTGTAGAGCCCGCGCTGGAAGGCGCCATAGGCGGCGTCCGGCTGTTTCGCGCCGAAGCGGTCGGGATTGACGGCGTCGGCCGATGGCGGCGTCATGGTGGCCGGCTGCGGCAAGGTGTTCTGGATCGGCTTGTCGATATGCTGAGCGCCGCCGAACCTGCTCGCGTCCGGCGCGCCAAGGTCCGGCGTGGCGGTGTTGGGCGTGGCTGTGTTGGGCGTGGCCGTATTCGGCGTGCCGGCGCTTGGGTCGCCGGCATCCGGCCGTGGCTGCGGCACCGGAACGGTCTGGGCTGCCATCGCGGCCGGCGCAAACGGACTGGCCAGAACCACCGGGCCCAGAACCACCCGGCCCAGGACCACCAGGCAAGGGACACGCAGGCGCATGTCAGCCCTCGAAGCGCGGCGCGGTTTCATCGAGCAGCGCATTGGCGGCGGCGATCGCCGCGCGCGGATCACGCCCGTCCGCAAACACGGCGCTGGACAGCGCCACGAACTCGGCGCCTGTCGCCGCCACCGCCTCGACGGAAGCAAGCTCGGAGCCGGCCATGACGATGCAGGGGATCGAGATCATCTCGGCCCACCATTCGCCGAGGGCGAGATTGCGGTGATGCGGCTCCGGCTTGTTGTCATAGCCGAAGCGGCCGAAGAACATGTAGTCGGGCCGTTCCTCGCCGAGTTCCAGCGCCTCGTCGCGTGTCTTGGCGCCGCCGACGCCGACCATCATCTTGCCGGCCACGCGCTCGATCGTCTCGGCCAGCTCCTGGGGTTTCACGTCGACATGGATGCCGTCGGCCTGGACGCGCCCGGCGACGCGGCTGTCGCCTGCGATGATCACGGCAATGCCGGCGTTTTGAGCGATCGGCACGATCCTTTCGGCGAAGGCCTGGAAGGACGCATCGTCCATGCCGTTGTCGGGCAGGATCAGCGAGGCGACGTCGCCGCCCTCGAAGGCCGCGCAGATCTGCTCGGCCGGCACGAGCGGCGGCACGATCAGCACGATGCGGCAGCGGTTGGGCGGGGTTAAATCGTTCATTGGCCTTCGGTCCCGGTTTCGCCTATGCCGGGCGAAGATGGTTGCATTGCGGCATAGAGCAAAGGGGGCGGCTTGAACAGCAGGCGTACGGAGCCAAAGCCAAAATGCTTAACCGGCGCTGCGGCTTGCGTTCCCCGTTCGGGTTTCGCGGACGGCGTTGGAAGACGAGAGGACGTCCGCTAGACCGTGATGGCGTTTCGTTGAATCGCCATCACGGTCCAACTCTTTTGTTAGGGCATGATCTTTCTCCGAAAGCCGGTTCCCACTTTTCGGGATCATGCTCTAGATACGCCGGCAAAAGCAGGACAGGCCCATGGCGCAAAACATCTACGATCGCCCGGAATTCTTCGACGGCTATAGCCGGCTCGGCCGATCGGTCGAGGGCCTGGACGGCGCGCCGGAATGGCCGGCGCTGCGCGCCATGCTGCCCGATGTTGGCGGCTCGAGCATCGTCGATCTCGGCTGCGGGTTCGGCTGGTTCTGCCGCTGGGCGCGTTCGCATGGCGCAAGCGAGGTTCTCGGCCTCGACCTGTCGGAAAAGATGCTTGCCCGCGCACGCGCCGCCGGCTCCGACGATGCCATAAGCTATCGGCGCGCCGACCTCGATGCGCTCGCTCTGCCGAAGGCGCGTTTCGATCTCGCCTACAGCTCGCTTGCCTTGCACTATGTCGGCGATGCCGCGCGCCTGTTCGCGACGGTTCACGAGGCCCTGGTGCCCGGCGGAGCCTTCGTCTTCTCGACGGAACATCCGATTTATATGGCGCCGGCCAACCCGGGCTGGTCCGTCGATGCCGCGGGCAGGAAGACATGGCCGGTCAACCGGTATCTGGTCGAGGGACCGCGCACCACCGACTGGTTCACCAAGGGCGTGGTCAAACACCACCGCACCATCGGCACCACGCTCAATTTGCTCATCCAGGCCGGATTCAGCATCGGGCATGTCGAGGAATTCCGCCCGACGGACGAGCAGATCGCCGCCCGGCCGGAATTGGCTGAAGAGCTCGAGCGGCCGATGTTCCTGCTGGTCAAAGCGCTGCGATGAATGGCTGGGCGCCGGCCTGGAGCTCGAGCTTGTAGCCGATATGGCTGGCCTTGAAGCCAAGGCGCTCATAGAAACGATGCGCGTCGGTCCGGCTCTTGTTGGTCGTCAGCTGGACGACGCGGCAGCCGCGCTCGCGGCATTTGTCGATAGCCCACTCGAACAGGCGCTGTCCCAAGCCCTCGCCGCGCCGCCCAGCCGCGACGCGCACCGCCTCGATCAGGCCGCGCCGGGCGCCGCGCAGCGACAGGCCGGCGATAAAGGTGATCTGCAGCGTGCCGACAATATCGTCGCCGTCGGTCATCACCGCGAGGAATTGGTTCGGATCGCCGTCTATCGCCGCGAAGGCGTCCAGATAGGCCCTCGACAGCGGCAAGCCGGCGTCTTCGCGTGCCTGGCCGAGAGCATCGTCGGCAAGCGTCGCGACGATCGCGGCAACGTCCGCTTCGCGGGCCCGGCGAATGCTGATGGCGCTCATGTCCACACCTCCAAGGCAGTGAGCCGACCGGCGATCCTGTGCAGCGCGGCCGGCTGCCAATGTCGGGCCGGCATAGCGGACGCCGGGATTAATGACTATCCCGGCGGCGCTGTTCTGCGCTATGGCTGGGCTCCCCGCCTTCTCAACCTTCCCTTGCCGATGTCAGGCCTGCTCAGCGATCCGTGGTTCTATGCCGCCGCCATTCCGGCGGTGATCCTTGTCGGCCTATCGAAAGGCGGCTTCGGCGGCGCCGTCGGCTTCGTCGGCGTGCCGTTGATGGCGCTGACCATGCCGCCGGTTCAGGCGGCCGCCATCCTGCTGCCGATCCTGTGCCTGATGGATATCGTTTCGGTGTGGACCTGGTGGGGCATCTATGACCGCAGGATGCTGGTCGACATGATGCCTGGCGCCGTCATCGGCATCGGGCTCGGCTGGCTGACCGCGGCTCTGGTCACCGAGGAGATGGTGCGGCTGATCGTCGGCGCCGTCGCGCTGGTGTTCGTGCTGCGCTGGATCTACCTGCAGTTCCGCCACGGCGCCGACCATGCGGCGGGGCCGAACCGCATTGCCGCCGCCTTCTGGGGCACGGTGGCGGGCTTCACCAGCTTCGTCGCCCATGTCGGCGGCCCGCCCTTCCAGGTCTATGCGCTGCCGATCCGGCTCGACCCGAAAGTGCTGTCGGGCACGGCGGCGATCTTCTTTGCCGCCACCAATGCGCTGAAGCTCGTCCCCTATTTCGCGCTCGGCCAGTTCGACACCACCAACCTGACGGCCTCGGCAGTGCTGATGCCGCTTGCGCCGCTGTCGACGATCGCCGGCGCCTGGCTGGTGCGCCGCATGCGGCCGGAGGTCTTCTATCCGTTCACCTACGCCACCGTCGCGGTGGTCGCCGCCAAGCTGCTGTGGGATGGCATTATAGGCCTGTGGTGAGATGGCCGTCTGGCCATCTCACCACAGAGCTCACCACAGAGATTCAAGCGGCGCTCGGCACCATCTGGCGGCTGCCGCCGAAGGCCAGCGCGGCGCCCAGCGCAACCACCATCGCCATGCCGGCCAGGGTGCCGATGTCGTGCAGGGTGGGCTTCAGCACCATGTCGGCGATGATCACCAGCATCACCGCATAGTCGAGGCGCGCCCAGCTCATCATGCGCTGGCCTATGGCAAGGACGGCCGGCGTCACGCCTTGGTCGGCGATCATGGCGCCCATGCGCTCGCCGGTCGGCTTGAAGATCAACATGCCGATCGAGAAGGTCGTGGCATAGCCGACGAGGCCGATGACGATCCACAAATCGGCAAAGCCGACCCAGAAGCCGCACATGATGAGGCCGAAGACCAGCGTCAGCATCGACATGGGGGCGAAGAACCTGCCGCCGAGCTGTCCGCTGGCGCGCATTGCCTGCAGCTTGTCCTCGATGTTGCCGGCTCGTTCGGCGAGCACGCCGAGCAGAAACAGCACGAATCCGCCGCCGACCCACAAAATAGCCGAAACGACGTGAAGGAATTTGACGATCGAATACCAATCCATGGTTTGCTCCCGGATATCCCGTATGATTTCGAGCGACGCGGATTTGCGCGCCGCTTCAGAGGAGCGGGCTTTTGCGTGGCGCGTGTTTCGGAACGATGCCGCGGCAGCAGCCAACATGTTACGGCCGACACGATCGGCGTTCGAAAAATCCGGTTTTCGATGGTTCCGGGCGGCGAAACCGGCTGTCCTGTTCCGGCAAAGGAAAGCGCGTTCGCTTAAAAAATCGCCGCCGCGTTAAGGGTTCATTAAGCTTTACGGGCGTTTACTATGCGCATCCAGTTTTGCTGGATTCTTACCGAGTGGTTGGAGCCACTTTGTTTGACGCCTCCCTGTTAAACTCCTGAGAGCCGCCTTATCCGCGGCTCTTTTTTTTATCTGCTGCCGGCTGGCCGGCGCCATCCGCTCGCGGATGGCTGGAACGATGCGGCGTTAACCGTTTGTTAAACATGCGCTTGCCTTCATGGGTATCGAAGCGCATTTTCAAGCCTCAGTCATTTAGGGTGCGGGCCACGTCGGCAAGGATGCCGAATCGGCTGGCGGCAGTGCAGGGGCGTATCGATGAACGAGCCTTCGAAGGGCAGCGCGAAAACCATCAAACTGGCGGAGCGCCGGGTTTTCTCCCAATCCTTCAAGCCGCTCTACCAGGAAGGCATGGGGCTGGTCGAGCAGGCCGCCGAATATCTCGATGGCAAGGGCAGGCTCGAAGCCAAGAAATTGTCGCGCACGGCCGCGACCCTCTATGCGGCCGAATCGATGCGGCTGACCACGAGGCTCATGCAGGTCGCCTCCTGGCTGCTTTTGCAGCGGGCGGCGAATTCCGGCGAGATGACGCGCGACCAGGTGGCTTCGGAGAAATCCAAGGTGCGTCTCGACACCGCGTCCGCGCATGACGAGGCGCTTGGCTGGAACGAGCTGCCCAAGGATTTTCTGGATCTCGTGACGCGCTCGCTGCGCCTGCAGGCGCTGGTGCGGCGCATGGACGAGGAAATCTATGGCGGCGTCATCAGCGAGACGCACGTCCCCAGCCGACGGGCCAACCCGGTTTCCGACCAGATCAGCCTCTTGAACACGGCGTTCGCGCGCGGCTGAAATCGCGTCAGCAACAATAGCGCCGCGCGGAACGGGAACCGGCATACGCTTGATCGCCCCGCGATTCGGCGAGCCGTTTTGGCCGCAAATCGAACGCGTGCGACGCTGATCGCTCTTCGAGATCGCGGCAGCCGTCATCGCATTTTAAGGCCATGCCGACCTTCGTGAGAAGGATCGCCCTTGCCTTGAAGCGAGGGGACCCTAGTTGGGGCCGTTCGCCGCAGCCGGGTCGACCCGAGCCGGTCTTGCAAAAAATCACCGTCACTGTGACCAAAGCAGATTGCGAGGCTTGATCCCGTGCATTCGCCATTGGACCGCATCCCGGTATCGATCATCATCCCCAACTACAACTACGGACAGTTCCTGGGGCGCGCCATCGACAGCGCGTTGGAGCAGGACCACCGAAATGTCGAGGTCGTGGTCGTCGATGACGCATCGACGGACGCGTCGGTGGCCGTCATCGAATCCTACGGCGACAAGATCCGTCCGTGCCTCAGGCGCAGGAATGGCGGGCATGCGGCTGCGTTCAACACCGGGTTCGAGGCGAGCACCGGGGAGATCGTCCTTTTCCTCGACGCCGACGACTATCTCTATCCGAACGCCGTCTCCGAGGTGCTGGACGAGTGGGACGCGGATGTCGCCCAGGCGCAGTTCAGATTGCATCTCGTGGATGAGGACCAGCATATCAAGGATGTCTTTCCGCCTCCGGAACAGCCGTTCGACTCGGGCGACGTCGTCCCGGAATTGCTGCGCAAGGGGCGGTACCGGACTACGGTGACAAGCGGGCTGGCGTTCGACCGCGAGGCGCTGGAACCGATAATGCCGATGCCCGAAAGCGATTTCCGGCAAGGCGCCGATGGCTATCTCGCGACGCTCGCGCCGCTCCACGGAGAGGTGAAATCCATCGACACCTGCCTTGGCGCCTACCGCATCCACGGTTCCAACCATTCGGTCTTTGCCGAAAAGCTTGCCGAGCGGGCGCGCTGGCGCGTTGAGCATGACTTCCGGCGCCTTGAAGCCTTGTCCGGCCGGGCGGCCGAGATCGGCTTGACCGTGCCGCCGGATGCCGGCCTTCGCGATCCGGTTCATCTGGAAGAGCGGCTGGCTTCGCTCTGCGTCGACGAGCCCCAGCATCCGGTTGAAACCGACTCCCGCCTGGGACTGGCAAGAGCGGGCGCCGCCGCCAGTCTGGAAATGAACGCGTCCTGGCGGCGGCGGGCGGCGCTGGCGACCTGGTTCCTCTGCATCGGACTCCTCCCCAAGCGCATGGGCAATGCAGTCCTGGCATGGAAACTTGTCGCATCGTCCAGGCCGGCATTTCTCACGCGGCTGTCGAAATCCATCCGTCGTGTGACGAACTAGGTCCGGGATTTCGGGCACGCCAGCCCGTGAACGCCAGCTTGATGGGATCTTCGAATGCCACCTTAGAGTCGCGATCGTTTCTGGTTTGTTCACATTTCGCTGGCATCGCTTGCCGCCAAGGCTAAACTTGGCGCATGGGGGAAGCGATTCGCATCATCGGCATCGATCCGGGGCTGAGGCGCACCGGTTGGGGTATTATCGACAGCGTGGGCAATTCGCTGCGCTTCGTCGCGTCCGGCACGGTACGGTCCGACGAAAAGGAGTCATTGGCGAGGAGACTCTGCCAGCTGCATGACGGTTTGGCCGAGGTGCTGCACCAAGCCATGCCGGATGAAGCGGCGGTCGAGCAGACTTTCGTCAACAAGGACGCCACGGCGACGCTGAAGCTCGGCCAGGCGCGCGGCATCGCCATGCTGGTGCCGGCGCGCGCCGGGCTGGTGGTCGCCGAATACGCCCCCAACGCGGTCAAGAAGGCGGTGATCGGCGTCGGCCACGGCGAGAAGAAGCAGATCCATATGATGGTCAAGGTGCTGATGCCGAAGGCGATCTTCGACACGGACGACGCCGCCGACGCCCTTGCCATCGCCATCTGCCACGCGCATCACCGCCCGAGCGCGGCCTATCGCATGGCGGCGCTGGCGTGAGGGGACAATCATGATCGGCAAGCTGAAGGGCACTCTGGACGAGATCGACGAGGATAGCTGTCTCATCGACGTGCACGGCGTCGGCTATGTGGCGCATTGCTCGGCGCGCACGCTTGCCGCGCTGCCGTCGCCTGGCGAGGCGGTGGTGCTGTTCATCGAGACCTATGTGCGCGAGGACATGATCCGGCTCTATGGCTTCCAGAGCGGACTGGAGCGCGAGTGGTTCCGGCTGCTGATGAACAATGTGCAGGGTGTCGGCGCCAAGGTGGCGCTGGCTATCCTGTCGACGCTGGCGCCGGCCGATCTCGCCAATGCGATCGCGCTGCGCGACATCGCCATGGTTTCCCGCGCTCCCGGCGTCGGCAAGAAAGTGGCCGAGCGCATCGTCACCGAATTGCGCAGCAAGGCACCGGCCTATGCGGGTGAGGCCACCGGCACGATCGGCCTCAAGCAGGAGCTCGGCGAAGGCGTCGCGGCCGCGCCGATCACCGACGCCGTCTCCGCGCTCGTCAATCTTGGCTATTCGCGCGACATCGCGGCGAATGCGGTTGCGGCCGCGCTGAAATCGGCCGGTGAGGGCGCGGATGCGTCCAAGCTGATCCGCTTCGGCCTGAAGGAACTGGCGCGGTGAGGCCGCGCTTGTCCCGCCGTCGGTCCTATGCAAGGAAGGCGGCATGAGCCTTTCGCCCCGCCTCATTGCCCCCGATAAGCGTGGCGAGGATGCCGACCAGACGCTGCGGCCACAGTCGCTCGACGAGTTCGTCGGCCAGGCCGCGGTGCGCGCCAATCTCAAGGTCTTCGTCGATGCCGCCAAGGGCCGCGGCGAGGCGCTCGACCACGTGCTGTTCGTCGGCCCGCCGGGTCTCGGCAAGACGACGCTGGCGCAGATCATGGCGCGCGAGCTCGGCGTCAATTTCCGCTCGACCTCCGGCCCGGTCATCGCGAAGGCCGGCGATCTCGCCGCGCTGCTCACCAATCTCGAGGAGCGCGACGTGCTCTTCATCGACGAGATCCATCGCCTCAATCCGGCGGTCGAGGAAATCCTCTATCCGGCGATGGAGGACTTCCAGCTCGACCTCATCATCGGCGAGGGGCCGGCGGCGCGCTCGGTCAAGATCGACCTTGCCCGTTTCACCCTGGTCGCGGCGACGACGAGGCTCGGGCTCCTGACCAATCCGCTTCGCGACCGGTTCGGCATTCCGGTGCGGCTCAATTTCTACACGGTCGAGGAGCTGGAGCTGATCGTTCGCCGCGGCGCCCGCATCCTGTCGATGCCGCTCGGCGACGACGGCGCGGTGGAGATCGCGCGCCGCGCACGCGGCACGCCGCGCATTGCCGGCCGGCTGTTGCGCCGGGTGCGCGACTTCGCCAGCGTCGCCGGCGCAGATCATGTCGACAGGAAGATCGCCGACGAGGCGCTGACCAGGCTCGAGGTCGACGCGCTCGGCCTCGATGCGCTCGACCGCCGCTATCTGTCGATGATCGCGCGCAATTTCGGCGGCGGGCCGGTCGGCATCGAGACGATCGCGGCCGGGCTCTCCGAGCCGCGCGACGCCATCGAGGACATCATCGAGCCTTATCTCATCCAGCAGGGCTTCATCCAGCGCACGCCGCGCGGCCGCGTGCTCACCGCCAATGCCTGGCGGCATCTCGGGCTCGATCCGCCGAAGGACATCGCCCAGCAGCAGATCAGCCTCTTCCAGGAAGAGTAACGCAGATTTGTTCGCCGTTCGGCCGCGCAACGGCCGGTCTGCGCAGAATCTGCGCGCCTCGGCCTAGCTGAGGGCGCAATTGCCGCCTTTAAGCCAGGCTTGTTGGATGGAATACCAAGGGCTTGGGGCTGACCTATGATCACCAGACGCGCCTTCCTGCGCCTTGTTGGCGGCTCGGCCTTCGCCATGGTGTCGCTCGGCGCCTATGCGGTCGGCATCGAGCCGATGCTGCTGACCCATGTGAAGCGCTACACGCTGACGCCGCCGCACTGGCCGACGGAGCTCAAATTGCGCGTCGTGGCGCTGGCCGACATCCATGCCTGCCGGCCCTGGATGACGCCCGAACGGATCGCGGCACTTGCCGAAGAGGCCAATGCGCTGCAGCCGGATGTCATCGTCCTGCTCGGCGACTATACCGCCGGAACCAAAATTGTGACGGGCTGGGTGCAGGTCGCGGAATGGGCCGACGCGCTATCCGGGCTCAAGGCGCCGCTCGGCGTGTTCTCGATCCTCGGCAACCACGATTGGTGGACCGATAGCCTGGCGCAGCGCGCGGAGGCCGGCCCGACGATCTCGCGCAAGGCTTTGGAACATGTCGGTATTCCTGTCATGGAAAACGACGTCGTGCGCCTGGAAAAGGAGGGCCGGGGCTTTTGGATCGCAGGGCTCGCCGATCAGCTTGCGCTGCTGCCCAACAAGGCCAAGGGCCGCGACAGCTTCCAAGGCTTCGACGACCTCGATGGCACCTTGGCCAAGGTGCAAGGCAGCGAGCCGATCATCCTGCTTGCGCATGAGCCTGATATTTTCACGAAGGTTCCATGGCGGGTCTCGCTGACGCTGTCCGGGCACACGCATGGCGGACAGGTGCGGCTGTTCGGCTATTCGCCGGTCGTGCCTTCGGCCTATGGCAACCGCTACGCCTACGGCCACGTCGTCGAGAACGACCGCAACCTGATCGTTTCGGGAGGGCTGGGCTTCAGCATCGCCCCGATACGTTTCGGGGTGCGGCCGGAGATCCTGCAGATCGACCTTGGGTCGGCCGACAGCGCCTGACGGCGGTCAAATCGGTCATCGAGACGGCAAACCGCTGCTTAGCGCAGCGACCTGATCATATCCATCACGTCCGGCTCGGCCTTCTCGCCGTCGAAGGCGTCGACGATGCCGAAGGCGCCGCCATAGCTCCAGACCGACCAGGAAAAGCCATGCGCCTCGGCGCGGGCGATCATGTCGCGCGCATAGGCGGCGCGGTATGCGGCCGGCATGACGAAGCCGTTGCCATATTCCTTGCGGATCATGCCGAATTCGCCGAGCGTGATGTCCTGCGGTTTGACGCCGTTGGCCTTCGCCCAGGCGTCGACCGTCGCGAACGCTTGATCCATCACGCCGAGCAGCTTCTCGGGGGTATCCAGGGCCGCGACCTGCTCGTCGAGATAGCTGAGCAGGCCGCTCCGTCGCGCCCAGGGCGCCTCGGCCCTGATCCGGTCGCGGATCGTGTCCAGCGTCATGTCCAGTTGCGCTTTCGGAACGGCCGTCAGCGGATAGGGCAGGCCGGTGACGTATTGGATGAAATCGCCGGCCCAGGTCGCGCCCTGATGCGTCAGAAGGAATGGATCGTAGGAGTGAAAGGTCCAGATGATGTTGTCATCCGCGATGGTTTTGGGATCGATCCTGGACAGCGACTCCGCGTTCGAATAGCAGCCGCCGGTCAATATGAGCGTGAGCCTGGTGGCCGAGGCGCGCGCAGCCGCGAAAAGCTTCTTCTGGCGGTCGGGCCAAACATTGGTGCGGTTCGCGTCGCAATCGACGATCGGCTCGTTCATCAGCTCCAGCGCGACCTGATTGGGGTCTTCCTTGGCCAGCGTCCGCGCCATGTTGCGCACCAACTCGGCATAGGCGTCGAAGACGGCCGGATCGTCCATCACCTGCCCCATGCCGATCTTGCGGTTGCCGCCTGCGGGGATCAGATGCAGGTCGACGATCACCTTGAGCCCGGCGCGGTTGATCATGCGCGCCGAGTCCAGCACGCTGGCATAGAGGCCGTCGCGAAGGGCCGTGGTCTGCTCCGAGAGAAAGGGCGCGGGATCGACCGGCATGCGCAGGAAGTCGAGGCCGGCATCCTTGAGCGCCTTGAGGTCGTCCTCCTTGAGGAATTTGCGCCACTCCGGATAGGGCAGGATTGCTTGGCGGTCGCCCCATTTGTCCTCGGCCGGCCAGGTCACCCACTGGTCGAGATTGAGGCCGCGTTTCATCGAGAACGTCGCCGCCCCGGCCGGCAACGGCAAAGCGGCAAACGCAAGCAGCGCCGCCAGCAAGGTCTTGATCATCGTGCCCAACAGTGCCATCCCGTTCCCGCGCGAGAAACAGTGCGTGTCGCCGAAAAGTGTGCAGCGGTTTTTGGGACAACGACACGCACAGAAAAATGCCTAAAGCCCGCGGGCCTTAGGTGCCTTTCTGGGCCGAAAAAGGAAAGCGCGATGGACGATCATGGTGAATCGGCGGCGCTCAGCGCCGGGCTTTCCGGCGCGCTGACGGATTTCGGCCATCGGCTGATGGCCAGGGTCTACTATGCCGACACCGATTTCTCCGGCGTCGTCTACCATGCGCGCTATCTCGAATTCCTCGAGCGCGGCCGCTCCGACTATCTGAGGCTGACCGGCGTCCATCACACCGAGCTCCTGGACGGCAAGCATGGCGAGCGCATCGTCTGGGTGGTGCGGCGCATGGAGATCGACTTCCGTTCGCCGGCGCGCATGGACGATATCCTCACCATCGACACGCGCACCGACGATATTTCCGGCGCCCGCATCTTCATGGGCCAGCAATTGAAGCGCGGCGGCGATGTGCTGGTCGAGGCGAAAGTCGAAGCGGCGATCGTCGGCGAAAGCGGCCGGCCGAAGCGCTTTCCGAAGGAATGGATTGCGGCTTTTATGCCTCGGGCAAGCTGATATTCGGGTGAGGCCGGCCTGACCAGAATCTCAGCTTGCCTTTGCATCGCACCTCGCCCGCTAGCCCTGGCCATGCGCGGCAATGCGCCGCGCCTTACGTCCTAACCCATCCTTAACCATAACGGTTCATGAAGGAATTGGCGAAGATTGGCGCAATCCGTGCGCCTTCCTTTCACCAATATTTGCCTCGAAAAGGCCGCGAAACGGTGCATTCGGGGCTTATCCCGCAAGCTTCAAGCTTCGCGCGATCGGACCAAAGGAATGCTCATGGGCCAGCCGCCAGCGATGCCCGGAAAACCTTAAGGACTTAAGTCATGGAAAACATCGCACTCGCCGACCCGGGCGCGCATCTGTCGATCTGGGCGCTGTTCATGCAGGCCGGCTGGGTGGTCAAGCTGGTCATGATCGGCCTGCTCTGCGCGTCGATCTGGACCTGGGCGATCATCATCGACAAGCTCGTCGCCTATAGCCGGATGAAGTTGGCGCTGAACCGCTTCGAACAGATATTCTGGTCCGGGCAGTCGCTTGAAGACCTCTACCGCACGCTGGCCGACCGCAAGACCACCGGCATGGGCGCGATCTTCGTCGCCGCCATGCGCGAATGGAAGAAGAGCTTCGAAAAGGGCGCGAAATCGCCGCTGGCGCTCCAGACCCGCATCGACAAGGCCATGGACCTGGCGCTGACACGTGAGATGGAAAGGCTGGAGGGCCGCCTCGGCTTCCTCGCCACCACCGGCTCGGCCGCGCCCTTCATCGGGCTGTTCGGCACCGTCATCGGCATCATGACGTCGTTCCAGGCGATCGCCGCCTCGAAGAACACCAGCCTGTCGGTGGTGGCGCCCGGCATCGCGGAAGCGCTGCTCGCGACCGCGATCGGCCTGCTCGCGGCCATTCCGGCGGTCATCGCCTACAACAAGCTGTCATCGGACGCGAACAAACTCGGCGTGCGCATGGAAGGGTTCTCGGACGAGTTCTCCGCCATACTCTCGCGCCAAATCGATGAAAAAGTAGCGCAGAAGGCCTGAGGAACGATCATGGGGATGTCTGCTGCTGGCGCAGGTGGCTCGGGGCGAGGTGGGCGCGGCCATAGGCGCCGTGGCCGTCACCATGCCCTGATGTCTGAAATCAACGTCACGCCGATGGTCGACGTGATGCTGGTGCTGTTGATCATCTTCATGGTCGCGGCGCCGCTGCTCACCGTCGGCGTGCCGATCGACCTGCCGGACACGCAGGCCAAGGCGATGAATGTCGACACGCAGCCGATAACCGTTTCGATCGACGCCGCGGGCAAGATTTTCTTGCAGGAGACCGAGATCCCGATCGACGAATTGGTGGCCAAGCTGCAGGCGATTTCAAAGACCGGCTATGACGAGCGCATCTTCATCCGCGGCGACAAGTCGACGGATTACGGCACGGCGATGAAGGTCATGGCCCGCATTTCGGCGGCCGGCTATAAGAATATCGGCCTGGTCTCGCTGCAGGAACAGGATCAGTAGACGCCAAATGCGGACCGGTCTCACCTCTTCGGTGATCTTGCACGCGGTGGCGCTGGCCTTCGGGCTGTTCACGCTGTCGTCGCCGCCGGCGATGCCTGCCTCCGACGTGGAGTCGGTGGCGGTCGACATCGTGCCGATGGAGGCGATCGCACAGACGCTGCAGGGCGACAAGAAGTCGGTGATGCATGACAAGCCGGCGCCTGTTCCGACGAAGCGCCCGGATGTCGTTCCCGATGCCCAGAAAGTCGGCGAGAACACCGTCGACACCGACAAGCCGGTGACGGACGAAGCCAAGCCGAAGCCAGTCGACAAGACGGCGGCGCCGCCGCCCGCGCCGACGCCGGTCGAGAAGCCGGCGGTCGAGGACGTGCCGAAGCCGCAGGAGAAGCCGAAGCCGACCCCGGCGACCGAGGTCGCGCCGACGCCGACGCCGAAGGAAGAGGTCAAGCCCGAGCCGGTCAAGCAGACGGAGCCCAAGCCGACGCCGGCCAAGCAACCGGCGCCGACTCCGCCGAAGGACACAACCGCCGCTATCCCGAAGGAAGAGGTGAAGCCGGACGCGGTGGCCGAGGCGATCTCGCAGGATCAGCCCACGGATGAGGCGAAGCTGCCGGATTCAGCACCCGCGCCGGAAGCGCGGCCGAAGCCGCAGCCGGCCCAGGCCGAGAGCGCCAAGGCGCCGGATCGCAAGGACGCCGACAAGCCGGTAAAGGAAGCGTCTTCCAAGAAGAAATCGGACGAGAAGCAGTTCAACGCCGACGAGATAACGGCCCTGCTCGACAAGCAGAAGCCATCCGGCGGCGGCGCCAAGCGCTCGACCCAGCAGGCCTCGCTCGGCGGCGAAAAGGATCAGGGCCAGAAGCTCTCCAGGTCGGAGCAAGGAGCGCTGGAGGACCAGCTCGGTGGTTGCTGGACGCTACCGGTCGGCCTCGAAGGATCCGAGGACTTCACCGTGGTCATCCGTTTCAACCTGAACGCCTCCGGCAAGCTGGAGGGCCGCCCGACCGTCGAAAAGTCCAGCGGCAACCCTCAATTCGACGCCAGCGCGGTTCGCGCCGTGCAGAAATGCGATGTCGCCGGGCTGCAGGTTCCCGCCGGCAAGCAAGACATCTGGTCCGACGTTCGCGTCAACTTCGATCCAAGGGCGATGCTTGGCCTGTAGCCTGAGCACCCAAAAAATCAGCAAGAGAAGCGAGAAGACATGAAATCCATCCTCAAGCCGCTCCTGATGGTCGCCGCAATGGCGGTAGGCATAATTTCCGTCGCCACCTTGCCTGCTCGGGCAACCCTCGAGCTCAACGTCAACAAAGGCAATGTCGAGCCGATGCCGATCGCCATCCCCGACTTTCAGGGAGGACTTGGGCCACAGATATCGGAAATCGTAGCCGCCGATCTGAAACGGTCAGGACTGTTCGCGCCGATCGACAAGGCCGCCTTCGTCGAAAAGATCACGAATCCGGATGCCCAGCCCCGTTTCGACGACTGGAAAGTCATCAATGCGCAGGCGCTGGTCACCGGCAGCGTGAGCAAGGAGGCGGATGGCCGCATCCGCGCCCAGTACCGGCTGTGGGATATCTTTGGCAACACGCAGCTGGCCGGCGAGCAGTTTTTCGCCAACGACGCCAATCAACGCCGTGTCGCGCACATCATCGCCGATGCGATCTATGAGAAGATCACCGGCGAGAAAGGCTATTTCGATACCCGCGTCGTCTTCGTCGACGAATCCGGCGCCAAGAACGCGCGCAAGAAGCGCCTCGCCATCATGGACCAGGACGGCGCCAATGTGCGCTATCTGTCCGACGGCCGCGCTATCGTCCTGACGCCGCGCTTCTCGCCGAACCGGCAGGAAATCACCTATATGTCCTATGAGAGCGGACAGCCGAAAGTGTATCTCCTGCAGATCGAAACCGGGCAGCGCGAGCTGGTCGGCAATTTCCCGGGCATGACGTTCGCGCCGCGCTTTTCGCCCGATGGCCAGAAGGTGATCATGAGCCTGCTGCGCGACGACGGCAATTCCAACATCTTCGCGATGGACCTGAGGAGCCGGTCGACCACGCGGCTGACCGATTCGACCGCCATCGACACCTCGCCCTCCTATTCGCCGGATGGCTCGCAGGTCGTCTTCACCTCCGACCGCGGCGGCGGCAGCGGCCGCTCGCAGATCTACGTCATGGGCGCGGACGGCTCCAACCCGCACCGCATCTCCTTCGGCGACGGCGTCTATTCGACGCCGGTCTGGTCGCCGCGCGGCGACCTCATCGCCTTCACCAAGCAGAGCGGCGGCGAATTCCAGATCGGCGTCATGAAGACCGACGGCTCGGGCGAGCGCATCCTGTCCTCCGGCTTCCAGCAGGAGGGCCCGACCTGGGCGCCGAACGGCCGCGTGCTGATGTTCTTCCGCGACGCCGGCGGTGGACCCAAGCTGATCTCGGTCGATCTCACCGGCCGCAACGAGCAGCAGATCCCGACCGCGAACTACGCTTCGGATCCGGCTTGGTCGCCGCTTCTTGAGTAGGAACTGAAGAACTCGGGAACTGGGGAATGGAGAAGCCAGGGCGCTTCGTTGAGCGCGGGCGAGACTTGGAAGTCTACAAACGCGCTTACGCAGTCTCTCTCGATGTGCATAGAGCCACCCTTACTTTTCCAAAAATTGAGCAATACGCGCTAGCTGATCAATTGCGTCGCTCGAGTAAAGGCATATGTGCCAATCTGGCTGAGGGATTTGCCAAGCAAAGCCACTCCAAAGCTGAATTCGCTCGCTTCGTTTCGATGGCGATTGGATCATGCAGCGAAGCGGAGACGTGGATATCTTACGCGTTTGACCTTCAATACATCTCACGGCCCCAACTCGACGCTTGGCGACAGTCCTATGCCCAAATCCATGGGATGCTCGTGAGTCTTCGAGAGAAGCTGGCTTGATCCCCTTTTCTTCAGTTCCTCAGTTCTTCAGTTCCTCAATTCCTCTTTTTTTCATGTTTTGGCCGCATTTCCGCCTACGGTCCGCACGCAATGTGAGCCCGACAAAAACGGCCGAGGACGGCGGCTCGAAACCAAACATTAACCGTGTTTCTTGAATGCCGGTTAACCCAAACGTGGTTACTGGGTGATCAACGAAATCACTTATATGCGAAGGAGAGGCGGCATGGGCCGTATCGCAGCACTTACCAGAAACCCGGCGATGATCGCGCTCGTGGCGGCTCTCGCCATCACCGGCTGCGCGTCGAAGAAGACCCCGAACAGCGCGGCCGATCTCGGCCTCAACGGTGCCGGCGCCGCGACGCCAGGCTCGGCGCAGGACTTCACCGTCAACATCGGCGACCGCATCTTCTTCGATACCGATTCCGCGTCGATCCGCGCCGATGCGCAGACCACGCTGGGGCGCCAGGCGCAGTGGCTCAACCAGTATCGCCAGTATGCGATCGTCATCGAAGGCCATGCCGACGAACGCGGCACGCGTGAGTACAATCTGGCGCTGGGCGCCCGCCGCGCCGCCGCCACGCGCGACTTCCTGGTTTCCAAGGGCGTCCCCGCCAGTCGCCTGAAGACGATTTCCTACGGCAAGGAGCGTCCGGTCGCGGTCTGCGACGACATCTCCTGCTGGTCGCAGAACCGCCGCGCCGTCACCACGCTTTCCGGCGCCGGCTCCTGATCGATTTTCGCCAAGGGCGCCAGGCGGCCCCGGCGGCAAAAATACAACATCCCAAAATGAAAGGCGGCCTCAGGGCCGCCTTTTTCATTTGCAACGGCTTGAAACAAAATTTGGCCGAAGTCTCGCGTCCTGCTATGAGCGCGAGGGCGCTTCCTCCCACTGTTTGATTTGGAAAGGCGCATCAGGCCAACACCCACCGCGAGAGACAGAATGCATTTCAGAACGGTCCTGAGCGGCACGCTTGCGCTGCTGCTCGTATCAAGCCTCCCGAGCCTTGCCGCCTCGGCCGACAGCGCCGCGCGGGCCTCCGACGCCGGGTTCACCTTCCATCTGCCGACGCTCGGCATCTTCGGCGACAAGAAGAAGCCGGAGCAGGCGCAGCTCGCCCAGGACAGCAGCGGCGGCATGACGGGGCTGGAGGACCAGCTTCGCCAGATGAACGGCAAGATCGAGGAGCTCAACTTCCAGATCCTGCAGATGCAGGAACAGATGCGCAAGCAGCAGGAAGACAACGAGTTCCGCTTCCAGCAGCTCGAAGGTGGTTCGCAAGGCGGCGCCAAGCCGGCCGGGCAGAAGAAATCGGAGGCCGCGCCCCAGGACGGGAACGGCAATGACGGCAACACCAATCTCGGCGATGCCGGCACCGACAACAGCGTCGCCCAGGCCCCGGCGACGCAGGCGCCGGCCGACGCGGGCGGGCAAAATGGCGGCGGCAAGAGCGTCGGCGACGTCATCGTGGAATCGCAGACCGGCGATCCCGGCAAGCTGATCACCGGCGCGCCGCCGAAGGATTTCGGCACCATCACCGTCGACAAGAACGGCAATGTCGTCAATGCCGAGACCGGTTCGCAGGCCAGCGCGCCGGCGGAAGCCCCGGCGGCCACCGCAAACGCTCCTTCCGCCGAGACGCCGGCCAAGAAGAACAAGGCCGGCGACACGCAAGTCGCCGCCCTGCCGTCGACCAACGATCCCGACGAGCTCTACCGCAACTCCTACCAGTTCATCCTGTCGGGCGATTACCCGACCGCCGAACAGGGTTTTCGCGATCATATTTCGCGCTTCCCCAAGGACGCCAAGGCGGCGGATGCGCATTACTGGCTGGGCGAGTCGCTGCTCGGCCAGCAGAAATACCGTGACGCGGCCGAGATCTTCCTCGCCGCCAGCAAGGAATACCCGAAGGCCAAGAAGGCGCCCGACATGCTGCTCAAGCTCGGCGTTTCGCTGGTCGGCCTGAAGCAAAACGACGTGGCCTGCGCCACCTTCAGCGAGATCGGCAAGCGCTATCCCGACGTTTCCGGCGCGCTCAAGGAACGCATCAAGCAGGAAAAGGCGCTGGCGGCGTGCTGACGCCCGATACCAAAGCTCACTTTTCAGACCACCTTTTCTCCGACCTAGACTTTTCGACCGGCGCCGTTGCAGCCGTGTCCGGCGGCAGCGACTCGACCGCCCTGCTTATTCTCCTCAAGGATTACTTCGATCGGACCGCATCGGGCGCCAGGCTGCTCGCGGTGACCGTCGATCATGGCCTAAGGCCAGGTTCGGCCGTCGAGGCGCGGCAGGTTGCCCGTTTCTGCGCCGAGCGCGGCATCGCGCATCGCATTCTCGCCTGGCACGGCGACAAGCCCGCGACCGGTCTGCCGGCCGCCGCGCGCGAGGCGCGCTACAGGCTGCTTGCCGAAGCGGCCGATGCCGAAGGCATCAAGCTGATCCTGACCGGCCACACCGCCGACGACCAGGCCGAGACGGTGCTGATGCGGCAGGCGCGCGACGATGAAGGCCGGGGCCTCGCCGGCATAGCGCCCGCCACGCTGCACGACTGGCGAACATGGATCGTGCGGCCGCTACTCGGCATAAGGCGCGCGGCGCTGCGCGAGATGCTGCGGGCTCGCGACATTGGCTGGATCGAGGACCCGACCAATGAAGATGCCCGCTTCGAGCGGCCGCGCGTGCGGGCAAAGCTCGCGCACGGCGAGGGCGAACAGCGTATCGCCGAAGCGCTGGCGAAAGCAGGACAGGCGGCCGGTGAGCGCCACGACATCGGCCACCGCGCCGCCGTGCTCATCGACGCCTTTGCCGGCAGACCGGTTCCGGGCCTCATTCGCCTGGATCGCGAATTCTCCGCGCATGCGGATGGCGAGGCGGCCATCTATGCGCTCCGCATCCTTTTGGCCGCGGTCGGCGGCACGTCCTTTGTCGCCGACGAGGCGCGCTGCGCCGCGCTGTTTTCCCGACTGCGATCGGCGCCGCTTTGCGCCACATTGTCGCGGACGGTGGTCGATGCGCGGCGAACCGGCATTTTCCTTCGCCGCGAAAACCGCAACCTGCCCGCGCCCGCGCCACTGGTAGACGAAGAGCTTTGGGATGGCCGGCGGCGCGTCACTTTGGACGCACGCATCAATTTGAAAGACTGGCCGGGCGGCTTGGTGATCGCGCCGCTTGGGTCCGCTGCCGCTCGGCAAGCGCCCTTGAGCGAAGATATTCCACCAAGCCTGTCACGCGCGGCGCTTGCCGCGGAACCTTCGCTGTGGTCCGGCGCCGAACGCCTTGGTTTTGCTGGCGGCAATGCCGGCTTGCAATCGGTCTCGATCGTTCCGGCGGTGGCCCCTTTTGCGCGCTTCCTGCCGTCCTTCGACCTCGAGCCGGCTGCCGCCGTGGCGGCGCTTGTCGGCGCGCCGCCGTTGCCGGCGCCGCCATTCCACGGCCATGATGGCGGGCGAGGGTGGGCGAAAGCTTAACCGATACGTGCTGTTCTGCTTGGCAAGGGGAGGCGCTCTCCCTATGTTAGGCCCAAGCTTCTCCATCATCGCGGGTCCGTGCGCGGACCCCAACGGGACAATAGATGAATCCGAATTATCGCAACCTCGCGCTCTGGGCGATCATAGCGGTCCTGCTCATCGCCCTGTTCAATCTTTTCCAGACGCCCCAGACGCGCGGTGCCACGACGGATATCGCCTATTCGCAGTTCCTGCAGGACGTCGCCTCCGGCCGGGTCAAGAGCGTGACCATCGCCGGCGCCCGCATCTTCGGCAACTACACGGACAACGCCAACGGCTTCCAGACCTATTCGCCCGGCGATCCGTCGCTGGTCTCCAGGCTGCAGGACAAGAACGTCACCATCACCGCCAAGCCTGAAACCGACGGCTCCAATTCGCTGTTCGGCTACCTGATCTCGTGGCTGCCGATGATCCTGATCCTCGGCGTGTGGATATTCTTCATGCGCCAGATGCAGTCCGGTTCCGGAAGAGCGATGGGCTTCGGCAAGTCGAAGGCCAAGCTTCTGACCGAGGCGCATGGCCGCGTCACCTTCCAGGACGTCGCCGGCGTCGACGAGGCCAAGGAAGACCTCGAAGAGATCGTCGAGTTCCTGCGCGATCCGCAGAAGTTCCAGCGCCTCGGCGGCAAGATCCCGCGCGGCGTGCTCCTGGTCGGCCCGCCCGGCACCGGCAAGACGCTGCTCGCCCGCTCCGTCGCCGGCGAGGCCAACGTGCCGTTCTTCACCATTTCCGGCTCGGACTTCGTCGAGATGTTCGTCGGCGTCGGCGCAAGCCGCGTGCGCGACATGTTCGACCAGGCCAAGAAGAACGCGCCCTGCATCATCTTCATCGACGAAATCGACGCCGTCGGCCGTCATCGCGGCGCCGGCCTCGGCGGCGGCAATGACGAACGCGAGCAGACGCTGAACCAGCTGCTGGTCGAAATGGACGGTTTCGAATCCAACGAGTCGATCATCCTGATCGCCGCCACCAACCGGCCCGACGTTCTCGACCCGGCGCTGCTCAGGCCCGGCCGTTTCGACCGCCAGGTGGTGGTGCCGAACCCCGATATCGTCGGCCGCGAGAAGATCCTCAAGGTGCATGTGCGCAACGTGCCGCTGGCGCCCAATGTCGATCTCAAGGTTGTCGCGCGCGGCACGCCGGGCTTCTCCGGCGCCGACCTGATGAACCTCGTCAACGAATCCGCGCTGATGGCGGCGCGCCGCAACAAGCGCCTCGTCACCATGGCCGAGTTCGAGGACGCCAAGGACAAGATCATGATGGGCGCGGAGCGCCGCTCGTCGGCGATGACCCAGGCCGAGAAGGAGCTGACCGCCTATCACGAGGCCGGCCACGCCATCCTGGCGCTCAACGTGCCGTCGGCCGATCCGCTGCACAAGGCGACCATCATCCCGCGCGGCCGCGCGCTTGGCATGGTCATGCAGCTGCCGGAAGGCGACCGCTATTCGATGAGCTACAAATACATGGTCTCGCGGCTTGCGATCATGATGGGCGGCCGCGTCGCCGAGGAGTTCAAGTTCGGCAAGGAGAACATCACCTCGGGCGCCTCCTCCGATATCGAGCAGGCGACCAAGCTGGCGCGCGCCATGGTCACGCGCTGGGGCTTCTCCGACAAGCTCGGCCATGTCGCCTATGGCGACAACCAGGAAGAAGTCTTCCTCGGGCATTCGGTGGCGCGCACGCAGAACATCTCGGAAGAGACGGCGCAGATCATCGACGCCGAGGTGCGGCGGCTGATCGACGACGCCTATTCGACGGCGAAGGCGATCCTGACCAAGAAGAAGAAGGAGTGGATCGCGCTGGCCGAGGGGCTGCTCGAATACGAGACGCTGTCCGGTGACGAGATCAAGCAGCTGATTGCGGGCAACAAGCCCGCCCGCGATCTTGGCGACGACACTCCGCCCAGCCGCGGCTCGGCCGTGCCGAAGGCCGGCACGGGCGGCCGCCGCAAGAAGGGCTCCGAGCCTGAAGGCGGCATGGAGCCGCAGCCACAGGGCTGAGGTTGGTGCGCGGGAGACTGATCGAGAAACGCCGCGGCTTGGTCCGCGGCGTTTTTGTTTGGCAATTGGAGACAAGGCAAGACTTCCCTCGTCCCCGACGCCCAGCTATCGCCCGACCGCTGATCCTCGGACACGGCCGAGAATGATGGCTCAACGTCTGCGGGAAAAACGGTGAACGGCTCTATCCGCCGTATTCGATTTTTATGATTCAGCTTTCAGCCGCGCATTGCAGAGGCTGTAGTAACCGCCGCCCTTCTGGATCCAGCGAAGGCCGTTCAACGTACCCGCCTCCTTGTTGTCGTGGTAACCCTGCAGGCAGGTCTTCATCCGGGCCTTCGCGGGTTTTTCGGTCTTGAACTCGGCGGCGAGGATAGTCGGGAATGTCACACCCGCCGGCGCTACAGTGGGGGCGACCGCCGCACTGGTTTCCTTTTTCTGCTGCTCCTCGGTTTTGACCGTATCCGCGCTGACACTCTCCGCGGCGGACGTCGCGCATTTCTCCTTGCGGAAAGCGGCCCAGTCCATGCCGTTCAGAGTGCCGCCTTCCTTGGCTGTCCGATAGGTCTCGCCGCATTCCTTCATCGTTAGTGCGCTTGCAGGCGTGGCATTCCAAGAGACCAATGCCGTCACAGCCAACGCCGCCAATTTCAAACTGAACATAAGACCCTCCTGATTGATAATAAGTTCGATGTCTTTTTGTATACTGTTTGTTCCCTATATGTTCAACAAGAATCTTTGCAAACTACCGATAGGCCTAGTGGTGGGAGTGTGGGCGAATCGATGATGCCGACAAGTCCCGCGATATGCAGATGCGGGCAAGGCCGCGGCGTTTTCGCGCGCAACAAAAGGCCCGCGCATCTTGCGATGCGCGGGCCTTTTCTCTTCGAATAATTAGGCGATCAGCTCTTCAGCTTGGCATTGCACAGGCTATAGAAGCCGCCGCCCTTCTGGATCCACTTCAGGCCGTTCAGCGTGTTGGCATCCTTGTTGGCGTAGTACTGCTCGAGGCAGGTATGCATGCGGCCCTTGGCCGGGGTCTCGGTGGCGAATTTCGGCGAAATCGCCTTCGGGAAGCTCACGCCCTTCGGCGCGGCGACGCTCGGCTTGGCCGGTTCGCTGGTGTAGGTCGCTTCCGTCGGAGCCGGCACGGTGTCGTCATCGTCGGCGCCGGCGCCGCACTCGGCCTTGCGGAAGTCGTTCCACTTCATGCCCTTCAGCGTGCCGCCAGCTTTTGCAGCCTGGTATTTGGCGCTGCATTCCTTGGAGCTCAGGCCCTTGGCCGCGTCGTCGGTAGTGGCGGCGGCCGCCTTCGTCTTCTTGGCAGGCTTGGTGTCGGCGGCCTTCGTATCGGTCGCCGCCTTGGCATCAGTGGCGGCCTTGGTGTCGGTCGCGGCGGAAGCGTCGCTGCCGCACTGCGCCTTGCGGAACTGGTTCCAGGTCTGGCCGGAAAGCGTTCCCGCATCCTTGGCCGCGTTATACTTGGTGCTGCACTCGGCCATGGTCAGCGCGTTGGCCGGCGCCGCCAGGAACAAGGTTGCGACGGCGATCCCCGTCAAAGCTGCAAGTCTATGAATAAGCATGGCGTTTTCTCCCTTGCTGCCGCCAATAAGTGTCCCTATGCCAAATCAATAACGCTCAATGTCCGGTTGCGCCAGATGCTTCCGGCACGGGCGCCGTCACAAAGTGTGTTGCTCCCGATAAGGTGATGAATTGCTTGCCGGTTCGCTGCTACGCCGCCGAGGTTCTCCGTGCGAATGCATGACGAAAAGCTGCCCCCTGGCAGGCATACTAGCCCCACAGCGAGAAGATGTGTTAGGCCCTAGGATCATTTGCATCGCCCGCGACAATGATTTTCTAAGGATTGGTAATATATAATCATGAAATTTGATGATCGGATGCGGCCCAATTGTGGCAATACGGGCGGCTGAAAAACCGACGGGGACTGTAAGGCACATGGCAGGTCAGTATTTCGGCACCGACGGTATCCGCGGACGCGCCAACAAATTTCCGATGACGGCCGAGGTCGCCATGCGCGTCGGCATGGCCGCCGGACTCTCCTTCCAGCGCGGCAATCACCGTCATCGCGTCGTGCTCGGCAAGGACACGCGGCTTTCCGGCTACATGATCGAGAACGCCATGGTTGCGGGCCTGTGCGCCGCCGGCATGGACGTGTTCCTGCTCGGCCCCATACCGACGCCCGCCGTCGCCATGCTGGTGCGGTCGCTGCGCGCCGACATCGGCGTGATGATCTCGGCCTCGCACAATCCTTACTACGACAACGGCATCAAGCTCTTCGGTCCCGACGGCTACAAGCTTTCCGACGAGATCGAGGAACGCATCGAAGGCATGCTCGACAAGGACATCGAGCTGGCGCTTGCCGATTCCGATGGGCTCGGCCGCGCCAAGCGCGTCGACGGCGTGCATGACCGCTATATCGAATTCGCCAAGCGCACGCTGCCGCGCTCGATGTCGCTTTCGGGCCTGAGGATCGTCGTCGACTGCGCGAACGGCGCGTCCTACAAGGTGGCGCCCGAGGCGCTGTGGGAACTCGGCGCCGAGGTGGTGGCGATCAATGTCGAGCCGAACGGCTTCAACATCAACAAGGAATGCGGCTCGACCCATCCGGCCGGCCTGCAGAAGAAGGTGCACGAGGTGCGCGCCGACATCGGCATCGCGCTCGACGGCGACGCCGACCGCGTCGTCATCGTCGACGAGAACGGAGCGATCGTCGACGGCGACCAGATCATGGCGCTGATCGCCGAATCCTGGCACCAGAGCGGACGGCTGGCCGGCGGCGGCGTCGTCTCCACCGTGATGTCCAATCTCGGCCTGGAACGCTTCCTCGGCGACATGAAGCTGCAGCTGCACCGGACCAAGGTCGGCGACCGCTATGTGGTCGAGCACATGCGCGCGCACGGCTTGAATGTCGGCGGCGAGCAATCCGGCCACATCGTGCTTTCCGATTTCTCGACCACCGGCGACGGCCTGGTCTCGGCGTTGCAGGTACTGGCCTGCATCAAGCGGCAGAACCGCCCGGTCAGCGAGCTGTCGAAGAAGTTCGAGCCGGTACCGCAGCTCTTGAAGAATGTGCGCATCTCCGGCGGCAAGCCGCTGGAGGAAGCGCCGGTCAAGGCGGCGATCGAGGAAGGACGCAACCGGCTCGGCACGTCCGGCCGCCTCGTCATCCGGCCCTCCGGCACCGAGCCGCTCATCCGCGTCATGGCCGAGGGCGACGATCCGCAACTGGTCGAAGCGGTCGTCAACGACATCGTCGGCATCCTTCAGGACACCCGCAGCGCCGCCTGATCCCGTCGCCGGCGTTACGCAACGTCTTCAAGCCCGCCGCAAGGCGGGCTTTTTCGTTGCCGGACGGGCCGTCGGACAACGGCGTTCCATCTAAAATTGTATAGATTCGTGGTTAATCAGTACGGTTAAACGGCTTTTAACCTTTGCAATTCATTATCCAAACCCGAGGTCAATCAACTTCGGGCGATGTCGTCCCGAGGCTTCTTAGGGGTGACAGAATGTTCAAGACAGCAAGAATGGCATTGCTTGCCGCGCTGTTCGCGGGCTTGGCCGGACCGCTCTTCGCGGCCGACCTCCCCGAACCGCAAATCGAAGAGGCGCCGCCTCCGGTCGTCGAACAGCAGCCGATCGATGTCGGCGGCTGGTATATCCGCGGCGACATCGACTATCACAAGTCGACCGTGCGCGGCATCGACTACATGACTTACGCCATCGTTCCGGGCCCCTGCGGGGTTGGGTGCGCGGTCGAACCGGGCAGCAAGAGTTTCGATTTCGGCAAGCTGAAGGGCGGCTTCTCGCTCGGTGGCGGTGTCGGCTACAAGATCAACGACTACTTCCGCACGGACGTGACCGCCGATTACTGGTTCAGCTCGAACTTCAACGGCCAGACCTCTGATCTCGTCTCGACCTCGACCGAAGTGTCGAAGATGAGCGCGCTGCTGCTGTTGGCCAATGCCTATGTCGATATCGGCACCTGGCATGGCATCACGCCCTATGTCGGCGCCGGCATCGGCGGCGCTCACGTCAAGTGGGACACGGTCCACGATCCGAACACCACCGAGACCAATCCGGGCTCCTCCAACTGGCGCTTTGCCTACGCTCTCATGGCCGGCGCTTCCTACTGCCTGACCGACAAGGTGATCCTCGACGCCGGCTACCGCTTCAGCCACATCCAGGGCGGCCGCATGTTCGACTGGGATGCGAGCAGCGCCGGACCGGGCTTCGATCGCGGCATCAACACCCACGAGGTGCGCGGCGGCCTGCGCTACCAGTTCGGCGGCAACAATGGCTGCGCCGCGCCGGTGGCCTACCAGCCGGAACCGGAACCGATCTACACCAAGTAATTGCCTTCATTATCCCGAAATTCGTCAGCCGCCCGGCGCCAGCCGGGCGGTTTTCATTTATGCGGCGTCGGTAAATATCGATCGAAATCAATTCGGTAACCGGCTGTTATCCTTAACCGCCACTTAACCACTATGGTTAACAATGGCTCCTTGAAACGGCGCCCGCGTTCGCGGCTGCGCCAATCTCGGGAGCCGGGGACCATGACATCCAGATCGCGTATCGCGTCAGCGCTTGCCGCAACCATCCTGTTGCCGATGACGCCGGCGCTGGCGGCGGACTACGATCCGCCGGTCTATGCCGACCAGGCGCCGGACTACCAGCCGGTCGAGGTCGGCTCGGGCTGGTACCTGCGCGGCGATGTCTCCTATCTGGCGCAGAAGAGCTTCAAAAACGGGGATTTCACCTTCCCGTCGACGATCGCCAGCGAAAACTTCGGCGAGAGCGAGGACGCCTATTTCGCGAGCGTCGGCTTCGGGTATCATTTCAACGACTATCTCCGCGCCGATCTCAACCTTGGCTACCTGCCCGGCAACAAAGCCAGCTTCAGCTATGATGACACAGCGACCGTGGTAGGGCCGGCAACGGCGACCGTGGGAGACGGAAGCCTCAAGAACTATGCCTTCTCAGGCATATTGAACGGCTATGTCGACCTTGGAACATATGTCGGCGTCACGCCCTATATCGGCGCAGGTGTCGGCATCGTTCAAAGCAAATACAGCCTTTCGGCGAACTATTTCACCGACAACGGCGATGCAAGCGACGACTTCTCTCAGCGCAGCAGCAAAACAAAATATTCGCTGGCATACACATTGAACGCCGGCCTTGCCTACCAGGTCTCCAAGAATGTCCTGATCGATCTCGGCTATCAGTATTTCTCCGCGCCGGATGCCGAATATGTGACCGCCGGAAGCCTGAATTCCTTCCCTGTCCACAAAGGCATCAGCAACCATCAGATCAAGCTTGGCCTGCGTTACGATCTCTGGTGAGCCACGCAGGCTGAGAGGTTTCCACGGCGGATCCTGAGGGGCCCGCCGTTTTCGTTTCGGATCGAGCACCAGTCATAGGGAATATCCTGACAGCGACAAAAACTTTGTTCTTGACGCCGAAGGTCTAAGCGCATATCGCCGTCCGTGGGCCACCCCTCCCCAACGAGGGGCCACTATCTGGAAGGATAGACCACGATGACGACGCTTACCAAGCCCGGACTCCGTCCGGCAAACCCCAATTTCTCTTCAGGTCCCTGCGCAAAACGCCCCGGCTGGTCGGTCGAGGCGCTCAAAGCCGCCGCGCTCGGACGCTCCCATCGCGCCAAGATCGGCAAGAGCAAGCTCGAGCAGGCTATCGAGCTGACGCGCGAAATTCTCAAGGTTCCAGCGAACTACCGCATCGGCATCGTGCCGGCGTCGGACACCGGCGCGGTCGAGATGGCGCTGTGGTCGCTGCTCGGCGAGCGCGGCGTCGACATGGTCGCCTGGGAGAGCTTCGGCTCCGGCTGGGTGACCGATGTCGTCAAGCAGCTCAAGCTCGCCGACATGCGCAAGTTCGAGGCCGGCTACGGCCAGTTGCCCGACCTGACGCAGGTCGACTTCGACCGCGACGTCGTCTTCACCTGGAACGGCACGACCTCGGGCGTGCGCGTGCCGAACGGTGATTTCATTCCCGCAAACCGCAAGGGCCTGACCATCTGCGACGCGACCTCGGCCGCCTTCGCGCAACGGCTCGATTTCGAAAAGCTCGATGTCGTGACCTTCTCCTGGCAGAAGGCGCTGGGCGGCGAGGGGGCGCATGGCATGCTGATCCTCAGCCCGCGTGCGGTCGAGCGGCTGGAGACTTACAAGCCGACCTGGCCGCTGCCGAAGATCTTCCGCCTGACCTCGGGCGGCAAGCTGATCGAAGGCATCTTCAAGGGCGAGACCATCAACACGCCGTCGATGCTTTGCGTCGAGGATTATCTCGACGCGCTCCGCTGGGCGAAGTCGATCGGCGGGCTCGAGGCGCTGATCGCCCGCGCGGACGCCAATGCCGCGGTGCTCGACCGGTTCGCCGGCAAGTCGGCGTGGCTCGGCCATCTCGCCGTCGATCCGGCGACGCGCTCGAACACGTCCGTGTGCCTTTCCTTCACCGACCCTGACGTGGCGGCGCTCGATGCCGACGGACAGGCGACCTTCGCCAAGGGCATCGTGTCTTCGCTCGACAAGGAAGGCGTCGCCTACGACATCGGTTCCTATCGCGATGCGCCGCCCGGCCTGCGCATCTGGTGCGGCGCCACCGTCGAGACCGCCGATCTCGAAGCGCTGCTGCCCTGGCTCGACTGGGCCTTCGCCACGCAGAAGGCGTCGCTCAAGGCAGCGGCCTGAAATCCGTGGCGGCCTCCGGCCGCCACCATTTTCCGACACATCCAATCCCCTTCAAGGAGGCCGTGATGGCGCCCCGCGTTCTCGTTTCGGATAAACTTTCCACCACCGCCGTGCAGATCTTCAAGGATCGCGGCATCGACGTCGACTACTTGCCCGATCTCGGCAAGGACAAGGAAAAGCTGCTCGAAGTGATCGGCCAGTATGACGGCCTCGCCATCCGCTCGGCGACCAAGGTCACCGAGAAGCTGATCAATGCCGCCGGCAAGCTCAAGGTCGTCGGCCGCGCCGGTATCGGCGTCGACAATGTCGATATCCCGGCCGCCAGCCGCAAGGGTATCATCGTGATGAACACGCCCTTCGGCAACTCGATCACTACCGCCGAGCACGCGGTGGCGATGATCTTCGCGCTGGCGCGACAGATACCGGAGGCCAATGCCTCGACCCATGCCGGCAAGTGGGAAAAGAACCGCTTCATGGGCGTCGAGATCACCAGCAAGACGCTGGGCGTGATCGGCTGCGGCAATATCGGCTCGATCGTCGCCACGCGCGGCGTCGGCCTGAAGATGCATGTGATCGCCTTCGATCCGTTCCTGTCGGACAGCCGCGCCGAGGAGCTCGGCGTCCAGAAGGTCGAGCTCGACGAGCTCTTCGCCCGCGCCGATTTCATCACCTTGCACACGCCGCTGACCGACAAGACGCGCAGCATCATCGATGCGGCCGCGATCGCCAAGATGAAGGACGGCGTGCGCATCATCAATTGCGCCCGCGGCGGGCTGGTCGTCGAGGCCGATCTGGTCGCGGCGCTGAAGAGCGGCAAGGTGGGCGGCGCCGGCGTCGACGTTTTCGAGGTCGAGCCGGCCGAGCAGAATGAGCTGTTCGGCATGGAGAATGTCGTGGCCACGCCGCATCTCGGCGCCTCGACCACCGAGGCGCAGGAGAATGTCGCGCTGCAGGTCGCCGAGCAGATGAGCGACTATCTGATCAAGGGTGCGGTCTCCAACGCCATCAACATGCCTTCGATCACCGCCGAGGAGGCGCCGCGGCTGAAACCCTTCGTCAAGCTTGCCGAAGTGCTCGGCGCCTTTGTCGGGCAGGTCACCGAGGATCCGATCAAGGAGGTCGAGATCCTGTTCGACGGCTCGACCGCGACGATGAATACGCGCGCGCTGGTGAGCGCTGCCCTTGCCGGCCTGATCAGGCCGCAGGTCTCGGACGTCAACATGGTGTCGGCGCCGATCATGGTGAAGGAGCGCGGCATCATCGTCGCCGAGGTCAAGCGCGACAAGTCGGGCGTATTCGACGGCTACATCAAGCTCACCGTCACGACCGAGCACAGGACACGCTCGATCGCCGGCACCTGCTTCTCCGACGGCAAGCCGCGCTTCATCCAGATCAAGGGCATCAATCTCGATGCCGAGGTCGGCCAGCACATGCTCTACACGACCAATGCCGACGCGCCGGGCATCATCGGCCTTCTCGGCACCGTGTGCGGCGAGAACGGCGTCAACATCGCCAACTTCCAGCTCGGCCGCAACCGGCCGGGCGGCGACGCGATCGCGCTGCTTTATCTCGACGCGCCCTTCCCGGAAAAAGTGCTGGAGCAGGTGCGCGCCCACAAGTCGATCGACTCGGCGAAGCGGCTTCGCTTCGACGTCGGCGGCGAGTGAACGTACTGGTCGATTGAAATCGAAACGCCCCGCCTGCGTCAGCAGCGGGGCGTTTCAATTCGTCAGGCCTTGATCGAGCTCACTTGCAGGGGAAGCCGGGCGCGATCTTGCATTGCGGCTTGTGAGGCCTTGGCGGCTTGGGCGGGCGCGGCCGGTGCGGCTTATGCGACCAGTGCGGCCTATGCGGACGGTAATGCGGCGGGCGAATGACGATTTGCGGCTGCACGATCACCGGCCGCACGACGTGGGAGCGTTCGAGATAGCTCGCGCTCGCCCAGCCATGGATACCGGCGGCGCGGATCGAGCACCAGCTGTCCTCGCAATGGTAGAGCTCGACCCTGTGGCCGGCCGGCAAGGTCGCGATCCTGGCATAATGCCCGCCCGGGCCGCTGCGGACGTTCAGCGACGTCGTGGTGTGGGCGACGGTGGCCGCCGACGCCGGTGCTGAAAGGGCGGCAAGGCCGACGAAAGCGCCGATCAGCGCCAAAAAAATCCGGAAATTCATGGTCCCCTCTCTGGTCGATGAAAATAGCAACGCGGTTGCGGCATTTGTCCGCTGAAAGTTGAGAGAGTCAATGCCGCCGCAGTCTCTGGTAGAGCGAAAATATCAATATCCTTAATGGGATAGCCGTTTCTAATGACTGCTTGGCTTATGATGCGACAGATATCATCCAGTCTGCAGCGCTGCTCTGCTGCCGCTGTATTCGGCAAGAGCAATGCCGCCGAGGACAAGCGCCAGCGCGAAAGCCTGATAGGTCTGAAACCGCTCGCCGACGATCAGCACCGAAAGCAGCGTGCCGAAGATCGGCACCAGGTTGATGAACAGGCCGGCGCGGTTGGCGCCGATCAATTCGTTACCCTTGATGTAGAGGACCTGCGAGACGACCGAAGCGCCAAGCGCCGTATAAAGCGTGAGCGCCCATCCATGCGCATCCGGCACGATGACGCGGCCGGCCACGATCTCCCAGACAAAGAAGGGCACGGATGTCAGCAGCGCGGCGATCGAAAGCGCCAGCATGAAACTCTGCCAGCGGATTAGCGGCTTGAGGCGCAGTCCCACCGAATAGAGGCTGTAGCAAAGCACCGCGACGAGCATGATGGCGTCGCCGAAATTGAGATCGAGCTTCAGCAACTGGCCGAGCTCGCCATGGCTGGCGGTCAGCGCGACGCCGACGATGGTAAGCGCGACGCCGACGATCTGCAGAGGCTGCACGCGCAGCCGGAAGAACATGAAATTGGCAAGGATGATGACGATCGGGATGGCCGCCTGCTCGATCGAAACGTTGATGGCGGTGGTGTAGTTGAGCGCCGTGTAGAAGATGACGTTGAAGATGGTGAAGCCGCAGGCGCCGAGGCCGGCAAGCAGCCGCCAGTGGCTGCGCACCTCGGGCCAATCCTCGCGCAGCGTCCGCCAGCCGACGGGCAGCAGGATCAGCACCGCCATGACCCAGCGCAGGAACACCAGCGTCATTGGCGAGACATGGCCGACGGCAAGCTTGCCCGCCACCGAATTGCCGCCCCACAAGAGCATGGTCGACAGAAGGAACAGATAGGCGGCTCGGTGCATGGAGAATCCGGCCCTGCAGGTATTCGAGGGTTCAGGCCGGCCTAGAGCGGCGGCGGCGGCAAGTAAATGATGCGAAAGCCGGAATTTGTTGTGCCTGGATCAGGCGGGACGTCACGCCGGCAGCGCCATTTGATCCGATACTTGGCTGGAACATAGTCTTTTGCGAAAGCCTGTATCCGTTTTTGGGGGATCGCGCCAAGGATGGTTTCGGCGGCAAAGAAAGGGTCGCGCCGGCCGGCGCTTGACGCTATAGAGGCTGTCGTTTCAGGCCGCCCGCGCGGCATTTCAAGGGAAAAGAACATGGCCAATGTGGTGGTCGTCGGCTCGCAGTGGGGCGACGAAGGCAAGGGCAAGATCGTCGACTGGCTGTCGGAACGGGCCGATGTGGTCGTGCGCTTCCAGGGCGGCCACAATGCCGGCCACACGCTGGTCGTCGACGGCAAGGTTTACAAGCTGTCGCTGCTGCCCTCGGGCGTGGTGCGGGAGGGCAAGCTTTCGATCATCGGCAATGGCGTGGTGTTCGATCCGCATGCCTTCGTCGCCGAAGCCAAGAAGCTCAAGGAGCAGGGCGTGGAGGTCACGCCGGAGCGCCTGAAAATAGCCGAAAACACCGCGCTTATCCTGTCGCTGCACCGGGAGTTGGACGGGTTCCGCGAAGATGCCGCCTCGAATTCCGGGACCAAGATTGGCACGACCCGCCGCGGCATCGGCCCCGCCTACGAGGACAAGGTGGGCCGGCGCGCGGTGCGGGTGATGGATTTGGCGGATTTGGAAACGCTCCCCTTGAAGGTCGACAGGCTGCTGACGCACCACAACGCGCTGCGCCGCGGGCTTGGCCATGCGGAAGCGACGCATGAGGCGATCATGCAGGAGCTGACCTCGGTGGCCGACGAGATCCTGCCTTACATGGACCGCGTCTGGAAGGTGCTCGACGACAAGCGTCGTGCCGGCGAGCGCATCCTGTTCGAGGGCGCGCAGGGTACGCTGCTCGACATCGACCACGGCACCTATCCCTTCGTCACCTCGTCCAACACCGTGGCCGGGCAGGCGGCCGCCGGCGCGGGCGTCGGCCCCGGCGTCATCGGCTATGTGCTCGGCATCACCAAGGCCTACACGACGCGCGTCGGCGAAGGGCCGTTCCCGACCGAGCAGAAGAACGAGATCGGCGAGTTCCTCGGCACGCGCGGCCACGAGTTCGGCGTCGTCACCGGCCGCAAGCGCCGCTGCGGCTGGTTCGACGCCGTGCTGGTGCGCCAGGCCGTCGCCGTCAACGGCATCAAGGGCATCGCTCTGACCAAGCTCGACGTGCTCGACGGGCTGGACGAGATCAAGGTCTGCACGGGCTACAGGCTCGACGGCGAGACGATCGATTACCTGCCGGCCAGCCAGGGCGCGCAAGCGCGCGTCGAGCCCATCTACGAGACGCTCGAAGGCTGGAAGGGAACCACGGCCGGCGCAAGGAGCTGGAACGATTTGCCGGCCCAAGCCGTCAAATATGTCCGCTATATCGAGGAGTTGATCGGCGCCCCGGTGGCACTGCTCTCCACCAGCCCCGAGCGGGACGACACGATACTTGTGACCGATCCGTTTCAAGACTAGTTTCACAGCCCTTCCCGGCGCTACGGCTGATTTGCGGCCGGGCGGGAAAAGAATGCAGGTCACCTGACGCATGGCAGATTTCGTTAGTGTTCTGAAAAAGCAGCTCGACAAGAAGGGCGATCCTTCGTTCGAGGTGCGCAAGCAGATATACGATGGTGCCCGCGCGGTGCTGGCGAAGACGCTCGCCGAGTATTCCCCGCCGCTCGCCCCCGACGTCGTCAGCAAGCAGAAGCGCTCGCTGGAGGATGCCATTTCCAGCGTCGAGCGCGACTATGTCAAACGCGCTCCGGCCGAGGATCCGCTGGCGGAGCTGGAGCATATTTTCTCCTCCATCGACCGCAACAAGAACCAGCCGAGCCATTCCCGCCAGCCGGCGGCGCCCGTGCCCGCCAAGCCGGATCCGTTCAAATCCGAACCGTTCAAGCCGGCGGCGCCCGCCAGGACGGAACCGAGTTGGCAAAGCACGCCGAAGGCGGGCCCCGCGCCGCAAAATCCTGCGGTAGCCGAGCCAGCCTGGAAGACCACGGCCAGGACGGAGCCTGGTTGGCAGACTGCGCCAAAGGCGGAGCCCGCGTGGCAGAAGGCCCCGCCACCGCAGATGCCTTCGCCGCGCGAGGACGATGTCGGCCTTGCAAGCATGGACGCCGCCGATGCCGATGACGGCAGCGACGTCTTTGCCAATGACGAGCAACCGGCGGCCGATACCTTCCAGCGTCTGCGACCACAGCGGCAGGCGCGCAAGCGCGGCTATGGCGGCTTGATCGCCGCCGTCATCGCGCTGTTGGTGCTGGCCGGCGGCGGCTACGGCATATGGCTGAACAAGAATGCGTTCGGCTCACTCTTCGGTCTTGGCGGCAGCGGCAATAAGACGGTCTCGACCGAGCCGCTGGTCAAGCCGGCCCCAGACAAGCCGGCGACCGAGACGTCGGCGGCGCCGGCCCCGGCTGCTGCCGGTGGGTCCGCGGACACGACCAAGTTCACGCAACGCTTGTCGCCCGAGGGCAAGGAGACCGATCCCGGTCCGGCCGGCGGACAGGCGACGATCGGCGAGGGTGAATCCGTCGCGGCGCTGACCTCGCGGCCGCTGGCGGCGCCAGCAACGACCCCGCCCGCCGCGGCCACGCAAACGCCCGAAGCGCCCGCGGCGGGAGCGGCACCTGCGGCCGACGCGGCCAATCCGACGCCGCCCGCGGCCGGAACCGCACCGCCGGCGGCTGATGCGGCCACGCCGCCCGCTGCCGGGACAACACCGCCAGCCGCAGCTGCGACACCGGCTGCGCCGGCGCCAGCGACAGCCGAGGCGACCGTGCCGGTCGGGCAGAAAGCGATCTTCTATGAGGAGCGCACCAGCACTCAGCAAGGCACGGCCGAGCCCGGCAGCATCGTCTGGTCGCTGGTGCAGGAATCGCCCGGCGGCGACCTGCCGCCGGAGCCGGCGATCCGCGCCGAGGCGACGATTCCCGGCAAGAATATCCAGCTGCGCATGACGATCCGGCGCAACACCGACCAGACGCTGCCGGCCAGCCACATCATCGAGATGATCTTCCTGACGCCGAAAGACTTCGACGGCGGAGGCGTCGACGGCCTTCTGCGCATCGCCATGAAGAGCTCGGAGCAGGACGCCGGCAGCCCGCTGATCGGCCTCCCGGCCAAGATCGGCGACGGCTTCTTCCTCGTCGCGCTCAACGACAACAAGGCCGACCAGGACGCCAACCTGACGCTGCTTCGGGGCCAGGACTGGATCGACGTACCGGTGGTCTACAAGACCGGACGCCGCGCGCTGCTCACCATGGAAAAGGGCATCCCGGGCGAGAAGGTGTTCGACGAGGCGCTGAAGGCCTGGGCGGCAAAGACGTCGGGTTGAGGACGGTTTCGCCGGTTTAGAAACCCTGGAACAGCATATCAAGCGCCGCGACGATCTCGTCATGGTGTCTCGCAAGACTTCCTTCTGCCGTCCGCAGTTCGGAAGCCGTCACAGCTGAAATGAATTGAGTGACCATTACATGGTCTCTGCCATCGATTCTGAAGATTGGGTTCAGCCTACGGGCCGGTAACGGTGCAATGTCGGGCGGCAGAAGCGGAACGACGACGTTGGTATCGAGGTGCTCCAGTAACCGCCGCTTCCCAGGTTCTGGTAGAAATCATAGCGGGCCATCAAAACAGCCGGTGCTTGGCCAAAGGCAGGCCGTTGCGCTTGACGTCTTCGTTCGAGCTTTCGAGCGCTTCCTTATTCTCCTCCTGCCAGCGGCGCGTCTTTTCGGCAGAAATTGCCTTCGCGATTCCCTGCTCGGCAGCACGGGACATGTTGATGCCTAATGCCTTGGCCTCCTCGATCAGTCTGGAATCAATCGAGGTGTTGACCGATTTGCGTTGTGGTTTTGTCGTTGATCGGAGCATGGCATACCTCTTTATGCGCATAGGATAAGCGCATATCTGCATGCGGGCAAACCAGTCACCCCTCCATCTCCTCGCGCAGCATTTCCAACTCCAGCCACTCTTCCTCGAGTGCTGCAAGCGTCGTGCGCTCCTTGTCGAGCGCGGCGATGGTCTTCTGGAACGAGGCCGGGTCGCGTTCGTAGAAGGCGGGGTCGGCGATGTTGTTCTCAAGCCTGGCGATCGAGGCGGTCACCGCATCGATCTTCTTCGGCAGCGAGTCCAATGCGAATTTCTGCTTGAAGGAGAGTTTCTTCGCCGGACCCTTGGGCGCGACTAGTTCGGCTTTCGGCGCAGCCTCGCCCGCCTCAGTCTTCGACCTCGCCTTGCGGTCCTCCAGCTTGGAGCCGCCGCGTTGCGCCAGCATGTCGGAATAGCCGCCGGCATATTCGATCCAGCGTGCGCTGCCGTCCGGCGCGATCACGCTGGTGACGGTGCGGTCGAGGAAATCGCGGTCGTGGCTGACCAGGATCACGGTTCCGGCAAAGCCGGCGACCAGTTCCTGAAGCAGTTCCAGCGTCTCCATATCGAGATCGTTGGTCGGCTCGTCGAGCACCAGCAGGTTCGCCGGCCGCGCCAGCACGCGCGCCAGCAACAGCCGCGCGCGCTCGCCGCCGGAAAGCTCGCGCACCGGCGTGCGCGCCTGCTCCGGCTTGAACAGGAAATCCTTCATGTAGGAGACGACGTGGCGCTGTTCGCCATTGACGACGAGGTTCTCGCCGCGGCCGTCGGTCAGGTAATGCGCCAGCGTCTCCTGCGGGTCGACCGCCTCGCGCTTCTGGTCGAGCGTCGCGATCTCCAGATTGACGCCGAGCCGTACGGTGCCGGCATCCGGCGCCAGCTCGCCGGTCAGCATCTTCAAAAGCGTCGTCTTGCCGGCGCCGTTCGGGCCGACCAGGCCGACGCGGTCGCCGCGCTGGATACGCGTCGAGAAACCCTTGACCACGGTGAGGTCGCCAAAGCTCTTGTCGATGCCCTTGGCCTCGATCACCAGCTTGCCGGATTCGGTGGCGTCGCTCGCCACCATGGTGGCGGTGCCTTCGGCGCCGCGATGGCTGCGAAAGCGCTGGCGCATCGTCTGCAACTCGCCGAGGCGGCGCATGTTGCGCTTGCGCCTGGCGGTCACGCCATAGCGCAGCCAATGCTCCTCGCGCACGATCTGGCGGCCGAGCTTGTGCTGCTCGCGCTCTTCCTCCTCCAGCACCTGGTCGCGCCATTCCTCGAAATGGGCAAAGCCCTTGTCCAGCCGCCGGGTCTGGCCGCGGTCGAGCCAGACGGTGGCGCGCGTGACGCGCTCGAGAAAGCGGCGGTCGTGCGAGATCAGGATCACCGCCGAAGAGGTGCGGGCAAGCTCTTCTTCCAGCCACTCGATCACAGAAAGATCGAGATGGTTGGTCGGCTCGTCGAGCAGCAGGATATCGGGTTCGGGCGCCATGACGCGGGCAAGGGCGGCGCGGCGCGCCTCGCCGCCGGACAAGTCGTTCGGCCGCTCCTCGCCGGTCAGCCCGAGATGTTCCATCAGATAGGTCGCGCGGTGCGGATCGTCGGCCGGGCCGAGGCCGGCCTCGACATAGGAGCGCACGTCGGCGAAGCCATCCATGTCAGGCATCTGCGGCAGGTAGCGGACCGTGGCCGAAGGCTGGCGGAACACCTCGCCGTCCTGCGGCTCTATCATGCCGGCGGCGATCTTGAGCAAGGTCGACTTGCCCGAGCCGTTGCGGCCGACCAGCGCGATCTTCTCGCCGGCGGACGCGCTGAGCGCCGCGCCGTCGAGCAGCGGCGTGCCGCCGAAGGTCAGTTTAATGCCGTCGAGATTGAGGAGTGGCGGCGCCATGTCTGGAATGTCAGCTTTCAGGAAGAGGATAGGGGTGGGCCAGGAGCAGCGCCCGGCCGCGTTCCAGCGCGATGCCAAGCTGCCCCTTGACCTCGTTTGATATAGTGAGCGAGGAGCCGAACGCCACCTCGACGCGGTCGAGCGGCCACTTGGCGCCGGTGACCGTCAGGCCGGCGAGCTCTGAGAAGCCGAGCACCGAAAACAAGGTGCCGTCCTCATAGTCGAAGCCGGCTTTGCCCGGCAAAACGGGAATGCCTTCCTGCGCGCCGCTGGTCAGCAGAACTTGCGTGCCCGCCTCGGCCAGCCGCACGGCGAGCGCCAGGTGCAGGAAAGCATGGTCGGCGCGCTTGCCGCCGAAGGCGCCGGCCAGAACCAGGCTGGTGGCGCCGCGCCGGAGCGCTTCCGCGATGGCGAGCTCGCCGTCGGTCATGTCCTTCTCTGCCGGAAAGATCTTTCGCGGAACGGCGGCGAGGTCATCCGGCAGGTTCGCCGGCACCGAATCGAAATCGCCGACCCAAAGTTCCGGCATGAGGCCAAGCATGCGGGCATGGCCGATGCCGGCATCGGCGGCGATGACGCGCGAACCCTCGATCTGGTGTTCGAGCCGGGGCGTGCGGATAAGTTCGCCGCCAAGCAGGATGGTGAATGTGCCCATGGCCGTGGCCCTTACCAGCCCTCCAGGCGAAACGGAAGCCGGACGGCCCGCGCTTCGGTGGCGCCCGCCCCGGAACATTAGCTGCCCGGCAAACTTCCGCTTGCACGCCGCTTCGGCCGGGCCTATCTGTCGAAACGCTCTAACGGGGTGCCGGACGTGATCCGGCTGAGAGGCGATCAAGCCAACCCGCTGAACCTGATCCGGTTTGTACCGGCGGAGGGATTAGACGTTTCGGACCATCCGGCGCCTCAATTCCTTGTCACTCGAACGAAGGAGGCGCCGATGCGCGCAATGCTGTCCAATCTCATTCTCGCTACCGGTCTCGTGTCGCTTCTGGCAGGCGTCGTGCCTGCCGAGGCGAAAGACAAGCTCACCGTCTATACCTATGAGAGCTTCACCGCCGATTGGGGGCCTGGGCCGGCCGTCAAGAAGGAGTTCGAGGCCGAATGCGGCTGCGATCTCGAATTCGTCTCGGTGGCCGATGGCGTCGCGCTGCTCAACCGCGTCAAGCTCGAGGGCGCCGGCACCAAGGCCGACATCGTGCTCGGCCTCGACACCAACCTGACCGCCGACGCCAAGGCGAGCGGCTTGTTCGCGCCGCATGGCGAAGTCTCCGGCATCAACGTGCCCGGCGGCTGGAGCGACGATACCTTTGTCCCGTTTGACTACGGCTATTTCGCCGTTGTGTACGACACGGAGAAACTGAAAAACCCGCCGAAGAGCTTGAAGGAGCTGGTCGAGGGCGCCGGCACGGACAAGATCGTCATCCAGGATCCGCGCACCTCGACGCCCGGCCTCGGGCTGCTTTTGTGGGTGAAGTCGGTCTATGGCGACAAGGCGCCCGAGGCCTGGGCCAAGCTCAAGACGAAGGTGCTGACGGTGACGCCAGGCTGGAGCGAGGCCTATGGCCTGTTCACCAAGGGCGAGGCGCCGATGGTGCTCTCCTACACCACCTCGCCGGCCTACCACATGGTGGCCGAGAACACCGAGCGCTACCAGGCGGCCTCCTTCGAGGAGGGCGAATACCTGCAGATCGAAGTCGCCGGCATCACCACGACGGGCGCGAAGAACCCGCTGGCGCAAAAATTCATTGCCTTCATGACCGGGCCGAAATTCCAGGACGTCATTCCGGAGACCAACTGGATGTTCCCGGCCGGCAAGACCGATAAGCCGCTCAACCCGGCCTTCGACAAGCTGGTCAAGCCGACCAAGGCCCTGCTGTTCAGCCCGGAGGAAGTCGCCGCCAACCGCAAGGCCTGGGTGGGTGAGTGGCTGGCGGTGATGAGCAAGTAGGGCTGTAATGCTTGCGCCAAGGCCCCCCTCTCTGTCCTGCCGGACATCTCCCCCTCAAGGGGGGAGATTGGCAGCTTTGGCGCCTTGCTCAATCCTGCGGCATTGGAGATTGGCGAAAGCCCGAGTGACGTCTGATCTCCCCCCTAGAGGGGGAGATGGCCGGCAGGCCAGAGAGGGGGGCGAAGGAACTCGGCGCTCGTTAGCTCGAACTCAAATGGCGCAGCGTGCGACACGCGCCCTCTGACTCCCGCATCACTGCCGGCGCCGTCGCGCTTGCGGCCATCGCCTTGCTCATCGGCGGCGCCTTCGCCGGTCTCGCCGTCGAAGGCGCGCAGGATCTCTCCGGCGCTGTCGCCGCCTTCGACAGCTACCTCTTCCGCGTCGCTCGCTTCACACTGTGGCAAGCGGCTCTCTCGACGCTCCTATCGGTCGGCCCCGCGCTGCTGGTGGCGCGTGCTCTGTCGAGGCATCCGGCCTTTCCCGGACGCCGCCTGATTCTGCAATTGTTCACCGTGCCGCTGGCATTGCCGGCGATTGTCGCCGCGCTCGGCATATTGGCGCTCTACGGTCGGGCGGGATATTTTGCCGGCGTCTTCGCCGGGCTTGGCGGCGGGGAGTGGCCAGGGATCTACGGTCTCTCCGGCATCCTGGTCGCCCATGTCTTCTTCAACCTGCCCCTGGCGACGCGCCTGTTCCTGGAGGCGCTGGGCACCATTCCCACCGACCAGTGGCGGCTGGCGAGCCAGCTCGGCATGGGTGCCCGGCCGGCCTTCCGGCTGATCGAATGGCCGGTGCTGCGCGCGGCCCTGCCGGGGATCGCCGGGCTGGTCTTCATGCTCTGCATCACGTCCTTCACCATCGTGCTGACGCTGGGCGGCGGTCCGGCCGCGACGACGCTGGAGGTCGCCATCTACCAGGCGCTGCGGTTCGATTTCGATCCGGCCCGCGCCGTGGTGCTGACGCTGCTGCAGATCGCGCTCACCTTCATCGTGGTCGTCGCGCTGACGCGGCTCGGCGCCAACACGGTCGGCGACGCCAATCTTCCGGTGGCGCCGCGCCGCTACCTTTCGGCGGGCCGAATGGAGAGTGCGCTGAACGCCGGCCTCATCGCGCTTGCCCTGCTGTTCGTTGCGGGACCGATGCTGGCGACCGTGCTTTCAGGTCTGGAGGCCGATCTCGGCCGGCTGGCGGGTGAGGAGGCGGTGCGCCGCGCGACGCTCACCAGCGCGGGCCTCGCGCTGCTTGCGGCGCTGCTCAGCGTGACGTTGTCGCTGGCGCTGATCGCGGCGCGGCGCGCGCTGTCCCTGCGGCGCCGGGCAGGTGGCGCGATGGGCCTGCTCGAACATGCCGCCGACACCGGCGCCGGCTTCGTGCTCGTCGTGCCGCCGATCGTGCTTGGCGCCGGCTGGTTCCTGGCGCTGCGCCATGTCACCGATGTCTTTGCCATCGCGCCGGTCATGGTCGTTGCCGTCAACGCGGTGATGGCGATGCCCTTCGCGATCCGCGCCATTCGCCCGGCCTATGACGCGGCGAGCGAGCGTCACGAGCGGCTTTGCCTGGCGCTCGGCATATCCGGCTGGAACCGGCTCAGCCTGATCGACTGGCCGTCGCTCAGGCGGCCCTTGGCCACCGGCTTCGCCTTCGCCATGGCGCTGTCGCTCGGCGATCTCGGCGTGATCGCGCTGTTCGGGAGCGATTCCGTGCAGACCTTGCCCTATCTGCTTTTGGCGCGCATGGGCAGCTACCGGACAGCCGACGCCGCGGGGCTTGCCTTGCTGCTCGGCCTCGTCTGCCTGATGCTGGTGGTCGCCGCCGACTGGCTCGGGCGGGAAGGAAAGTCATGACGACGAGCAACGGCACCGCGCAGAAAGGCCTGGCTGTCCGGCTGGATGGCGTCTCGTTCAGCTATGGCGAGGCGTCCTTCCGCTTCGATGCCGAATTCGCCGACGGCAGGATCACAGCCATCATGGGGCCGAGCGGCTCCGGCAAGTCGACGCTGCTCAATCTGATAGCCGGCTTCGAGGTGCCCGATGCAGGCAAGGTGCTGATCGGCGGCACCGATCTCGGCACCGCGCCGCCTTCGGCGCGGCCGGTGTCGATGGTGTTCCAGGAAAACAATTTGTTTGCGCATCTTTCCGTCGAAGCCAATGTCGGGCTCGGCCGCTCGCCGTCGCTCAAGCTCGGCGATGCCGATCGTATTGCCGTCGCCGAGGCACTGGCGCGTGTCGGTCTTGCCGGCAAGGAAAAGCGGCTGCCGCGCGAGCTTTCCGGCGGCGAGCGGCAACGCGTGGCGCTGGCGCGGGTGCTGCTGCGCGACCGGCCCGTTCTGCTGCTCGACGAACCTTTCGCGTCGCTCGGCCCGGCGCTGCGCGACGACATGCTCGACCTTGTCGCCGGCATCCATGCCGAGCGCAAGATGACGGTGCTTTTCGTCACGCATCAGCCCGAAGATGCGCGCCGCATCGGCCAGGACGTCGCATTTCTCGATGAAGGCACGATCGCGGCGACGGGCCCGGCCGAGGATTTCTTCGATCGGTCTGGACCGGACGCCTTCCGGCGCTATATCGGCGATCGAGGCGGCACCGTTGCCGGATCACAACATATTGCCCGGAAGCGGACATAATTTACGGCCAAACCGGCAACGGGTGATCCGGCGTTTGCTTGCCTTGTCCGGGGGAGTGTGGCTAGGTCCGCCATGCTGGTCCGGCTGGGCCGTGATTTGCCGAAAGATTTCGAAAGGAAGCCGATCTGTCGACCGGCGCTGAGAGGGTTTGGATGAGGCCGCTGGCACGATTTTTCGCGCTGGCAAGCGTCGTGGCGCTGGCCAGCTGCCAGATGTTCACGCCGCCGGACGTGCAGGAATCGGGCTTCCAGCCTTCCGACAAGCCGATCACCGTCGACAATGTCGTCGCCAACGCCAAGCTCGCCGACATGGCGAAGGCGCAGCATCCGCGGATTCTCGCCACCTATGGCGGCGAATATTCCGATCCCAGGCTCGAACGCATGGTGGCCAAGGTCGTCGGCAATCTGACGGTGGTGTCGGCGAACCCGACCCAGACCTATCGCATCACCATCCTGAACTCGCCCAACGTCAACGCCTTCGCGCTGCCGGGCGGCTATCTCTATGTGACGCGCGGCCTGCTGGCGCTGGCCAACGATTCCTCCGAGCTTGCCGCCGTCATCGCGCATGAGATGGGTCACGTCACCGCCAATCATGGCCTGCAGCGGCAGCAGCTCGAAGCGGAGGAGGGCCTGGCGACCAAGGTTGTTTCCGATGTGCTCGGCGACAGTCCGACCGCCAAGGCGGCACTGATCCGCGGCAAGCTGAGGCTGGCGCAATTCTCGCGCAACCAGGAACTGCAGGCCGACGCCATCGGCATCAAGTCGATCGGCGAGGCGGGCTATGATCCCTATGCCGCCGGCCGCTTCCTGCAGTCGATGTCGGCCTATACCGATTTCCGCTCGGTCAGCGGCGCCACCGACGCCAGCCTCGACTTCCTGGCGACGCACCCCAACACGCCCCAGCGCATCGAGCTGGCGCAGCGCCTTGCGCGCAATTTCGGCCCGCCCGGCGTAGGCACGCGCGACCGCGACGCATTTCTGGCCGGCATAGACGGGCTGCTCTACGGCGACACGCCTGAAGAAGGCTATGTGCGCGGCCAGACCTTCATGCACCCCAATCTCGGCGTCTCCTTCACGGTGCCGGACGGCTTCGTCATCGACAATACGGCGGCCGCGGTCACCGCGACCGGGCCTGGCGACATCGCCGTCCGTTTCGACGGCGTGGCTATCAACAAGTCCGTATCGCTCACCGATTACATCCGCAGCGGCTGGGTGGCGGGTCTCGAGGACGCCAGCGTGCGCCAGGAAACGGTCAATGGCAACGAGGCGGCGATGGCGCATGCCAGCGCGCAAGGCTGGCAGTTCGACATCGCCGTGATCCGCGCCGGCGGGCAGGTCTACAGGCTGCTGACGGCCGCGCCCTCGGCCAGCACCGCGTTGGACCCGGTCGCGCGCTCGGTCAGCGGTTCCTTCCGCGTGCTGAGCCCTGCCGAGAAGGCGGCGCTGAAGCCGCTGCATATCCGCGTCGTCACCGTCCAGGCAGGGCAGACCATGGGCTCGCTCGCCGCGCAAATGGTCGGCGTCGACCGCAAGCTCGACCTGTTCCGGGTGCTCAACGCCATGTCGCCCGGTGCCAGCGTATCGGCCGGCGACAAGGTCAAGATCGTCACCGACAAATAGAGACTCGGGGCCAACCCGGCGCCGTGGGCGATCTGAACTATCGCCCGGGCCGGGGGCCGTTGTCTTCACAAGCCGTCACTACCGGTGTCGCCACCGTCACCACCGCCGGTATTGCCATCGCTGGCGTGGCTGGCGCCGCCAGTCCAGGATGTTCTCCCGGTTTCGGTCGGTATCGGCTTGACCTTTGGTGCTCCCGGAATTGTCCGTGTGATGGTCTTCGGTTTCGACACGGGCACGCGGATCACCTTTATCTTCGTGATGACCTTCGGCGGTACCTTGCACGCCATGACCACGGGCGTGCTGCGCGTGGGAAGACCGAGAATGCCCATCGAGTACGCGTCCTGCCGCTCCATGCCCGCTTTGAGGAAAGCCAGGGCGCGTGCCGGGTCGGCGGGCACGCCGTTGCGGCCTTCCTTGAAGATCAGAGCAAGCTCCTTCATGGCATCGACATGTCCCATGGCCGCTGCCTGGAGCAGGAGGTCCAGTCCCTTGCCGGTATCGCGCTCGACGCCGAGGCCATTGAACAAAGCGCGTCCCCAGGCGGCCATGGCGTAGGGGTCTCCCTTGTCCGACGCCTTCGAATAGAGGTCGGTCGCCTTCGATGTCTCGACAGCCGTCCCTGTTCCGGACGGGGCGATGGAGCCGAGCGCGAAGAGGGCGCGGATATGTCCCTTGTCCGCGGCCTCCTGGATCGCCTGCCTGGCCTCGTCGACCCTGCCCGACGCCAGCAGCACCCGCCCCAGTTCGTAACGGAAGCGCGCAATGTCGGGATAGGCCTTCACCGCCGCCTCGCAGGCCTCGAGAGCCCCGCCGCCGATCTCGTTCGGCAACCGGCCCGGGACGACGCCCTGCAGGTCGAGCGGTTCGCCGGCAGCCTGGTCGCAAGGATCGACGTCCGGCGACAGCTTCATCGTCGCCTGCTTTGCGGCGTTGCCGACGCGGATCTGGAAGCCGACCTCGATGGGAGCGGACGAGCCGATCTGCGGCTCGTAGCGCAATTTATCGACCTCGGCGGCCATCAGGCTCGATTGCGGCGAAAGCACGCGATCGGGCAGGGACAGCGTCCCGGTCGCCGGGTAGTTCGCAAGCTCGAGGCTGACCCCGGCATCCTTGGCCGGAAGATCCAGTTTCAGCGGAACCGGGCCGACGCCGACCGGGATGCGGATGTCGCGACTTCCAATCGCTTCGGCGGCATCGGCAACCTGGATTCCGCGCTCGGTTGCCTGCTGGTCCTGCTGCGCGGCGGGCGGCGACGGTGCTGGTTGCTCCGCCCCGCGCATCAGCACGACATCGTCGATCAGCGAGGAGTTCTCCCACGGGACCTGCTTGCCGTTGGTGGCCTTGACCACATCGCGGCGCACGGCCGCCATGACCGAGCTTATCTCCTGGTCCGGAGCCAGGGCGCGGCGGGAAAAGGACGACGAGAACGGACTGAGGTCGCCGGCGCCGTCATAGGCGACGGCGCCCGGTTCGGTGGCAAAGGCAATCAGCGTGTTCTGCGAACCCGTTACCTGCGCAAGTCCGCTGTCGCCGGCGACGATCAACTGGTCGCGCAGCCAATAGTCCTTGCGCGGGAAAGGGTTGTTGCGACAGGCATCGAGGATGATCATCTGGATCTTCGATCTCGAGCGCAGCTGCCGCAATATGTCGTTGACCTTGATGGCCTGGACTTCCATGTCGGCCGCGTCCTTCAGCGACGCATCGACTGGGATCAGGAAATTCTCGCCGCCGATCTGGAAGCCGTGCCCCGAATAGTAGACGACCGCCAGGTCGGCGCCGTCGGCGGCCGCCAGGTAGTTGCGGAACCGCTCCTCGAACTGAAGCCTGGTCAGGTCCTTGGCGGTGAACACCTCGAAGCCGGCCAGCCGGAATGTCTTCGACACATCGTCGGCGTCCTTGTCCGGGTTCTTGAGGGCCGGGATTTCGCGGTATTCGGAATTGCCGATGACAAGGGCAACTCTTCGATCGGCGCGCGCCTCGAATGTCGTGAAGCCCACGAGGATCAAGGCTGCAAGGAGCACGCAGCATCGCAGCATGGCAAATCCCCCATATGTTGTGATCTGGAGGTGTCAAAAAGGCCGATTGGGGCGCGATGGTCTGTTAAAGAGCTCACAAATCATAGGTATTATCGAGGAAATTTGCCCGACGGCGACATATTCTTATTTAATAAATTTCTTATCCTTGATTTTTGCACGCATTAACTTCAGGCGGCTTCCGCCAAAAATTCCGGATTCTGCTTCACCAGTGCCAGCTTCAGCTTTTCCATGGCGCGGGCTTCGATCTGACGGACGCGCTCCTTGGAGATGCCGAGCTGTTCGCCGAGCGATTCCAGCGTGGCGCCGTCGTCGCTAAGCCTGCGCTCCTCGATGATGCGGAGCTCGCGGGGGTTGAGCGCGCCGAGCGCGCTCTTCAGCCAGACGGCACGGCGCTGGACATCGATCCTTTCGCCGACGATCTCGTCGGGAAGCGGATCCTCCGAGACCAGGAAGTCCATCCGCTCGGCGGCGCCGTTCTCGTCGGCCAAAGGCGCATTGAGCGAGCTGTCGGGTGAGGACAGGCGTGAATCCATCATCGCCACGTCGGCTTCCGGAACGCCGAGCGCGGCCGAGACCTCGCGGTAGAGCGTGGCATTGGAGAGCGGCTCGGCGCCGTTGGCCAGCCGTGCGCGTAAACGGCGCAGATTGAAGAACAGCGCCTTCTGCGCCGAGCTGGTGCCGCCGCGCACGATCGACCAGTTGCGCAAGATGTAGTCCTGCATGGAGGCGCGGATCCACCAGGTGGCGTATGTGGAAAAGCGTACTTCCCGCGCGGGCTCGAAACGCGCCGCGGCCTCGAGCAGGCCGACATGGCCTTCCTGGATCAGATCGCCGAGCGGCAGGCCGTAGTGTCGGAATTTCGAGGCCATGGAGATCACCAGCCGCATATGGGCGACGGTGATCCGGTGCAGCGCGTGCTGATCGTTCTCTTCCTTCCAGCGGAGCGCAAGGACGTGCTCCTCGTCGCGCTCGAGATAGGGAGCCCTCATTGCCGCCCGGACCAGTGTCCGTCCTGCCGCGTCCTGGATCATGCCGGCTCCTGTTGGCGGTGATTGGTACGGTTGAAAAGACGCCGCCGCGCCCTACAACAGCCATGCAACGTGTCAGGCGTATGGATGGTTCCGCCGCCCGCGGGGGGCAGATGTTGCCGACGGGAACATTTTGTTATTGGCCGGGAAAAGCCGTTTGGCGGATTCTCGAGCTGATTTGAGAACCAGATTTCTGGTAGAGACGATTTTTGAAATCTGGTTCCTTATTTAGCGACCTTCTATCTGTCAGTTTCCGGGTCTCACAATCGCGCCGGGGGCACCGGTCAAAACGGGATCACATAAAAATGAAATGGCTTAAGTCGCTTCTTGTCGCCGGAACGCTGCAGGTTCTGGCGGTCACCGCCGGCCATGCCGGCGCCAATCTCGACCAGATCAAGCAGGCCGGCGTGCTCAAGGTCGGCACCGAAGGCACCTACGCGCCCTTCACCTATCACGACGAATCCAACGCGCTGGTCGGCTTCGACGTCGAGATCGCCAAGGCCATCGGCGACAAGCTCGGCGTCAAGGTCGAGTTCCTCGAGGGCAAGTGGGACGGGCTGATCGCCGGCCTCGACGCCAACCGCTACGACGCCGTCATCAACGAGGTCGGCATCACCGATGCGCGCAAGGCCAAATATGATTTCTCCGATCCCTACATCGCCTCGAAGGCGGTGCTGATCGTGCGCGGCGACAACACCGACATCAAGACCTTCGCCGACCTCAAGGGCAAGAAGTCGGCGCAGTCGCTGACCTCCAATTTCGGCAAGCTCGCCGAATCCAACGGCGCCGAGCTCGTCGGCACCGACGGCTTCGACCAGTCGATCCAGCTGCTGCTCACCGGCCGCGCCGACGCCACGATCAACGACAGCCTGTCCTTCCTCGATTTCAAGAAGCACAAGCCGGACGCCAATGTGAAGATCGCCGCGCAGGAAGAGAATGCCGACTATTCCGGCGTCATCGTGCGCAAGGGCGATCCGGAACTGGTCGCCGCCATCAACAAGGCGCTGGCCGACATCAAGGCCGACGGCACCTACCAGAAGATCGCCGACAAATATTTCGGCCAGGACGTTTCGAAGTAAGGCAATCGTCCTTCGTTCTAAAAATGGCGGGTCGTCAAAGACGGCCCGCCATTTTTTGCACGATATTCATGCGCCGGCGTCTTTGACGGCTCGCCGGTTTTTGCGTGATAGTCAGTTCATACGGGGGAACGCGCCGCCGTATCTGGAAGGGAGAAGCGCTCCGTGCCGCACTGGCTGCAATTGATGCTGGAATCGTTGCCTACGCTGTTATGGGCGGCGTTGATCTTCACCGTGCCGCTGACGCTCCTGTCCTTCGCGCTCGGGCTCATCGCCGGGCTTGCGACGGCGCTGATCCGGCTGTTCGGGCCGAAGCCGCTGGTCGCGCTGGTGCGCTTCTATGTCTGGATCTTTCGCGGCACGCCGCTGCTCGTTCAGTTGTTCCTGATCTTCTACGGCCTGCCGTCGGTCGGCATCCTGCTCGATGCCTTTCCGGCCGCGCTGATCGGCTTCACGCTCAACATCGGCGCCTACACGTCGGAGATCATCCGCGCCGTCATCGGCTCGGTGCCGAAGGGGCAGTGGGAGGCTTCCTATTCGATCGGCATGACCTGGAGCCAGGCGATGCGGCGCACGATCCTGCCGCAGGCGGGCCGCGTCGCGGTGCCGCCGCTCTCCAACACCTTCATCTCGCTGGTCAAGGATACCTCGCTGGCGGCGGCGATCACCGTGCCCGAGATGTTCCAGGCCGCGCAGCGCATCGTCGCCACCACCTATGAGCCGCTGATCCTCTATGTCGAGGCGGCGGCGCTCTATCTCGCGCTGAGCTCGGTGCTGTCGGCGCTGCAGGCGCGGCTGGAGGTGCGGCTCAACCGCTATGGCGGGTTCCTGGAGGCCAATTCATGATCGGCCTCACCGACATCGAAAAGCGCTTCGGCGACAATCTGGTGCTGAAAGGCGTCACCGTCAGCCTTGCCGAGGGCTCCGTGACCGCGCTGGTCGGTCCTTCCGGCGGCGGCAAAAGCACGCTCTTGCGCTGCATCAACCTCCTGGAGATCCCGACGTCCGGATCGTTGCGCATCGGCGACGAGACGCTTGCGTTCCATCCGGGCGGCAAGGTCCCGACCAAGGACATCCAGCGCATCCGCCTGCAGACCGGCATGGTGTTCCAGAATTTCCAGCTCTTTCCGCACCGCACGGCGATCGAGAATGTCATGGAAGGGCTGGTGACGGTGCTGAAATGGCCCGAGCCAAGAGCGCGCGAGCGGGCGATGGCGCTGCTCGAAAAGGTCGGCATGGCGCACAAGGCGGATGCCTGGCCGGCGACGCTGTCGGGCGGCGAGCAGCAGCGCGTGGCGATCGCCCGGGCGCTGGCGCCGTCGCCGCGCGTGCTGCTTTGCGACGAGCCGACCTCGGCGCTCGATCCGGAGCTGGCGCAGGAAGTGGTCGACGTGCTCGGGCAGCTTGCCCGCGAAGGTACGACCATGGTGATGGCCACGCATGACCTGCGGCTCGCCTCCAAGATCGCGCAGGAGGTCGTCTTCCTCGATGCCGGCTCGATCGTCGAGAAAGGCCCGGCCTCGGTCGTGTTCGACAATCCGGAGCGCGAGCGGACCAAACGCTTCATTGCCTCGCTCAGGCAGGAGGAGGCGCAGAAGGAAGCCGGCGGCGGGGCGTAGAGTTGGGCACCAGAGACAAAAAACCCGGCGCGAGGCCGGGTTTTTCATACGCTTGGAGCGAAAAAGCTCAGGCAGCTTCTTCCTGTTCGGATTCTTCGTTGTCGGCCTTGGCGCCGCGCTTCGGACCCTTGTTGAGGTTGACCTCGATGAGGCGCACTGCCTCGGTCTCCGACATGCGGTTCACAGCGGCGATCTCGCGGGCCATGCGGTCGAGCGCGGCTTCATAGAGCTGACGCTCGGAATAGGACTGCTCCGGCTGGTTGTCGGCGCGATAGAGGTCGCGCACCACTTCCGAGATCGAGATCAGGTCGCCGGAATTGATCTTGGCGTCATATTCCTGGGCACGGCGCGACCACATGGTGCGCTTGACGCGGGCGCGGCCCTGCACGACCTTCAGCGCGCGGTCGACATAGTCTTCTTCCGACAGCTTGCGCATGCCGATCGAGGTCGCCTTGGCGACCGGCACCTTGAGCCGCATCTTGTCCTTCTGAAAGTCGATGACGAACAGTTCCAGCTTGTGGCCTGCCACTTCCTGCTCGTCGATCGCCACGATCTGGCCGACGCCATGCGCCGGGTAGACGATGAACTCGCCGGTCTTGAAACCGTGACGGGCCGCGGTGGACTTCTTCTGCGGGGTGATCGTTGCCATTACGCCCTGAACTCCTTGGTTGTAGCGCCGGCATGGCGGCGCCGGCTGAACTCGTGTGACCGGCGGTGGCCGATCATTAGCCGCACAACAGGTGAACCCACCGGAAAAGCCGAGACCAGCAAAGCGCACGAATGCGGCCGCCTGTCCCAGATTGCTCTGGTTCGGGTTTGAGAAGCTCACCTTTCAGTGATTTGGGGCGTTAGCGCCATAAATCGACGTTGTGTCACCGGCATGTTTCGCTGATGTAACACAAAAAGTCGGAAGAATCAAGGTTTTGCTGCGTTCGCTAACGCCGAGCGACACCGCTTCCTGTCAAGACAGTAATTGTATCGGCCATGTTACGCCGCGTCACGCTGGCGCTATCTGCGATTATGTCAATCGCCTTCGCCGGGCTCCGCAGAGAAATATTTCTCGAACTTTCCGGTCTCGCCGTCGAAGGTCTTGGCGTCAGCCGGCGGCTCTTTCTTGGCGGTGATGTTGGGCCATTTCTCGGCATATTCGGAATTGACCTGCAACCATTTGTCGAGACCGCCCTCGGTGTCCGGCTTGATCGCGTCGGCCGGGCATTCGGGCTCACAGACGCCGCAGTCGATGCACTCGTCGGGGTGGATGACGAGCATGTTCTCGCCTTCGTAGAAACAGTCGACCGGACAGACCTCGATGCAGTCCATGTATTTGCATTTGATGCAATTGTCGGTCACGACATAGGTCATTGCAGGCTCCGGAACGTCCCATTTTGCTGGGCTTTTTGGCTGAGGTAACGCCTTTGCCCGCCGCTTGCAAGGGCAGGGCTTGCTGGCCGGGCCGGCGTTGCGGAAACGAATTGTCGCGGTTCGCTGCGCCGAGGGTCCCTTATAATCTCAATCGTCGCCGAGCAGCCGGTCGGTCTGCCGGCGCTCGCGTTTGGTCGGGCGACCGCTGCCGGCCTCGCGCAAGGCCGGAATGGCGTCCGGAACGGCCTCGCCTTTGGGTGTCGGCGCCGGCGACATGTCCTCATAAAGCAGCCGCGCCTCCTCGGCCGGGCCTCGCCGCGTGCCGCAGTTCAAGACTTTCCAGACGAGGATACGGCCTTCCAAGGTGATGGTCAGCACGTCGCCGGGCTTCACCATATCCGAGGCCTGCGCTGCTTTGTCGCGATTGATGCGGACGCGCCCGGCGACGGCGATTTTCGCCGCCAGGGACCGCGATTTCACCGCGCGCGAGAAGAACAGCCATTTGTCGATGCGCTGGCGGCCTTCTCCAACCATCGCGGCTAGCTCTGTTGGAGCATGATCTCGCCCGAAAACCGGTTCCCACTTTTCGCTGACGCGGTCCTTCGGTTCGGGATCATGCTCTAGCCTACTTCTTCAGCTGGTCGCGCAAGGCGGCAAGCTTGGCGAAGGGCGAATCCGGATCGAAGCGCTGCGGGCGCTCTTCGCGCGGCTTGCCCTGGAACGCCGGCTTGCCACCCTGGTTAGCCTTGCCGTCCTGCCTGTTGCCCTTCCAGTCGGGCCGGCCCTCGCGGCGGGCCCCCTCGTGGCGATCCGGGCGCTCGCCTTGCGGCCTGCCTTCGCGCCGTTCACCACCCTCGCGGCGGTCGCCCGTCTCCGGCCTCGGCTTGTATTTCGAGCGGTCGAAGCGCGGCTTGCCCGCACCGTCGCTGCGTTGCTCGCGGCGGCCTTCATGGGCCGGACGATCGCCGGGCTGGCCGCTTGCGGCGCCTGCCTGGCCGTCGCGCGCGGGTTGTCCACCACGCGGGCGATTGTCACGGCGGTTGTCCTGGCGATGGCGCGGACGCTGGTGGTCGAAACGCGCCTGGCGCCACAGGAGTACGGGCTTTGGTTCCTCAGCCTCCGTCGGGGTTTCGCCGGCAGCGGCTTCGCTACCTTCACCCTCGTGCGGAGGGTCAGCGCGCAGCGCCGGGGCGGGGGGAGCGCCGGCGGTATCAGTGCTCTCTGCATGGTCGGCGCTATCGCCTGCGTCGCCTTGCGCCGCGACCTCTTCCACTGAGGAGGGGGAGGGAAGGGCGTCGGCGCTTTCAGCCGACTCGGGCGCTGCCGTGGTGTCCACCGCCGCAGTGTCCTCCACAACGGGAGCTTCTTCCGTGACCTCGGCCGGAACTTCTGCCGGCTCTTCCGCGGCAGGTTCGGCTGCCGCTTCCACGACGGCTTCAGCCGAAGCTTCGGCGACAGCTTCAACGGCGGCCGGCTCCGAACCCTCGGCCGGTGTCTCAGCAATCGTGTCCGTCGTCGCAACTTCAGCCGCCGCCTGCGCGGCGCGGGCCGCCTCTTCGGCGGCGAGCTTGGCCTCGGCCGCTTCGCGGGCGGCGTTGTCCTGGGCTTCGAGCTTCGCCTTCACTTCGGCGGCGGGCTTCGGCTCGGCGCGATAGCCGAGACCTTTGAGGATCTCTTCCATGTCGTCGGCGGTGGCGCCGAGGATCGACATCATCGGTGGCGTCACCATGAAGGCATGGCCGTCATAGGCGCCGTCCGGACGCTGGCCGAGGCCGGGCTTCCAGTTGGTCGCCGGGCGGATGAGGTCGGCAAGCCGCTCGAGGATATCGATGCGCACGGCGCGGCGGCCGAGATTGCGATAGCCGGCGAGCTTGTAGAAGGTCTTGTCGAAGGCCGGGTCGATGACCACCGAGGTGCGGCCGGAGGCGAGCGCATGCACCACGTCGCCGAAGCCCGGCTTGTCCTTGCCGTCGTTCTTCAGCGCCCAGAGCAAGGTCACCAGACCGGCCGGCGCAGGCTTGATCAACGCCGGCACGAAGACATGGTAGGCGCCGAAGCGCACGCCGAGGCGGCGAAGTGCGGCGCGGCCCTCCTGGTCGAGCGACTTCATCTCCTCCGCGATGTCACGGCGATTGATCAGGCCGAAATGCTCGACCAGTTGGAAGGCGATGCCGCGCGCGATGCCGGTGAGCTGGTCGGCGTTCTTCAAATCGACCAGCGGCTTCAAAAGCTGTTCGACCTGGAAATTGACGAAACGCTCGGCGCGCGCCGCGACCTTGTCGCGGGCCGGGCCGGTCAGCTGCTCGTCGGCAAGCAGGACAAGGCGCGGCTTCAGCGCCTCGTCGCCGGCGACCAGCGTGCCGATCGGCGCGCCGATCCAGCGCAGGACGCCGTCCGAGCCCAAAGCCAGGTCGCCATTGGCGCAGGCGGCAAAGCGCTCGGCGCGCGCCTCGAACTCGGCTGCGAGCGCCTTCTGGGCAGCTGTGCGCACCGCTTTGGCGTCCTCGCCGCCGGCGCTTTGGTCGGCGGTGAAGCGGAACCCTTGCAATTCGCCGACATGATGGCCCTCGACGAGGACGGTTCCGGTTGGACTGATTTCGGCTTCAGGCATGGTATTTTCTCTAAGGCGCCGCATGAGGACGGAAGTCCTGCGGTCTACGAAGCGTTTCGTCAACCGCTCATGCAGCGCATCCGACAATCTGTCTTCGATTTCGCGCGTCTTTTCCTGCCAGTGTAGCTGATCGGCCAGCCAGCCCGGTCGGTTGGAGACGAAAGTCCAGGTGCGGATCTGCGCGATCCGGTGCGACAGCGTGTCGATATCGCCTTCCGTCGTGTCGGCGCGCCGCACCTGCTCGGCCATGTAATTCTCATCGACATGGCCATGGCGCGCAAGGTCCATATAGATCGAGGCGATGAGGTCGGCATGCTGGGCCGGCGCGATCTTGCGGTAGTCAGGCAGCGCACAGGCTTCCCAGAGCAGCGCCACGCGCTCCTTGCCGGAGGCCAAAGCGCGGATGTCGCCGTCGCGCGACAGATGCTCCAGCGCCTGCGCATCCACGGCCGGCAGCGCGCGGGTCAGCCCCTCGACCGGCGCATTGGTCTCGATCGAGCGCTTCAGCGCATCGAGGCTGGAAAAGTCGAAATCGGCGGTGCGCCATTGCAGCACCTTCACCGGGTCGAAGTCATGCCCCTCGATCTTGGCGATCAGATCCTCGTCGAACGGGTCGACCTGGCCGGTGACGCCGAACGTGCCGTCGCGCAGGTGGCGGCCGGCGCGGCCGGCGATCTGGCCAAGCTCGGCAGCGGTCAGGTTGCGATATTGGTAACCGTCGAATTTGCGGTTCTGGGCGAAGGCGACATGGTCGAGGTCGAGGTTCAGTCCCATGCCGATGGCGTCGGTGGCGATGAGATAGTCGACGTCGCCGGACTGGAAGATCTCCACCTGCGCATTGCGGGTGCGCGGCGAAAGCGCGCCGAGCACGACGGCGGCGCCGCCCTGCTGCCGACGGATCAGCTCGGCGATCGCGTAGACCTCGTCGGCGGAGAAGGCGACGATCGCCGTGCGCCGCGGCAGCCGGGTGAGCTTCTTCGAGCCGGCATAGGCAAGGTGCGACAGCCGCGGCCGCGTCACCACCGACACGCCCTTCAGCAGGCGCTGCAGGATGCCATGCATGGTGGCGGCGCCAAGAAGCAGCGTCTCCTGGCGGCCGCGCAGATGCAGGATGCGGTCGGTGAAGATGTGGCCGCGCTCGAGATCGCCGGCGAGCTGCACCTCGTCGATGGCGACGAAGGCGGCGTCGGTTTCGCGCGGCATCGCCTCGACGGTGCAGACCGAATATCTTGCGCCGGCAGGCACGATCTTCTCCTCGCCGGTGATCAGCGCCACCTTGTGGGCGCCGACCTTCTCGCAGACCCGGGCATAAACCTCGCGGGCGAGCAGCCTCAGCGGCAGGCCGATGATGCCTGTCTCATGCGCGACCATGCGCTCGATGGCGAGATGGGTCTTGCCGGTGTTGGTAGGACCCAGCACGGCCGTCACGTCGCGGCCCGAGAGGATCAGCGGCTGGGAATGTTTCGGCTGGATGTTCATCGGCTCGGAAATAAGGTTTCTGCCGCTTGTAGTCTGAAGCACGGCGATGCCGCCGCGTGTGACAGGCGACACATAGGGACTTCGGGCGGGAAGCGAAAGCGGAATGTTCCTTTGGGGGGCAGGTCGAGTCGGCGGAGCGTTCAAAATCGGCTGCTTGTTAACGGCTGGAACGAGTCTGGAACGAATCAGCGACGAATCGCTGACTCGCTCTGATTCAGGTTTTGTTCACGGCTATATGTGGATTTTTTTACGTCGAGTCGCACCACATGCTGAATCTGGGAATTGGCCCGATTCATGCCTAGCCTCCAGTGAACCCGAGTCAGTGTTAACTTTTGCCGGGGAACCATCGAGGCCGACCTGAGGGTCGCTCTCAAGGTTATGAAATTGTTGACTTTTCTTAATCGCTTTTAACGAATTGGGTAACGCTTTCGCCCTTCGTCGTTAACTTTTCGGCCAAAGCCAGAACGAATCGGCGACGAATCAGAGATGCGCGAAGTTTCCTGGTTTGTTCACCCCTAGATATGGTGTTATCCACAGCTTGCCCACCGAGGATTCACAGCTTGTTGGAGGAGTTACGCACAAGGGCGACTACCGCCGTTAACCTTTGCGTGCCGAATTGAGGCAAGGTGTCGCGCCGGCCTTGCCGGCGGATCAAAAAGGCGGCTCCGTTGCCGGAGCCGCCTTGGCCTTGTTGGGGTATCAGGCGAAGTACTGGCCGCCATTGGCGGTGATGGTCGAGCCGGTGATGAAGCCGGCTTCGTCGGAGGCCAGGAAGACGACGCAGCGCGCGATCTCTTCCGGTTCGCCGAGGCGGCCGACCGGGATCTGCGGGATGATGCGCTCGTTGAGCACCTTCTCGTCGATCGCCTTGACCATTTCGGTCGCGATATAGCCGGGGCAGATGACGTTGACGGTAATGCCCGCGCGAGCACCTTCCTGGGCAAGAGCCTTACTGAAGCCGATGTCGCCGGCCTTGGCGGCGGAGTAGTTGACCTGGCCGGCCTGGCCTTTCTGGCCGTTGATCGAGGAAATGGTGATGACGCGGCCGAACTTGCGGTCGCGCATGCCGCTCCACAAAGGATGCGTCATGTTGAAGACGCCGGACAGGTTGGTGTCGACCACTTCCCTCCACTGCGCCGGCGTCATCTTGTGGAACATGGCGTCGCGGGTAATGCCGGCATTGTTGACCAGCACGGAGACCGGACCGAGATCGGCCTCGATCTGCTTGATGCCGGCGGCGCAGGCCTCGTAGTCGGCGACGGACCATTTGTAGACCGGGATGCCGGTCTCAGCCTTGAATTTCTGCGCCGCCTCGTCATTGCCGGCATAGTTCGCCGCGACCGAATAGCCGGCGTTCTTCAAGGCGACCGATATCGCAGCACCAATGCCGCGCGATCCGCCGGTGACGATTGCTACCTTGGTCATGCATTCCCTCCCTTTGGTCGGGAGTGAATAGGGAGTAGCGAATAGCGAGTAGGGACCTAATGTCCCGCCAAGCCGACGCCGTTCTTCCCTATTCGCTACTCCCTATTCACTACTCACTTCTCTTTCAGAGCGCTTCCACGCACATGGCGACGCCCATGCCGCCGCCGATGCACAGCGTGGCGAGGCCCTTCTTGGCGCCGCGGCGGCGCATCTCGTAGACCAGCGTGTTGAAGACGCGGGCGCCCGAAGCGCCGATCGGATGGCCGATGGCGATGGCGCCGCCATTGACGTTGACGATCGCGGGATCCCAGCCCATGCCCTTGTTGACGGCACAGGCCTGCGCGGCGAAGGCCTCGTTGGCCTCGACGAGATCGAGATCCTTGACCGACCAGCCGGCCTTTTCCAACGCCCGCTTCGAGGCCGGAATAGGCCCCGTGCCCATGATAGACGGATCGACGCCGGCGGTCGCCCAGGAGGCGATGCGCACCAGCGGGGTGATGCCGCGCCTTGCAGCCTCGGCCTCGGTCATCAGCAGCGCGCCGCCCGCGCCGTCGTTGATGCCGGACGCGTTGGCGGCGGTGACCGTGCCGTCCTTGTCGAAAGCGGGTTTCAGCTTGGTCATGGCGTCGAGCGTCGCGCCGTGACGGATATACTCGTCCTGGTCGACGATGGTGTCGCCCTTCTTGCCCTTGATGGTGAAGGCGACGATCTCGTCCTTGAACCTGCCGGCCTTCTGCGCGGCCTCGGCCTTGTTCTGCGAGGCCAGCGCGAACTCGTCCTGGCTTTCGCGGGTGATCTGGAACTGGCGGGCGACATTCTCGGCGGTGTTGCCCATGTGGTAGCCGTTGAAGGCATCCCACAGGCCGTCCTTGATCATGGTGTCGATCATCTTGTAGTCGCCCATCTTAACGCCGGCGCGCAGATGCTCGGCATGCGGCGACAGCGACATCGACTCCTGGCCGCCGGCGATGATCACCTTGGCGTCGCCGGTGGCGATCTGCTGCATGCCGAGCGCGATGGCGCGCAGGCCCGAGCCGCAAACCTGGTTGAGGCCCCAGGCCGTGGTCTCCTTCGGCAGGCCGGCATTGATCGAGGCCTGGCGAGCCGGGTTCTGGCCTTGAGCGGCGGTCAGCACCTGGCCGAGGATGACCTCGTCGACTTCCGCCGCGTCGACGTTCGCTCGCGCCAGCAGTTCCCTGATGACGACGGCGCCGAGCTCATGCGCCGGCGTCGCGGCGAAACTGCCGTTGAAGGAGCCGACCGCGGTGCGGGCGGCGCTGGCGACGACGATTGAATTGGAAGCGGACATTTTCTTCTCCAGACTTCGAGGTGTCGTATTTTCGAGATCGCTTTAGGACTTTCTTGCCCGTTCGAAACTCCGAGTCAAACCGGAAATGGGCATGGCCGCCATGCGCGACAAGCAGAGCGCGCGCCAGTCGCGGTAACGTGACGTTGGCCATGCAGCGGATTTTGCAAATGACTGTGCAGCATTAATTGATGCCGCAGTGCACAAACCGCTTGGAATTGTGACGCTTTTGCGCGTATCCTCGTTAAAGGGCGCAATCGTTACCGGCCGCTTACTCCTAAAGGTGCCGGTGTCCTGGGGAGGATACGGATGGCCGCAAAAGACGACCCGATCGTCATCAAGAAGTATGCCAATCGCCGGCTCTACAACACCGGCACAAGCACCTATGTGACGCTCGAAGACTTGGCCGAGATGGTCAAGAAGGGCGAGGAGTTCACGGTCCAGGACGCAAAGACCGGCGACGACATCACGCATCCGGTGCTGACGCAGATCATCTTCGAGCTCGAGAACAAGGATGGGCAGAACATGCTGCCGATCCCGTTCCTGCGGCAGCTCATAGCCTTCTACGGCGATCAGATGCAGATGATCGTGCCGAGCTTCCTCGAACAGTCGATGATCGCCTTCTCCAAGGAGCAGGAGCGGTTTCGCGAGCAGCTGAAGGGCAGCTTCGGCAAGACGCCGATCGACATGATGAAGACGCCGATGAAGGCGCTCGAGGAACAGACGCGCCGCAATGTCGAGATGTTCCAGAACGCCATGCGCATGTTCACGCCGTTCCCGCCAGCGGGCTCCAATTCAACGCCGGCTGCCGAATCAGTGAAGAAGGAAGAGAAAGGCGACGATCTGCAGGAGCTCAAGGCGCAGATCGCGGCCATGCAACGCAAGCTGGACACAATGTCCTGACGGGCTTCGTTTGGTGGCAGTCGCTAGCGTTTGAGATTGGCCGCAAACGCCATCCCTTCGTCATCCTCGGGCTTGACCCGAGGATCCATTCCGTGACCGACGCCGTAGGGCGCAACGGTGCAGAATTCTGTAATCGTTGCAGCGCCTTAGCGTCACAGAATGGATCCAGGGTTTCTGCGCGCGTCGCTTCGCTCCTTGCTTCGCCCTGGAATGACGATTTGAGACGCGTTTCGGCTAATCCCAGTCGTCTGCGTTAGAAGCGCCCGTCAGCCTCTTTCGGCCCATCATAGCGGGCGCGGGGCCTGATTTGCCTGTTGCTGGTCACCTGCTCGACGGCGTGCGCCGTCCAGCCGACGCTGCGGCCGAGCGCGAACAGACGGAACGGCGCATCGGCCGGCAGGCGCAGGCTGCGCGTCATCGCGGCCAGGGCGAAATCGATGTTGGGATGCAGGCCGGTCGCGTCGAGAACCGCCTTGCGCAGCCGCAGCAGCCCGTCGTCGATCCTGAAACCGGAGAACAGGCCCTCGGCGCGCGGGTCGCCTTCCGGATAGAGCGGATGGCCGAAGCCGGGCAGCGGCCGGTCATGCGCCAGCCAGCGGGCGATCGCCTCGTCCGGACCCAGCCGCTCCGCATCCTCGACCAGCGCGATCGCCGCGGCACCCGCGCCGCCATGGCGCGGGCCGGTGAGCGTCGCAAGGCCGGCGAGCAGGCAGGCGGCGATCGGCGCGCCGGTGGAGGCAGCGACTCGGGCCGCGAAGGTCGAGGCGTTGAGCTCGTGATCGGCCAAAAGCACCAGCGCCTTGCGGATGAGGTCGGCGCCAGCGCCCTCGACCGACCAGCCCTGCGCCAGCCTTGCATGCACAGGGTCGGAACCCGGCGTCGCGCCAAGCGCCGTGGCCAGAGCGCTGGTGGCGGCGGCGCCGTCCTGCTGCAGCATGGCCGGCCTGCGGCCGAGCGAGGGCCAGCCTTCGGCGGCCAGTGCCGAAAGCCTGGCGAAGGCGGTCGGCGTGCCACTTTGCCGGGCAGCTGACGGCGTCAGCGAAGCGAAGGACACCGGGCGGTCGGAAGCCCACAGCAATTCGGCGGTTTCCTCGAGCGTCGCCGTCGCCGAAAGCTCCACCGCGTCCCTGCCGCGATAGACGAGGCGGCCATGCAGCACCGTCGAGATGGAGGTGGCGATCGCCGGCTCGCCCCAGGCGATGGCGCTTTCGGCGATCGCCTGCGGGCTCCTTCCGCGGTCGCGGCGCGTGGCGATGGCTGCGATGTCGTCGGCGCGGTACTGGCTGCGGCGCGGGTCGGCGTCGTCCGGCTTCATGCCGATACGGCCGCGGCTGACATAGGCATAAAGCGTCTGCGGCCGGACGTTCAGCCGCTCCAGCGCTTGCTCCCGCGTCAACCATTCCGTCATTTGCCGCCTTACATTGATTATCTTGATCAAGATTGATGCATTGATTGCGCAGCATTAATTGCAATGCGCAAAAGGTCAAGGAGACGATCATGGCGAATGGGCTCGATGATGTTGTTGCGGCCGACACGGTGCTTTCCGATGTCGACGGTGTGGGCGGGCACCTTACCATCCGCGGCCATTCGCTGATGGAGCTCGCCGGCCGCTGGCGCTACGCACAGGTGGTACGGCTGCTGTTCGACGGCTTCTTCGACGACCTTCCAGGCGATGCCGAACTGGAGAAGGCGATCGGCAAGGCGCGGGTGGAAGTGTTCGATCGTGTGCGGCCGATGCTTGCCCGCCTGGCGCCGCTCGACATCTACAGCGGCATGCGGGCCGGCATGGCCATCCTGCCGGAGGGTGACGGGCTTGCCGACGCGCTTCGGCTGATCGCGGCACCGGCGGTGCTGACGCCGGCCCTGCTGCGCCTTGGCCGGGGCGAGGCGCCGATCGCCCCCGACGAAAACGCCGATCACGCCGGCGATATGCTGCGGATGCTCTCCGACACCGCCTCGCCGGCGCTTGCCAAGGCCTTGGACAGCTATCTGGTGACGGTCTGCGACCACGGGCTCAACGCCTCGACTTTCGCGACCCGGGTGGTTGCGTCGACACAGGCCGGGTTGACTTCAGCGATCCTGGCCGGGCTCGGCGCGCTGAAAGGCCCGCTGCATGGCGGCGCGCCGGGGCCGGTGATCGAGATGCTGGACGCCATCGAGGCCAGCGGCGATGCCGCTGCCTGGCTGCGCAACGAGATCGCGCAAGGCCGGCGCATCATGGGTTTCGGCCATCGCATCTACCGCGTGCGCGACCCGCGCGCCGACGCGCTGAAGGCCGTCGTGCGGCAGCTCGGTTCCCGCAACGAGACCGGAAGCCGGCTGGCCTTCGCCGAGACGGTGGAACAGACGGCGCTGGAGGTGCTTCGCATCGCCAAGCCGCAACGCTCGATCCAGACCAATGTCGAGTTCTACACCGCGCTTCTGCTCGAAGCGGTCGGTTTCCCGAAGGAGGCGTTCTCCAACGTCTTTGCCGCGGGCCGCGTCGCCGGCTGGATCGCGCATGCGCGCGAGCAGCAGGCCACCGGGCGATTGATCAGGCCGCAGTCGCGGTATGTCGGGCCCGTGCCCGATCTGGTGGCCTGAGAAGCCGTTCCTCGCCCCAGTGGGGCGAGGAAAATCCCATGATCACGCTTGTGTGTTCGTGTTCTTGCCTTGGTTCGTCCTTATATGCTGCACTGCAACATAGACAGGCGGAAGCTGCCCCTCGCGATGACGCAAGGGCAGGCCGGCGCATCGAGACAAGGAACGCCATGGCGAAGAACGGCAAGGCGGAGGAAAAGAAGAAGATCAACGTCGCCCTCCAGGGCGGCGGCTCGCACGGCGCCTTTTCCTGGGGCGTGCTCGACCGGCTGCTGGAGGACGGGCGGCTCGATATCGCTGCGGTGTCCGGCACCAGCGCGGGCGCCATGAACGCGGTGGCGCTGGCCGACGGATTTGTCCGGGGCGGCGTGGAAGGCGCGCGAGAAAAGCTCGACGATTTCTGGCGGGCGGTGGCCTCGAAGGGCCGTTTCAGCCCTGTGCAGCGCATGCCCTGGGACGTCGTCTGGGGCAACTGGTCGATCGAGAACACGCCCGGCTACGTCTTCTTCGACACGATGTCGCGGGTGTTCTCGCCCTATGTCGCCAATCCGCTCGGCCTCAACCCGCTGCGCGACGTGGTGGCGAAGGAGATCGACTTCGACAATGTGCGCGCCTGCAAGTCGATGGAGCTGTTCATCTCGGCGACCAATGTCGAGACCGGGCAATTGCGCGTCTTCTCCGACGGCGAGATCGACCTCGATACGGTGATGGCCTCGGCCTGCCTGCCGCAACTGTTCCAGGCGGTCGAGATCAAGGGCGTGCCCTATTGGGACGGCGGCTATGGCGGCAACCCGGCGCTCTATCCGTTCTTCAAGACGGCGGCGACCGAGGACGTGCTCCTGGTGCAGATCAACCCAGTGGTGCGCGAAGGCACGCCTAAGAGCGCCAACGAGATCCAGAACCGCATCGACGAGATCACCTTCAACGCCGGTCTGCTGCGTGAATTCCGCTCGATCGCCTTCGTCAAGGAACTGATCGCGGCCGGGCGCCTGCCGCATGGCGAATATCGCGACATCCGCATGCACCGCATCGATGCCGACGAGGCGTTCAAGGACCTCTCCGCCTCGTCCAAGGTCAATGCCGAATGGGCTTTCATCGCCTATCTGCGCGATCTCGGCCGCAGTGCGGCCAGCGACTGGCTGGAGGAGAATTACGACGCCGTCGGCCAGCGGGCCACGCTCGACCTTTCGGGCGAGCTCGACGACGGTTTCAAGCCGCTGCGCGGTCCCGCGCCCGGGCGCCGCGTCAAGGAATTCCTCGCCGCGCGCGTCAAGCCGGAATCCGCGCGGCGGCGCGCCTAACTGCAGGGCAAGGCCGAGACCGGGCGGACGACGGCCGGTCCGTTTTGCGACCGGGGCAGACAGGCCGCCGTTGCAGGGCGACGCTATTTCAGCGGCAAAAAGAGTTCGATGACGATCTCGGGCACCGACAGTTCCGGAAGGAAGGACAGCCGTCGCCGGCAATAGATCGGGAAGTCGCGCGCCTCCTCGCCGCTGGCCGGAAGCCATTCGCGATAAAGGTAGAGTGCAGCCGGCTCCAGATTGTTGGTGTTGCCGGGGTAGTGCAGCACGGCGCAGCGTCCGCCGGGGATCACGCCGGCCTTCATCTGCTTGTCGTCCGCCGCGATCGGCTGGTCGGTGCCGACGCAAATGTCCATGCTGTAGTCGACCGCGACGGCGGGGCATCTTTCGGACCGGAAGACGTTGAAGGTCGGGCTCGTGTCGGGCGACAGGCCGGCTGCCTTGCGCCAGGCGATGAAGCGCTGGATGGTGTCGCCGAGCGTTGCCCGATCCCCGCGATGTTCCATGATCGCCACCGGGGTGGGCGGCACGTCGCGGATCGTCACGTCGTCATCGGTGAAAATTATCTGCATGAGCTTTCTCCTCGCGTTGTCGAGAGGCCCGAAGGCCATCAGCCACGACCCCCAGTCGGGAGATTTCCGGAACGACGAAGGCGACTGCCCGCACCGCTGACGAAAGGCGCGGGCGAACGCATCCGGTGCGTCGTAACCGGCATCCATCGCTATATCCGTGACGCTTTCGGCGTCCGCGTAGCCCAGCCGGGATGAAGCGCGCTTCATGCGGGCGAGCTGGACATAGCGATGCACGGGCAGCCCGAAGGTCGCCGTGAACTGCCGGTGGAAATGATATTTCGAATAGGCCGCGACGCCGCTCAGCGCGTCCAGGTCCAGATCGTCGTCGAGATGCCGGTCTATGTGATCCAGCACCCGCCGCATCCGGGCATGGTGGTTTTGAACTGCCGCCTTCATAGTTTTATTCTCCGTGGCAGCACCAGCTAAGCCGCGCGGACGTGAGGCGCTCGACCGATCTTGCGGTTTTTGTCACGAGCCACGCACCATCGCCAAGGACCGTTCACGCGCGCCCAATCGATATATGACCGGCGAAAAGGGCCGTTTGCGGACCGATCGCTTCCGATGTCGATGACGGGCGCCAAACGGCATGTTCGAAGCGCCCGGATCGGGGCGATGGCCGGAGCATTCCCCTGCTGAACCGGGGCGATGCTGGATTCGGTTGTCCGGGCGATGTAACTTACCTGAACGTAAAGGGGAGGTAGCGATGCTGCAGACCAGACAGAACGCTCTCGGGGTCAGGTTTGAAGCGCAGTGCAGGGCCTTCGAGAAGGAGCCGTTCCCGACGCTCGACATGCGTAAGGACCGGCTGACCCGCCTGCTGGCGCTCACCGAAAAGCACGAGGCCGAGATATGTGCTGCGATCGACAGCGATTTCTCGGCACGCTCGGCTGAGGAAACCCGGCTTGCCGAACTGTTCGTCGTGCGCGCCGGCATCAGGCATGCGCTGTCGCATCTGAGCGCCTGGATGCGCGAGCGGCATGTCGCCACCAGCCTGCCGTTCCTGCCGGGACGCAACCGCCTGTTGCCGCAGCCGCTCGGCGTCGTCGGCATCGTCTCGCCGTGGAACTATCCGTTCCAGCTCGCCATCGCGCCGGCGACCGCGGCAATCGCCGCCGGCAACCGCGTTATGATCAAGCCGTCGGAGCTGACGCCGCAGTTTTCGGATTTGCTCGCCAGCCTGGTCGAAAAATATTTCGCCGCCGACGAGGTCAGCGTGATGGTCGGCGATGCGGAGGTCGGCAAGGCGTTCGTGTCGCTGCCGTTCGACCATCTCCTGTTCACGGGCTCGACGGCCGTCGGCCGCCAGGTGGCGCTGGCCGCCGCGGCCAATCTGACGCCGATGACGCTCGAGCTCGGCGGCAAGTCGCCGGCGATCTTCGATGCGTCCTGCGATCTCGACGCCGCCGTCGCCAGCGTCGCCTATGGCAAGCTGCTCAATGCCGGCCAGACCTGCATCGCGCCGGACTATCTCATGGTGCCGCAAGGCCAAGGCGCGGCGATCGCGGCCAAGTTCGCCGCGGCAATCGCCAAGCTCTATCCGCGCCTCGGCGACAATCGCGACTACACGGCGATCGTCAGCGAGCGGCACCACCGGCGGCTGGGCGACATGGTCGCCGAGGCACGCGACAGCGGCGCCGACATCACCGAGGTCAATCCTGGGAATGAGAAACTCGGCGTCACCGACCGCAAGATGGCGCCCGTGCTGGTGCGCAACGCCGGCGAGAATCTGCGGCTGATGCGCGAGGAAATCTTCGGGCCGGTGCTGCCGATCGTCGAATATGGCACGGTCGACGAGGCCATCGAGCATGTGAACCGGGGCGAGCGTCCGCTGGCGCTCTACTGGTTCGGCAGCGACAGCGCCAACCGCCAGAAAGTCATGCGGGAAACCGTATCCGGCGGCGTCACGATCAATGACTGCATGCTGCATCTGGTGCAGGAACGGCAGCCCTTCGGCGGTGTCGGCGAGAGCGGCACCGGCGCCTATCACGGCGAATGGGGGTTCCGCACCTTCAGCAAGGAAAAGCCGATCTTCATCCAGTCGAAGCTCAGCGCCGGCGGCCTGCTGCGCCCGCCTTACGGCAGGACGTTCGAGCGTCTCTTCCGGTTGCTCAACCTCATCACTTGACAGCTTCAACCGGAGCATCGCGGGCGTAACCTCGCTCCAACCGGGCGATAGTCGCTGCCCACGCCAGATTTTTCGCATCATGCTGACGGCTGTTGCCAGTAACCTCGGGGAAACTGTCGACGCGCCCGCAAAAGCGCCAGCCGGCTTGCAGAAAAGCCCGCATTTGTCGAGGTACAGTGTTGCACGCCGCAATGTTCCCGCAACTTTTCCGACTATATTGCGCCGCAACTTTCAGGTAGAAGGCGCGCTTCGCCGTTCACGGCAAATTGAACTGGACCCTGCGCGCACCCATATCGGCCGCGCGCCCGAGTCGGGAGCGCCGACCTCGCCAGGTCCTGCAACGGAAAAATGACGATGCCGAAGATCAGGTTTCACAAGCTTGCAGCCATTGTCGTGCTCATCGGGTTCGCGGCCTGGATGGGGACGGGCGAGTTCTCGTCCGTCGGCAGCGCCGCGGACAAGTCGGTTGCCACCGACAAGTCGGTCACCACCGACAAGCCTGCTGACGCCGCCAAGCCGGCGCAGCCCGACCGCGCCAAGCCGAGCACGGCGCAGGCCGAGCCCAAGGCCGCGCCGCGCACTGTCGCGGTGGTGACGCCGCCGCGCAAGACATTCGCGCGGGCGATACGGATCTCGGGTCTCACCGAAGCCGACAAGCGCGCGGTGCTTGCAACGCGCGTCAACGGCGTCATCGACAAGCTGCCGGTCAAGCAGGGCGACCACGTCAAGACCGGCGACCTGGTGCTGATGCTCGCGGCCGAGGAAAAAATCTCGATGGTCGACAACGCCAAGCAGCTTGTGGTGCAGCGCAAGGCCGAGCTCGACGCCGCCGAGCGGCTGGCCAAGACCGGCAATCTGCCGAAGCTGCAGCTCGACACCGCCCGTTCCAACCTGACGCTGGCGCAGTCGCAGCTCGACACCGCGCAGGCCGAGCTCGACCGCAACGAGGTCAAGGCGCCGTTCGACGGTGTCATCGACCGCATTCCGGTGGAGCTCGGCAGCTCGGTGATGCAGGGTGGCGAGGTGGCGACGATCCTGAAGCTCGATCCGGTGATCGCGCGCGGCGAGATCAGCGAGCGCGACCTGCGCTACGTCAAGATCGGCGACGAGGCCGATGTGCGCCTGGTCAACGACCAGAAGGTCACCGGCACCGTGCGCTATATCAGCCGCGATGCCTCGGCGCAGACCCGCACCTTCCGTGTCGAGGTGGCGATCCCCAATGGCGATGGCTCCATCCCCGCCGGGATGACGGCCGAGATCACGCTCAGCGCCGAGCCGACCAACGCGGTGATGCTGCCGCGCTCGGTGGTGACGTTGGGCGACAAGGGCGACCTCGGCATCCGCGCCGTCGGCAAGGACGACAAGGTGGCCTTCTTCCCGATCGACCTCGTCGACGATACGCCGCATGGCCTGGTGCTGGGCGGCATTCCGGAAGATGCGCGCATCATCGTCGCCGGCCAGGAGCTGGTGAAGGAAGGCGATCTGGTGAAGCCCGTCGAGGCCGACCAGGCGACCATCAACAAGCTGATCGGCGAAGCCACCGCCGGCACGCAGTAAAGCACGACGCGGCGCGCGCCGGGCCCTTGCCCGGCGGCAGCCGGTTCGCAGCCCGAAAACAACAGGCCGAAGTCATGGATATCGTCAGACTCGCCATCAACAACGCCCGCCTCACGATATCGGCGCTGCTGTTCCTGCTTGTCGCGGGTTGGGTCGCCTATCAGTCGACGCCGAAGGAAGCGGAGCCCGACGTTCCGATTCCGATGATGTATGTCAGCCTGATCTATCAGGGCATCTCGCCGGAGGATTCCGAGCGGCTGCTGCTGAGGCCGATGGAGAGCAAGCTCAAGAGCCTCAAGGGGCTCAAGGAGATGCGCTCGGCCGCCTTCCAGGGCGGCGGCTACGTGCTGGTCGAGTTCCAGCCGCAGACCGATCTGGCGACGGCGCTGCAGGATACGCGCAGCAAGGTGCAGGACGCCAAGGCCGACCTGCCGCAGGCGGCCGAGGAACCGACGGTCAACGAGGTCAACGTCTCGGAGTTCCCGGTTCTGGTCGTAACACTTTCCGGCGACGTGCCGGAGCGCGTGCTGACGGCTGCCGCGCGCGAGCTGCGCGACCGAATCGAGGAAGTGCCTGGCGTGCTCGAAGGCTCGCTGCAAGGCGCGCGCGACGACCTCGTCGAGGTCGTCGTCGACCCGGTCAAGCTGTCCTCCTACGGGCTGCAGCTCGACCAGGTGATCCAGGGCGTCGCCTCCTCCAACAGCCTTGTCGCGGCCGGCAATCTCGAGGGCTCTGAAGGCAAATACGCGGTCAAGGTGCCGTCGCTGATCGAGACGCCGGAAGATGTCGCCAACCTGCCGGTCGTCGCCACGCCCAATGCCGTGGTGCAGGCCAAGGACATCGCGACCATACGCTCGACCTTCAAGGATGCCGAGACGGTCACCCGCCTCGACGGCAGACCGGCCATCGCCATCGAAGTGAAGAAGCGCATCGGCGCCAACCTGATCGACACGCTTACCCATGTCCGGGAGGTGTCGGACAATTTCATCAAGACGATGCCGGAAGGCATGCATGTCACCTACACGCAGGACAAGTCCGTCTTCGTCAACCAGCTGCTGGGCGATCTGCAGAACCATGTGATGATCGCCGTTATCCTGGTGTTCATCGTCATCCTCTACGCGCTGTCGGGACGGGCCTCGCTGCTCATCGGTCTTGCCATCCCGTCATCGTTCCTGATGGGCATCCTGCTGCTTGCCATGATGGGCTACACGATCAACATGATCGTGCTGTTCAGCCTCATCCTGGCGGTCGGCATGCTGGTGGACGACGCCATCATCGTCACCGAATTCGCCGAACGGCGCATGAGCGAGGGCATGCCGAAGGCGGACGCCTTCGCGCTGGCGGCCAAGCGCATGGCCGGGCCGGTCATCGCGGCGACGATGACGCGCATCGCCGCCTTCTCGCCGCTGCTGTTCTGGCCGGGCATCATCGGCGATTTCATGAAGTATATGCCGATCACGCTGATCGTGACGCTGTCGGCCTCGATGCTCTACGCGCTGGTGTTCGCGCCGACGCTGGGCGCGATCTTCGCCAAGGCGCCGGAGCATCACGAGGAGGGCAACCGCGACGGCTGGTACATGGCCGTGGTCAAGCAGGCGGTGCGCTTCCCGATCACCGTCATCCTGCTCACCGTCGCCCTTTTGGTCGGCGTCGGCTTCGCCTATTCGAAATATGGCGCCGGCGTCGAGTTCTTCCCCAGTGTCGAGCCGGACTACGGGCTACTCTACGTGCACGCGCGCGGCAATCTCTCGCTGGCCGAAATGGACGCTGCGACCAAGACGGCGGAAAACCGGCTGCTCGGCTGGCCAGGCGTGAAGTCGGTCTATACGCGCGTCGGCAAGACGCAAGGCGGCGGCCAGGACATCCCGGAGGACGTGGTTGGCGTCATCCAGTACGAGTTCGTCGACTGGCGCGAGCGCAAGTCCGCCAACCAGATCCTCGACGACCTGCGCGGCGTGATGGCCGGCATTCCCGGCGTCGACGTCGAAGTGCGCGTGCCCGAAGCCGGCCCGCCGACCGGCAAGCCGATCCAGATCCGGCTGTCGGCCGTCGATCCGGCCGGACTCGACGACAAGGCGCGGGCGGTCGCGGCACGCATCGCAAAGATCCCCAATGTCATCGACATTTCGGACGGCCTGCCGCCGCCCGGTGTCGACTGGGCGATCGAGGTCGATCGCGCCAAGGCGGCGCAATACGGCATCAGCCCGACTTCGGTCGGCACGGTGGTGCAACTGGTGACCAACGGCCTCAAGCTGTCGGAATACCGGCCCGCCGGCGCCGACGACGCGGTCGACATCCGGCTGCGCCTGCCCGAAGACCGGCGCACGCTGTCGACGCTCGACGAGCTCAGGGTGCAGACCTCGCAAGGCTCGGTGCCGATCTCCAACTTCGTCGTGCGCAAGCCCGAGCCGACCGTCGGCGTGCTCAACCGCATCGACGGCGCGCGCACCGTGGTGGTGCAGGCCAATGTCAGCGGCGGCGCGCAGGTCGCGGCGGTGCAGGAACAGGTCACCAAGGCCGTCGCCGACATGGATCTCGGCAGCGGCATCCGCTGGAAGCTCGCCGGCTCCAACGAGGACAGCGCGGAAGCCAGCGCCTTCCTCGGCAAGGCCTTTGGCGCGGCGATCTTCCTGATCTTCCTGGTGCTGCTCGCGCAGTTCAACAAGTTCACCAGCGTGTGGCTTGTCTTGTCCTGCGTGGTCATGGCGACGATCGGCGTGTTCCTCGGATTGCTTTTGACAGGCGAGGCCTTCGGCATCGTCATGTCGGGCATCGGCGTCATCGCGCTGGCCGGCGTGGTGGTGAACAACAACATCGTGCTCATCGACACCTACGACCGGTTGCGCGAGGAAGGCTGGGACAAGATGGACGCGGTGCTGCAGACTTGCCGCGAGCGTGCCCGTCCGGTGGTGCTGACGGCGGTGTCGGCCATTCTCGGCGTGCTGCCGATCGCCTTCGGGCTCGGTCTCGAAATCTTCCATCACGAGACGACGATCAACGCGCCGTCGACGCAATGGTGGATATCGCTGTCCTCGGCGATCGTCTTCGGCCTGTCCTTCGCCACGCTGCTGACGCTGGTGGTGACGCCGTCGATGCTGATGGTGTTTACCCGCGCCAAGGTGAAACCCGGCCAGCGACGCAACTGGTTCAGCCGCCTGTTCCGGCGCGGCAAAGGCAAGGTCACGACCGACGAGCCGGCCCAGGAAGTCGGCGCCGGGCCGGCGGAGGCCTTCCCGAAAGCCGCGGAATAGAGCGGTTTCACAACTCCAACGACAAAAGCCGCCCGGGAACAACCGGGCGGCTTTTTGCATTGTCCCCTCAAGTTAGGTTAAACGGCGAGGGCTTCTCATGACCATCACGACACTTCTCGTAATCATCCTGGTTCTGATCCTGATCGGCGCCGTGCCGGCCTGGCCGCATTCGCGCTCCTGGGGCTACGGGCCGTCCGGCATCGTCGGCGTCGTCCTGATCGTGCTGCTGATCCTTTTGTTGATGGGCAGGATCTGATCAGACGGCCAACCGCGACGGCTCCACGGCGATGCCGATATCCTGCATGGCTTCCTTCACCGCCTGGTCGAGCGGGGTGTGCGGGATTTCGCCGATCACCTCCTCCAGCCGCGTCGAGACCAGCCGGTGCGCTTCGAAGCGCAGATAGGACATCGAGACGATCTCGCGCCACATGGCCACGAACGGGCTGCCGGCGCGCAGCACCCACCAGGGCATGAAGGAGAGCTTCAGCTTGCGGCCGAGCGCCTTCTCGGCCGCGGCCTTCATGTCGAGGTCGGTGATGGCGTGGCCGGGGAAGTTGATCGCCTCGTAGTAGCCCGTTTTGTCGAGGTTCTTCGCCAGGCCGACGAAGCCGACGGCGAAGTCCGGCAGGTAGGCCCATTCATGCGTCAGGTCGGCCGGGCCGGGCGCGGTGTAGACGCCTTTCTCCATCTTGGCGGCGACGACGAGGTCGAACCAGGAGCCGCTGCCGGTGCCGCCGAAGAAGTCGCCTGCCCTGAGCACAATGGTGCGCACCCGGCCGGCTTCGGCCTCGCCGCGGAAAAGGTCCTCCATGGCGCAGCGGATGCGGCCCTTCTCGGTGGTCGCATGGAATGGCGTCTGCTCGGTGATCACCTGCGGCATTGGCGAGCCGTAATTATAGACGGTGCCTGGGAAGAGATGCAGCGCGTTGTTCGCCCGGCAGGCGGCCATGACGTTTTCGGCCATCGGCATGCACTTGCCCCAGTCGGTGTAGATCGGGGTCAGGCCATTGAAGA
>NZ_VFUA01000219.1 GCF_006440735.1 Mesorhizobium sp. B2-7-1 | reverse complement strand
GAATGTTCGAGCAATTGCAGGTGCTGCGAGATCGAGGGCTTCGACATGTCGAAACGCGCGGCGATCTCGCCCGCGCTCAATTCGTGATGCGCGACATAGGCGAGGATCTTGCGACGTACCGGCGAGGACAGCGCCTCGAAAATCAATTGGATCGACATGCGGCAATGCTACACGATATGAAGTCGATTAGGCAATCAATTAATTGTTGACGCGTAGACGATAAGCTGATTACCTAAATGACGAAACCAACTCGAACGGGGCAATGGGGCTTAAGACAAGATCGTCTGCCGGTGGCGGACGGCAAAGGAGGACCAGATGCGCCCGGTCTTGATAACCCTGTCCAAAATCGGCTTCGACATCGTTGCCACGATCGCGTTCTTCTACCTGGCCCTGCTCTCGGTGCCCTATGCGGTAGGCTTTGCCGCCGCCGGCCTTGCCTATCTCATCTCGTTCGTGCCGGGGCCTTCAGTAGACTTCGGCCGATCCGTGGACCAATCTTTCCTGACGGGCGGCCTGCTCTACACTTTGAGCATGGTCTACCTGATGCTTTTCTTCGCCATCGGCATCGAGATCGTGCGGCGGCTCGTCGGGTCCGAATCGATCTGGCTCTATGTCGTCAGCGCCTTCGTCACCATGGCCGTTTATATCAGCCCGGCATCCACCGCCTCGGGCCCGGCGAAAGCATTCGCCGTTGCGCTGCCGCTGATGATGGCCGCCGCCGTCGGCGCCGGCTACTGGCTGGTGACAATCAGGCTGCAGGCGTTCCTCATCCAGATTGCCAGGCGCCTCATCTGCGGCGCCGACGCCAAATCCTGCGTGTTTTCCTGAGGAGGTCAAAAAATGACTGTATTCCGCCTTTCGACGCTCGGATTCATCGCCTCGTCCGTATTGGCGTTGCTTGCCTTCGCCGCCGGCACAGCCGCGCCTGCCAAGGCCGCGCCTGCGGAAGACCTCTACAAGCTCTGCCGGCAGGTGAAGAACGACGACACGGTCCGTCCCTACTCGCACGGGCTCTATGCCGGCACGGTCAAGGCATTCAAGAAGCTGTTCCCCGACGCCAAGTCTGCGCCGGAGGAATCCGAGCTCCAGACCGAGGCCAACTACCGCTGCATGGACGGCAAGGTGCTGACCTGCTTCATCGGCGCCAATCTGCCCTGCGCCAAGATCAATGCCGAGCGCAACAATCCCGGCGCAGCCGAATACTGCAAGACGGCGAAGAACGGCGACACCCCGCCGATGGTGTCGACCGGCCACGATGCTCTCTATGCCTACACTTGCCAGAACGGAAAGGCGGTGGTCAGCGGCACGGTGTGGGCGCTCGACAAGCGTGGCTTCGCCAAGAAGCTTTGGGCCGAGGTGCCCCGACACTGAAGCGGGGATTGCAAGCTGGGACCGGCGACCATGACGAGGGCGGCAGAGCCCTTGCCATCTATATCCTGCTCGCCGTGGCGCTGATGGCGGTCGGCATCGTCACGGTGCCGATCGCCGCCGTGATGGCGTGCCAGGGTCTGCTCCGACGCGATACGCCGCCATGGCTTCGCAGCCACTACGGATTTCAGCTGCGCAGCATACTGATATTCCTGCTCTCGCTCGCCGCGATCATCCTCATGCTGCCGGGCGTGGACGGCCCAGTGGCATGGGCCGGCTATGTCATGCTGGCAGGCGTGGT
>NZ_VFUA01000218.1 GCF_006440735.1 Mesorhizobium sp. B2-7-1 | reverse complement strand
TGCGGCACGAGCTCGTAGGAGCCTTCGGCGAACAGCTTCAGCACCTGGTCGTCCGACATCGGCTTGGGCGCAGGGGCGGACGGCGCCTCGACCGAGGTCGGCGACGTTACTTCCGCGGCTGGCTGTACTGGTGCAGAGGCACCTTTCGCAGCAACTGCAGCCTCGACATCGGCGCGCACAACGCGACCGCGCGGTCCGCTGCCTTGTATGCCGGCGATCGCCAGGCCCGCCTCACGGGCCAAGCGGCGCGCAAGCGGCGTCGCACGCCCGACGGTCGGCGATTGGCTGATCTCCCCCCCTGTGGGGGAGATGCCCGGCAGGGCAGAGGGGGGCGCGACGGAACGAGACGTTGGCGGGACAGCGCCCCCCTCTGTCGGCTTCGCCGACATCTCCCCCACTTGGGGGGAGATTGGAGCCTTGTTCTGCGCCGCCTCAGCCGCATAGACCTCATCGTCGGCATAGATCCACGCCACAGGCTCGCCGACGGGAATGTCGACGCGTTCCTTGCCGGTGACGTTGCGCAGCGTGCCGCTGGCCGGCGCATCGATCTCCATTGCGGCCTTGTCGGTCTCGATCTCGAAGAGCACGTCGCCCTTCTTGACGCGAGCGCCCTCCTCGGCGAACCAGCGCGAGATCTGGCCGGTCGCCATATCCATGTCGACCTTGGGAAGAATGACTTCGGTCGGCATCGCTCAGCGGACCCCTTTCACGAGGTCGCGGGCAGCAGTGATGATGTCGGGAACCTGCGGCACCGTCGCCTTTTCCAGATCCGGATTGTAGGGGATCGGCGTCTCGGCGCCGCCGAGGCGCACGATCGGCGCGTCGAGATAGTCGAACGCCTCGCTTTCGGCGACGAGCGCGCTCACTTCCGCGCCGATGCCGAGCGTCTTCACCGCTTCGTAGACGCAGAGCAGGCGCGAGGTCTTCTTCACGCTGTCGATGACGGTCTGCCTGTCGATCGGACGAATCGTGCGCAGATCGACCACCTCGATGTCGATGCCCTCGCCTTCCAGCGCCGTAGCGGCGTCGAGCGCCTTCTGCACCATGATCGACGTGGCGACGATTGTGAGGTCGCGGCCTTCGCGCCGGATCTCGGCCTTGCCGATCGGAACGGTGTAGTGGCCTTCCGGCACGTGGCCCTTCATCTTGTAGAGCAGCTTGTGCTCGAAGATCATGACCGGGTCCGGATCGGCGACCGCGGCAAGCAGCATGCCCTTGGCATCGTGCGGCGTCGCGGGCTGAATCACCTTCAGCCCAGGCACATGCCCAAGCCAGGCCTCCAAGCTCTGGCTGTGCTGCGCGGCGGCGCCCGTGCCGGAGCCGGCTGGGAACCGCATCACAACCGGCACCGAGACCTCGCCGCCAAGCATGAAGCGCATCTTGGCCGCCTGGTTGACGATCTGCTCCATGCCGAGCGTGGCGAAATCCGAGAACTGGAATTCGAAGATCGGCCGCATGCCGGTGACGGCCGCGCCTACCGCGACGCCGGCGCCGCCCAGTTCCGAAATCGGCGTGTCGATCACTCGGTCGGTGCCGTAGCGCTCGACCAGATCGCCGGTCACCTGGAAGGCGCCGCCATAGACGCCGATATCCTCGCCCATCAGGAAGACGCGTTCGTCCATGTCCATGGCAATGGCCATGGCTTCCTGGATCGCCTGGGCGTAGCTCAGTTCACGCAGCGCGGCGTCCATCACGCATGCTCCGTGTAGACATAGTTCTGAAGGGTGGCGATCTCGGGCGCCGGG
>NZ_VFUA01000217.1 GCF_006440735.1 Mesorhizobium sp. B2-7-1 | reverse complement strand
GCAAATAGTGGCCGCCGGCGCTGAAGACACCCAGCATCAGCACGACGAACCATTGAAAGCCGCCCTGCGGCAGGGTGTGCGAGAAGGCGAGCATTGGGGCCAGCAGCACCGACGGCGCCAGCGCCGAGAACAATATCAGGCTCTCGGAGGTTTCGGTCGCCGACATGCGCCGCGTCATGATGACGTAAAAGCTGTTCGACAGCATCGAGCAGAGCGCGAAGAGATGGCCGATGCCGAACACGCCGACGCCGGGCCGGGTGATGATCAGGACACCGACAAAGCCGGTGAGGATTGCCAGCCACCGCCGCCAGCCGGCCCATTCGCCGAGCAGCGGGCCGGCAAGGGCGGTGATGACCATCGGGCCGAAGAAATAGATCGACGTGGTCTCGGCCAGCTGCAGCGTCTTCAGCGCCAGGATGTTGAACATGGTCGAGCCGAAAAGCATGCAGCCGCGCAAAATATGCGCCGGCAGATTGTTGGCGCGAAAACGCGCCGGCTCGCTCCAGCCGCGCAGGAAGAGGCCGACCAGCAGCACATGCACGGTGAAGCGGGTCCAGGCGACGATCAGCGCCGAGACGCCGGCCAGCACCAGATATTTGCTGGAGGTGTCGAGAAAGGTGAAACAGACATAGACGCAAAGCATCAGAAGCATCGCCGCGGGTGGCGTTGCGCTTTCGTCGTTGTTTTTGGGAATGCTCAAGGTCGGGCCGAAGGAAAATAGACACTACCCTTCTGCGGCAATCGCCGCTTGCCAGCAAGCCAAAAGCGACTGGCCCAACAAGCGCTTTGGACAGGCTTAGCCCTGGCTTGCATGTCGTGGCTCATCAATGTCGACGAGCTCGTTTGATCCCAATCAGTCTTTTCAGCTCGAAACCTTTCTTGTTTGGTAGGCCAGCTGAAGGAGCGGAGGACGATGTGCCGGACCAATGGATTGAGACCTTCCAAGGCGGACGTCAGCGCCAATTGTATGATCTGTACAGCAAGGAATGGTGGACGAAGGGGCGACAGTTTGAAGACGTCATCAGGATGATTGAGCATTCCGACCTGGCAATCGGCCTTTGTTCGGATAGTGACCAGTTGATCGGGTTCGCCCGTGTGCTGACGGATTACACGTTCAAAGCGATGATTTTTGACGTAATCGTGCACGCCGATTTTCGTGGGCAGCGGCTTGGACAAGCAATCATCAATCGGATCATTGACCACGAAACACTGACCGAAGTACGCAGCTTTGAACTCTATTGCCCTGACAATCTCATCCCGTTCTACAGCAAACTGGGCTTTGCAAAAGGAACTGCAAATCTGTTGTTTCTAGAGCGGTAGGGTTCGTTTTGCCGGATGGTGCGACCGTCGCCGCCGGCCGGCAAGCCAAAAGCGACTGGCCCAACAAGCGCTTTGGACAGGCTTAGGGATGCACAGCCGTCGGCGATTGGCCTGAGCGCCCCTCGACGTCATAGGCGTTCAGACTAATCCTCGTGGGATTGGCCGAAGCCTCCGCGACGTCGTCATCCACGAGCGGAGCGACGCGAAGCGGAGCGAAGACCCGAGGATCCATTCCGTGACCTTCCGCGTGGAGTGCGGCGAAGCAGAATTCTGCATCGTGGCAACGCTTTGAAGTCAGGGAATGGATTCTATGGTTCTGCGCCGCGTCGCTTCGCTCCGTGCTCCGCCATAGAATGATGGGTGGACGGCCCCTTGCGGCATCGAATGTGCCAAACTGGTCGTGTTGAAACCCCAGCGGAAGGAGAC
>NZ_VFUA01000216.1 GCF_006440735.1 Mesorhizobium sp. B2-7-1 | reverse complement strand
ATTTCCGTCTTTGAGGCATCAGTCCCTCTCTCAGGACTGTCCCTTATATCCTTGTCTCAGTTTTGGGGTGCACTCCAAGAGTCGTGGAATTTCGTGCGCGTCGAGCAACGCCCGGACATCACTGCCTACTGCCTACTGCCTACTGCCTACTGCCTACTGCCTACTGCCTACTGCTCATCCCGCATCGATTTCCGACTGCAAGGCCTGCATATGCACGGCGGCGGCCGATGAAGCGGCTCGCTCTATCGCCCGAAACCGGCTGACGACCGCCAGACCCACCGATGTCAGTTGCGCGCCGCCGCCTTTGCGGCCGCCTGTCTGCGCCGCGACCAGCGGCTTGCCGAATACCCGGTTCATGTCCTCGACCAGGTCCCAGGCATGCTTGTAGGACATCTCCATGCCGCGCGCCGCGGCCGAGATCGAGCCGAAGGCGGCGATCTGTTCCAGCAACTCGATCTTGCCGGGGCCGATCCGGCCGTTGGGGTCGAGATTTATCCGCAGGCTCAACGATGGCATGCCTTGTCCTCCGCGATCATGCCGAGATTACCCTCTCTGCCGCCAGATCGCTATTCCAAATCAACATAGCGATATTGCTCTTTCGTCAACCATCGGCCTCAATCGACAGCCCTGCCCCGGTCGTCGCGCTGTCGAAGCTCACTGTCTTGATCACCGCGAACACCTGGCGGCCAAGCGCCAGACGAAGGGTGTGTTTGGACTGTTCGGTGATACGCGCCAGCACGACCGCGCCATTGCAGTCGATGGCGATTTCCACCGTCGGCCCTATGCCCGGCCTGACAGCCGTGATCGTCCCCGCCAAAATGTTAAGCGCGCTGAGGCCCGCCGGCTGCTCGGTGGCGATCATGACGTCGCGGGCGCGGATGCGCAGCCGCACCGTGGCTCCGACCGGCCGGGCCAGCCGCGGCACACGTATCTCACCGGCCTGCGAGCCGAGCACGGTCATGCCGAATGCCTCGTCGTGGCGCAGAATTTTGGTATCGAGCACCGCTCCGCCCTCGCCGCGCTCTTCCGCCGGCAACAGGTCGAGCCGCTGCATGATCGCCTCGGTCGGGCCTGAGGCCGCGACCTTGCCCTGAGACAGCACCACGACGTCGCTCGCCAGCCGCGCCACCTCGGCGACGGAATGGCTGACATAGACGATCGGGATCTTCGTCTCGTCGCGCAGCCGCTCGATATAGGGCAGGATCTCGGCCTTGCGCGCCTCGTCGAGGGAGGCGAGCGGCTCGTCCATCAAAAGCAGTTTCGGGCTGGCGAGCAGCGCGCGGCCGATCGCGACACGCTGTTTTTCACCGCCCGAAAGTTTCGCCGGCCGCCGGTCGAGCAGATGCCCGATGCCGAGCAGGTCGACCACCGCATCCATTTTGGCGTAGCGTTCGGAAGCCGGCGTGAACCAGCGGCCGTAGCGCAGATTGCCGGCGACGCTCATATGCGGGAACAGCCGCGCATCCTGGAACACCATGCCGATCCGCCGTTTGTGCAGAGGCACGAAGACGCCCGCAGCGGTGTCAGCCAAAACGCGCCCGTCGACGGCGATGCCGCCCTTGTCCGGACGGATCAGGCCAGCGATCAGGTTAATCAGCGTCGACTTGCCCGAGCCGGACGGCCCGAACAGCGCCGTCAGCCGGCCGGCGCTCTCGAAACGCGCTTCCAGGGCGAAATCGCCGAGCCGATGGCTGATGTCGACGGAGAGCGTCATTCGATGTCCATCCGCCGGCCGATGCGCCGCGCCAGCACTTCCGACGCGATG
>NZ_VFUA01000215.1 GCF_006440735.1 Mesorhizobium sp. B2-7-1 | reverse complement strand
ACACGTCGTTCAACAGCACGCCGTTGGCCGCAGCCACCGTGAGCAGCGCCCCTTCCGTCACGGCGTTGATGTCGGCATGCGCCGTCGGCACATCGTTGACGATATCGATGGTGAGCGTCGTGGAGGCGGGGTCGCCATCGGAATCGACCACCTTGACGGCAAAGTCGTCATGCGTGCCGTTGCCCGGGGTGCTATCCAGCAGCGTGTAGGAATAGGTGTAGCCGGTCCCAGGCGTGCCGGTGATGGTCAGGTCGCCATACTGGCCGTGCACCAGAATGCCACCGGCTGCGTTGGTCACCTCGATCTGGGTGTTGTCCTTGTCGGTCACGTAGAGGTGGCCGATCGTGTCGCCGCCGGTGGTGATCGCCAGCGCGCCGGTCGTGGTCTCGCTGGTGTCGCTGTTGTTGTTGGCGTCGTTGTCGGCGATTTCGCCCGAGCCGGCCGGCAGGCCGTCATGCGGCGGCAGGCCGGCTTCGCTCGCCGCGCTGTGGCCGTTCGCATCGGGATTCTGCGGCGTCACGTCGATGGTGGGCGTGGAATCCGGCTTCAGATTGATCGTCACCGTCGCCACGGAGGCGTCGCCGTCGCCGTCGACGATCCGGTACTGGAACGTCACGGTTCCTTCTTCGCCGGCGGCCGGCTTGTAGGTGAAGGTGCCGTCATTGTTGTAGGTGACCGTGCCGGTGCCGCCGCTCAGCGAGTTCGCCACATAGCTGACCTTCGACGGATCGGCGATGTTGACACCGTCCGCGCCGGGCACGTCGTTGGCGAACACGTTCACCGTCACCGGCGCGTTCTCGGTGCCCTGCGTGGCGACGTCGTCATGCGCCGTCGGCACGTCGTCGACGATCTGGACCGAGAGCGTGCCGGGAAGCGAGACGTCGCCATCGCTGTCGGTGACGGTCACCGTCATGTCGTCGTAAAGGGAGGCGTCGCCTGCCGGGTGAGTCTCGCTGTGCAGTAGCGTGTAGGTGTAGCTCACCTGGCCGGTGGCGGCATCGTAGCCGTTGATGGTCAGCGTGTTGCCGAAGGGCGTCGCAATGTTGATCGGTGCCGACGCGCTGTTGGCAAGCTCGGCGGCGGTGATCACATGGCCATTGATGTCCACCGAGCCGATGCCGTCGGGCGAGTTGATGGTGAAGGTGCCGGTGTTGTGCTCGGAGGGGTCGTTGTCGACTTGGGCGCTGGTCCCCGCTTCGCCGGACCCCGTCGCGCCGGCGGTCTCAAGGCCCTTCTCGTTGACGGTGGTGTCGCCGCCCTGGACGGAAGGCGTAAGGTCGAGGATCGTCGGCGTTGAGTTGGGCAGCAGCCCCGGGAACAGCTCGCGATGCTCCGGCTGGCCGAACGCCAGGTCCGTCGGCGGCAGCAGGGCGGTGAGGCCGAAGCCGTCGCCGATGCCGCCGGGGGGCTGTTCGAAATTGCCGCCCGCGCTGCCCGGCGAGCCGTTGCCGCCGGCCGAGATCGAGCCGTCGGCGCCGAAGGCGACATCGACATGGCTGGCTTCCAGCGCGGCGATCAGGGCCACGCGCGGCACCTCGACGTCGCCGAGGATGAAGGTCGGCACATTCAGCGCGGCGTCCTTGATGACGATCTGGGATCCGTCGGGCTGCGTGAGGACGAGGTCGTGTCCGTCGACTTTGATGTTGTCGATCGAAACGCTGGCCGGAAGCTTTACGACGTTGCCGGCCTCGACGTGATATTCATGCGGGGTATTCGCCGCCGCCGCATTTGCCGCCGGTGCGTTTGCGGGAGCGTTGGAAGCAGGAGCCTTGGCGTCCGCTGCCGGCTGGTTTGCCCCTTGAGCATTGGCCGCGCCCTGCGCCGGCGTGCCGCTGCCGACATCGACCGGCACCGGCTCGCTGGCCGCCTGGCCAGTGGTCGCCTGCGCGACCTGGACACCCGTCGAGATGTGATTTTCACCAGCGCTCGTGTGCTCGTCCCAGGAATTTGAAACGGCGTCGAATTCGATATTGGTCGTCATAGCTGAAGCCCCTCCGGCATTTCCCGGAAAGAGACATGTCTGGCACGGACTTTGCAACAGTCGTTCAATCCATTTC
>NZ_VFUA01000214.1 GCF_006440735.1 Mesorhizobium sp. B2-7-1 | reverse complement strand
CGGCCGGCCGCCGCTTCACGAACCATCTCAGGGTTCTTGACGTATGCCGCTTCGGCATCGCGCCAGCCATGCGGCCGCACCTTCTCGAAAGCGCTGCGGGCATCCCTCAACTCGCGCATCTGCTCTGGACTGCCCTGCCTATCAGCATTTCCAGTACTGAGGATCGCGTCGACCGCGCGCGCGTGACGAACAAGCGACTTCGTGCGAGCGTGGCGCAGCGCCGCTTCCGCGTCCACCGGCACATCCGTTTCGCGTTGCGGTCCCCTAGGAAGATTTTCGCTGTTGGGCGTGGGGCCTGCATCTCCGATCTGCGCGCCAACATCTTCCCTTCCCGGCCTGCTCTCTCGTTCTCGGCTGGGCTCGCCATCTCCGGGCGAGCGCAGCCCGTCCAGCAGCTCGCCGATCCTGTCGCGCAGCTTCTCCGGAACGATCCGGCGCACGATCTCGACCACGCGCTCACGGAACGTGATGCCGCGCCGCTCGGCATAGCTCTGCGCCGGGTCGACCTGATCGTAATCCGACGCCATGTCTTTGGCGCGGTCGCGTGACAGCGTCCGGACAAGCCGGTCCCGGGTGGCGAAGTCATCGCCGCCGTAGTGCAGCTCCATCCCGTCTCGATGCCGTGACAGAGCGACGTAGCTGCCGTGCGCGTCGATGCCCGGCGTTGCCAGCACATGGGTCCGGTCGACCGTCATGCCCTGAGCCTTGTGAATGGTCGCGGCATAGCCGTGATCAATGTGGGCATAGTCTTTGAGATCAAAGCGCACGGACCTGCCGTCGTCAGTGCGCACGGCCATGCTCTGTGTACTGATCTCTTCGATCACGCCAAGCGTGCCGTTCTTGACGCCAAGCCCGCGCTCGTTACGCAGGAACATGACGCGGTCGCCGCTGGCGAAGTTTCTTGCACCGCGCTCCACATTCACTTGAACATCGATGCCGAGATCTCCGGCAGCGCGCATTCGCTCGCGCGCTGCCTGGTTGAGCGCTCGCACCTCGTCGTTTGTGTGGGTGAGAATGATCCGGCTTGCCTCTGGATTGGCCTGCCTGTCGCGGTCCCAGCGCGCGACGAGTTCAGCTCGAGCGTCGTCGCGCGACAAAGCCTGGTGCACCATGCCTTGTGCGTCATACGCGCCGATCGCAGCGCCGATCCTGCCGGTTGCCAGATCGCGCGTTGCGTCACGCTGCCAGTCCTCGCGCTGGCGGCGCACCTGGCCGATTTCGACGCCGCCATGACGCTCATGGATCGAACGAAACGCTGCGCCAGCCTCGATCGCCTGCAGTTGCTGCGGATCGCCAACAAGAACGACTTTTGCGCCAACGTCCGCCGCATGGGAGAGCACGCGCTCCAACTGGCGCGTGCCGACCATGCCGGCTTCATCGATCACCAGGACATCGCGCGCGGTGAGCAGGTCGCGGTTCTGTCCCCAGCTGTGTTCCATGCTGGCGATGGTGCGCGAAGAAATGCCCGATCCGCTTTCCAGATTCTCGGCCGCAATGCCTGAGAGCGCAGCGCCCTTAACCTCATAGCCTGCTGCTGCCCATGCCTGGCGCGCAACGCTGAGCATGGCGCTCTTGCCGGTTCCAGCAAAGCCGACAACGACACCAAGACCGCGCCCATCGGTGATGTGGTCCACTGCATCGGTCTGCTCGCCTGACAGGATAAGCCCGCGTTGCGCTGCCTGCGCCAAAGCCGCATTGCGATGCGGATCACTCACCTCATGACGCTCCGCCCCTGACATGCGTTCCGCAGCGCGGTGCAGGCGCTGTTCGGTCTCGATCATCTGCCGGGTGGTGAAGCGATCTTCGCCGCGTCCGTCCTTGCCGAGTTCGACCAGATCTGGTGCTCTGCTGATGGCTGCCACCACCCCGTTGAACTGCTCCATCCCCTCGCTGTGCCGATGCGCAAACTTCGCAATGTCTTTTCGGGTGAAGGTCGATTGCTGATGCGTGATGGCATCCAAAGCCACGGATGGATCCGCAATAATGCGCGCGCCATTGTTGCGCGCGATCTCGCGATGCAGTTCGGCGCGATCTGCTTCAGTGTCGCCAGCGTCAACACCGCTGCTCTCAATGCGTTGAGCCGGTGCACCAATTTGCGTTTGCGGCTCCAGGGCAATGCCTTGCG
>NZ_VFUA01000213.1 GCF_006440735.1 Mesorhizobium sp. B2-7-1 | reverse complement strand
CGCTGGTGCTGTCTGGGACCAACAGCTACTCTGGCGGCACGGCCGTCAACGGCGGCACGGTTCAGATTTCGGCGGACGGCAATCTCGGCAACGCTTCCGGTGGACTTTCGCTGAACGGCGGCAGGCTGCACACGACGGCCGACATCAATTCCGCGCGTGCCGTGACGCTCAACGCCGGCGGCGGCACTTTCGACACCGACAGTGCGACCAGCCTGGCGCTGAACGGCATCGTTACAGGGGCAGGGACCCTCACAAAGAAGGGCGGCGGCACGCTGGTGCTGACCGGCGCCAACAGCTATCAGGGCGGCACGGCCATCAATGGCGGCACGGTCGAGGTCTCGGCTGATGCCAATCTCGGCAATGCGGCCGGGGCGCTCACCTTCGACAACGGCACCCTGCACACGACCGGCACATTCACCGCGGCGCGAAGCGCGACGCTCAATGCCGGCGGCGGTACCTTCGACACCGACAATTCGACGGTACTGACGCTGACCGGCGCGGTCGGCGGGGCAGGCGCGCTGACCAAGGACGGCGCCGGCACGCTGGTGCTCACCGCCGACACCACCTATGCCGGCGGCACCACGATCGCGGCCGGCACCTTGCAGCTCGGCAATGGCGGCGCGACCGGCTCGATCACGGGCGACGTGCTCGACGACGGCACGCTCGCCTTCGATCGCAACAACATCTATACCTTCGCCGGTCTGATCTCCGGCAGCGGCGGCCTCGACCAGATCGGCAGCGGCGTCACCATCCTCACCGCCGACAACAGCTATGCCGGCGAGACCAACGTGCGCGAGGGCACGCTCATCGTCGACGGCGACCAGTCGGCGGCGACCGGGGCGACCACGGTGGAGGATGGCGGCGTGCTCGGCGGCATCGGCACGATTGGCGGCGATGTCAGCGTGCTCGACAAGGGCGCGCTCAACCCCGGCGATATCGGCACCACGCCAGGCGCCCTGACGATCAACGGAAGCCTCTCGCTCGCCGCCAATGCGACGCTCAACTACAATTTCGGCCAGGCCGGCGTGGTCGGCGGCGCCTACAACGACCTCACCGTCGTGCATGGCGGCCTGTCGCTCGACGGCGCCGTGAACGTCGCGCAGACGCCGGGCGGCGATTTCGGGCCGGGCATCTACCGCATCATCAGCTATGACGGGCCGCTGACCGACAACGGGCTGGTCAGCAACTCGCCCGACCACATCGTGCAGACCTCGATCGCCAACCAGGTCAACCTGGTTAATACAGCCGGCGTCACGCTCAACTACTGGGACGGCGATGCCGGCCCCAAGGGCAACGACCTGGTCAATGGCGGCAACGGCACCTGGCAGGGCGCCGGCGGCGACAACTGGACCAACGACACCGGGCATATCAACGCGCCGTTCTCCAATGGCAGCTTCGCCATCTTCGCGGGTGCGGCTGGCACCGTCGATGTCGACAGCACGACGAACGGCCAGGTACAGGCCTCGGGCATGCAGTTCGCCACCGGCGGCTACACGATCCAGGGCCAGAGCATCGAGCTGGTCGGGCCGCAGTCGATCATCCGGGTCGGCGACGGCAGCTTGGTTGGCGCGGGCTATATCGCGACGATCGCCTCCGTGCTTCAGGGCAGCTCGCAACTGGTCAAGACCGATCTCGGCACGCTGGTGCTTGGCGGCGCCAATACTTATAGCGGCGGCACCGCCATCGCGGGCGGCACGCTGCAGGTCTCGGCCGACGCCAATCTCGGCGATGCGGCAGGCGCGCTGTCTCTCGACAATGGCGCCACGCTGCAAAACACCACCGCCTTCGGTTCGGCCCGCAATATCACGCTCAATGCGGGCGGCGGCGCCTTCCAGACCGACGCCGACCTCACGCTCTCGGGCCTGGTCGGCGGATCCGGCGGCTTCACCAAGACGGGCAGCGCGTCGCTGACGCTGACCGGCACCAACAGCTATGCCGGGCCGACCACGGTTGCGGCGGGCGGCCTCTATGTCGACGGCGACCAGAGTGCGGCCACCGGGCTGACCTCGGTGCAGCTCGGCGCCACGCTCGGCGGCAAGGGCACGATCGGCGGCAACGTCACGATCGCCGACGGCGCCACGCTATCGCCGGGATCGGCCGACGGGACGCCGGGCACGCTCGCCATAGCGGGCGACCTCTCACTCTCTGGCGGCTCGATCCTGAACTATTCCTTCGGCGAGGC
>NZ_VFUA01000212.1 GCF_006440735.1 Mesorhizobium sp. B2-7-1 | reverse complement strand
GGAGCGGCTGGTGCGGCTGGTCAACGATCATCATCCGCTTGCCGACTAGGCCTCATATCGCTATGTGAGGGCGACGTTCCACCGCCCGGGGCCGGCATTTCAGCGGTTCCGCCAGCCATTTGCCTTCCGACGGATCGGTCCGCCCAAGCATGTACAACTACCTCGACTTCGAAAAGCCGGTGCAGGATCTGGAGCTCAAGATCCTTGAGCTGAAGAAGCTTGCCGAGAACGGCGAGGCGGTCGATGTCGCCGAAGAGATCAGCCGGCTGGAAAAGCGCTCGCGCGACGCGTTGCGCGACCTCTACAAGGCGCTCACCCCCTGGCAGAAGGTGCAGGTCGCGCGTCATCCCGACCGCCCGCATTGCGTCGACTACATCAAGGCGCTGTTCACCGATTTCACACCTTTGGCCGGCGACCGCAATTTCGGCGACGACCAGGCGATCGTCGGCGGCTTCGCGCGCTTTCGCGGCGAGCCGTTGGCGGTGATCGGCCAGGAGAAGGGCTCGGACACGGCGAGCCGCATCAAGCACAATTTCGGTTCAGTGCGGCCCGAGGGCTACCGCAAGGCGGTGCGCCTGATGGAACTGGCCGACCGTTTCAATATCCCGCTTCTGACGCTGGTCGACACCGCCGGCGCCTATCCCGGCGTCGGCGCCGAAGAGCGCGGTCAGGCCGAGGCGATCGCCCGCTCGACCTCGGCCTGCCTGGCCCTGAAAGTGCCGTCGATCTCGGTCGTCATCGGCGAAGGCGGCTCCGGCGGCGCCATCGCGATCGCCACCGCCAACCGCGTCTACATGCTGGAACACGCCATCTATTCGGTGATTTCGCCCGAGGGCGCCGCCTCGATCCTGTGGCGCGACACCACCCGCTCCAAGGACGCGGCGACCAACATGAAGATCACCGCGCAGGATCTTCTCGAGATGAAGATCATCGACACCATCATTCCCGAGCCGATGGGCGGCGCCCAGCGCGCGCCTGAGACGGTGATCGCCTCGACCGGCGACCTCATCGCCAGGACGATGAAGGATTTTGCCGGCGCCAATACCGATTTCCGCGAGCAGCGCCGCGAGAAATACCTGGCGATGGGCCGCAGCCTCTGACCGTTTTCGGATCGGCTACTCGTTAAACTGTGGCCGCAATGAGCAATTTCGCCACAAAAATGCCGCCGCATTCGGCTCAATGAGACTTGCCGTGAGGGGTTGGTCGAGGCTTGCGGTAAGGAATTTTCAAGGTTAACGGGCTTACGGTCCACTGGTGTTCAGCCTGCGGGTCCGGCCATGCCGAGAGCCGTTGGCCCCGAGAGAAGAGACGTAGCCGTATCGATGTTTGCCAAGCTTGCCCGCACCGGAGTCCTGATCGCCGCCATCGGCGTTGCCGGCTGCAATGATTCGTCGATGAAGGATTTCGCGCCGGAGGCCAACAAGCCGCTGCCGGACAAGATCCTTGCCGACATGAAGGCCAAGGGCATGGTGCGCACCTCCTCGGTGATGGCGCGCATCTTCAAGGAAGAAGGCAAGCTGGAGATCTGGAAGGCCAAGACCAATGGCCGCTACGAGATGGTCGCCAGCTACGACATCTGCAAATGGTCGGGCAAGCTCGGCCCCAAATACACCGAGGGCGACCGCCAGGCGCCGGAAGGCTTCTACACGGTGCGTCCGTCGCAGATGAACCCGCGCTCGAATTACCATCTGTCCTTCAACATCGGCTTCCCCAACGCCTATGACCGCGCCAATGGCCGCACGGGCCAGAACCTGATGGTGCACGGCGCCTGCTCGTCGTCGGGCTGCTATTCGATGACCGATGCCCAGATCGAGCAGATCTATGCCTTCGGCCGTGACGCCTTCCAGGGCGGCCAGACCGAGTTCCAGATCCAGGCTTTTCCGTTCCGCATGACCGCCGCCAACATGGCGCGCTACCGCAACGATCCTAACTACGACTTCTGGAAGATGCTGAAGGTCGGCTACGACAATTTCGAGATCACCAAGGTGCCGCCGAAGGTCGACGTCTGCGAGAAGCGCTACGTCTTCAATCAGGTCGCGCCCGAAGGCACGACCTTCGACCCGACCGGCCCGTGCCCCGCGACGACGCAGCCGGATTCGCTCAAGACCGCCTTCGGCAATTACGAGAAGAGCTATGACGCGGCTTTCAATTCGGCCGTGAACTCCAGCACGCCGCCGCCGAAGCCGACGATTGCCGGCGTCACG
>NZ_VFUA01000211.1 GCF_006440735.1 Mesorhizobium sp. B2-7-1 | reverse complement strand
TCCAAGTCACGGAATGGATCCTCGGGTCTGCGCGCGTCGCTTCGCTCCTTGCTCCGCCCGTGGATGACGAGGCTGGGCCGTTTCAGCCAATTGCTCGGCATTGCTCCAGGTCAGCCTCAAGATCGGGACGGAGTATCCGCGAACCCATCCGCCCTTTGTTTTGCTGGCAAACAGAACACAGTGTGAAGCAGTTCATAGAATTATACTTGACGCTGCAAAAGATTGACATCCGATCTTCTGCTGCAGCATAATCATCGCCGTCACCTTTTCGAAAATTCTGTTTCAACTGATCCGGAGCCCTGTTTCCGGAGCGGATTCCTGTTGGCTGCATCCGTAGGCCGGACATGCCGGCAGCGCGCTTTGAGAACAACGACAGAGGGGGAGGAACGACAAATGGCCGTCAGCATCAAAGTATCCGTCTACACCAATGGCGACGACGCCTTCGTCGCCTGGGCGCCGAGCGACTTCATCGCCGGATGCCGGGGCTTCCTGCTCGAGCGCGGCCGCAAGGCCGGCGCGACCGAGAAGATCGAGCCGGTGGAGAACCGCGTCGGCTTCACCAAGGACAAGCCGAAATCGGGCGACCACAGGCCGTCGGACGTGTGGCCGTTCCAGCGCTTCAACTGGACCGACCATGCGGCCGATGTCGGCAATGTCGTGCGCTACCGGGTGACCGCGATGATGAGCGCCGGACCCGGGAAGCCGCTGACCAAGGGGGTGTCGAGCGACTGGACGGACTGGCATACGCTCGCCACCGACGCCGGCGGCGGCTTTTCCTGCTACTTCAACCGCGGCCTGGTGCTGTCGCAATTCGTCGCCCGCTACATGGCCAAGAACAAGCTCTCGCCGGCGGCCTTCAAGAAGAGCCTGCAGACCAATGGCGATGCGAAATTCCGCGCCTTCCTCGAAGGCGATCTCGGCCTGCGCATGGTCGGGCTGACGCAAGGCGCCGGCGACGAATTGCATGCCGCGCTCTACGAGCTCGGCGACGCGACGCTGGAGACGGCGCTGATCGGGCTCGGGCCGCGGCTCAACCTCATCCTCGCCAACGGCTCCGACAAAAGCGGCGACGGCAACAAGGACGCGCGCAAGAACCTCAACGACCACGGCATCGCGACCATCGACCGGATGCTGAAATCGAAAGGCCTCGGCCACAACAAGTTCGTCGTCGTCTCCGAAGGCGGTGAGCCGACGAAGGTGTGGACGGGCAGCACCAACTGGAGCACGACGGGCCTGTGCACACAGGTCAACAACGGGTTGCTGATCGAGGATGCGACGGTGGCGGAGCATTTCCGCAAACATTGGGACCTGTTGAAGGACGCCTCGCCGCCGAAGACCGACCCGGCCAATTTCACGCCGGCGCTGATGGCGGACAACGACGCGCCGAAAACCTTCACGGTCGGGACGGCCAAGACGACCGTCTGGTTCACCCGCACCTCCGACGGCGCCGACATGGCGGCGCTGCGCGAGGTCATCAACTCGGCCAAGCAGTCGGTGCTGTTCCTGATGTTCACGCCCGGCAAGCAGGGGCTGCACACGCTGGCCGGCCAGCGTGCCAAGGAAAAGGGCATGTATGTGCGCGGCGTGGTCTCGACGCTGAGCGCCGACGAGGGCGGCACCGAGCGGAATTTCCTCGACATCGACCTGGTGAGCAGCGACCGGACATTCACCCCCGACCGCTACGCGGTGGCGCAGCCGCAAGGCCTCGACGCGCCGCTTGGGCCGTGGATCGCCGAGGTCAACCGGCGCACCTTCCTGTCGCAGATCGGCCACGCCATCGTGCACTCGAAGATCCTGGTGACGGACCCGCATTCAAGCGACTGCGTGGTGGTGACCGGCAGCCACAATTTCTCGGCGCCGGCGAGCCAGAAGAACGACGAGAACCTGGTGATCATCCGCGGCCACAGAAAGCTTGCCGCCGCCTATGCGACCTACGCGATGTCGGTCTACAGCCACTACCGCTACCGCTCCTACATCCGCGAGATGCGGGCGCAGGGCAAGACGCCGTGGAGCTATCTTGACGACGACGACCAATGGCTGAAGACGGAGCTTCGGACCAAGGCGCAGGAAATCGCGTTTTGGACGGCGCAAGGTTAGGTGTTCGAGGCAAAACCTCGGCTGAGCATTCCATGAAATCAGCGCAAACGCTGGCGATTGGCTGAAGCCTCCCAACCTCGTCATTCCAGGGCGGAGCAGCCGCGAAGCGGCGTCGCGGAGACCCTGGAATCCATTCCGTG
>NZ_VFUA01000210.1 GCF_006440735.1 Mesorhizobium sp. B2-7-1 | reverse complement strand
AAGGAGGGCGGCCACCAAACACATTGCACAAGGTCGCCCCATGCCCGACGAATTCTCGCGCATCATCGCCTTCCTTGCCGTGGTCATGGCCCTTTTGTTTGCCGGGCTGCATTTCCACCAGGGCCACATCATCGCCACGCTCTATTTCATGACCGGCGCCGTCCTGGTGACGGCCGTGACGCGCATGAATGTGCGACGGGGGCTGATTTGAGCGTTCTTGATCCCGCTGCTGTTGGGTAAATACGCTCAGCCCGCCTTGTCGCCCGCAGGTATTGCGGAAACGTCCATCCACATCGAGCCCACGGCATGACCATCGGGGTCAGCAAGGTCTCGAGTGTACATGAACCCATGATCTTCAACTGGATTGATGTCGGCGGTCCCGCCGTTCGCAGCCGCTGCGGCGGCCATCGCATCGACCGCGTCGCGGCTATCCAGGGACAGTGCCAACATTACCTCACTGGATGTTGATGGCGGTATAGGGCGGGTGGTCATAGTCTGCCATTTTTCCTGGCTGAGCAGCATGAAGTTGATGTCGTCACTCCACACCATCCAGGCGGATGTCTCATCGGGAAACCTAGGATTTTTCTTGAAGCCGAGGGATTCGTAGAAGGCCATGGATGCCTTCACGTCGGTAACTGGCAGGCTCACAAAAATTTTCTTGCCCATCGGTCATTCCTTCCTTGTCGACATGCCAGCCCAGCGAGTGGCGCTGCTTGAAGACGGTTGACCGCCCGCAGAACCGACACGGCGTCTCTACTTTTTATAGATTGCCAACGCCCCGTGCGTCGCGCTCACGGCCGCCGCCCAAAAGGATGCGGGGGAAACCTGGGAACGCCGGCGTTCATCCGGTCCAGCCAGGCCGGGCCGCAAAATCGCTACGCGACAGTTACGCACCAATGGCAGTGTTCAAGGATTTCTTTGGAAGCTGAATCATCTAACCATTTTGGGAGGTTAGATGGTGGGCGATGCAGGGATTGAACCTGCGACCCCACCCGTGTGAAGGGTGTGCTCTCCCGCTGAGCTAATCGCCCGCCTGTGGCCCGAAGGCCGAAGCGAGCCGCGATATAAGGGAGGCCGGTGAGCGAAGTCAAGGCGATGTGCCGACGATCTTGGGATTGTATTTTCGGGGCCGGGAGGCCGCTCAGCGCGCCGCAGCGATCAGCCGCTCGGCCAGTTGGGGCGTCAGCGTGTCGAAATGCGAGATCACCAGCGTGGGCTCGAATTCACGCACGTGGCGGTCGGTGTAGCCGAAATCGACCGCGACCACCGGAATGCCGGCCGCCTTGGCGGTGTCGATGTCGGTCTGCGAATCGCCGACCATCACGGCGTTGTGCGGATCGCCGCCGGCCAGCCGGATCGTCTCGGTGAGATGGCGCGGGTCGGGCTTGCGGAAGGCGAACGTGTCCTGGCCGCAGATCGCGGCAAAATAGTTCGACAGGCCCAGCGCGCCGATCAGCGCCACGGAATTCGCCTCGTACTTGTTGGTGCAGACCGCCATCAGATAGCCGGCTGCCTGGAAACGATCGAGCGCGGCGATGACACCGGGGTAGGGACGGGATTTGCCGGGAATGTTCAGCGTGTAGTGGTCGAGGAACAGTTGCAGCAGCCGGTCGTGCTCTTCGGCCACCAGCGCCTTGTTCTGCGCGGCATGCGCGCGTTCGATCATGACGCGGCCGCCATGGCCGACGAAGCGCCGGAAGCCGGTTTCGTCGACGGCGGCGAGATCGCTTGCCGCAAGGCTGTGGTTGAGGCTGTCGAGCAGGTCCGGTGCCGTGTCGACCAGCGTTCCGTCGAGATCGAACACGATGATCGGGCGAGTCATGGGCTGGTCCTGCGACAATTGCGTTGCCGCAGCCGATACAGGCTGGGCCCGGTTCAAGCAAGAAGCCTCGATCGGTCCACAGCGCGGCCCTTTGACGGCCTTTGACGGGGAAGGCAAAAATGCTAGGAGGCGCGCGAAACCGTAGAAATCGGGGCCTCCCATGGATGCAAGGCAATTGAAGGTCGAAGCCGCGCGGGCAGCGCTCGCCCATGTCGGCAGCGGCATGCGGCTCGGCATCGGCACCGGCACCACGGCGGAAGAATTCGTGCGGCTGCTGGCCGAGAAGGTCGCGACCGGGCTCAAGGTCATCGGCGTGCCGACTTCCGAGCGCACCGCGGCGCTCTGCCGCGAGCTCGGCGTGCCGCTGTCGACGCTGGAAGAGACGCCCGAGCTCGACCTCACGGTCGACGGCGCCGACGAGGTCGATCCGGACCTGACCCTGATCAAGGGCGGCGGCGGCGCCAATCGCGATCTCGGTGGCGCGCAGGCCGAATTTGTTGACCTCGATCGGCAGCGGGAAGCGGCCGAG
>NZ_VFUA01000021.1 GCF_006440735.1 Mesorhizobium sp. B2-7-1 | reverse complement strand
CTCGAGGACATCAACAAGGGTTTCGACCTCATGCATGAGGGCAAGTCGATCAGGAGCGTCGTGGTTTACTGAAGCAATTCCAGGAAAAGCGTGCGGTTTTCCGTCCGGAATTGCGCAAGATACGCCGCGCCGAAGGTTCTGTGTTCCCAAACTACCGTGCCTTCCAAGCAACGGCGTAAGACCGGCGGTGCAGTCGAGCCAGCGCAGCTCGATCGCGCCGCCGGTGCAGTTTTGCGAGGGCTGCCGCTCGGCTATTTGCCGACGATCACATTCATGTCGGGCAGGGCCATGCCATAGGCGGTGTCGGCGGCGCCTTCGGCGATGTCGCTGGCCAGGCGGTAGCCCTTGTTGGCGCGAACGTCGCGTGGCGACATGCCGAATTGGTCCGAAATCTGCCGCGAGAGGTGGAACGGGTTCTTGTAGCCGCATTGATAGGCGATCTCCGAAATCGACAGCCCCGTCCGCAGCAGCAGCGAATGGCCGTGATGGGCGCGGACCTGCCAGAGGTAGCGCACCGGGGGTCACGCCGATATGCTTGCGAAAGGACGAGACGAGGTGCTGCGGGGTCACGCCGACCAGTGCCGCCAGCCTTTCGACGGTGATCTCCTTTTCGTGATTCTCGTCGTTGGTCTGTATACCGCCATGCAGGCTGCGATCATCCATCGCCATTCGACCGGGCAGGGCAGAAGAAAGCGCTCCGGTTTCGCAGGCGACGTGCCGAGCCGAGCCGAGCCGGCAAGGCCCAGGTGCTTATTCATCGACTCGTCAATGGCGTTGATGAGGTAGGGGTGGGTTCTCTCAAGCCATATCTCGCCGATAAACCATCAACTGGTTGTCGCCTTCCTGCATGATCCGTCCCCACTGATTGCGAACGACAAATCGCAGGCAAAGGATCGCGCGGGCGGGATTGCGAGTGGTCCGCTTGTCCGCGACCGTCACCTCGGCTTTGACGGTGTCGCCAGCGAGCACCGGGGCTGAAAACCGCCATGTCCAGCCGAGCGAGGCTACCGCCCGGAACCGGGCAACGGCATTGTTCTTCAGCCCATCGATAAGAGACAGCACAAGCAGGCCATGCGCCACGCGCGCCGGAAAACCATGCCGGAGTGCCGCCTCGTCGCTCATATGGATTTCGAACCGGTCACCGGTGATTTCGGCGAACGACTCGATGACGGCCGCTGTCACTTCCCTGGAAGGCGTTTCGAAATGGTCGCCGACCTCCACGTCTTCATAGCTCAACCCGAAGCCTGTGAGCGATTTCCCTTTGGTGTCGACGCTCATGCCGGCACCGGAGCGTCTTCTCGCAACAGCCTGCCCTTCTTCAGGTCGTGCCAGAATTCGCCAGGGATAGGGTAACTGAACCAGGCCAGGTTCTGCTCAAGTTGTTGGACAGTACGTGTGCCGGCGCAGAAGGACGGGATGGCCGGGTGCGCCACCACGAACTGCAAGGCGGCGGCCGGCAGCGGGACGCCATGCGCGCGGCAGATTTCCTCGATTTTCGCCACCTTCTCCATGATGGACTTTGGCGCCGGCGAATAATTGTACTTGGCGCCCGGAACGGCACCTGTGGCCAGGATGCCGGAATTGAAGCCGCCGCCAACCAGCACCGCCGCGCCGCGTTCGACGCAAAGCGGCAGGAACTTGTCGAGGGCTTCCTGTTCCAGCAACGTATAGCGGCCCGCCAGCAGGAAGCAGTCGAAGTCGCGCTGCTTCAGGGCCTCGTGGCAAACTTCCCATTCGTTGACCCCAACGCCGATCGCCTTGACGACGCCTTGCGAGCGCAGTTTCTCCAACGCCCGCCAGCAGCCGTCCATCGCCTGCCGGAAGACCTCCGGCTGCTCGTCTCCACGGGTGAACCGATCGATGTCGTGGATGAAAAGCATGTCGATATGTTCGAGCGCCAGGCGCTGCAGCGAATCCTCGAACGACCGCATGGTGCCGTCGTAGGAGTAATCGAAATCCATGGTGTTCGGCGCGGCGTTCGACCACGGCGCGAAGTCGATCTGCGAGCGCTTTGCCGGCTTGAGCACCCTGCCGACCTTGCTGGTGAGGACGAACTCGCCGCGCTTCTTCCACCGAAGCGAATGCCCGGTTCGCAACTCCGAAAGGCCGTGGCCGTACATCGGCGCGGTGTCGTAGAAGCGAATGCCGGCGTCCCAGGCGGTCTGGATCATGGCATCCGCAGTCTGCTCTTCCATGGGCTGAAGGAAATTGCCGATAGGAGCGGTTCCGAACGCGAAGGCCGTAACGTTGAGGCCGGACCGGCCGAATACGCGCTTGTCAGACGGCTTCATGATATCCTCCATTAGTAACCATCTGGTTATTTGTATTCAGTTTCACGCAGCGTCGCAAGCGCTTGTAACGGCGACGCATGGCGATGCGAAGCCCGCCGCTTGACGCCGGTGGCGATTCCAGCATAGTAGTAACTAGATAGTTACATAGGAGGTCGGCCGTGCCGCTGAGCGAAACGCAGCAGCAGGTGCGCGAGATGGCGCGCCAGTTTGCCGAGGACGTCATTCGTCCGGTTGCCGAGGCGCTTGATCGGGACGAGCGCTTCCCCGGCGAGATATATGAGCAGATGGGTGAGCTCGGTCTCTTCGGGATCGGCGTCCCGGAGGCCATGGGCGGCCCCGGCTTCGACACGCTTACCTATGCGTTGGTGATGGAAGAGCTGTCGCGCGGCTATGCATCCGTCGCCGATCAGTGCGGCCTCGTCGAGCTGATCAGCACCTTGCTGGTTCAGCATGGCACTGAGGCGCAGCGGCAACAGTGGTTGGGTCCGACCATGCGCGCCGAGAAGAAGGCCGCCTACTGCATAACCGAGCCCGAAGCGGGCACCGATGTTTCTGGGATACGTACCGCCGCGACGCGCGACGGGGACGGATGGCGGCTGAACGGCGGCAAGATCTGGATCCACAACGCGCCGGTCGCCGACGTCGGTTTCGTGCTGGCGCGCACCGACAAGGCTGCGGGCCATCGCGGCATGTCGATCTTCATCGTCGACCTGCACGCCAAGGGAATAGAGCGCGGCCCGAAGGAACATAAGATGGGTCAGCGGGCCAGCCAGGTCGGCGCGCTCAATTTCAATGACGTCGTTCTGGGACCTGAAGCGCTGCTGGGAGAAGAAGGCCGCGGCTTCCACATGATGATGAGCGTGCTTGACAAGGGACGCGTGGGCATCGCCTCGCTGGCCGTCGGCATCGCGCAAGCGGGGCTCGAGGCAGCGGTCGACTATGCCCAGCAGCGACGCCAGTTCGGCAAGGCGATTGCCGACTTCCAGGGCGTGCAATGGCTGCTTGCCGACATGGCAAAGGACATAGAGGCGGCGCGTCTGCTCGTGCGCAGCGCCGCCGAGAAGATCGATGCGGGGGAAAACGCAACCAAGGCCTGCTCGATCGCCAAATGTTTCGCGGGAGACATAGCCGTGGCTCGCACCGCCGATGCCGTGCAGGTCTTCGGCGGTTCCGGTTACATACGCGGCTTCGAGGTCGAGCGCCTCTATCGGGACGCCAAGATCACGCAGATATATGAAGGCACCAACCAGATCCAGCGCATGATCATCGCCCGCGAGCTCCTCAAGCACGGAGCCCGGGCGTGATGGCCGGATCGCGTCACGCGGCTTTCGTCACCGGATCGAGCCGCGGCATCGGACTGGCGGCTGCATTGGAGCTTGCCCGGCGCGGATTCGGCGTGGCGCTCAACGGTCCGGTCGATGACGAGGAATTGAAATCCGCCGAAGCGGCGGTCGCCGCGCTCGGCGTTCCGGTCGCGCGCGTTGCGGGCGATGTCGCCGATCCGGGCATCCACGAAGGCATGCTCGAAGCCGCCGAGGCCGCCATCGGTCCCCTGTCGACGCTGATCAACAATGCCGGCGTGTCGGTCATCTCGCGTGGCGACCCGCTCGATGTCACGGAGGAGAGCTATGACCGCTGCCAGGCAATCAACACAAAGGCGCAGTTCTTCCTGTCCCAGCGTTGGGCCAGGCGGCTGGTCGCCCGCAAGCGCGATGACGGCCGCTTCTACAGCCTGATCAACGTCTCGTCCTCCAATGCCACGGCGGTGGCGGAACCGCGCTCGGAGTATTGCGTGTCGAAGGCCGGATCCGCCATGGTGAGCCAGGTCTTCGCGGTGCGCCTCGGCCGGGAGAACATCGCCGTCTACGACATCAGGCCCGGCCTGATCGAGACCGCCATGACCAAGGCGGTCAGCGAAACCTACCGGCGCCGCATCGACGAGGAGGGACTGACATTGATCCGCCGCCTCGGCAAGCCGGAAGATGTCGGCCGCGTCATGGCGACGCTCGCCACGGGCGAGCTGCCATATACGACAGGCCATGTCATTGCCGTCGACGCGGGCATGCTGGTGCCGCGGTTCTGACCGCGGCGCAACGCCAGGGAGAACGCCATGATCATCCAGCTGCCGGATACCGCGGGCAAACTTTCCGATTATAGGCTTCAGGGCAAGGCGGTTCCCGCCGCGCGATTGCCGCCGGAAGCGGCACGCACCGTGCTGTCGGCCGCCCATGTGGTGGCGGATCCTTTCAGCGCGAGCGATCCCGGCGGTCCCGCCGCCATCGACTGGAAGGCCACGGTGGCATTCAGGCGCCACCTTCACGGGCTCGGCCTCGGCATCGCCGAAGCAATGGACACCGCGCAGCGCGGCATGGGTCTCGACTGGCCTTCGGCCTTGGAGCTGATCCGCAGGACCAGAAGCGAGCTGCCCGACGCGCTCGTCTTCAACGGCGCCGGCACCGACCAGCTCGGACCGGCTGATGCACGCACGCTCGACGATGTCCGCCGTGCCTATTTCGAACAGATCGAGGCCATCCAGAAGGTCGGCGGCAGATTGATCGTCATGGCCAGCCGGGCGCTGGCGGCCGTGGCGCGTTCGCCCGACGATTATGTATCGGTCTATGGCGATGTGCTCGCGCGCTGCGACCGCCCGGTGATCCTGCACTGGCTGGGAGAGATGTTCGATCCGGCCCTCAAGGGGTATTGGGGGGCCGGCCGCTTCGAGGATGCGCTCGAGACGGTATTGGCAATTATCGGAAACAACACCGCCAGGATCGACGGCATCAAGATTTCCCTCCTCGACAAGGAGAAGGAAATCGCGATGCGCCGCCGCCTGCCCGCCGGCGTGAAGATGTACACGGGCGACGACTTCAACTATCCGGAACTGATCGCGGGTGACGAGCAGGGGTTCTCGCACGCTCTTCTCGGTATCTTCGACCCTCTGGCGCCGGCTGCCGCCTACGCCATCGACCGGCTCGGCCGGGGCGATACCCAAGGGTTCCACGCGACGCTGGATCCGACCGTGCCGCTCGCGCGGCTGATCTTTCGAGCGCCCACGCAATACTACAAGACCGGGGTCGTCTTCCTTGCCTGGCTGAACGGGTTCCAGGATCATTTCATCATGCTTGGGGGCGCCCATTCGATGCGGCCGCTGCCCTATTTCGTGGAGGTGTTCAAGCTGGCCGACGGATGCGGCCTCCTGGCGGATACCGAACTGGCTGCCGCACGCATGCGCAAGCTGCTTGCCCTTTATGGTCTCTGACCAGAACCATGCGTGACTTCACGAGGAATCATTCCGCGCTGGCGCTCAACACGGCGACGCTCGGCCACAATCTCGACGGTCACGGCGCGGGCTGGTCGATCGAGCGTGTGCTCGACGCATGCGCTGAGCGCGGCCTGCGCGGCATTGTCTTCTGGCGCCGCGAAATCGGCAGCCGCGCCGTCGAGATAGGCGAGCGGGTTCGCGCGGCCGGCCTCGGCGTCGTCGGCTTGTGCCGCGCGCCTTATCTCACCGGCCCGTTGGCGCTTCCCGGCCGCGCGGCGATCATGGACGATTTCCGCGCCGCGATCGACATGGCTGCCGGTCTCGGCGCGCCTGTCCTGACCATCGTTTGCGGTGGGGTCGAGCCGGGAACGAAAGGCGTCGGCGAAAGCCTCAAGCTGGTTGCGGATCGTGTCGCCGAAGCGGCTCCCTACGCGGCGGCCGGAAACGTTCGCCTGGCTCTCGAGCCGCTGCATCCGGTTTACGGCGGCGACCGGTCCTGCCTGGTGACGATGCGCGACGCGGTCGATCTTTGCATTGCCGTCGATGCGCCCAATGTGGGCGTCGCGGTCGACGTGTACCACGTCTGGTGGGATCGCACGCTGGCCGACGAATTGCTGCGGGCCGGGTCGAACCGCATTTTCGGTTATCACCTTTGCGATTGGCTGGCGCAGACACGCGACGTGCTGCTCGACCGCGGCATGATGGGTGACGGCGTGGCCGACCTGAAGGCTATCCGCGCTGCAGTGGAGGCAGCCGGCTATGCCGGGCCGTGCGAGGTGGAGGTGTTCTCGGCGCGGAACTGGTGGAAGCGCGATCCCGAAGACGTCCTGGACGCCTGCGTTGAGCGCTTTCGCACTGTTTGTTGAAGACAGAGGCTGGACAAGGAGCAACGCTCGCAGTCTTGCAAGCATCCCAGGCAAAAAAGGAACCGTTTGAGGGGTTGCCCGCCCACTGGCAAACAGCCTTTCACCGCGTTCAAACCGGCCCGAGATTAGTCTCCCGACCGGCGGCCCTTTTCCCGGAAGGCGGCAAGGCCCGCCCGAAGATCCTCGCTGCCGGCGGCGATACGTCCGGCAAACGCATCCAGAACACGCTCCCGTTCCTCGCCTTCAGCGGCATTGACGAGCATCTTGGCGAGTTCCGTGGCTGTGGCAGACCGGCCTGCAACGATAGCGGCAAGGTCCTCGGCCGCGGCCAGGCCGCGCCCTTTGTCGACGACCTTATCGACAAGCAATAGCCCCAAGGCCTCGTCGGCGGAATAGACTTCGCCGAAGATCGACATGCGCCGGATCAATTGCGGGCCGAAACGACGGGCCGTGCGCTGGGTGCCCGACCAGCCGGGTATGATCCCCAGGCTGGTTTCAGGCAGACCGATGCGGGCGTGGCGCTCGGCGATCCGATAGTCGGCGCAGGCCGCAAGCTCCAGGCCTCCGCCAAGGCAATGGCCGTTGAGGACGGCAATGACCGGTTGCGAAAGCCTGGCAAGAGCATCGAAGCCGGCATGGCCGTCGCGGATCCAGTGACGCGCGAACTGCTCGGCGCCGAGCACGCTCCAGGCGGCGACGTCGCCGCCCGCGCAGAACGACTTCTCGCCCTCGCCGGTCAGGATCAGCACCTTCGCCGCGGAACGCTCCACCGCTCTGCATAGCGGCACGAGCGCATCGACCATCGCGGCATCGAGCGCGTTGAGCTTTTCAGGCCGGCGGATGGTCATACGGGCGATCGCGCCGTCGAAGCTGAGATCGAGACGGGGATCGCTCACAGCCGCAATCCTATCGGCTGGTCGAGGAACAGCGCCGCGTCCATCAGCTTGAGACCCGGCGAGACCGCGAGAGGAGACGTCGCCTGCCGCAGCACGTCACGCTCGAGGTCGAGCCCGGGGGCTATTTCGGTGACGACCAGGCCGTCGGCAGTCAGGCGGATGACGCACCTTTCCGTCACATAAGTGACGTCCTGGCCCTGGCTGACGGCGCGCTGTCCCGAGAAGCTGACCTGGTCCACTTTCGGGACGATCTTGGCGACCTTGCCTTCCTTGTCGATGACCAGCTTTCCATTCTCCAGCCGCATCTTCGCGCCGGCGTTGAAGTTGCCGGAGAAGACGATCTTACGCGCCCGCGCGGTGATGTCCACGAAACCGCCGGCGCCGGCGGTGCGATGCGGCGTCGAGGAAAGACGCGAGACGTTGACGGATCCGTCGGAGCCTATTTCGAGGAACGACAGCAAGGAGCAGTCAAAGCCTCCGGCCTGGAAGTAGGTGAAAAGGTGCGGGGAGGCGACGAAGGCTTCCGCGTTCGAGGCACAGCCGAATTTGAAGTCGAGCAATGGCACGCCGCCCACCGGCCCTTGTTCGATCACCCAGGTGACGGCGCCGTGCAGGCCTTCCTCGATCAGGATGCGAGGCACGTTGGCCGAGATGCCGAAGCCGATATTGACTGCCCAGCCCGCTCGAAGCTCCTGCGCGACGCGGCGCGCGATGACTTTGGAGACGTTGTATTCAGGCGTGCGGAAGGTATGCAGTGGCCGGAACAACTCGCCCGATATGGCCGGATCGTAAGCGGTGCCCGTTGTCTGCAACTGATCCGGCGCCTCGACGATGAAATCCACCAGGATGCCGGGAACCTGCACTTCATGCGGCCGCAATGAGCCTTGGGCCGCGACGCGCTTGACCTGGGCAATGACGATGCCGCCGCAGTTGCGCGCGGCAAGCGCCATCTCCATCGCGCCGAGGATCGCTCCCTCCTGTTCGAAGGTGAGGTTTCCCTTCTCGTCCGCCGTGGTCGCGCGGATGATCGCCACATCCGGCTGGAGGGGCGGGAAGTGCAGCCATGTCTCGCCGTTGAATTCCACGCGCCGCACGATGGGCGACTTCAGCGCGGCGGCGTTCATGGCTCCGCCCTCGAGCGCCGGATCGACAAACGTGTCCATGCCGACCTTGGTCAACACGCCAGGCCGGTGCGCCGCGCCCTCGCGCAGCATGTCGAACACGATGCCGGAGGGGAAGTTCCAGGCCGCCACATCCTCGGCAAGGATACGCTGCCAGATCAGCGGCGGTTCGGCATTGGTTGGTCCCGAGGGATACGAGCCTCCGATGATGCGGCTGAGCAAGCCCGGCAAGGCGATATGATCGACCCCTTTGGTGCCGAACATGTCGCCGGCGGCGATCGGATGGATTGTGGTGATGTTGCGAGGCGCTCCCTCCGCCGCGAAGCGTTTGCCGATGGCTTCAAGCACTGCGTCCGGACACAAGAGGCCGGACGACGAATTGACCGCGACCGTCGCTCCGTCGCGTATCGCGGCGACGGCCTGCGCTGCGGACCTGACCTTGCTCACGTTTCCTCTCCATAGGGCTTGGCAATAAGTAACTAGATAGTTATATCTGTATAGCCGCCCGCCGCTTTCAAAGCAAGCTCCGCGCCGTCGGCAACCAGTGGGAGGATTTCGATGAACATCATGTTCCAGAAGACGAATCAGCGGATGTTTGGAACTTTCCCTCTTAAGGGGGATACGCTGCGTGCAGCGATCGCGGCTGCGATCGACGCAGGCTACCGCGCGTTCGACACGGCTCAGGCCTATGGCAATGAAGCCGACACGGGCTTGGCCTTGGCCGAGAGCGGCATGCCCCGGGACGAGCTCTGCGTCACGACAAAGGTCACCGTGGAGAACTTCTCGCGCGAGCGGTTCATGCCATCCGTCGAACAGTCCCTGCGGGATTTGAAGTTGGATCGTGTCGACATCCTGCTGCTTCACTGGCCGACGCCGGGAGGCGACATCGAGCTCTCACTTAAACTGCTTCAGGAGGCGCAGGAACAAGGTTTCGCCAACACCATCGGAGTTTCGAACTACACAGCGGCGATGATGCGGCAGGCGAGGCAGATCGCCGGCGTGCCGCTTGTGACCAATCAGGTGGAATTCCATCCGCTTCTTGACCAGCGCAAGCTGCTGGCGGCCGCGAGTGAAACGGGTATCCCTCTGTCGTCCTACTGCTCGGTCGCGCGCGGTGAGGTCTTCAAGCATCCGCTTTTCGCCGAGATCGGCGCGACATACGGCAAGTCGGCTGCCCAGGTCGTGCTGCGCTGGATCCTGCAGAAGGGTTTGCCGATCAACACGATGTCCACAAAGCCAGACAACATCCGCTCGAATTTCGACGTGATGGACTTCACCTTGTCGAGTATCGACATGGGCCGCATCGACGCCATGAATGCCGTCGGTTATCGCGTTGTGGGGAAGCGGCTGATCCCATATGCGCCGGATTTCGACGCCTGAGAGCACGAACAGGGAGAGCGATCAGATCCGGGGTGACCGGCAACGCTGGAGTGTTTCACCGCTTCACGGAAACGGCGAACCGCTCTATCCCTTTTTGCGCAATTCCGGACGGAGGGCTACGGCGAAGTCGCCGAGCCCAACCGCTCACACCTTTCCTGGAATTGCTCTAGCGGTTGCCTCGGATCAGGTCCGACGCATGCTCACCGATCATGATTGTCGCCGCATTGGTATTTGAGCCGACCAGGGACGGCATTGCCGAGCTATCGCAGATGCGGATGCCATCCAACCCGTGCACCCGCAGTTGAGGATCGACCACGGACATCGCGTCCTTTCCCATCTTGCAGGTGCAAGTCGGGTGATAGGAGGTACGGCCATAGCGTCGCGCATAGGCTTCATAGTCTGCCTGCGAGCGCACGCTCGTGTCGGGGAACCGAAGCTCTTTGATGAATTTGCGCAGCGACGGCTGATTGAATATCTCGCGGCTGATCCTGATGCCTTCGACCGACACTCTGAGGTCGTCGGGGTCCGCGAGGAAATTGGGATCCACGACCGGATTGTCGCGCGGGTCCGGCGAACGGAGCGTCACGCTCCCGCGCGATTTCGGGCGCAGCGTGTAGCTGTTCAAAGTGATGCCGGACGATCCCTTTGGGACCGACGGCACGCCCGCTTCCGCGCCTGCTCCCGCCAGGAAGTGGAACTGCAGATCGGGAACCGCTCCCGCATGGTCCTCGGAGGAATGCCAGAAGGCGCCGCCTTCGACCACGTTCGACGTTATCGGCCCGGTCTTGAACAGCATATACTGGATGCCGGCCCACAGCATCCAGTGCGTCTTGTTGTACTTGTCGAGTGAATCGTGGCCTTTCAGCTCCGCTACGATGTCGATGCCGAAATGATCGTGCAGGTTCTGTCCGACGCCCGGGAGATCCTGGATCGTCTCGATGCCATGATGGCGCAGGTGCTCGGCAGGGCCGATGCCGGACAGCATCATCAGCTTCGGCGTGCCTATCGCCCCCGAGGTAACAAGCACTTCGCTGTCGGCGTTTACCACTTTCAGCGAGTCGCCGACCGAGCATTCGACGCCAACGGCCCGGCGGCCCTTGAAGACGATGCGATGGACCAACGCTCCTGTGATCAGCGTAAGGTTCGGGCGCTTCAGGGCAGGCTTGAGGTAGCCCACGGCAGCCGAGCAGCGGCGGTTGTTGCGCGTCGTGATCTGGTAGATGCCGGAGCCTTCCTGCTTCGCGCCGTTGAAGTCCGGATTATAGGGCAGTCCGTATTCCTGGCAGCTCTGGACGAATGCGCGCGAAACGACGTTCGGATCTGGTATGTTCGACACGCCGAGCGGTCCGTCCGTGCCGTGGAGCCTGCCGGAGAGTATGCTGTTGCCCTCGGAGCGGAGGAAATACTTCCGGACGTCCTTGAACGCCCAGCCGTCCGCACCTTCCTCGTTCGCCCAGCGGTCGTAGTCGGTCTCGTGCCCTCGGGTATAGACCTCGGCATTGATCGACGACCCGCCGCCCAGCACCTTTGCTTGCGCATAGGGGATCTCGCGATTGTCGGCATGTCTCTGAGGGGCCGTCACCAGTCCCCAGGTGAGCGGCCCGGTGGTCATCTTGGCGAAGCCAACGGGCATATGGATGTAGGGATGGCTGTCCCTGCCACCGGCCTCGATGATGCAGACCCTGACGGCGGGATTCTCGGACAGGCGCGAGGCAAGCACGCAGCCTGACGAGCCGGCCCCGACGATCACATAGTCGAAACCTGTCGTCATCACTTGATCCAGTGCGAGCGCTTGCCGATTTCGATGTGGACGGACTTCACCTGGGTGTACTCCTCCACGCCGTACATTCCGGCCTCTCTTCCCCATCCGGACTGCTTGAACCCGCCAAGCGGCATCTCCGGCCCTCCGGCCATGATCGTGTTGACCCAGAACCGTCCGGCGCGCACGCGCCGCGTCACGACAAGCGCCTTGTCGATGTTCTTGGTCCACACGCTGGCAGCCAGGCCATAGACGGTATCGTTGGCAAGGCTGATCGCCTCCTCGACGGAATCGAAATGGAAGGACGACAGGACAGGCCCGAAGATTTCGTCGCGGGCAATCGACATTGCGGGCGTGACACCGGAAAACAGCGTTGGCACAATATACTGGCCGCCGCCAAGGTCCAGGGTTTCACCGCCGGTTACCAGGGTTGCCCCCTCGGCCTTGCCCTTGTCGATATAGCTCAGGATGGTTGAATTCTGCGCGTCGGTGGTGATGGCGCCGACCTGCGTCTTCGTTTGCAGCGGATCGCCGACGACGATCTTGGCCATCTTGGCGGCGAGGATTTCCTCGAACTGGCGGGCAACCGAGCGCTCGACGATGACGCGGCTCGACGAGACGCAGCATTGGCCCGTGTTGAAGCTTATGCCGAAGGCCGCGCCGTCAGCCGCGTCCTCGAGATCGCTGTCGGCGAAAACGATGATGGGGTTCTTGCCGCCGAGTTCGAGGCCGAGCTTCTTGAAGTTCGAATCGGCGGCCGCATGGACACATGAGCGTCCGACGGATGTCGATCCGGTAAAGGACAGCATGTCGACATCGGGATGCTCGCTCAAAGCCTGGCCAATCGTCCGGCCCGATCCGGTGACGACGTTATAGACGCCGTCCGGCGCGCCGGCTTCGGAAAGGATCTCGCCAAGCAGCAGCGTGGTCGCGGACGTGACCTCCGAAGGCTTGACGACCACGGTGCATCCGCTGGCCAGGATGAAGGGAATGCGCTCGCACAGGATCAGGAAGGGGAAGTTCCAGGGCGTGATGAGCCCGACCACGCCGACCGGCTCACGCAGCATCACGCCGAAGAGACTGTCGCCGAGACTGTTGAAGCTGTCGCCATGCAACAGCCGAGCCGCGCCCGCGCCGACCTCGAAGCAGGCAATGCAGTGATCGATTTCGCCGCGCGCCTGCGAGATCGGCTTGCCGTTCTCGAGGACCTCCCAATAGGCAATCTCGTCACGGCGGCGGCGCAGGATGTCGGCCGTTCTTAACAGCACACCCGCGCGGTCGGCTCCAGGCAACCCGGCCCACCGGCGATCCTCAAAGGCGCGACGCGCTGCGGCCACGGCCGAATTCAGGTCGTCGACCGTGCATTTGGGGGTAAGCGTCACCGCCACGCCATGCCCCGGGGATCGGCGCTCGAACATCGCGCTGCCCTTGCGCCACGAACCGTCGGACCAGAACCCGAATTCGCGCGGTGCATCCGGCAGGGTCGCGCGATCAGCAAAATCAAGCATGTGGCATGGCTCCGTTTTAGCGGTGCGCCGGCCATTCGCGTCCGCCGTTCCGGCGAGGCGCGCCGGCTGTTCTCAGTTCAGTATGATTTGCGTCTTCAGATCCTGGGACCGCTCGGCCAGAGTCTCGAAGGCCTGCTGGATCTGATCGAGGGGAAAGGTGGAGCGTGTGAACGCGTCGGTGCGAAAGCGGCCGTGCGACAGCAGCGTCAACGCATCGTGCATGTCTTCTCCCATGCCGGCGACGGAGCCCTTGAGGCTGTTCTCCTCGAGGATGGTGCGCAGGATATCGACCGGCACCGTGTCGTGCGGCCCGGTAAGGCCGAAGAAGGCGACATGGCCGCCCTTGCGGATGAGCTCGAATGCGAGCGCGTAGAGCCGGGCGGAGCCGACGCTCTCGATCACCAGGTCCGCCCCGCGTCCACCGGTCCTGGCCAGGACCTCCGCCTTAAGCCGGGCAGGGTCGGCTATAGCTGCATCCGCACCGGCTTCAAGGGCAAGACGGCAGCGGTCCTGCGACAGGTCGGCGACGATGATCGGCGCGGCGCCGCATAGGCGCATCATCTGGACGTGCAGGTTGCCGATCGGTCCGGCTCCAAGGATCACGACAGACTGGCCGAAGCTCGCGCGCGCCTTGCGTGCGGCGCGCACCACGCAGGACACCGGCTCCGTCAGGGCCAGCACCTCGGCCGGGACATGGTCCGGCGCCGGCAGGACGAGCCTGGCCGGCACGCAGACATATTCGGCGAAGGCGCCGTCGCGCCCGATGCCCACCTGCGTCATCGACGGGCAGTTCAGGATCTCGTTGCGGCGGCACCAGTAGCACTGACCGCAGCCGATATTGACGTCGGCGACGCAGGTCGTGCCTGGCTTGATGTGCTTCACACGCTCACCTGTCGCGGCGATCGTCCCGGCAAACTCGTGGCCAGGCACCAGCGGCAGCCGATCAGCCGCATAGTGACCATTGAAGATATGGATGTCGGTGCCGCATATGCCGGTCCGCGAGATGCGGATCAAGGCGTCGTCGGGGCCGACCTCCGGAATGGCGATCTCCTGCACCTCGAAACGGCGCGGAGCGGTCAGAACGGCGGCGCGCATTGTTGCCATGGCTTGTCTCACTTCACGATGCGAAGCTTGGAGCGGTCGATGGTCAGCGCGATGGCGACGATCAGCACCAGGCCGAAGACCATCTGCTGCTGTGTCGCCGCGATGCCGAAATAGAGCATCGACGCCCGGATGACCGCCACGATCAACGTGCCGATCGCGGTGTTGAGCACACCGCCGACACCGCCCGTCAGCGGCGTTCCGCCGACAAGCACCGCCACGATTGCCGGCAGCAGGAAGCCGTTGGCGATCGTCGGCGCGCCGCCGGACAGTTTGACCGAAAAGAGCAGGCCAGCCACGGCGGCCAGCGCTCCAGAGATGGCGAAGGCCAGGATCTTGTAGCGGGCGACGTTGAGACCGGACGCGGCCGCGGCCAGTTCGCCGGCGCCCACGGCCTTCAGCGCACGGCCGAGGATCGTGCGCCGTTCTATGAGCAGGCAGATCGCCAGCAAGCCGAGCGCGATGAAGAGCTCGTGCGGCACGATGCCGGTTCGGCCGATCATCCAGCCGAAGGTCTCGTTGCGCTGGGTGGCGTCCATATTCAGGGCGCGGTTGCCCGACAGCCATTGCGCCACCGAGAAGCAGACGCCGCCGACCGCCAGCGTGGAGATGAAGGAGGGGACGTACATGCGCGTGGTCAGGTAGCCGGAGAGGGTGCCCAGCATGAACCCCGCGAGGATGCAGAGCGCCGCGACCCATATCCCCAGCGACGCCAGATAGACCGAGGCAACGACAGTGATCATGTTCGCCATCGACTGCGCCGACAGGTCGATACCGCCGATGTAGATGGCAAAGGTCAATCCCAGCGCCATGATGAACAAGGGCACGATGTCGCCGGCAAGGCTCAAAAGATTGGCCGGCTTCAAGAAGCTCGGATCGGCGACGCCGACGATCGCGACGAGGACCAGGAGGGTGATCCAGGGGAAGTGCGGCTTGAGGCGTTGGATATCCATCGGTGCCCTCAGATCATGTAGTGCAGAAGGTCGTAGAGCGACGGCTTGGAGCCGGGCACGCAGTCGAAACGCTTCTGGATCTCGCCGTCCTTGATGACGACGATGGTGTGGGAGAGGCCAATGGCCTCTTCAAGCGTGTCGGCGACCAGGACGACGCCGACCCCGTCGTCGCACATCTCCCTGATCATGTCGTACACATCCTCCTTGGCGCCGATGTCCAGACCGCGGGTCGGATGATCGAGCAGCATGATGTCGGAGCCGCCCGACCGCCATTTGGCAAGCACGACCTTCTGCTGGTTGCCGCCCGAGAGGTTGCCGCAGTCGGCATATTCGGAGCTTGCCTTGATGGCGAGCTTGCCGATCCATTTCCTGGCAAGCTCACGCTCGTTGCCGACATCGAGCCAGCCCATCCGCGCGTAACGCGGCATTTGCGAGAGCGTCATGTTCTCGTAGACATTCATGCCGGCGACGATGCCTTCTATCTTGCGTTCGCGCGGCACGTAGCCGACGCCGCGCTCCACCGCGCCCCGGGCCGTCAGCCTGGAGATCGCCTCGCCCTTGATCTTCAGGGTGCCCTTGGCCGGCGCTCGCATGCCGTAGATGGTTCGAAGGATCGCCTCGCGACCGGAGCCCTCGGTGCCAACCAGGCACAGCACCTCGCCGGCATGCAGCGTCAGCGAGATGTCGCGGATACGTCCGGGCAGGCTGACATCGGACAGTTCGACCAGAGGCCTCGTCGCGTCGTAGGGCTTTTGCCGCTGTTCACGGTAATATTCCTTGTCGACATGGCGGCCGACCATCTTGTGCTGGATCGCTTCCGGCGTCGCCGCGCCGCGCGAGACGACGTCGACCACCTGGCCATCCTTCATCACGTAGATGCGGTCCGAAAGCTCCATCACTTCGTCCATGCGATGGGACACGAAGATGAACGAAGCGCGCGTCGTCAGCTCCCGCACGAGCTTGAACAACAGCTTCACCTCTTCCTCCGCCAGCACCGAGGTCGGCTCGTCGAGCAGGACGACCAGATGACCCTGCACCCGTTCCTCCAACGTCAGCACCTTGGCCAGTTCCACAAGCTGGCGCTGCGCGAAGGAAAGGCTCGAGGTGGTCGTGCGCGGATCGATATCGAGCTTGACCTTGGCAAGCTGCTTCCTGGCGGCTCTGGCCATCGCCTTCCAGTTGACCACGCCGACGCGCGAGAACTGGTCTTCATAGCCGAGGAAGATGTTTTCCATCACGGACAGGTTGGTGATCAGCGATTGCTCCTGAAACACCATGCCGATGCCCCGTTCCATCGCATCGCGGGGGCCGCTGAACCGGACGGGCTTGCCGTCGATGAGGATCTCGCCGCCGTCAGGCTGGTAGGCGCCGTAGATCACCTTCATAAGCGTGGATTTGCCCGCGCCATTCTCTCCCACCAGCCCGACGATCTCGCCGCGGCTGATGGAAAAGTCGACCGATTTCAGTGCCCGGACGCCTGGAAACTTCTTTTCGACGGCTTTCAATTCATACATTGCGGCCTCACTTGACGAACGCGACCGAGCGCCGGTCCGTCGACAGGATGACCGCGATGATGACCAGCAGCCCGAGAACGGCGGCCTGTAGGAAGTCGGGCAGACCGATGACCACCATGCCGTTGTTGATGACAGCGACGATGAGGACGCCAACGAGCGTGTTCCATACGCCGCCGATGCCGCCCCAGAGCGCCACGCCGCCAACCACCACCGAAGTGATCGACATGAACATGAAATTGGATCCGGTGACCGATTCCGCCTGGCCGAGCTTAGCGACCTGCAGGATCGCGGCTATTGCATAGAAGAAGCCGGCAAGCGCAAAGCCAGCCATTCGCACCTGCTGCACCCGCACGCCCGAGGCGTGGGCAAGGTCCTCGCCGCCGCCAACCGCGTAGAAATAGCGCCCAAGGCGTGTATGCGCCTGGATGAACCAGGCAAGGACGAGGCACAGGCCCGCGACATAGACCATCAGCGGAAACCCCAGGATGCGCCAGGTCAGCAAGGCGCGGAACGTCGGATCGTCGAATTTGACGATGTCGCCGCCAGTCAGCAGGATCGCGGCGCCGGTGCCGACGAAACCGAGCGCGAGACTGGCCATGAAGGATGGTATCTTCAGCCTGACATGGACGAGGCCGTTCACCAGGCCGATCGCGGCGCCGACGACCAGGATGATCGGTATCGCGATCCAGCCGCCCGAAGCCAGCGTTCCGCCGAACGCCAGCATCAGGAAGCAGAACAGGACCGCCGTCAGGGAAACGACGCCCTCCATCGAGAGGTCGATGGACCCCATGACGATGATGAAGGTTACGCCGACCGCCACCATCAGCGCGGGCGCGGCCGCAATCGCGATGCGCGCGAAGTTGCGCTGCGACAGGAACGAAGGGTTGATTGCGGAGAACAACACGATAAGCGCCAAGAGCACCAGGAACGGCGCCCAGCGGATCGCGTTTTCCCTCGTCAGGATACGTGGCAACTTCGGCCTCCCGTCCAAGCGCGCCGTCTTCAACAGCGGCGGCCCCGTTTCGAGGGGCCGCCCGTTCAGGGATTTGGTCTACTTGTACTTGATCTGGCCGTTGCTCGGACCCCAGAAGTCCTTCCAGTTGTAGGAAGGAACGGAATCGAGATATTTGGCCTTGAAGTCCGCCGCGTCCTTTTTTGAGATGAGGATCGTCGGGCCGTAGAATTCACGGTGCTCCTTCGGCTCCTCCGAGGGTTTGAAGGCGCCCGTCGCCGCGTAATACGCAAGCGCCGCCGTGATGCCGCCACCCCAGTGCGGATTGGTGAAGACGGTCGCCAGAAGCTTGCCGTCCATGACGAGCTTCACGGCCTCCGGATTGCCGTCATAAGCGACGATCGGCATATTCTCGATGCCTTCCGCGCGCAGGGCTTCGATGACGCCATAGGCGATGTTGTCGTTCGCACAGTGAACGCCGGTGATCTTGTCGCCGAACCGGGTCAGGAAGGAGGCCATCAGCTCCGTGCCCTTGGTCGTGTCCCAATCGGCGGGCTGGGCATCGAGAAGCTCGATGTTGGGGAAGTCCTTCAGCGCGTTCTTCAGGCCGTTCAGACGTTCGATCGCCGGATTGTTGGCGGCAATGCCGCCCAAATGCACGACGCCGCCCTTGCCACCCATGGCATCGAACAGGATACGCGCCGTCTGCTCTGCCGGCTTCTCGTCCGACCAGGTCATGTGCGAGACGTAATTGTCGCCAATGTCCCACGGGTGCAGGTCGTCGGTCTTGTTCCAGATCGTGGAAATGTAGGCGCCGGCATCCCGTACCGCTTCGACCACGGGACGGGCGTTCGGGCTGTCGTTGGCGTCGCAAGCGATCGCGCACTTGCCGCCGGTCTTGGCCAGGAACGCCTTGATGTCGGCCAGCGACTTTTCGGAAGATCCCTCGTTGATCAGCGAGATGAGGGAATCCTTGGACTTGCCGAGGGATTCCACGAACGTCTCCCCGCCCGACACGACCGAGTTCCAGTAAGCTGAAGCGCGGTCGCGATAGGACCAGGCGATCGCCGGATCTGTGATCGCCGCGCGGGCGCCGCCGCCGAAAGCGAAGGGGGCCGCCATGGCTCCCATGCCGGCAGCCGTGGCGAGAAGAAAATTTCGCCGGTTGATGGTCTCGCGCTCTATGTAATCCTTGATGAAAGTCGACATGCTACCTCCCATTTGGTAACGACCCGCAGGGGCGGGCCACCTATTGAGCAACTCGAGAAGCCTAGCCGTCCAAACCCGCCCTCTGGTCGCTTAATGCACCATCTAGTTACTTCCTGAACATGCAAGAGTCAAGCGGCGGCGCAGCGCGCGGCCTGTTGACTTCTTGGACAATTGAAATGACTTTCAGCGTATGACCGATCGTCGCCTGCACGCTGGAACTGGAATCAAGGGAGCGGCCAAAGTGGACGCCACGTCCGACAAATCAAGCAATGTCGCCAAGAAGAAGCGCCTTCGGGATGCCGAAGCGACCAAGCTTCGCATTCTGGAAGCAGCAAAGAGCGATTTCGCCAAGAATGGCCTTGGGGGTGCGCGCGTCGACGTCATCGCCGCGAAGGCCAAGGCCAACAAGCGTATGATTTATCACTATTTCGGCAGCAAGGATAACCTTTTCCAGACCGTCGTTGAAAATGCCTATCTCGACATTCGGACGGCTGAGCTGAAGCTCCATCTCGACGATTTGGAACCCAAGGAGGCTCTTGAGCGCCTCGTCCAGTTCACGTGGCAATATTACCTGAGGAATCCTGAGTTTATCACCTTGGTCAATAGTGAGAACCTTCACAGAGCAAAGCATGTGAAGAAGTCTGAATTGATAAAGACGGCGAGCAGAAAATTCGTTGCAATGGTCTCGAGTATACTTGATAGAGGCGTAATAAGTGGGGATTTCCGTGCCGGTATCGATCCTGTGCAGCTGAATATTACGATTGCCGCGATCGGTTACTATTACATCACAAACCGCTTTACGGGTTCAATTATTTTTGAGCGGGATCTGATGGACAAGGATGCTCTCAACGAGCGCCTGGAGTTCAATATCGACACCATTATCAGGCTTGTAAGTGCCTGACCTTTTTGTGGAGTTCGGGCACGTGCTGCGGGCCACGCCGTTGTGGATCTCGCCCGTCCACCCTGGGCTGAATGCGCTGGTTTCAACCCAAGGACGACCTCCACAGTTCCGCGACCGGATGTCAGCTGGTGCTCACGCCGGCTTATCGTCGGGGTGGCCAAGCTCGCAGAACCAGCCGCCGAGATATTTCACCGACGGTTTCTTCGGATCGGGAACAGGGGTCTTCGCCTCGACGGCGGCGCGGAACGGCTCGGCGCTGTCCTGCGGGATAAATCCCAGGTGGTCCGCACCGCTGTTGTCGACCATCTTCAGCTTGTTGTCGGAGATGCCGAAGGAGATGGTGTGGCCGACGCGCGGCGCGGTAAGCGATGCCTCGACCAGCCGTACGCAATCGGCGAAGGAGAGATACGACCACAGCATGCGGCGGTCGGCCGGTTCGGGGAAGGACGAGAAGATGCGCAGGCACACGGTCTCGATGCCGAACTTGTCCCAATAGAGCCGGCTCAAGCTTTCGACGAAATTCTTCGACACGCCATAGAGGCTGTCGGGGCGTACCGGCGCGTCGACGCCGATATGCGCCTCGATCTCGTGATAGCCGATGGCATGCACCGACGAGGCGTAGATGACGCGCTTGACGCCGTGTTTCCGTGCGCCTTCATAGATGTGGTAGGAGCCGCGGATGCTGGAATCGAGGATCGTCTGCCATTCGCATTCGAGCGGCGCGCCGCCGAAATGCACGATCGCGTCGCAATCCTTGGTCGCCGCGATCGTGGCGTCCATGTCGGCGAGATCGAACACCGCTTCCTCCTCGTGCGGCGCAAGATCGCCGAACGGTTCGCGGCCCGCCAGGCGGATCGTCTTAGCCAGCGGCGCCAGGCCCTTGCGCAACACTGAGCCGAGGCGGCCGGCAGCGCCGGTGATCAGGATACGTTCGTAATGCGGCATCACTTACTCCACTTGCGCGACAGCGGCGTTGATCCGCGCGATCGCTTCGGTCAGCACCTCATCGCCGGTCGCGGTCGAGATGCGGAAATAGGGTGACAGTCCATAGGCGACGCCCGGCACCGACGCCACCCGGCCTTCGTTGAGAAGATAGTTCGACACGGCTGCGTCGTCCGCCAGCACGGCGCCCTTGGGCGTCTTGCGGCCGATCAGGCTGGCGCAGCCGATATAAGCATAGAAGGCGCCCTCCGGCGGCGACAGCGTCAGGCCGTTGATCTTGCGGATGCCGTCGACGACCAGATCGCGGCGCCGCTCGAAAGCCTGGCGGAAGCGCGCGACCTCGTCCTGCGGGCCGTTGAGCGCTGCGACCGTCGCGGCCTGCGCGATCGAGCAGACAGACGTGCAGGACTGGCTTTGGATTGTCGACATCGCCTTGAGAAGCGGCGCCGGCCCGGCCGCATAGCCGACGCGCCAGCCGGTCATCGCATAGGATTTCGAGACGCCGTTGACGATCAGCGTGCGGTCCTTGAGCTCGGGGCAGGCCTTGCCGAAGGAGATGAATTCGCGCCCGTCGAAAAGGATGTGCTCGTATATCTCGTCGGAGAGGATGAGCACCTGTGGATGCTTCGCCAGCACCGCGCCGAGCGCCTTGAGGTCGGACTGAGAATAGACCGCACCGGAGGGATTGCCGGGCATGTTGAGGAAAAGCCACTTTGTCCTTGGCGTGATTACCTTTTCCAGCAGCGCCGGCGTCAGCCGGAAGCCGGCGGTCTGCGGGCACTCGACGACAACCGGCGTGCCGCCGAGCAGCTTCACCATTTCGGGATAGGAGACGAAGTAGGGCGCAGGCAGGATCGCCTCATCGCCGGTCTCCAATGTCGCCATCAGCGCGTTGAAGATGATCTGCTTGGCGCCGTTGGCGACGACGATGTCGTCGGCTGTGTAGTCCAGCCCGTTCTCGCGCCGGAATTTTCCAGCGATGGCTTCGCGCACTTCGGCGGTCCCGGCAGCGGCCGTGTAGAGCGTCTGGCCAGCCTTCGCCGCAAAATGGGCGGCCTCGACGATGTGATGCGGCGTCGGAAAATCGGGCTCGCCCAGGCCGAGGTTGATCACGTCGACGCCCTTGGCGCGCAGCGCCTTCGCGGCCTGCGAAGCGGCCATCGACGCGGAGGGCTTCACCGCCGAGAGGCGCGAGGCAACATAGCTCATCAGTCGTTCTCCGTGATGTAACCCTTGGACCGGTCATTGGCTCGCGCGGCCGCATTGCGTTTGGCCGGATCGCCATAGCCGCCGCCGCCCGGCAGCTCGAGGATCAGCCGGCGCCCCGCCGGCACATGCTGCCAGCCCTTAGGGCGCATCCTGGTGCCGTCGTCGAGGTTGACGATGCCGGCAACGCCCGGCTTGCCGCCCTCGCGGCCGTGGGCCGGATGATTGACGCGGTCGAACATGGCCGAGAAGTCGAACTCGTGGCCGTCGGTCGCGGCGATCTCGATGATCTGTCCCAGGCCACCGCGGAATTCGCCGTCGCCGCCGGAATTGGGTCGCAGCTCCTTGCGCCAGATGACGATCGGACCGGTATGCTCGGTCGCCTCGATCGGCATGGTGTGCACGCCGGACGGAAAAGCCGTTGCCGACAGGCCGTCGAGTTCGGGGCGGGCGCCCATGCCGCCGGAGTTGAACATCAGCACCTCGGCGCGACGGCCGGACGCGCCGGCGACGGGCCGCGCCGAAATATGGATGTTCCAGAGCGCGCCGGCGCCTTCGGCGAGGATCTTTCCTGGCAACGCCTTGGAGAAGGCGCCGAGCACCAGATCGGGAACCATGTGGCCGAAGATATGGCGAAGCGCTACCGGCGCCGGCCGCACGGCATTCAGGATGTTGATGGGCGACGAGACGGTGAAGAAGGCGAGCGAGGCGGCGTTGTTTGGGATGTCGGGCGCCACCATGCATTTCAGCGCATAGCAGGCATAGGCCTTGCTGTAGATGATCGGGCAGTTGATGCCCCAGCGGCTCATCGGATCGGTGCCGGTGAAATCGACTTCGACATGGTCGTCGCGGACGGAGACCGTCGCCGCGAGCTTGATCGGCTCGTCATAGCCGTCGGTCACCAACTCGTTCGACCAGCTTCCCTTCGGCAGCGCCTTGATGCGTTCGAGCATGGCGTCCCGGGTGCGTGAGAAGATGAAGTCGCCGAGACCGTCGAGCGAGGTGAGGCCGATCTCCCTCATCATGTCGACGAGGCGCCGGTGACCGACCTCGTTGCAGGCGGCCAGAGAATAGAAATCGCCGACCACCTGGTTGGGTTCGCGGACATTGGCGCGCAGGATGCGGACGAGGTCGAGATTGACCTTGCCCTTTTCCGCGAACTTCATGATCGGGATCTGGATGCCTTCCTCATAGACCGACTTGCCGTCGGCGCCGAAGCCGCGCCCGCCGACATCGACGACATGCGCCGTGCAGGCGAAGAAGGCAACGAGCTCGCCATTGAGGAAGGACGGCGAGACCATGGTGATGTCGTGCAGATGGCCGGTGCCGAGCCAGGGATCGTTGGTGACATAGGTGTCGCCCTCGAACATCTCGTCGCGGGGGATCGCGTTCATGAAATGCAGCACGGCCTCGGCCATGGTGTTGACGTGGCCCGGCGTGCCGGTGACTGCCTGCGCCAGCATCTGGCCGCGCGGATCGAACACGCCGGCCGACAGGTCGCCGGATTCGCGCACGGAGGTCGAGAAAGCGGTGCGCAGCAAGGTTAGCGCCTGCTCCTCGACCACCGAGATCAACCGATTCCACATGACCTGCATGCGAATTTCGCCAATATCGCTCATGCCTGGCTGCCTTTGCGGATCAGGAGTATCGCGCCGTCGCTCTGGATGACGGCGTCGAAGCTGGTGGTGACGACGGTAGAAGTCTCGCGCTCGACGATGACGGCAGGGCCCGCGACGCGGTCGCCGGCGCAAAGCGTGTCGCGCTCGACAATGCCGTAGGTCTGCGGCGCGCCGGTCGCCGGATCGAACACCGCGCGGGTGGTGGCCGGTTGGCTGGTCTTCTTGCCCGTGGTCAGCTCGTGCCGCGTGACGGCAGGACGAACATCCGTCGCCTTCACCGACCAGGTCACGATCTCGATCTCCAGTCCGTCGAGGCCTTCGATGGCGCGGCCGAAGAAGCGCTGGTAGTTCGCCTCGAAGAGGTTCTTGAGCTTGGCCACCGCATCGTCGCCGAACGATTCGTCCGCCAGCGGTACGGGGATCTCCCAGCCCTGGCCGGCATAGCGCATGAAGGCGGTGATCTCGCAGACGATTTTTCCGCTGGCGCCGGTGCGTACAAACCCCTCGGCGGAGGCTTTGAGGTCGGCGAGCAGGGCATTCACTTCCGTTGACTTGAAGCGAGACAGGCGCGTTAGCTTCGAGGCAAGCGCCTCATAGCCGAATGGCGCCTTGAGGAAGCCGATCGCCGATCCAACGCCGGCCCCGCGCGGCACGATGCACTGGTCGATGCCGAGCTTTTCGCAAAGCCTTGCGGCGTGGAGGGGCGCCGCGCCACCGAAGGCGATCATCAGATTGTCGGAGATGTTCTTGCCATTCTCGACGGCGTGGACGCGGGCGGCATTGGCCATGTTCTCGTCCACCACCTCGCAGATGCCGAAGGCGGTCGAAATTGCATTCAGCGACAGGCGCTCGCCGACATCGCGCAAGATGGCCTGCTCGGACGCGGCCGTGTCGAGCTTGATCGCGCCGCCGGCGAAATTGTCGGGGTCGAGCTTGCCGAGAACGAGGTCAGCGTCCGTGATCGCCGGGCGCTTGCCGCCGCGGCCGTAGCATGCTGGGCCGGGTTCCGAGCCGGCGCTTTCCGGTCCGGTCTGGATGCGGCCCATGGCGTCGACCCAGGCGATCGAGCCGCCGCCGGCGCCGATCTCGATCATCTCGATCACCGGAATGGAGATCGGCATGCCCGAACCCTTGGAAAAGCGGTAGGTGCGCGCCACCTCGAATGTCCGCGCCGTGCGGGGCGCATAGTCCTCGATCAGGCAGATTTTTGCAGTAGTGCCGCCCATGTCGTAGGAGACGACCTTTTCAAGCCCGAAGCGCCGGGCGATGTCGGCGGCGAAGATGGCGCCTCCCGCAGGGCCGGATTCCACCAACCGTACCGGAAATTCCGAAGCAGTTTCGACCGAGATCAGGCCCCCGCCGGAATGGATCATGAAGACCGGGCAGTCGGCGCCCATGTCCTTCAGGCGGATTTGCAGGCGGGCGAGGTAGTCGGCCATCTGCGGGCGCACATAGGCGTTGGCGCAGACCGTGTTGAAGCGCTCGAACTCGCGCATCTGCGGCGAGACGTCGGCGCTGATCGAAATCGGGATGGTGAGTTTTCGCGAGAGGATTTCGCGCGCGCGACGCTCGTGGTCGGGATTGGCGTAGGCGTGGATGAATCCTATCGCTACCGAGCCGAAATTGCCGGCCGCGATCCGATCGGCGATCTCCTCCAGCGCAGCCTCGTCGAGCGGCTGCAATTCCTGGCCTTCGGCGCCGATGCGGCCCCTGACGGTGAAGCGGTCCTCGCGCGGGATCAGCGGCATCGGCAGCTGCAGGTTCAGATCATACTGCTCGAAGCGGTTCTCCGTCCGCATCTCGATCACGTCGCGAAAACCTTCCGTCGTGACCAGCGCGGTCCTGGCCCCGCGCCGCTCGATCAGCGCGTTGGTTGCGAGCGTCGTGCCATGGATGATGATGCCGATCTCGGCTGCCGAAATGCCGGCGTCGCGGATGACGACGTCGATGCCGTCGAGGATCGCCTGCTCGGGCGCCGCATAATTGGTCAGCACCTTGGTCGAAAACATCGTTCCCCTGACATCGAGGGCGATGTCGGTGAAGGTGCCGCCGATGTCCGCGCCGAGACGGATGTCGTCTGATCTGGAGGTCATGCCTTGGCCTTCTGCGAAGCAAGCGCGGCGTCGCGCATCTGGGAAAGGGTCTGCCGGGGCGTGAGCGCTTCGGGCGAGATGGCGATGTCGAGGACGGCGCCGGTCGCGGACTGCAGCGCACGCCCGAACGCCGCCGCGAAATCCCCGGTGGTTTCGACGCGCTCGGCGTGAAAACCATAGGCCTTTGCCAGCGCCACGAAGTCCGGGTTTTCCAGCGAGGTGCCCGAGACGCGGGCCGGATAGTTGCGTTCCTGGTGCGCGCGGATCGTGCCATAAATGCCGTTGTTGATGATCAGCACGATCGGCTGAGCGTCGGCCTGCATGGCGGTACCGAGCTCCTGGCAATTCATCTGGAAGTCGCCGTCGCCGGCAAAGCAGACGACCGTGCGGCTTGGATAGGCGACCTTCGCTGCAACTGCCGCCGGCAGGCCGTAGCCCATGGCGCCGGATTGCGGCGCGAGCAGCCGCGCTTGGCGTCCGAACTTGAAGAACTTGTTCGGCCAGACGGTGAAATTGCCGGCGCCGTTGGTTAGGATGACATCGGCCGGCAAAGTCTCGCGCAGCCAGGTGCTGACCGCCACCATGTCGACGGGACCGGGCTGGACCGGCGCCGCGAATGTGCCCTCATAGGCCTTGCGCGCCGTCGCGCGCCAGTTGGCCCAGTCACCCTTTACCGGCGTCAGCGCCTTGGCGAAAGCGTTCGGGCCGGCGTGGATGCCAATCGCGGGCACGTAGATCTTGCCGATCTCGCGGTCGGAACCGTGGACATGGATCAGCTTCTGGCGTGGCACCGGAACGGAGAGCAGCGTGTAGCCGTCCGTCGTCATCTCGCCGAAGCGGACATTGACGGCCAGGATCACATCCGCATCGCGGATCAGCGTCTTGACGTGCGCCACCATGCCGACGCCGGCTTCGCCGACGAATACCGGCGAATGGTTGTCGAACTGGTCCTGGTAGCGGAAGGCGGCGACGACCGGGATGTCGGAAGCCTCGGCGAAGGCCTGGAGCGCGGCGCGTCCGTCCGCGGTCCAGTTGGTCCCGCCCATCAGGAGCACCGGCCTCTCGGCCGCAGCCAGCATCTCAAGCGCCGACGCAACGGCATCCTGCGACGGAGCGGCTTCGAAGATCGAAGCAGGGCCGTTGAGCGGCGCGGCCTCGGTCAGGGTCGTCAGCATGTCTTCGGGCAGTGCGACGACGACGGGGCCGGGCCGGCCGGTCAAGGCGGTGGTCCAGGCGCGCGCGACGATCTCGGGGAGCCGCGCGACGTCGTCGATCTCGACCGCCCATTTTGCGACGGTCCCGTAGACCGCCCGGTAGTCGATCTCCTGGAAAGCTTCGCGGCCCTTCATGTCGGTGCCGACCTGGCCGACGAAGAGGATCATCGGCGAGGAGTCCTGCATCGCCGTGTGCACGCCTATGCTGGCATTGGTCACGCCCGGGCCGCGCGTCACGAAACAGATGCCGGGCGATCCCGTCAGCTTGCCATAGGCGGAGGCCATGAACGACGCGCCGCCTTCGTTGCGGCAGAGCACATAGTCCAACTTGCCATGGGTATCGTGCAGGGCGTCGAGAACGGCGAGATAGCTCTCACCGGGAACGCCGAAGCTCTTGGTCGCGCCCAAGGCGATCAGGCACTCGACAAGAAGGCGACCGCCATTGCGGACCATGCTTCGACATCCTCTTAGCTGGCGGCAAGCGGACCGAGCCTGCCCTCGCAACTATACCTGCACCGCGGTGGGCCGGCGCGAAATCAAGAAATGCGATCCATACGAAAGTTTTTCTTTGCTAGTGCGTTGACGCAATTCCGAACGGAAGGTTACGGCGAAGGCACCGAACCGGATCGCTCACACTTTTCCTGGAATTGCTCTATGGAACCCGCACCAAAACACCAGGGTTCATCGTGGCTTGCGGATCGAATGCGCGCTTGAGCCGCGCCATGAGGATCCGCTCGGTCGAGCTGCGATTGCGGTCGGCCATGGCGATCTTGGCGCGGCCGAGCCCATGCTCGGCAGCGAAGCTGCCGCCCATGTCGGTGGCTAAAGCGGCCAGCGCCTCGGCGAATGCTGCCGCCTTGCCGTCGAAATCGGCGCGGCCTTCCGGCGGCGACAGATTGTAGTGGATGTTGCCGTCGCCGAGATGGCCGAACGGATTGATCCGCACGCCCGCAAGAATGTCGTTGCATAGCTTCGCGCCCGCCTCGATGAAGCGCGCGATCGCGCCCGGCGGCACGGAGATGTCGTGCTTGAGCTGCTCGCCCTCCAGCCGCTGGCCCTCCGGCTGCTCCTCGCGCAGGCGCCAGAACTGCGCCCGCTGCGCACCCGAATTGGCCAGCGCGCCATCAACGACGAGGCCTTGCTCCATGCCCCATTCCAGCGCCGAAGCCAGGATGTCGTCGAGAGGGACGCGCGTCGAGCCCGACGCCATCTCGACGAGCAGATAGACGTCGCCTCTTGTCTCCAGCTGATAGGCGAGGTCCGGCAGATGCTTGAGCGCGAGCGTCAGGCCGACATCCGAAAAGAATTCGAGGCCGGCCAGGAATTCTCCGGCCTCGCCACGCAGGAAGGCGCCGAAGGACACGGCGGCGCTGAAATCGGACATGACGAGAAGCGCGCTCGCCTGCTGCTTCGGCGTGGGATAAAGCCTGAGCACCGCGCGCGTCACGATGCCGAGCGTGCCTTCCGAACCGCAGAACAGCTTGCGCAGCTGGTAGCCGGCATTGTCCTTCTGCACGGCGCGAAGTCCGTCCCACACCGTGCCATCCGGCATCAGGACCTCGAGGCCGAGCACCAGGTCCTGCATCATGCCGAAGCGAAACGCCTGGCTGCCGCCGGCATTTGTACCGATCAGGCCGCCGATCCTGGCGCTGCCTTCGGCGCCGAGATGCATCGGAAACATCAGGCCATGCGGTTCCAGCGCCTCATGCAACCCGGCCAGCACGACGCCGGCATCGACGAGGATCGACCCGCTCTCCAGATCCGGTTCGCCGATCGCCGTCATGCGCGAAAGCGAGACGATCACCGCGTTCGCCTGATCGGCGACGGCGCCGCCGCACAGACCGGTGTTCCCGCCTTGCGGGATCACCACCGCGCCTGCCTCCCTGCATATGTTTACGACTGCCGCCACCTCCACGGTGCTGGCGGGCCTGGCAACGCCAAGAGGCGCCACGCCATAGCGGTTGAGCCAATCGCGGCGGTAGGGGTCGGCATCGCTACCCGAAAGCCAGCCTTTCGGCCCGAGGACTGCCTGCAATGCGCTAACGAGATCAACCATCTGGGTACCTGAGATGTGGGATGAGCCGCGTATAGACAGTAAGACCGTCCGGCTCAATGACCCAGGACCTGCGACAGGAATTGTCGCGTGCGTTCGTTGCGGCAAGAGGTGAAGAACTCTTCCGGCGGCGCCTCCTCGACGATCTCGCCGCCGTCCATGAAGACCACCCGGTCGGCGACACGCCGCGCAAAGCCCATTTCATGCGTGACGCAGATCATCGTCATGCCGTCGGCGGCGAGCGTCACCATCACGTCCAGCACCTCCGATATCATTTCCGGATCGAGCGCCGAGGTCGGCTCGTCGAAAAGCATGATCTGCGGCTGCATGCAAAGCGCCCGCGCGATCGCCACGCGTTGCTGCTGGCCGCCGGAGAGCTGGCCGGGAAACTTCATCGCCTGCTCGGGGATGCGGACCTTCTCGAGATAGCGCCGGGCGGTCGCCTCCGCTTCCGCGCGCGGCAGCTTGCGCACGATCATCGGCGCGATCATGCAGTTGTCCAGCACCGTCATATGCGGGAACAGGTTGAAGTGCTGGAACACCATGCCGACTTCGCGCCTGATCCCGTCGATGTTGGCGACATCGTCGTCGAGTTCGGTGCCGAGCACGGTAATGCGGCCGCCATTGTGCTCTTCAAGCCGGTTGATGCAGCGGATCATGGTGGACTTGCCGGAGCCGGAAGGACCGCAGACGACGATCCTTTCGCCTCGCTCCACGGACAGGTTCACCTTCCGCAATGCATGGAATGTCCCGTAATATTTGTCGAGGTTTTCGATGCGGACCGCCGGTCCTGAGACTTTGCTCGAGTTCATATGCCGCCTCCTTACCGTTCGCCGACCGACATGCGGCGCTCGAGGAAGGCGCCGTAGCGAGACAGGCTGAAGACGAAGACGAAGTAGATGAAGGCGATGAAGGCATAGACCTCGACATAGGCGAAGCGCCATTCGCCGGTGCCGTAGGCGGCGTTGCCGGAGGCCAGGATCTCGAAGAAGCCGACGATGACCACAAGCGAGGTCTCCTTGAACGAGATGACGAACTGGTTGATCGTCGCCGGCAGCGCGTTGCGCATCGCCTGCGGCAACAGGATGCGGCCGATGCGCTGCCAGTAGCTCATGCCGAGCGCCATGGCGGCTTCTTCCTGTCCCGCCGGAACGCCTTGCATGCCGCCGCGCACGATCTCGGCCTGATAGGCGGAGAAAAACAGGGCGGAGCCGAGGATGACGCGATAAAGCTTGTCGCCCACCAACCATTGCGGCAGCGCGAAGGGCAGCACGATGGCGAAGGTGAACAGGATCGAGATCAGCGGCAGCGAACGGACCCCGTCGATGATGAGGGCGGTGGTCCGCGATATCCAGGGAAGCTCCGAGCGGCGCAGCAGAGCCAGGCAGATCGCCAGCGGAAAGCCGATCAGGCAGGTGGTGACGAAGATGAAGAGGGTGAGCGCCAGGCCGCCCCAGGCTTCCTCGCCGACTTGGGGCAGCCCAAGCACGCCGCCCTTCATCAGCACATAATAGAGGGCCGTGCCTGCTCCCCAGACGAGCGCGATGCGGCGTCCGGTCCAGAAGGCCGGGAGGCAGCTCAGCACGGTCATCACAACGACGGTGACGCAGGCCAGCGCCGAGCGCCATTGCTCATCGAAGGGGTAGAGGCCGAACAGGATGATGCGCCACCTTGCCGCGATAACCGACCAGCAGGCGCCGGCCGCGGCCTGGCAGGCCTCGGGTCCGCCGCTCGTCGTGAAGACGGCCGAGAAGACCGCCCAGTTGAGCAGCTTCCAGGCAATGAAAGCCATGACCGCCAGCGAGATCAGCGACAGCAGGGCCTGAAGCGGCGTCGCGAAGAAGCGGCGCTTCAGATCTTCGATCTTCCCCGGGGCAGGGGGCGCGACAACGACCATCTCCATGCCTCACCCCCTCAGTTGATTGCCCTTCAGGGCAATGGCTTTGTTGATGCGGTTGAAGATCGCGGCGAGGCTGAGATTGATGGCGAGGAAGCCGGCCATCAGGATGCCGATCACTTCCAGCGTCTGGCCGGAATGGTTGATGGTCAGCGCCACGATCATGAAGAAGTCGGTGAAGCCGACGGCGATGCCCATGGTCGTCGCCTTCATCAGCCAGACATACTGGTTGGCGAGGATCGGCAGCATGGCGCGCAGCGCCAGCGGCAGCCGCACCAGCGTGAACACGCGCCACGGGCTCAAGCCCAGCGAGAGCGCCGCCTCCATCTGGCCCTTGCCGACGGCCTTGAAGCCGCCGCGCACGATCTCGGCGATGTAGGAGCCGCCATAGATGGCAATGGCGATAGCGAGGGCGGAAAACTCCGGCGGAATGCGCAGGCCGCCCTGCAGGTTGAGGCCTCGCAAGGTGGGGAAGTCGAGCATCGGCCCGTCCGGCAGGCGACCGAGCGCCAGGATGACGGCAGCGGTGGCCAGCGCCGTCGCCGCCGCGGCCAGTTGAATGCCGAGCCGCTCGCCGAATGGTTGGCTCAGGCGCGAGGTCCGGCCGAGCCAGAGCGGGAGCGCGATTGCCGAGATCACGGCAAGTATCGCCGCCGCAAAGGCGATGCCGCCGACATTCGGAACCGGCACGTAAAGGCCGCGGCTGGTCAGCAGCATGCCCCATGCCTCATGCGCTGCGCGCGGCGTCGGCAAATGCGTGATGATGGCGTACCAGAAGAAGACCTGGAGGATCAGCGGGATGTTGCGGAAGATATCGACATAGGTACGGCCGAGCAGCCGCGCCAGTTCGTTAGACGAGGTCCGCGCCAGGCCGACGATCGTTCCGACCAGCGTCGCCAGCATCAACCCGACGGTGCCGAGGAACAGCGTGTTGATGATGCCGATAAGGAAGAACCACCAATAGGGATCGTTGGCCGTGGCAGGCAATAGCGAGAAGTTCACGTCCCAGCCGGTCGACTTGTAGAGAAAGTCGAAACCGGAGGTGATCCCCTGCTCGGCCAGATTTCGCCGCGCGATCACGACGCCGGCGAGCACCAGCGCCGCGAGCAAGCCGACATAGAGGACCTGCAACAGCGCGTTGCGGACCTTCTGATTTCTCAGCAGGCTGACCATCGACCGATCTTTCTCGAATAGCTGCCGGCTCCGTCCGACCGAAGCCGGACGGAGCCCGAGCGGGACAGGTTCAGACTAGGATCAGTCGATCACCAGCGGGAACAGGACACCGCCATTGTTCCACAAATTGGTCAGCTCGCGATCCATCTTGTAGGGCGAATCCTTGCCGAGATCGCGCTCGAAGATCTCGCTGTAATTGCCGACCTTCTTGATGACGTTATAGGCCCAGTCGTCGGAAAGCCCGAGGCCCTTGCCCATGCCGGGCGTGACGCCGAGGAACTTCGCCACCTGCGGCGAGGTCGGCTTGGCCTTGATCTCGTCGACATTCTTGGAGGTGATGCCTTCCTGCTCGGCGAAGATCAGGGTGCTCAGCGTCCAGTTGGCGATGTCGACCCAGTTGTCGTCGCCCTGGCGCATGATCATCACTTCAGGCTCGACCGCGAGCACGTCGGGCAGGATCACATGGTCCTCGACCTTGCTCTTGGCGATGCGGGCGATGGCCAGCGTCGGACCCCACTGCGCATAGAGATCGCAGCGCCCGGAGAAATAGGCCTGTTCGAGCTCTTCGGTCTTTTCGATCAGCACCGGCTCGAGCTTGATGCCGAGCTTCTGTGCGTAGGCGGCGACCTGCTGTTCCTGCGAAGTGCCGGCGGGAATGCAGATCGTGCCGCCATTGGCGTCCTTGAGCGACTTCAGGTTGAGCTCCTTATGCGCCATCACCTTGGTGGTTCCGAGGTAATAGGACATGGAGAATTGCAGGCCGAGCTCGGTGTCGCGGCTGAGCGTGCCGCCCGAGGCCTTGATGATGATGTCGACATCGCCCGACTGCAGCGAGGGCCAGCGCTGCGCCCAGCTGATCGGCACGATCTTGAGCTTCGCCGGATCGCCGAACACGGCGGTCGCCACCGCCTTGCAAAGGTCGATGTCCATGCCCTTCCAGTTGCCCTTGTCGTCCACCTCGGCAAAGCCGAGATAGGAGCCGTCATGGCCGGTGCAGTTGAGCATGCCGCGCGCCTTGACGGCTTCGAGCGTCTTGCCGCCGGCAGCTTCCGCGGGTGCTGCCAGATGCACGAGGCCCAGGGCCATGGCAGCGGCCCCCCATTTGATCATTTTCATTTTGATTGTCTCCACTGTTGAGGTTGTTCCGTTTCTTGTTGTTGGAGCCCCACAAGTGCTTTTTCGGGACCCGGTCTCGAGACCGCTTCTCAGTCGGAAAGCGGGGTCGGTTTCGGCAAGGAGAGCTTGAGGTCGCTCCGCCAATCCTCCTGCGCCAGCCATCGATGGAGCGCGGCCACCGCCTTCACGCGTAGATGCCCGCGCGGGACGACGAGGTAGAAGCCGGGGACTTCCTCCGGCTTCATGTCGGCGATGGCGTCGCGGCCGATCGGCGCGACCAGCGCGCCGGAGCGGAAATCCTCCTCGGCGTCGATGACGGAGACGAGGCCGACGCCGATGCCTTGCAGGGTTGCACGGCGCATGGTCGCCGCGTCGTCGAAGCTGATGCTGCGGTCGCCGTCGGTCAGTTCCACGCCGAGGTGCCGCAATATGTCAGGCCACAGGCGCTTCGACTTGACCGTGTCGAGCAGCGTAAACTTCGTCAGATCACGCGCCGATTTGATCTTCTCGCCGATCGCTGGCGTGCAGCAGATGATTTTCGGGTCAGGCACCAGCAGCGTGACCTCGTAGTCGGGCCAGTTGCCGTAACCCCACTGCACAGTCATATCGATGTCGTCGCGGCCGAAATCGGGCAGGTCGACCATCGTGGTCAGGCGCAGGTCGGCACCAGGCAGCATCTCTCGGAACAGCGACAGCCTCGGCAGCAGGTAATGCGTGGCGAAATACGGGCTCGCATTGAGGTTGATGCGGTCGCGGTAGTTCGACTTGGTGACGCGGCGCACGCCTTCGGAAAACTCGTCGAAGCCCGCCTTGACGTAGTGCGAGAGCAGGATCGCCGACTCGGTCAGCTCGATCGACCGGCCCTTGCGCTCGAACAGTGTCACCTGAAGCGTGTCTTCGAGAAGCTTGATCTGCTGCCCGACTGCCTGCGGCGTGACCAGGAGCTCGTCGGCCGCCTGCCGGAAGCTCTTGTGTTGCGCCACGGCATGGAAGACGCGAAGCGCATTCAGCGAAGGAAGGCGAAGCTTGCCGGTCATGGTAAATTCCGCCTCCTTTCGTTCGAGACTCCGTTGCTCATTCAGTGCCGAAGCTCAGCAGTCGCCGGCTGCCGAATTGATTCTAAGCGTAGATGTAACCACCTGAAACGATTACGTTTTCACCGGTCATGTAGGTGTTCTTCGGGCCACCCGTCATCAGCACCCATTCGGCGATCTCGGTGGGCTCGGCGCCGCGGCCGAGCGGGCTTGCCTTGGCCAGTTCCTCGAGGAAGCCGAGGGCCTTGGCCTTCTCGGTGGCCATGCCGGCCGGCGCGACGGAATTGACCAGGATACCGTCCTTGGCGACGTAGTGCGCGAAGGACCGCGTCAGGCTCACGACGGCGGCCTTGGTGGCCGCATAATGGGCGTTCTGCGGATGCGCCTTGAAGGCGTCGACGGAAGTGAGATTCACGATCCGCCCGCGCACATGATCCTTAGGCTCCTGCGCCTGCATATGGCGGACCGCCGCCACCATCATATGGTAGGTGCCCTTGATGTTGATGCCGTTGGAGGCGTCCCAGTCCGCGTCGGTGATTTCGAGCAGCGGCCGGCGCGGATAGATGGCGGCGCAATTGATCAGCGTGTCGACGCGCCCAAGCTTGGCCACGATGGCATCGAAGGCGGTGTGGCACTGCGGACCGATCTGGATGTCGCACGTGGCCGCCGCTATCGGCAGGCCCTTGGCCTTCGCCGGCCCAAGCGCGCTCTCCGCCGCTTGCTGGTTGATGTCGATGATGCCGATCTTTGCCGCCCCGGCCTCGACAGCCATCTGGGCCAAGAGCGCGCCGAGGCCGGCGCCGCCACCAACGATCAGAACGGAGAGATCCTTCATTGCAGTTTTCCCTACTTGGTGCCGCTCGGCGAGGTCGGCCAGGTCGGCATGATGTCGAAACGGGTAACGTCGGCCCATGCCGGCAGCGCGAGCACGGCGACGACCATCCGGGCCACGTCATCGGGCTGCACCACCTTGCTGGCGTACATGGCGGCGCGCGCCTTGGCGTCGAGGATGTCCTGGTAAAGCTGCGTCTCGACGCGGCCGGCGACGATCTCGGTGACGCGCATGCCGAAGGGGGAAAGGTCGGCGCGCAGCGCGCCGGCAAAGCCGGAGATCCCCGCCTTGGTGGCCGAATAGACGGCGATGTTGGAGAATGCGGCGTGGGCCGCGACCGAGCTGGTGAACAGGATATGCCCGGACTGCCGCTCGCGCATCTGCGGCACGACGAGGCGGGTGAGCAGGATCGCGGCGCTGAGGTTCACCTCCAGCGTCGCGTCGATGTCTGCGATCTTCATGTCGGCGAAATTGCCGAGCGGCGGCATGATGCCGGCATTGTTGATCAGCACATCGATGGTGAGATCCGCCAGCACCGATTCCAGCGCCTCGCGGTCGGTGACGTCGACGGAGATCGGTACGATGCCCGGACGTTCGGCCTGCAATTCCCTGAGCGCGGCCTGACTGCGGCCGACCGCGTAGACGTCATAGCCGGCATCACTCAAGGCGATCGCCATGGCCCGGCCTATGCCGCTCGTCGCTCCGGTGATGAAGGCTGTCGTCACTTGGGCTTTCCCATTGCGGCTTCCCCATTTGCCTAGGTTTCAGTGTGCGGCGCGGGCCGGCGCCGCGAAACCAAGAAAACCAGCAAAAAGGAAAGATAAACTTTCGAAAGCCTGTTCGGCGGCTGGAATATTCCAACGTGTCCGCCCGACGGCGAAAGCCTCTGGCCCAAGGAAAACAGTGGTTTCAGCGCGCCGAAGTGATTTTCCGGCCGCAACCTGAGAAAAAACATGGCTTTCGCAAACGGCCGGCAGGGCGCGCATCGATGACGGCGGACCAGATCGAAACCGGCGAAATTATCCGGCCGTCGGCAGGGGCTTTCTCAGGTCCTTGAAAAGCGAGGCCGCGGCGGCTTTCTGCTCCGCTTCGGTTGCCTCGATGCCCGAGGCTTTCGCCAGCGCGCGCACGCGTCCCAGGCTGTTCTGCAGATGCTTGCGCATCGCCTGGCGGGCCTTGGCTCCGTCCTGCCTTTCGATGGCGTCGACGATGGCTTTGTGCTCGCTGTGGATGCGCGCGTAGTAGCTGTCCTTGAGCGCGGGCTCGACGACATAGCCGAGCTGGAAGCGCGGCACAATCATCGGCCCGAGATAGGCGAGGAAGCCGTGGATGAACTCGTTGCGCGCGGCCTTGGCGATCGCGAGGTGGAAATCATAGTCGTAGTGGATCTGGACGGCGGCGGGGTCCGGGTGCCGGGCATCGATCTCATCCATCATGGATCGGATTTCGCTGACTTCCCTGTCGTTCCGCCGTTCCGCGCAGAGCCCGGCGGATTCCACTTCGACGCTCAATCTGAGCTCGAGCAGGGCGATGGTTTCCGGCAATGTCCTGAGCGCCTCGTCGGGAATCGAAAAATTGCGCGGCGCAGGCGTTTCGCTGACGAACATGCCGCGCCCCTGCTGCGGCACGACCATGCCCTCGGAGCGCAGCCGGGCCACCGCCTCGCGCACGACGGTGCGGCTGACGTCGTATTCGGCGCAAAGCTCCGCCTCTGTCGGCAGTTGCGCGCCGGGAAGCAGCGATCCAGAGCGGATCTTTTCGGACAGACTCTCCGCCACGACGGTGGAAAGCGGCTTGCGCTTCGTCATTCAGGCTCTTCCGTCCAAGTTGAGATTCGCGATGATGCCCGAACCAACAAGACCATTCAAACCGCCGCGGTGACGATCAGCTCGACCAGCATGCCGGGCTTGGCCATGCGGCCTTCGCCGGAGGAGCGCGCCGGCGCATGCTCCTTCGGCATCCAGGCGTCCCAGACCGTGTTGACCTCGTCGAAGTCCCTGATGTCGTCCAGCCACATCTGGACGTGGAGGATGCGCGTCTTGTCCGTGCCTGCCTTGGCGAGCAGCGCGTCGATCTTGCTGAGCACCTCGCGCATCTGGTCGGCCGCGGACTGGCCGGGTTTTGCGACCTGGCCGGTCAAATAGAGCGTGCCGTTGTGGATGACGCCGTGATGGATGCGGGTGTCGAAGTCGAAGCGCTGGATATCGCCCACTGGTTTTCCTTTGTCAGATTGCCGGCGTCTGCCGGATGGGGTTGCCTTGCAGGTACTGCGCGTAAGGCGCCTGGACGAGCCAGCCGGCGTCGACCGGCAAGGCCACGCCGGTTATCGACGCGGCGCGGTCGGAGCAGAGGAACAGGGCCGCCTCGGCGACATCGCGCGGCTCGACGAAGCGGCGCAGCGCCGTCGTGGCCTGGATGGCTTCCGGGTTGCGCTCGCCCTTTGCGATCTTCACCTTCAGTCCGTCCGACAGCGTATAGCCCGGTGCCACGGCATTCACGCGAACGCCATGCGGGCCGAGCTCGGCGGCCAGCATCTGGGTGAGCGCCAGAACCGCGTGCTTTCCTGGCGTGTAAGCCGGCAACGACAGCGGCGCGAAAGAGGCAAGCGAGCCGACATTGAGGATCGCGCCGCGCCCGGCGGCCGACATCAGCCGGCCGAACACCTGGCAGCCAAGCAACGTGCCGCGATAGTTGATGCGCCACATCCGCTCGTCTTCGGCGAGGTCCTGGTCGAGCACGTGCTTGCCGCTCTGCAGGATGCCGGCGCAGTTGACCACGACATGTGGCGTGCCGAAGGCGTCGCCGACAGCCCGCGCCAGCGCTTCGACCGAGGCGGGATCGCCGACATCGGTCTGGGCAAACAGCGCGCGTGGCGCGCCCGCTTTCTCGCAGGCGCCGGCCGCTTCCTCGCCCCGCACTGCATCACGGCCGGCGACCACCACCTGATAGCCGTCCTCGGCGAAGCGTTCGGCCACTGCGCGGCCGATGCCGGACGTGCCGCCGATGACGACGGCGGTCATTGCATCAGCCATTGCGGCGATCCTTCCGATCGATGTCGAAGAATTCGGCCATGGCCTCGACCTGGAAATCCATCATCGGGCGACCGGGCTGGATGCGGCAGCCGATCTCTTTCGCCGCTTTGAGCAGGGCCGTCTCGGCCGGCTCCATGATGATGTCGACCACGGTCATCTCCGGCGTCAGCTTGCTCACATCCATCGGCAGCGGGTCGCCGGCTTTCAGCCCGGACGGCGTGGCGTTGATCGCCATATCCATGCCGGACGGATCGGGCTCGCCAACCTCGATGCGGCAATTGGGGAACGACTTGTTGACCAGCGAAGCGAGCTTTTGCGCGCGGTCCTTGTCGACATCGGTCAGGCGGATCTCGGCCGCGCCTTCCTCGGCGAGGCAATAGGTCAGCGAAGAGCCCGCGCCGCCGGCGCCGACCTGGAGTATGCGCTTGCCGGAAATCTGATGTCCCCCGGCCTTCAGGCCATCGATAAAGCCGACGCCGTCGAAATTGTCGGCGTACCAGCTGCCGTCCGCCTGCCGACGCACCGAGTTGGCGCTTTGCACGCGAGCGGCACGGTCATGGGCGGCAGCGCATTTGTGGTAGACCGGGACCTTGTAGGGCACCGAGATGATCACGCCCCGGATATTCTCCGCCGCCGTGATGCCGGCCCAGAACGTGTCGAAATCTTCCGGACGGCAGCTCAGCGGCACCATCAGGCTGTCGAGCCCCTTCTGCTCGAAGATCTCGTTGAAGATGCCAGGGCTTTTGGCATGACCCACGGGATGGGCCAGCATGACGTAGATGTCGGCCTTGCCGGTTCCGCGCATCGGTTATTCCTTTCCGTTTGACAGTTCGTGATCACTGAGAATTTCGAGGGCCCGCACGAGCGACGAATGGTCGGCTTCCGAGCCACCCGCCCGGGCCGAGCAGGCATTCATCAACTGCTGCGCCGTTGCCGTGCCCGGCAAGGCAACGCCGAGCGCGCGTGCGCTTTCGAGCGCCAGATTGAGATCCTTCTGGTGCAGCCGGACGCGAAAACCTGGCGCGAAGCTGCGGGCGATCATGCGCTCGCCATGCACGTCGAGCACGCGCGAGGAGGCAAAGCCACCCATCAGCGCGCTGCGCACCTTCGCCGGGTCGCAGCCCGCTTTGCTCGCAAAAACAAGCGCTTCGGCAACGGCCTCGATGTTGAGCGCGACGATGATCTGGTTGGCGATCTTGCAGGTCTGACCGGCGCCGTTCTTTTCGCCGATCAGCGTGATGTTCTTGCCGAGCTTCTCGAAGATCGGCAGCGCCCGCTCGAACTCGGCGACCGGTCCGCCGACCATGATGGTGAGGCTGGCCGCCTTGGCGCCGACCTCGCCGCCGGAGACCGGCGCATCGAGATAGCCTGCGCCTGCCTGCCTTATCTTCGCGGCAAAGCCGGCCGTGGCAATCGGGCTGATCGAGCTCATGTCGGTGACCAGCTTGCCGGCCGAAATTCCGTCCAGCACGCCGTTCTGCCCGAGCAGGACGCGCTCGACGTCGGGTGTGTCGGGAAGCATAGTGATGACGATTTCAGAAAGCTGCGCCACCTCGGCCGGAGAGGCGACGACCGATGCTTTCAGATCTTTCGGAAGAGGCGCGCGATTGAGGACGGTGACGATCCCATGTCCGGCATCGGCGAGATGCCGCGCCATCGGTGCACCCATGACGCCAAGCCCGATGAAGCCGATTTTCATTAAGCAACTCCCAATGTGGTGTCACAGCGCCTTGCAGCTCAAGCGTGACGTATGATATAGGACATCATACAAATTTCAATGCACCTTCTTTACGGCTGGAGACCGATCGCAAAATGCAGGAGCGCGTCAATTCGCTGAAGGCGGCCGTACAGGCCGGCCGGGCTCATATCGGCATCTGGTGCTCACTGGTCTCGGCGCTCACCACCGAGATCGTGGCGGGCTCCGGGGCGGGCTGGCTGCTGATCGACGGCGAGCACAGCCCGAACGATCTGCGCAGCATCATGGCGCAGCTGCAGGTCGCGGCGGCGTTTCCCTGCGAGGCGGTCGTCCGCTTGCCATCCGACGATCCCAATCTGATGAAACAGGCGCTGGATGTCGGGGCCCGCAGCCTGATGATCCCGAATGTGCGCACGGCGGAGCAGGCGCGCGCGATCGTCGCTGCCATGACCTATGCGCCGGTCGGCTTCCGCGGTTTCTCGGTCGGTCACCGCGCCAACGCTTTCGGCCGCATCGCCGGCTATCATGCAAAAGCGCGTGAGCAGCAGCTGCTTGCCGTGCAGATCGAAGACGAGGCCGGCGTCGCCAATGCCACCGAGATCGCCGCGGTCGAGGGGGTCGATGTCCTGTTTGTCGGGCCGGGCGACCTGTCCACGAATATGGGCGCGATGGGCAATCCCGGCGCCAAGCATGTGCAGGAGGCGATATCGTCCGTGCGCAAGGCCGCTGCCTCGGCAGGCAAGGCCAGCGGTATCCTGGCTCCCGTGAAGGCCGACGCGGACTGCTATCTCGCCGACGGCTTCACCATGGTGGCCGTTGGGTCGGACCTCGGCCTACTGGCGCGAGGTTCTGATGCCCTGATTGCCTCGTTCAACCAGTAGAGCGGAGAACAGAAGTGGCTATCCCTCCTTACAAGTCCCCTTCGCGCGGCGCCTATGACATCGTCATCGTCGGCGGCGCCGTCGTCGGCTCATCGACGGCCTATTGGGTGAGCCAGGCGCTGGGCAGCGGCGCCTCGATCCTCGTGGTCGAACGCGACTCGAGCTACGAATTCTCCTCGACGGCGCTTTCCACCAGCGCCATCCGCCAGCAATATTCCAACCCGATCAATGTGAAGATCAGCCAGTTCGGCATCGAGATCATCCGCGGCTTCCAGGAGCGGATGGCGCCTTTCTACACGGACGAGCCGGCGCCCGATCTCGGCTTCAAGGAACATGGATATCTCTATTGCTGCTCGCCGGAAGGCGTGGACGCGGCGCGCGAAAGGGTCGAGCTGCAGCGCAGCCTTGGCGCGCAAACCGTCTTTCTTGAACCAGGCGCCTTGAAGGAGCGTTTTCCGTGGCTGAATGTCGACGATCTCGGCGGCGGCTCGTGGGGTTCGCGCGAGGAGGGCTGGTTCGATTCCATGGGCATGCTGAACGGCTTCCGCCGCGCGGCGCGCGGCAGCGGGGTCGAGTATATCGACAACGCAGTGACGGCGCTGGACATCGTTGACGGGCGGGTCGTCTCGGTGCGGCTCGCGACAGGCGAGACGGTCGCTTGCGGAACGCTGGTCAACGCAGCGGGTCCGCGAGCGCAGCAGGTCGCCGCCATGGCTGGGCTGTCAATCCCGGTCGCGCCCTACAAGCGCTACAGCTTCGTCTTTGCCAGCGCCAATCCGATCCCCGGCCGCATGCCCAACGTCATCGACCTTTCCGGCACCTTCGTGCGGCCGGAAGGCGAGCTTTTCCTCACCGGCAACACGCCGCAGGGCGACGGACCGGCCGACTACGACGACTTCGAGATGCATTTCGAGGAGTTCGACGACTATATCTGGCCGGCGCTATGGCATCGGATCCCGGCCTTCGACGCGCTGAAGGTGCAGACCAGCTGGACCGGCCACTACGAATACAACATGCTCGATCACAACGGCATCGTCGGCTTCCACCCCGAGGTGAAAAACTTCATGTTCGCCAACGGCTTCTCGGGCCACGGCCTGCAGCAGTCGCCTGCGGTTGGCCGGGCGGTCTCGGAGCTGATCATTCACGGCGCTTTCCAGACGCTCGACCTGTCGCCCTTCTGCTATGAACGCATTGCGCGCAACGAACCGTTTCTCGAGGAAGCGGTGATCTAGAACCTTGAAGACCACCGGGACCAAGCAAGAAATCGAGCTTCGCTACCAACTGTCCAAAGACTTCGCCTTGCTGCTTCGTGACTTTGCGACAGCTGAGTTATGAGCTTGTGAACCGATCAAGAACGTTGCGGGTGATCTGCTCGGTGAAGCGGTCGCCGCGCTTGAGGCCCATGACCCACTCGCATGTCGCTGCGGTCAGCACTTCACCCTTGCCGCGCGTCATGTGCACCATCATGCCGGCGCCGTATTTGTAGCGGGCGAGCCCTTCCGGCGTCACCTCGCCGGTGACGCATTTGACCAGGCCCTCATGGTCGCTGCTGCGGACATAGTAGCGGAAGCCTTCGCCGTCCGGCTCGTCCTCGGCAAGCACCGCCGGCGCCATGGCAAGGATTTCGATCGTTTCCGGCTGACCATCGACGGGGACGGGGTAGGGCAGGCCATGCCTGAACGTGTAGTCTAGACCATCGACCTCGTAGGCGAAGATGCGCTCCTTATCGCCGAAGATGTCGGCATAGTGAAGCCCGGTGCGGGCAAACACCCAGTGCTCGGGCCGGTAGACGGTGAAGCCCTTCTGGCCGTGCGGCGCGAAGCCGCCCCAGGACGCGTAGAGTCCATGCAATCCGTTGACGCCGACCGTCGAGGCGCCTGGCCAGGCGACGTCCTTGTCTTCCCATGCGGTCGACAGCAGATGCGCCTTGTCGGTGCCGGCGACGGGATCGTTATTGATGGCGTTGAACTTGTGGCAGATCTGGCGCTTGCCGTCGTCCTCCAGCCGGATCTGCCAGAGGAAGTTGGCGCCGAAGCGTGCAAGCCTGCCGCCGCGTTCGACATAGGCTTCGATCGCCAGCCGCATCTCGCGGGTCCAGTATTCGTCGTGGCCGACAATGGTCACGCACGGATAGGCGTCGAGCAGTTCCGGCCTGTAGTGCAGGTCGGTCTGCGTGATCATGTCGAGCTCGTAGCCTTCCTTCTCCGCCCACAGCACGAAATGGCGGTCGAACTGCGCCCAGCCGGCGGCGGCGTAATACTGGCCGAAGCCGTTGGCATAGGCCCATTCCTTCATCGGGTAGCGCGGCGCATCGCCGAACTCGGGCAGCGGGTCGGCGCAGATGCGTGGCGCGCCGGGCGGCAGCCAGACGACGCCACGGGTCCACGGGCGCTCGAGAGAAAGCACGGGCGAGGGCTGGTCCTTGCCCGGACCGACAACGCCGAAATAGTGGTTGGCGCCGCCGAAATCATTGTAAGCGGTCCAGGTGCCGGTCGGCAGGATCATCAGGATCTTGGCGCGGCGCGTGGCCGCTGTCGGACGCACGACGAAGAAATGATGCTGGACGAACTTGCCGCCATTGGCGCGGGCGCAGGTCGAGACGACACGGTAGAAGCCCGAGCGCAGATCGGCCGGCAGCCGCCAGCGGTGGCTGACGGGCCAGCCGCAGCCGGAGCGGTATGCATCCGCCGGCGTCGGCGCGAAGGCGCCGGCGACGTCCTCGACCTTGTGGACGGTCTCCGGCCGATAGCCGTCGCGGTAGATCTCCAGCGTCCAATGCGGAGCGGTGGTCGAGGAATGGAAGACGACCTCGTCGCCCGGGTCATAGGACATCGTGTCCGTGTAGGTATAGACCTCGGGCAAGGCAGGGTCGCCGCGCGGCGCCTCGTACCAGGGGTTGGAGTGCCAATGCTCGTCGGCGGACATGGCCCAGGCCTTGCGCGGGCGGATGTTGACGGGACCGAGTTCGGGCGGAACGAAATCGTCTTCACGGGACATGGGCTTGCTCACTCAGTTCATCTGCAGGAAAGGTCGGTCAAAGCGTGTACGAGACGAGTTGGCCGGGCAGGCCGAGCGTGACCCAGAGCCGGCCGTCATGGACGCAGCAATTGGTCGGGTCGCTGCCCTCGCCGCAATCGATCATCTCGACCAGCCGTCCGGTGGTGTCGAGGATCGCGACCCGGTCGCCGGTGCTGCCGGTGACGTAGAGCAGGCCCTCCTGGAAGACCATGCCGTCGGGATTGAAGCGGCCGTCGAAACGAACCCATTCGCTCATCGCGCCGACGCTGCCGCCGTTCCAGTCGAAGCGCAGCAGACGATGCTCCATGGTGATGCCGACGATCAGCGAGCCGTCGGGATGGAACACCAGCCCGTTCGGGAAGCCGGTCATCTTGGCCAGCGCACGGACCTTCCGGTCCTGTCCAGCCGCAAGCAACTGCCCGCCATGATAGGCACTGGCATCGGCGCCCAGCACCTCCCAGTTCTGCGGGTCGGTGAAGACGATTTCGCCTTCGGGCGTGAAGATCAAATCGTTTGGCCGCGAAGGCTTGGCGCCGGGCACATGGTCGGCAAAATTCTCCCAGCGGCCGTCGAGCTGCAGGCGTTGGATGCAGCCGGGAATCATCGGCGCGGCGAAGTGCAGCTTCTCCAACGATTCCGGCGCGAGGCCGCCATTGTTGCAGATGTAGAGCGCGCCGTCGGGGCCGAGCCGCATGCCGTTCGGCGCGCCGGGAAGGGTGGCCAGCTCGCGCGCGGCACCGTCCTTGAAGGCGCGGACCTTGGCGTGCAGCAGGTCGACGAAGGCGATAGAACCATCCGGGAGCGCCACCGGTCCCTCCGGAAAGCCCAGGCCCGTCACATGGATTTCCTTCGACCGTTTCATAACGCCTCCCTCTTCGCTGTGCTTCTAGCTGGCGACGGCCAGCCCGCGCCTGGCGCGTCCCACCTCGCCGCCCGCCCGTGCCGTTTCTTCGGGCGCAAGGTGGCAGGCCACCATCTGGCCGGTGCCGGGCATGGCGCGCAGCGGCGGCACTTTCTCCCGGCAGATATCGCGCGCCAAATGGCAGCGCGGGTGGAACCGGCAACCGGATGGCACGTCGGCCGGATTGGGCGGATCGCCGGTGAGCATGATGCGCTTCCAGCCGACCTGGCGGCGCGCGGCAAGCGTCGGCGCCGCCGACAGCAGCGCCTGCGTGTAAGGATGCAGCGGCCGCTGCATGATCTCGTCGGCCGTTCCCTGCTCGATGATGGTGCCGAGATACATCACCGCAATGCGGTCGGCGACGTGGCCGATGACGTCGAGGTCATGCGAGATGATCAAATAGGAGATGCCGCGCTTGCGCTGGATCTGCAGCATCAGATTGACGATCTGGGCCTGGATCGACGGATCGAGCGCCGAGGTCGGCTCGTCGGCGACGATGATTTCCGGTTCGAGCGCCAGCGCCCTTGCGATGGCGATGCGCTGCAGCTGGCCGCCGGAAAATTGACCGGGCAGTTTTTGGATGTCGATGTTCTCCAATCCGACGAAGGAGAGAAGCTCGCGGATGCGTGGCTCAAGCCCGGCGCCAAGCTTGAGGCCATGGGTATCGAACGGCTCGCGCATCACTTCGGCGATCGTCATGCGCGCGTTGAGCGAGGCGAGCGGATCCTGGAACACGGCCTGCAGGCGACGGCGGATCGGCAGCATGCGCCGGCTGGCGAAACCGGTCACGTCGACGCCGTCGAAGCGCACGCGCCCGTCCGTCACGTCGACCAGCTTGAGCGCCAGCCGGGCGAGAGTGGACTTGCCGCATCCGCTCTCGCCGACCAGCCCCAACGTCTCTCCCCTGCCCACGGCGAGCGAAACACCGGCCACCGCCTGCACGGCGCGGCCGCCACGGCGCTGCGAGAAGATTTTCGAGACGGCATCGAGTTCGAGAAGCGCCATGGGTCAGCTCCTCGCCGCTGTCAGGGACATCGCCGCCTCGATCGGATGATGGCAGGCGAGCTCCACGACGCCGAATTTGCGCCGTGGCGGCTCGACGGCCTTGCAGTCGTTCTGCGCGCGCGGGCAGCGCGGATGGAAGCGGCATCCGGCGGGGAAGGCGCCCAGCCCGGGCGCGCCGCCGACGATGGCGTTGAGCTCCTGCTTGGCCGGCGTCTGCGAAATCATGGCGCTGGTCATCAGCGCCGCAGTGTAGGGATGCGAGGGCTGCAGCATGATGGAGTCGGCCGGCCCGACCTCGGCAATGCGGCCGGCATAGAGCACAAGGATCCGGTCGGCCACTTCAGCGACCACGCCCATGTCGTGGGTGATCAAGATGATCGTCAGCGCCATCTCGTGTTTCAGTTCGGCAAGCAGCTCGAGCATCTGCGCCTTGATGGTGACGTCGAGCGCCGTCGTCGGCTCATCGGCGATCAGCAGGCTCGGCCCGGCGGCCAGCGCCATCGCGATCATGGCGCGCTGCCGCATGCCGCCGCTGATTTCGTGCGGATAGGCGGAGGCGACGCGGCGCGGGTCGGGAATGCGGACGCGCTCCAGCATTTCCACGGCGCGCTTCCTTGCCTCGGCGCGGCCGGCAAGGCCATGCGCGACAAGCGTCTCCGCGATCTGGTCGCCGACCGGCCAGACCGGGTTCAGCGAGCTCAGCGGATCCTGATAGATCAGGCCGATCTCCGGGCCGCGCAGCTTGCGCAGTTCGGCGTCGGGCCGCTTCAGCATTTCGCGATCCTTGAAGCGGATCGAGCCGGAGACGAAGGCGGTGGGCGGCTGCAGTCCGGCGATCGACATGCCGGTCAGCGACTTGCCCGAGCCGGACTCGCCGATGATGACGAAGGTCTCGCCCGCTTCGACGTCGAAGGAAATGCCGTCCACCGCGACGAGGTTCTGACCCTCGCGCTGGAAGCCGATTGCGAAGTCGCGGACCGACAGGATCATGCGGCCCGCCTCGAAGCGAGCGCGTCGCCGATCAGCGAGAAGGCGGTGGCGGTCAGCATGATCATGGTGCCGGGAAAGACAAGGTACCACCAGGCCGAGCCGAAATAGGGGCGCGAGTCGCGGATCAGCAGACCCCATTCCGGCGTCGGCGAATTGGCGCCGAGGCCGAGGAAGGAAAGGGCGGTGACGGCGACCAGCGCGTAGCCGATATCGGTTGTGATACGCACATTCACCTCCTGGACGACGAAGGGGATGATGTGGCGGCGCAGGATGGTCATCTCGGAGACGCCGAGCGCCCGGGCGGCCTCGACATGCGGCCGCTCGCGCAGGCGCAGCACCTCGCCGCGCACCAGCCGCGCATAGCCCGGCCACCAGATGATGGCGAGCGACAGCGCCACGCTGTCGAGGCCGCGTCCGATCGAGGCGGCGACGGCGAGCGCCAGCACCAGCGCCGGGAAGCCGAAGAACAGGTCGACGATGCGCATCATCAGATTGTCGATGCCCTGGCGCGCCATGCCGGAGACCGCGCCATAGATCACGCCGAACAGAGCGGAGGCGAAGACGATGGCGATCGCCACGCCGAGCGAATAGCGGGTGCCGTAGACGATGCGCGAGAAGACATCGCGGCCGCCCTCGTCGGTACCGAAGATGTGGGTGAGGCTCGGCGGCTTCAGCCGGTCGGCCATGGCGAGCGCGATCGGGTCGTGCGGCGCGATCAGGCCGGGCAGAAGCGTGAAAGCCGCAAGGATCACCAGCACCAGCAGCGCGAGCGGCAAGAGCACGCCCTTCGGCCTCGCGATGGTCCGGCGCGCGGGCTGGGTGGAAATGCTCATGAGCCGACACTCTGCACGCGCGGATCGATCACCGGATAGAGAAGGTCCATCACCAGGTTGATGATCACGAAGCCGGCCGTGGACACGATCGCCAGCGCGATGACCGGCGAATAGTCGAAGACCTGGAAGGACTGGTAGGCGTAGAGGCCGATGCCGGGCCAGTCGAAGATGACCTCGACCAGGATCACCCAGCTGATCATGTAGCCGAACTGCATGGTGGTCGCCGTCAGGATCGGCGACAGCGCATTGCGCAAGATGTGCTTGAACAGGATACGGTTGGGCGACAGGCCCTTGCCGCGCGCCGTGCGCACGTAGAGCCGGCTCTGTTCCTGGATGAGGGCGGCGCGCGACAGCCGCGTTCCGACCGCAAGCAGGTTGACGACGATGGTCGCGGCGGGGAGCGTCAGATGCTTCAGGCTGGCGCGAAAGGCCGAGAGGCTGCCGGCGAGCAGGGAATCGACCAGCAGGAAGCCGCTGATGACAGGCGGAGCCGTCTCGCGGATCGGGAAGCGCGCGCCGAGCGGCAGCCAGTGCAATTTGTAGAAGAAGAAGAACTGCAGCGTCATGCCGAGCCAGAACACCGGGATACCGGTGCCGATCATGGTGATGAGGCGGATCGCGCCGTCTACCGCGCCGCCGGGGCGGCGGGCGGCGAGCACCGCCAGCGAGAAGCTGACCGCCAGATAAAGGACGAAGCTGACGATCAGGAGCTCCAGCGTCGCCGGCAGATACTGCTTGAGGTCGGTGCTGACGCTGCGGCGCGTGCGGATCGACTCGCCGAGGTCGCCCTCGGCGAGGCCGATCATGTAGGTAGCGAATTGCTCCGGCAGCGGACGGTCGAGACCGTGCTCGACGCGGATGCGCTGCACGGTCTCCTCGGAGGCGTTCTGGCCGGCCAGGAAGGCGGCGGGGTCGGCCGGAACGACACGGCTGAGGAAGAAGGTTATGACCGCGACGGCGATGAGGACGAGAAGGCCCCAGACCAGACGCTTGAACAGGAAAGCGATCACAACCGTGCTATCCGCATGCTCACCTCGCTGCTGTTACTTGCTGTACATTTCCCAGAAGCGGGCGTTGATGTACTCGGCCGGGTCGATGCGGTAGCCGCCGATCCGGTCAGGCTCGGGTACCACTGTCTTGGGCCGCGCGGTCCAGATGATGTAGTGGGAGTCCACCACGATATCGGCCGCCTGCTTGAGCAGCTTGCCGCGTTCGGCGGCGTCGGAAATCGTCGGCAGCTTGGCCACGAGGTCCTGCAGCGTCTGGTCGAAGAATTTGCCGGAATTGTAGAAACCGCCCTTGAGGTAATGCGCCGCGAAGAACTTGGTCGCGTCGGATGGGCTGAGGTTCGCGTTGCCGAGCACGAAGCAGTTGCTCTTGTCGGACTTGATGGCGGTGATCGCCTCGACGAAGGGCTGCTCCTCGATTTCGACGGTGACGCCGAGCTGCTGGGCCGAAGACTGAAGCACGGTCGCGGCAAAGCGGAATTCCGGGAAACCGGCAGGCACCGAGCATTTCATCTTGGCGTTGGCGAGACCCGACTTGGCAAGTGCCGCCTTGGCGCCGTCGAGGTCGGTCTTGATCTCGGCCTCTTCCTTCTCGGGGCTGCCGGGGAACCAGGACGGCACCGGGCCGCGGCCGACTTCGGCCTTGCCCTGGAAGGACTGCACCATGGCGTTGTAGTCGAACGCCTTGACCAGCGCTTCGCGGAAATCCTTGTTGTTGGTCGGCGCCAGATCCATGTTGAGATAGATCGCCGGCCACGCCCACAGATTGTTGCCCTCGACCATATGGAAGCCGCTGCTGGTGCCGATGCGCAGGGCCTCGTCGAGCGGCACGAAATTGGCGAGGTCGAACTCGCCGCCTTCAAGGCCGCGGGCGCGGTTGGCGCCGTCGGTGACGAAACGGTCGAGCACGCGGTCGAACGGCTTTTCCGGGAACTTGCCCCACCATTTGTCGTTGCGCTTCAGCTCGATCTGGGTGCCGCGTGTCCAGGACACGAATTCGTAGGGACCGGTGCCGTTGGCGTTCTCGTTGAACCAGGCCTGGCCGAGGTCGTCCTTGTGCTTGGCGATGTCCTCGTCCGACACCATCTCGATGCGGCTGAGGTTGGAGGCGAGGAAGACGGTGGGCGCCTTGGTCTCGATCTTGACGGTCTTGGGGTCGACCACGGTGACGCTGGCGATGTCGTCGACTAGATAGGACTGACCCTGGCCGATCTTCAGCAGTCGGTCGAGCGTCGCCTTGACGTCGTTGGCGTCAAAGGCGGTGCCGTCGTGGAAGGTAACGCCGTCGCGCAGCTTGAAAGTCCAGGCCTTGCCGTCCTGCTGCCATTCCGTCGCCAGCGCCGGCAACAATTTGGATGGATCATTAAGATCGAAGTCGACCAGGCGATCGTAGATGTTGCGGGTGACCGTGAACTCCCAGTTCACATTGGCCTTGGCCGGGTCAATGGTGCTCGGCTCGCCGGCATCGGCATAGACGAAAGTGGACGCGTCGTCGGCGAAAGCCGAGTAGGAGACGCCGCCCATCAGAAGGCCGAGCGCCAGTCCCAAAATCCCATTGCGAAGCTTCATCGTTCTCCCCTTATTTTTGGTCTCTGGAAATAGAATATATCATATATGATGAAGGTCGCAAGCGCGCATGATGACGTTTCCGCGCCGCGTGGCGAGCGGTGAAAGCAAGAATGGACGAAAGCGTTGAAGCCCGGCGAAAAGGCTTGGTACTCGCGGCCCATCCAGAGATTTTCCTCGGATGGAGCGGGGCCTGGATATCGGGTTTTCTAGAGGGTGCCGGCTAGCGTCGCGACCGTCGCGGGGGCTCGTCTTCGGCGTCTTCCCTGCTCTCTATCGCGGCGAGGTGCTCGACGAATTTGCGGCCGCCCTCGATCAGGTCCTGTTCGAAGGCGCGGCGCAGCGCCGCCTCGTCCTTGGCACGCAAGGCGGCGATCACGTTGACGTGCTGGTGCTGGCCTTCATAGGTCGGGTGGCCATGCGGGTAGAGCAGGCTGAGCAGCGGGCCGGCTTGGATCCACAGCCTCTCGATCATCTCGATGAGATGCGGCATTTCCGATTTGCGATGAACCGTGAAGTGGAAGTCGTAGTTGTATTGAAGCGCGGCGGCATAGTCCTTGGTGCGCTCTGCCTCGATCAACTTGTGATGGATATCTTCGAGGGTTTTCAGGAACGGTTCGTCGATATGCGGCATCGCTTTTGAAGCGGCATAGGGTTCGAGCACCAGCCGGATGTCGCGCAGTTCCAGATATTCCTTGAGGCTGATCCGCCGCACACGGATATAGTAACCCGGCTTCATTTCCAGCGCGCCGTCCTTGACCAGCTGGAAGATGGCCTCGCGTACTGGCGTCTCGCTGGTGCCAAGCTGCTGGGCGAGGTCGCGAATCTTCAGCCGGTCGCCGGGGTGGAGCCGCGCCGACATCAACTCCTGGCGAAGACGCAGGTAGATCTGCGAAGACAGGCTCGTCGCCTGGATCTCAGGCAGGTTCTGCATTCGTCAGCGGACTCGCTTTTTGCATCTGGCCAATGGTTCTCAAGATCATACGCCGCCAGACCTGTCCATATCGCGGGCCGGCAGCCATTCGAAAATTCAGTTCATAAGAACGGTGTTCCTGTGCTTGCTAGCCTGGCAACAAACCCGTTCCATAATTGCCGTATCGCTTTCCGACCCGCTCCATTTCCGCTTCGGGAAGCAGCACCGGCTCGCCGCCTTGCAATGCCATCAGATACTGACGGGCCAGGGTTTCAAGCTTCACCGTGGTCTGGAAGGCGGCTTCGAGCGTCTTGCCGATGGCGATCATGCCGTGATTGGCGAGCAGGCAGGCGGTGCGGCCCTTCAGCGCCTCGACCGCTGTTTCTCCGAGCCCCGCGGTGCCGAAGGTGGCGTAACGGGCACAGCGCACATCGGCGCCGCCGAAGGCCGCGACCATGTAATGGAAGGGAGGCAGCGGCTTGCGCAGGCATGCCAGCGCGACGCAGGCATCGGCATGGGTATGGATCACCGCGTTGGCGGCCGGGTAGGCGTTGAGGATCGCGGCATGCATGTGCCATTCGCTCGATGGAATGCCGCCGATCGTGCTGCCGTCCTCTTCGACGCGGACAAGCTTCGACGGCGTCAGATTGGCGCTGTTTGCCCCGGTCGGCGTGATCAGCATGCCGCCGGCAATCCGGCAGCTCACATTGCCGCTGTTGCCGTGATTGAAGCCCTTGTCCTGCAGACGCCTCACGGTGTCGGCGATTGCCTGGCGGGGTGTGTCTTCGTCCGTCGTCATGAGTGCTCCGGATGCCGCATGGATTCCAGCGTCGGCAGGAACATGTCCACAGGGCCCAGCTTCCCCGATTTCAGGCTGAGGGCGACGACATCGGCCTCTTCCGTCGTCGCCCTGGCAATCCCTGGCCCCTGATAGGCGCCGACCCTCAAGCGGTCGATGCCAAGCTGCTCGACCACCGTGCCGGACGTCTCGCCGCCGGCGACGAGAAAGCGCCGGACGCCGCGTCTGTGCAGTTCGACGGCAAGCCTACCGAGAACAGCTTCAGCGAAGGCCGCGGCGCCGTCGCGACCGAGTTTCGCCTGCGCGGCGCCGACCTGTTCCGGGTCGGCCGAGGTGGCGATCGAGACCGGGCCGCTGCCCAGGTGCTTGTCCGCCCAGGCGAGGGCCGCCGCGACGGTTGTCTCGATACTGTCGACGGCGGAAATGTCGATGCGGTGCACCGGCCTTGCTTGTTCGAACGCTGCCAGTTGCTCCAGCGTCCGTTCGGCGCAACTGCCTGCAAGCACGACGCCGGGGCTTTCCACCGCCGGCAGCGGCCGCTTCGGCGGCGCGTCGTCCAGCCAGCCGCGCTCGCGCCAGAGCGCGGGATAGTGGCGGATGATCGGCGCGTTGCCGGTCATCAACGGCCAGTCGACGGTGAGCGCCGCGACCGCGGCGAGATCCTCGGCATAGATTGCATCCAGGATGACGTGCCGGATGCCTTGCGCGACCAGATGATCGAGATAGGCGCGGCGACTGGCGAGTTCCGCCCGCACGACATTGTGCGGCAACAGCCCGACGGCGAGTTTCGACTGCCGCTGCAGCACGCGAACGAGGTTGGAATCAGTCATCGGGGTCAGCGGATCGAACCGTTTCGACGATTCCGAGACGAGCTGCGCGCCGACGAACAGATGGCCCTGGAAAACGCTGCGCGCGAGATCGCCGGAACTCGGGCAGAAGCCGGTATGCGTGGCCCGCGTCAGGGCAAGCAGGCTGTCGGCCACCGGGCCGATATTGCCGTCATCGGTGGAATCGAAGGTTGCGCAATATTTGAAGAACAGCCGCCTTGCGCCGATGTCGAGCAACCGCTGTGCCGCGTCCTCCGATTTCCGCACAGCCTCGGCGGCAGGAACGACGCGGGTCTTTTGGGCGACGACCACAGCGGGCGAGTTGGCGAAATGCTGGACCAGGGCAGGCCTGGTCACGAATCCGCAGTCGACGCCGAGCGCCACCAGCATCGCGGCCGTTTCCATGCCGCCGGTGAGATCGTCGGCAACGATGCCGATGATGGGCTGCATTTTCTCCGCGTCCCCGAACTATTGTGCGCGGATGATACATGATATATCGAATGCTGCAACAAGTCTTGGCGAGTCGGGCGGAACGCGCCAGGCGGGGGCATTCTTCCATGGATCAACATTCAAAGAGCATCGACGACGCCTTGCGTGCCCGGGCAAAGCGCGTCATCCCCGGCGGCATGTGGGGGCATCAGAATGCACCGCGCTTGCCGGCCGGCTACCCGCAATATTTCTCGCGCGCTCAAGGGTGCCGCAGCTGGGATGCGGACGGACGCGAGTACATCGATTTCCTCTGCGGATGGGGGCCGATGATCCTGGGCTATGGCGACGCCGACGTCGAGGCCGCGGCCGACAAGCAGCGCGCGCTAGGCGATGCGATGAACGGGCCGAGCGAGCGGCTCGTCGAGCTGGCGGAACTGATGGTCGAGACCGTCCCGCATGCCGATTGGGCGATGTTTTCGAAGAACGGAACCGACGCGACAACCGCCTGCCTGACGATCGCCCGCGCAGGCACCGGGCGCCGCAAGATCCTGGTCGCGCGCGGCGCCTATCACGGCGCCATTCCGTGGTGCTCGCCGTCGGTCGCGGGCGTTACCGAGGAAGACCGGGCGCATCTTGTCCATTACGACTACAACAACGTCGAGAGCCTGGAGGCCGCGGCCGAGCTGTGCAGGGGCGATCTCGCGGCTATCCTGGTCTCGGCCTTCAAGCACGACCTCGGCAAGCCGCATGAATTGCCGACCGTGGCGTTCGCGCGAAGGGCGCGGGCGCTCGCCGACGATGCCGATGCCGCGCTGATCGTCGACGACGTGCGCGCCGGCTTTCGCCTCGATATGGGCGGCAGCTGGGAACCGGTCGGCGTCCGGCCCGACATGGCCGCCTGGAGCAAGGCGATCGCCAACGGCCATGCGCTGGCCGCTGTCACCGGCAATGACCGTTTTCGCGAGGGAGCGACACGCATCTTCACCACCGGCTCCTTCTGGACCGCCGGCGTGTCGATGGCGGCGGCGATCGCAACGATCCGGAAGCTCGGCGCAGTCGATGCGGTGGCGCATATGCGGACCATGGGCCAGCGCTTCCGCGACGGTCTCGATGCGCAGGCGCGGAAGCACGGCGTGCCCTTGCGGCAAAGCGGGCCGGTGCAGATGCCGGTGCTTTTGTTCGACAACGATGTGGATCGGAAGCTCGGCGACACGTTCTGCCTGGAAGCGCTCGCCCGCGGCGTCTACCTGCATCCGGCGCACACGCTGTTCCTGTCGGCTGCCCACCAAGAGGCCGATATCGACCAGGCGCTGTCGGTGACGGACGAGGCTCTGGCAGCGGTCGCGCGGCTGCAGGCCTGATAAGGGTTAGGACGCAACGAAGCCTTCGTGTCCCTGCAGGAAGCGCAGGAAATCCTCGCCGCCCAGGATCAGGTCCCGCTCCATGGCAGCGCGCGCCTTTTCCGAATTCTTCTCGCGCAAGCCCTCGATCACCGTCTCGTGCTGGGCGGCGCCGACATATTTGTGCTCGCCTTCCTTGAAGAAGACGGTCAGCATCGGCCCCATCGAGACCCACAGGCTCTCGATATGAGCGACCAGCATCTCCATGCCGGAGAGCCGATAGACGGAGAAGTGGAAGTCGCGGTTGTAGCGGAATGAAAGTTCCGGATCGCTGGCCCGGTCCGCCTTCTCGAATATCTTCTGGATGGCGGTCAGCTTGTCGATGTCATCCTTCGTCGCATTCTGGGCCGCAAGCCCGGCGGCAAGGCCCTCCAGCGACAGCCTTATGGTGCGCACCTCCATGTAGCGCGCCAGCGTCAGCGCTGGCACGGTGACGAAGCGGCCGGAGCGCAGCTCAAGGCCGCGCTCGCTGACCAGCCGCAGGCAGGCTTCGCGGGCAGGGGTGACGCTGGTGCCGAGCTGGTCGGCGAGGTCCTGCATCACCAGGCGCTGGCCCGGCCGGAACTGCCCCGCGATCAACCCTTCGCGAAGGGCGACATAGGCGCGTGCGGACAGATTGCCTTGCTCGAGCGGCTGAATGTTCACGGCAAAGGTCTCCTCGGCATTGTTGTGTGGCGTCTTCTGCCGGCGGTGATTCTACAAGATATAACCAATAGACGCTTTTTCCTTCACTGTATTGTAGAGCCTGCTAGAGCAGGATGACGTTTCGTTGGATCGTCATCCTGCTCAGCTCTTTGTTGGAGCATGATCTTTTCCGAAAACCGGTTCCCACTTTTTGCTACGCTGACCTGCGGTTCGGGATCATGCTCTAAGCGAGCAGGGATTGCGCGACGCTTTCGACGCCCGCCGCATCGAGCTTGTAGTGACGGTAGAGATGGGTCGGTGGCGCGATGAGGCTGTACTCGTCCTTGATGCCGTGCCTGACGAGCCGTGCGCCGCCGCCTTCCTCGGCCAGCACCTCGGCGACGGCGCCACCCAGGCCACCGAGGATGTTGTGCTCCTCGACAGTCAGGATAATGCGCGACTTGCGCGCCGCCGCCATCACCGCCGCGCGGTCGAGCGGCTTGATCGTGTGCATGTCGATGAGGCCGACGGAGTGGCCCTTGCCGTTGAGCGCTTCCATCGCCTGCTTGGCCGAGTGCACCGCCATGCCGCAGGCGATGATGGTGATGTCGTTGCCGATGCGGTGGACCACCGCCTTGCCGAATTCGAACGGCGCATCATCGGCATAGACGACCGGGTCGTGGCCGCGCGAGATGCGAAAATAGATCGGCTGCGGGTGGCTGACCGAAGCGCGCAGCGCCGCGGCGAATTGCGGTCCGTCCGCGGTCGAGACGACGGTGAGGTCGGCGATCGAGCGCATGATGGCGATGTCCTCGGTGGCGTGATGCGAGGTGCCGTAGAAGCCGAGCGAGATGCCGGTGTGGTGGCCGATCAGGCGAACTGGCTGCGCGCAATAGGCGACGTCCATGCGGATCTGCTCGCAGCAAAGCAGCGCCAGGAAAGAGGCGAAGGTCGCGACATAGGGCATGACCCCGGTGGTCGCCATGCCGGCCGCGGCCGAGACCATGTTCTGTTCGGAGATGCCGAACTGCGTGAAGCGTTCGGGAAAACGCCGGGCAAAGCCGGCGAGACCGTTGGAGTACTGCAGATCGGCGGTGCCGGCGACGACCGGATGGCCGGCTTCGGCGAGCTCGATCAGCGTGTTGGCCAAAGTGGCGAGAGAGGGCGCGCGCTTGTTGAGCTCGCGGTACTGCCAGCTGTCGGGATGCAAGGCCGCGCTCATTCCGCACCCTCCAGGATCGTCTCGCGGGCGCGGGCTTCGTCTTCCGGCGCGAGATAGCCGAGATGCCAGCCGGGTTCGGTTTCCATGTAGTCGATGCCCTTGCCCTTGACCGTTTTGGCGATGATGCAGCAGGGTTTCTCCCGGCCGGTGTCGGCCTTGACCTTGCGCAGCAGGTTGGCGAGCGCGACGACGTCGTGGCCGTCGACCTCATGCACTTCCCAGCCGAAGGCGCGCCACTTCTCGTCCAGCGGCTCGACCGCGGCGACATCGTCGACCTTGCCGTCGAGCTGGTAGCCATTGCGATCGACGATCGCGACGAGCCTGCCCAGCCGATGGGTGGCGGCGCTGATGGCGGCCTCCCACACCTGGCCCTCCTGCATCTCGCCGTCGCCGAGCAGGACGAAGACGTTGAAGTCCTGTCCGTGGAAGCGGCCGCCCAGCGCCATGCCGACGCCGTTGGAAAGGGCGTGGCCGATCGAACCGGAGCTGAAGTCGACGCCCGGCACCTTGCGCATGTCGGGGTGATCGCCGAGCGGGCTGCCGAGGCGGGTGTAATCGTCGAGCCAGGAACGGTCGAAGAAGTCGAGATCGGCGAGAATCGGGAACTGGCCGACCGCCGCATGGCCCTTGCCCATCAGGAAACGATCGCGTTCCGCCCAGTCAGACTCGCCGCGACGGATCCGCATCGTGTCGTAGTAGAGCGTCGAGAAGATCTCGGCACAGGAGAAGACCGACGAATAGTGACCGACCTTGGCGATCGAAATCAGCCTGATCGTCTCCAGCCGCACGAAGCGCGCGCGCTCGCGCAGGCGGGCGGCCTGCTCGTCCGATATCCCGTCATTGCCGCTGTTGCTCGGCCACCGGCTCGCGCCTGAGGACGCCATGGTCGATCTCCTCCGTTTCCGTTTATCTACCCTCGACAACTTATAAGTTATAAGATATTTGATTGAGCCGCAAGACCAAACATCCGCTCTTGGGGAACAGGAAATGCTGCACAATTCGGCTCGGGCGATCGACATGAGCCTGCATTTGCATTCGCAGACGGACCCGCGGCGGCACGAGCAGGATGGGCCGCTGATCATCTCCGGCGGCGAGGGCGTCTATGTCCGCGACGATGCCGGAAACCGCTATATCGAAGGCATGGCTGGCCTATGGACGGCATCGCTCGGCTTCAACGACAGCAGGCTGGCCGCCGCCGCCGGCGCGCAATTCGCCAAGCTCGCCAACTACCACACCTTCAACCATCGCTCGAACGAGCCCTGCATCGATTTGATCGAGCAGCTCGCAGCGGTATCGCCAATTCCGGATTGCAGGATATTCCTGGCCAATTCCGGCTCCGAAGCCAACGATTCCATGATCAAGCTCGCCTGGTATTATCAGACGGCGCGCGGCAAGCCCGGCAAGCGGCGCATCATCAGCCGCACCGGCGCCTTCCATGGCAGCACGGTGATGGGCGCGGTGCTGAGCGGCCTGCCGCATATGCACCGCTCGTTCGGCATGAACACCGACGACATCCTCTTTGCCGGCAAGCCGCATTTCTACCGCGAAGGGCGGGAGGGCGAGAGCGAGGAGGCGTTCGCCGGCCGGCTGATCGCCGAGCTGGAGGCGATGATACTGGCGGCTGGCCCCGAGACGATCGCGGCCATGATCGCGGAGCCGGTGATGGGGGCGGGCGGCGTCATCGTGCCGCCGACGGGTTATTTTCCGAAGCTGCGCGCGTTGCTCGACAAACACGACATCCTGCTTCTGGCCGACGAAGTGGTTTGCGGCTTCGGCCGCACCGGTAACTGGTTCGGCAGCCAGACCTTCGGCTTCAAGCCGGACATGTTCTCCGTCGCCAAGGGTCTTTCCTCCGGCTACCTGCCGATCGCGGCGGTGGTCGTATCAGATGCGCTCTACCAGGCGATCGCCGACGAAGGGCAGCGGAACGGCGTCTTCGGGCACGGCTTCACCTATTCGGGCCATCCCGTCGCCTCGGCCGTCGCCGCCGAAGCGTTGCGCATCTATCACGAGATCGATGTCGTCGGCCGCGCCCGGACGCTGGGCGCGCAGATGCTGGGAGCACTGCGCAACGCGCTCGCCGATCATCCTATGGTTGGCGAGATCCGCGGCGTCGGCCTGCTTGCCGGCGTCGAGCTGGTCGCCGACCGGCGCACCAAACAGGGTTTTCCGGCCGAGGCCAGGGTTGGGGCGCAGGTCGAACGCGCCTGCCGGCAACGCGGCATCATCGTGCGCAATATGGGCGACGTGCTGGCGCTCTGCCCGCCTTACATCATCGAGCCGGACCAGATCGACGAGCTCGTCCGCGCGCTTTTTCTCGCCATCGAAGACACCAGGGAGAGCCTCTCGCTCTGAGGCTTGGCTGCCATGACAATCACCATCAGACAGGACAAAAGCATGTATCCAGAAGTCGGGCTTTTCATCGACGGCAAGTGGGGCCCGGCGGCCGGCGGCAAGACGCTCGAGGTTCGCAACCCGGCCACCGACGAAGTCATAGGCTCGGTTGCGGTGGCCGGCGCCGCCGATCTCGACCGGGCGCTCGCCGCAGCCGAACGCGGCTTCAAGGTCTGGCGCAAGGTCTCGGCCTTCGAGCGTGGCAAGGTGATCCGTGAAGCCGCGCGCCTGATGCGCGAGCGTGCCGGCAGGATCGCCGGCCTGCTCAGCCTCGAACAGGGCAAGCCGCTGGGCGAGGCGATGACCGAAGTTCTCGCCTCGGCAGATATCCTCGACTGGTTTGCGGAGGAAGGGCGCCGCACTTATGGGCGCATCGTGCCGGCGAGAGCCAGCAACGTGCACCAGTTGGTCGTGCGCGAGCCGGTCGGGCCGGTCGCGGCGTTCACGCCGTGGAATTTCCCGGTGTCGCAGACCATCCGCAAGATCGGCGCCGCGCTCGCCACCGGCTGCTCGATCATCGTCAAGCCGCCGGAAGAAACGCCTGCCTCGCCAGCCAGCCTCGCCGACGCCTTCAGGGATGCCGGGCTTCCCGACGGCGTGCTTAATCTCGTCTACGGCAACCCGCCGGAGATTTCGAGCTACCTGATCCCGCATCCGGTGATCCGAAAAGTGTCCTTCACCGGCTCCGTCCCCGTTGGCAAGCAACTCGCCGCGCTCGCCGGCCAGCATATGAAGCGCGCGACGATGGAGCTTGGCGGGCATGCGCCGGCGATCGTCTTCGACGACGCCGACCTGGACAACGCGGCGAGCCTGCTGGCGGCGGCCAAGTTCCGCAATGGCGGCCAGGTCTGCGTCTCGCCGACGCGTTTCTTGGTTCAGGAGAAATCCTACGCGCCGTTCGTCGACAAGCTTGTCGGCCATGCGCGCGCCATGAAGGTCGGCGACGGACTGACCGAGGGCACCCGCATGGGGCCATTGGTCAATGAACGGCGGCTGCAGGCCGTCGAGGCGATGATTTCCGAAGCGGTGGCCGAGGGCGCCAAGCTCGAGACCGGCGGCAAGCGCATCGGCAACAAGGGCGCCTTCTTCGAGCCGACCGTGCTCAGCGGCCTGCGCCCCGGCATGCGCATCATGAACGAGGAGCCGTTCGGTCCGGTGGCGCTGGTGATACCGTTCGGCACGTTCGACGAGGCGGTGGCCGAGGCGAACCGGCTACCCTACGGGCTCGCGGCTTATGCCTTCACCCGTTCGCTGAAGACGGCGACCGAGCTTGGCGCTGAGATCGAGACCGGCATGCTGACGACGAACCATCTCGGCCTAGCGCTGCCGGAAGTGCCTTTCGGCGGCGTCAAGGACAGCGGCTACGGTTCCGAAGGCGGCTCGGAAGCGCTGGAAGCCTATCTCGTCACCAAGTTCATCAGCCAGGCGGGTTTCTAGTGTCTTCCACCAGCGCTTGGACTAGCCGAACATCTCGGTATGCTGTTCGAGCTGCAGGCGGGTGCGGCGGATATGGCCGTAGAGGATGAGGCCGGCCTGTTCGCCGTCACGCCGCTTCAGCGCTTCGAGGATCAGCCGATGCTCGTGATGCACCGCCGCCATGCCGGCCTTGCCGACCGACGCGGCGAAAGCGCGACGGTATTGCTGGGTGGTGTTCCAGAACTTGTGGATCATCTGGGCGAGTTGAGGCATGCGCGCGCCTTCATAGCTCAGGAGATGAAACTCGCGGTCGAGCTGCAGGAACTCGTCGATGCTGCCGGCGGCTTCGATGCGCGAGACGAGGTCTTCCAGGCGCCCAAGCGTTTCGGGCGAAAGATTGGCGCTGCTTTCGGAAAGCGCCAGCGGCTCCAGCCGCTCGCGGATCTTGTAGATCTCGATGCATTCGGCGCGGTCGAGCTTGGAAATCCAGGCGCCGCTGTTGGGCACGAGGATGACCAGCCCCTCGCTTTCCAACTGTCTGAGCGCCTCGCGCACCGGGATGCGGCTGATGCCATATTCCTCGGCGAGCTCCTCCTGGCGCACACGGCTGCCCGGCCGCAACCGCCCCGACAGGATGGCGTCGCGCAGCGCCTCGGTGACGCGGCCACTGGCCAGGGCGGCGCCGTTGCTCTCGGTTCCGCCGCTTGCGCGTCTGCCGGCCATGATCTCAATTCCCCGCATCGTGTCGATCCCGAAGATGTTAGTGCATCGGCGAGCAGCTGGGAATCGGCACGAACCAACCGCTCACAAATGAGGGCTGGCCGGATGCCAGAGCCGACGCTCCGTCTCGCGCTCATAGGCCTTGCCCGCCGGGAACGAGACCAGTTCGAGCTGCATGCCCCAGGGGCTCAGGAAATAGACCCAGCTCTGACCGCCGCTCGGCCCCTCGGTGCGCACCGTCGGCTCGCCGAGCACACGCACGCCTCGCGCCTTAAGATAGGCGACCGCCTCATCGATATCGTCGACATAGAAGGCAAGATGATGCCCGCCGACATCGCTGTTCCTGGGCTGGGCGCCGTCCTTATCTGGAGCGGTGTATTCGAAGATCTCGAAATTGGAGCCATGACGGCAGCGCAGGAACTTGAGCCGCTTCATCACTGTACGGGGGTGGACGTTGAGATGGGTTTCCATCCAGTCTCCGTCGGACCGGAAAGGTCCGAGCTCGTAGAAGGGCTCGCAGCCGATGATTTCGACGAAGAAACGGACAGCTTCGTCGAGATCGGGAACGGTAAAGCCGATATGTTCGGTGCCGCGCAGCCCCGGGAGGCCTTTGCCGACATGGCTTGTGTCATGAAGCATTGCTGGTCCGGTATTTATAATTCAGACGCGACCGTATCCAACGGATGGCAATTGGCAAGCAAATTAGGCGATCTGGCCGAATAAATTCGCCATATTGTATCCAATGATAGATTCGACATCAGTGGAGGATTTCATGACAGACCGCACCGCTTACGATCCGGCATTGGGCATAGCCTATGTCAACGGCAGCTACATGCCGCTTGCGGAGGCGGCCGTTCCGATCACCGACCGTGGCTTTGTGCGTTCCGACGCGACCTATGACGTCACCCATGTCTGGAAGGGCCGTTTCTTCAGGCTCGACGACCACATCGAGCGCTTCCTGGCCTCGATGCGCGGCCTGCGCATGAGCCTGCCGCTGTCGAAGGCCGAGATAGCCGACATCCTGGTCGAATGCGTGCGCCGGACCGGGCTGCGCGACGCCTATGTGCAGATGACCTGCACGCGTGGCGTGCCGCCGGCCGGCACCCGCGATCCCAGGCTCTGTCAGAACCGGTTCTATGCCTTCGCACAGCCCTTCGTGTGGATCGCCAATGACGAGCAGCGGCGTGACGGGCTGAAGATGGTGGTGAGTTCGGTGCAGCGCATCCCGCCGGAATCGCTCGATCCGCGCCTTAAGAATTTCCACTGGCTCGACCTGACGATGGGCATCTTCGAGGCCTACGACAAGGACGCCATCGTTGCCGTGCTCAACGACGGCAAGGGCAATGTCACCGAAGGCGCCGGCTTCAACGTCTTCGCGGTGAAGGACAATGTCGTCACCACGCCCGAGCGCGGCGTCTTCGAGGGCATGACGCGCCGCACGGTGATGGAGCTTGTGGGTGAGGCGGGCGTCACCTGCGAAGTGCGGCCGCTGCCGATCGAGGAATTGCGCGAGGCCGACGAGATCTTCATATCGAGCTCCGCCGGCGGCATCATGCCGGTGACGGTGCTTGATGGCCGCATCTATGGCAACGGCAAGCCCGGCCCGGTCACCAGCCGCATCCACGACCTCTACTGGGCCGCGCACAGGGAAGGGCCGCTTTGCACCCTCGTCGACTACGGAGCGGCGGCATGAGCGCAGCGGTAGAGCGCGTCTTCCTGGTGACGGGCGGCACGCGCGGCATCGGCGCGGCCTGCGTCGAGCGGCTGACGGCGGACGGCGCGCGGGTCGTCTTTACCGGGCGCGACCAGGCCGCCGCCGATGATGTGATCGCCGCGGTTCCAGGCGCCGTCTTCGCCGCCGGCGACGCGACCAGCGAGACCGACTGCAAGCGCGCGATCGAGGTGGCGCTGGAGCTTGGCAGGGGGCGTATCGCGGGCCTGGTCAACAATGCCGGTGCCGGCGGGCGCGGGGCCTTCGACCAGACGACGCTCGACGACTGGAACAGGACGATGACGGCCAACGCCACATCGGCCTATCTGTTCACGCGCCATGCGCTTTCGGGCCTGCGGGCCGCGCGCGGCGCCGTGGTGACGATCTCGTCGGTGGCCGGCCTGGTCGGTGAGGAGGGACTTGCGATCTACACCGCTTCCAAGGCGGCGCTGATTGGCCTCACGCAAGCGCTGGCGCTCGAATACGGCTCGGAGGTGCGCTTCAACGCCGTTTGCCCGGGTCAGATCGCCACGCAGATGATGGCAAAGACGCTGGCCATTCCGGCTCGGCGCGAGAGGCTGGAAAAGCGCATTCCCGCGGCGCGCCTCGGCACACCGGAAGATGTCGCGGAGGCGGTCGGCTGGCTGCTGTCTCCCGCCGCGGGCTTCGTCAACGGTGCGGTCCTCAGCGTCGACGGCGGCGAGACCGCCGGTTTCATGACGCCGCGTGATGATCCGAAGGCCTGACGTTCAGCCAAGCGGCCGCCCCTGGTCAGCCATGACCTGGCGCAGTCCGCGCTCGACGTCGGCGGGGCGTGCGCAAGCGGCGGTCTCGAGCACCTTGGAAATGCTCGGCGAGGCTTCGCCGCCATGGACACGCTGGATCGGTTGGTCGAGCCAGTCGAAGCAGCGGTTCTGGATCTCGGCGGCGAGCAGGCCGCCATATGACGTGCCGCGCGCGCCCTGTTCGACCACCAGTACATTGCCGGTCTTGCGGATCGAGGCTTCGATGGTCTGCCAGTCGAGGCCGGCGCGATCGAGCGAGCGCAGGTCGATGACCTCGGCGTCGACGCCGAGACGTTCGACCGCCTCGAGCACCGGACGCACCATGGCGAGATAGGTCAGGACGGTCATCACCGTGCCCCGGCGCACCACCTTGGCCTTGCCGAGCGGGATGAAATAGTCGAGGTCGTCGACCGGCGCCGGACCGGTGGAATTGTAAAGCTCGACATGCTCGATGACGAGCACCGGATCCTTGCAGCGCAGCGCGCTGTTCATCAGCCCGACATAGTCGAACGGCGTCGACGGGGCGACGATGCGCCAGCCGGGCGAGGTGGCGAAGATGCCGGCCGGGTCCATGGAGTGCTGCGAACCGTAACCGGTGCCCATGGCGACCTTGGTGCGCAGCACCAGCGGCACGTCGATATCGCCGCCGAACATGTGGCGCGCCTTGCCGATCTGGTTGAAGACCTGGTCGGCGGCCACCCACATGAAGTCCGGATACATGAACTCGACGACCGGGATATAGCGGCCATCCATGGCGATGCCGCCGCCAAGCCCGGTGAAGGCGGCTTCGCTGATCGGCGTGCCAAGCACCCGGTCGGGGAAGGCAGCAGCAAGGCCGCGCGTCGCGCCGTTGGTGCCGCCTTTCAGCCGATGCACATCTTCGCCCATGATGACGATACGGTCGTCGGTTGCCATGCGCCGCTGCATGACGTTGGCCACCGCGTCGATGAATTTGGCGCCGCCGTCGATCGCGCCGCCGAAGGTTTCCAATTCCTCGGTGCGCATCCTGGCAAATTCCTGGAGGTCGCCGCGTATGCCGTGGTCGCGAAAACCTTCGTCCGGCCAGAGCGCGGGCTTGATGCGGTTCTTGCCGTCCGCCTGCTCAACGAGCTCGGCGGCGACATCGGCCATCAGCGCAAGCGCGCGTTCGCGCAGAGCGGCAACGCCTGAGCTGCCGATGATCTGACGCTGTTCCATTTCGCTCGCCAGCCGGTCGAGCGGGTCGCGCGCCCGCCAGGCCGCTTCCTCGGTCTTGTCGCGATAACCGAAGGCGCTGCCGGGCAGCGGGCCGTTCTGATGGAAATAACGGTAGACGTCGGCCTCGATGATGGCAGGCCCGCCGCCATTGCGCATCAGCTCCATGGCTTCTTGCGTCGCAAGATAGACGGCGAGGGGATCCATGCCGTCGACCTTCCAGGCGGGAATGGCGAAGGCCGATCCGCGTGCCGATAGGCGCGGCTCGGCGGTCGCTTCCTCGACATGGGTCGAGACGGCGTAGCGGTTGTTCTCGATGAAGAAACAGAGCGGCAGCTTCCAGGCGGCGGCGATGTTCATCGTCTCCAGCACCGAGCCGATGTTGACGGCGCCGTCACCGAAATAGGCAAAGGCCACGTCGCCCTTGCCGGCGCGCCTATGCGCCCAGGCGGCGCCGGCTGCCAGCGGCACGCCGCCGCCGACGATGGCGTTGGTGCCGAGATTGCCGGCCTCGGCCCAGCGCAGATGCATCGAGCCGCCGCGACCGCGACAGAAACCCTGCGCCAGGCCCAGGATCTCGGCGAGCGATCTTTGCGCCAAGCCGCGAATGTCCGGCGAGAAGTCGTCGGCAGGCGCCAATCCCTGCGGCGCAACATAACGGATCGACTTGGCGAGGAACTGGTGATGCGCGCGATGGGATCCATTGATCTGGTCGCTCGCCCGCATCAGAGCGGCCGAGCCGACAGCGCCGCCTTCCTGGCCGACCGCGGAATGGGCTGGCCCATGCACCAGGCCCTGGCCGGCCAGCTCCAGCACTTTTTCCTCGAAGGCGCGGATCAGATGAGCCGAAACCAGCATCGATTCCAGCACAGCCGGATCGGCGTCGTCCCAGTCGGCTCGTGTCGTGCGGAGCTCGCGCCAGGGGGCTGATGGGGCCAATGTTGCGTAATCGGGCATCAGGATTTCCTGGCGGGCTCGTGGGTAGGGGGTCAAAAAGCGTATTGGATACGATAGTGAGGTGAATTGCCTTTTGAAAGGCGAAAATTGCCGCTCTTCGCTTTAATCGGATACAATTGGCGGATATGTCAGCCTTTCGCCGAGATAGACGCGCGGGTATCGGCCGGCCTTGATGGTCGTGCGTGGGCGCAGTCAGTCCGTCTCAGGTGCGAGAATGCGCGTCACATGTTCGGCAATCGCCAGGCTGGAGGTCAGTCCCGGGCTTTCGATGCCGAACAGGTTGAGCAGGCCGTCGATGCCGTGCGTCGCAGCATGCTGGATCACGAAGTCGCTGTTGGCGTCGCCCGGACCTGACAGCTTCGGCCGGATGCCGCTATAAGCGGCCTGCAGGCTGCCGTCGGCCAGGCCAGGCCAGTATTTGCGGATCGCGGCGTAGAAGCGTTCGCCGCGCGCCGGATCGACGCGATAATCGAGGGCGTCGATCCACTCGACATCCGGTCCGAAACGGGCGGTGCCGGAAAGGTCGAGGGTAAGATGGACGCCGAGCCCGCCAGGTTCGGGCACCGGATAGACAAGATGCGAAAAGGGCGCGCGCCCGGCAACCGAGAAATAGTTGCCCTTGGCGTAGCGAAGCGTCGGCAGGAACTGTCCGTCAAATCCCTCGAGCGAGCCGGCCAACGCCACGGCGCCGAGACCGGCCGCGTTGATGAGGCGTGATGTAGCGATCTCGAACTCTTCGCCGCTCGCCGTATCCATTGTCCGCAGCACGATCCGATCGGCCTCGACGCGGCCCGAGACGATACGGGTGTTGAGGGACAGCATTGCGCTGTTCTCCTCGGCATCGCCGAGCAGGGCAAGCATCAGCCCGTGGCTGTCGACGATGCCGGTCGATGGCGAGAGGAGCGCGGCGGTGCAATGCAGGGCCGGTTCCAAGGCTTGCGCCTCCGCGGCGGAAAGGTAGCGCAAATCCTCGACGCCGCAGGCCGCGGCGCTGGCGCGAATGGCGGCCAACACCGGCTCCTGCGTCTCGTCGGTCGCGACGATCAGCTTGCCGGAGCGGCGGTGCGCAATCGAACGTTCGGAGCAGTAGCGGTAGAGCATGTCGCGGCCGGCGACGCAGAGCCGGGCCTTCAGCGATCCTTGCGGATAGTAGATGCCGGCATGGATCACTTCCGAATTGCGCGAGCTCGTCTCGGTGCCGATGGCATCCGCCGCCTCGAGGATCAGCGTGTCCAGCCCGCGTGCGGCAATCTTGCGCGCAATTGCAAGGCCGACGACGCCGGCACCGGCAACGATGCAGTCGATCTGTTCCATTCTCAGCCCGCCTTGGCCGTGTCGGTGGCGTGCCTGCCGAGCAGCCGTTCGAGAATCACGTTTCCGCCCTCGGTGATATCGGCGATGATCGCACGTTCGGCGGCATCGGCATCCTTCTTCTCGACCGCGGCGAGAACCGCGTGGTGATTGTCGATCATGGCGCGGCCGCCTTCGTGGTAGGATTCCGCGATCAGCGGTCCCATCTGCAGCCAAAGCCGGTTCAGGATGCCGCGCAGCACCACCATGTCGCCGATGTCGGCAAGCGCGAAGTGGAAGGTCTGGTTAAGCTCCAGCCCTTCGGTCCAATTCCTGTCGGCGATCGCGCGCTCGTTGCGTGCAATCAAATCGCGCAGCCGCTCGATATCCTTAGCTGTCGCCTTGAGCGCTGCCTCGCGCGCGGCAAGCCCTTCGAGCTTCAGCCTGATCTGGCGGATCTCGCGATAGCGTTCCAACGTGATGATGGGAACGCGTACCTCGCGCGCCGATTTCTGCACCAAGGCTTCGTCCTGGATCAGGCGCAGGATAGCGTCGCGCACCGGCGTGACGCTGGTTCCAAGCGACTGGGCGAGGTCGCGGATGGTCAGCCTGGCATCCGGCGCGAAGCGTCCCTTGATCAGCGCCTCGGCGACGCGCGCATAGACGGTCTCGCCGAGGTTTTCGCGCTCGAGCGTTTCGAAGCTGAAGCTCGCCATGCCGTTCCCGTCCCGTTTTTTGGCTGTCGTCCCAAAAAGGCTTGACAGTATATCTTATAAGAAACATGATGCATCAAACAGCATAATGCAAGAGGGAACTGCGACCCCTGAACGAGGGGTAGGCAGGGCAATTCCCGCTTGGACGCCTGCAGACAGGAGCCGTCATGGACGCCAGACCGAATTCCCCCGAAGCCCGCGACATCCGCTACCACCTGCACGGCTACACCAATGCCCGCAAGCATCAGGAAACCGGGCCACTGGTGATTGAAAAGGGCGATGGCATCTATGTCGAGGACCTTGCCGGCAATCGCTACATCGAGGCGATGGCGGGCTTGTGGAGCGTCGCCGTCGGCTTCTCGGAAAAACGGCTGGTGGACGCTGCGACAAGGCAGATGTCGAAGCTGCCCTTCTATCACGACTTCGGCTCCAAGGCTCATTCGCCGCTGATCGACCTTGCCGAGCAACTAGTGCAGATGGCGCCGGTGCCGATGAGCAAGGCCTATTTCACCAATTCCGGTTCCGAGGCCAACGATACCGCGATCAAGATGATCTGGTACCGGTCGAACGCGCTCGGCCAGCCGGCACGCAAGAAGATCATCAGCCGCAAGCGTGGCTATCATGGCGTCACCATCGCCTCGGCGAGCCTGACCGGGCTGCCCACCAATCATCTCTCCTTCGACCTGCCGATCGCCAATATCCTGCACACCTCGACGCCGCATCACTGGCGCGACGCTCAGGCCGGCGAGAGCGAAGAGCAGTTCTCCGCACGGCTCGCCGATGAGCTGGAACAGCTCATCCTTGCCGAGGGGCCTGAAACGATCGCCGCCTTCATCGGCGAGCCGATCATGGGCGCCGGCGGCGTCGTCGTGCCGCCTGCCGGCTATTGGGAAAAGATCCAGGCAGTGCTGGCCAAATACGACATCCTGCTTGTGGCCGACGAGGTGATTTGCGGTTTTGGCCGGACAGGCGAGATGTTTGGCTCGCAGACCTTCGGCATGAAGCCCGACATCATGGTGCTGTCGAAGCAGATCTCCTCCTCCTACCTGCCGATCTCGGCACTCATCATCAACGACAAGGTGTTCGAGCCGATCGCCGACGAGAGCGACCGCATCGGCACCTTCGGCCACGGCTTCACCGGCGGCGGTCATCCGGTCGCCGCGGCCGTCGCGCTGGAGAACATCAAGCTCATCGAGGAGCGCGACCTCGTCGGCAATGCGCGCAAGGTCGGCGCGCATCTGCAGGCGCGGCTGCGCAAGCTCGCCTCGCATCCGCTGGTGGGCGAGGTGCGCGGCGTCGGTCTGATCGCCGCCGTGGAGCTCGTCGCCGACAAAGCGAGCAAGGCGCCATGGGGCAAGCCGGCGGCGCTCGGCGCGCTGGTCAACGGCCTGCTGCAGCAGAACGGCGTCATCTCGCGCAACATGGGCGACGCGATTGCCTTCTGTCCGCCGCTGATCATCACCGAGGCGCAGGTCGACGCATTGGTCGATGCGTTCCAGCGCTCGCTCGACGCGGCCTTGCCGCAGGTCCACCCGCAGGGCTGAAGGACTTAGCGCAGATGGGAGTCGCTCATTCTCGCGTTGACACATAAGATATAAGATGTAAGTTTCTATCGAATTGGATACATTCTTGTTGCAATTCGTCGCTTGACGTTATGAAATGCCAACACAGAAGTGGCAATTGGATACAAAATAGGCAATCAAAGCCGAAATTGAGAAAATTCTGGCCCGCCTGGGCGCTGAAAAAATGGGAGACTGATATGAGTGGATTGAGAAAATCACTGGCTTTGGCGCTGTCGGCGACGGTGCTGTCGGCCGGCATGGCGCATGCAGCCGACTGGTGGCCGTTCAAGATCGCCTCGGCCAAGGACGGCGATCTGAAGAATGTAGGAGAGATCGAGTACAAGCCGCTCGACAAGGCGGAAAAACCCTGGAAGCTCTGCGTGCTCTTCCCGCATCTCCAGGACAGCTACTGGGTCTCGGTGGATTATGGCATCGTCGAGGAAGCCAAGCGCCTCGGCGTCAAGGTGACGGTGTTGCAGGCGGGTGGATACACGGCCCTGCCGAAGCAGATCTCGCAATATGACGACTGCGTCGCCTCCGGTGCCGACGCCATTCTGGTCTCGGCGATTTCGGAAGCCGGCGTGGCCGCCAAGATCAACGAGGGCATGGGCAAGGGCATCGTCAACATCGCCGTCGCCAATCCGATCCTGGAGACGCCGATCACCGCCCGCATCACGCCTGATTTCTATCAGAAGGGTTTTCAGACCGGCGAGTATGTGAAGAAGTATCTGGGCGACAAGCAGGGCACCGCCGTGGCGTTCCCTGGACCGCAGGGCAGCGGCTGGGCCGAGACCTACATGAACGGCTTCCGCGACAGCACCAAGACCGGCAACATCAAGCTGGTCGGCGAGATGTTCGGCGAGGCCAGCGTGCCGGCACAGCTCAAACTGGTCGAGGATGCGCTGCAGACCCATCCGGACGTCAACGTCATCTGGGGCGGCGCACCGACGGCGGAAGCAGCGATCGGCGCGGTCGCCGACGCCGGCTTGAGCAACGTGACCATCATGTCCTCCTACGAAAACCAGACCATGCTGAAGGCCGTCAAGGACGGCTCGGTGCTGGGCTTCGCCACCGAGTATCCGGTCATCATGGGACGCATCGGCGTCGACCTCGCGGTGCGCGCGCTGGAGAAGAAGGATCACGAAAAGGTCCTGCTGGTTGCCCCCGGCATCGTTACCAAGGACAATGTCGACAAGATCGACACGACCCAGATCTTCGCGCCGGACAACTGGCGCCCGGTGTTCTCGGTCGAATAGTGGCGAGGCCGCCGGCGCGGCCTTCAGCTTCGCGATTAAATCGCGATCCTCCCGGCCTGGCCGCCTTGCAGAAGGCGGTCAGGCGACTTGACGCAATTCCGGGCGAACCGCCGTGCAGTTTGCTCGAATTGCTCCTGCCGGCTTTGGGCCTTTGGACGAGATGCTGGAAGTTACAGGGTTCACCAAGAGATTCCGCGGCATCGCCGCGCTCGACAATGTCGACTTCTCCCTCAACGAGGGCGAGGTCCATGCGTTGCTTGGCGAGAACGGCGCCGGCAAGTCGACGCTCATCAATCTCATTGCCGGCACTTTCCCATGGGCCGAAGGCGTCTACCGCATCAACGGCCGCACCATCACCAGCCTGACGCCGCAGGTGGCGCAGGAGATCGGCATCGCCGCGGTCTTTCAGGAATTCAGCCTGGTGCCCGACCTCACCGTGGTCGAGAACATCTTCCTCGGCCGGGAGCAGTCGTCCGGCCTCTTCTTAAAACGCAAGCAGATGCGGCAGGCCGCAGCCGAGCTGCTGGACAGTCTCGGCTTCCATCTGCCGCTCGACGAGAAGGTCGCCTTCCTGTCGCGCGCGCAAAAGCAGATGGTCGAGATCGCCAAGGCGCTGCGCATGCGCCCGAAGGTGCTCATCCTCGACGAGCCGACCGCATCGCTTACCGATGGCGAGGCGGAGAAATTGTTCAACGCGATAGCGCTGCTCAAGGCGCGCGGCGTCGGCATCATCTATGTCTCGCACCGCATGAGCGAGATCCGCAATCTTTCCGACCGCGTCACCGTGCTGCGCGGCGGCAAGAAGATCGGCACCGTCGTCACCGCCGAGATTTCAGACGAGGGGCTGATCGAGATGATGGTCGGTCGTCCCGTCGAGCAGCTCTTTCCGAAGATCGACCACAAGCCCGGCGCGGTCAGGCTCGAAGTGCGCGACCTGACGACCGAAAAACACTCCGTCATCAGCGCCTCCTTCACGGCGCGCGCCGGCGAGGTGGTGGGTCTCGCCGGCCTCGTCGGTTGCGGGCGCAGCGAGCTCTGTCGCGCCGTCTTCGGCCTTGAGACTGTCGAGGCGGGTACGATCACTTTGGGCGACAAGCCGGTCGAGCGACCGACGCCCACCTCGATGCTTGCCGCCAATGTCTGCTATTTCCCTGCCGATCGCGGCTCGGAAGGCCTCGCGCTGGCGCGTCCGGCACGCGAGAACGCGACCATGAGCTCGCTCGACCTGCCGGAATTGTCGTCCGGACCGCTGCTGAAATTCTGGCGCGAAAACGAAGCGATTAGGGCACCGCTCGGCAATCTCGCGCTGAGGCCGATGGCGCCCGAGCGCAAGGCCTCCGCCTTCTCCGGCGGCAACCAGCAGAAGCTGATGCTGGCGCGCGGCCTGATGAAGCCCTTCGACGTCTACCTGTTCGACGAACCGACCGTCGGTATCGACGTCGGCGCCAAGGCCGATGTCTACAATCTCATCAAGTCGCTGGTCGAGGCCGGCGCCTCGGTCGTCGTCTCGACGTCCGAATTGCCGGAACTGATTAATCTCGCCTCGCGGGTCTATGTCATGCACGAGGGCAAGGTCGTCGCCGAGCTTGCCCAGCATGAGCTCAGCGAAGCCCAGGTGCTGTCGCATTATTTCGGAGGGCGCGCATGAGCTCTGAGACGGCGACCATGACCGTTGCCAACGCGCCATCGCACCGCGCGAGCCGGCTCGACCGCTTTCTCATGCAGGGCGGCATCGTCATCACCTTCCTGGTCGTGGCGGTGGTCGCGACGGCGTTGATCGAGCCGCGCTTCCTCAACCGGCTCAACCTGCTCAATGTCATGCGCAACTTCGCGCTGCTGCTCATTCCGTCGCTGGCGCAGATGCTGGTGATGACGGCCGGCGGCTTCGATCTTTCGGTGGGCGCGGTGGTGGCGGCGACCTCCGTGGTGACGGCAGCGGTGATGCTGGTCGGCAACGGCTATTTTCCCGGCATGGAACTCGCCGTCATCATCGCCTCGCTGGTGATCGCGCTCGGCGTCGGGGCGCTTGTCGGGCTCGTCAATGCCGGTCTGGTTTCGGCCTTTTCGCTCTCGCCCTTCATGGTGACGCTGGCGATGATGTCGGTGCTGATGGGCATCGCGCTCTATTTCACGCAAGGCATTCCGATCTACGGCGTCACCGATTCCTTCGTCGCCAATGTTGGGCGCGGCCAGTTCCTGGGCCTGCCGATCGTGCTTTGGGCAGCGCTTGGCGTCCTTGCCGCCTGCATCGTCATGCAGCGTTTCACCGCGCTTGGCCGCCATATCTATGCGGTGGGCAGCGACCAACGCTCGGCGCGTCTGTCGGGCGTTGCGACAGGCCGCACGCTGATCGCGGCCTATATGCTCGCCGGCTTGCTCGCGGCGCTCACCGGCTACCTGATGACGTCACGGCTCGGCTCCGGCCAATCCACCATAGGCGGGACGCTGGCGCTCGAAACCATTGCCGCTGCCGTCATCGGTGGCGTCTCGCTGCGCGGCGGTGTCGGTCGCGCGGAATTGGTGGCGCTTGCAGCGCTGTTCCTGTCGGTCATCGCCAACGCGATGAACCTGGTGCAGGTCGACAGCAGATATCAAACGCTGGTGCTCGGCGCCGTTTTGATCATAGCCTTGGCCATCGAACGGCTTCTGCTGAGGAAGCGGCAGTCATGAGCATGGAGGCCAAGACACAACCGATGGCTCAGCTCTCCGGCCTCTCACCGAGGGATGTGCTGCGCGCCGCGCGGCTGCCGATTGCTATCGTCGTCGTGCTCATCCTGTTCGGCCTGGTCGAGCCGCGTGTTCTGTCCCTCGGCAATTTCCGCAACATCGCGCTGCAGGCGAGCTATCTCGCCATCTTCGCCATGGCGCAGACCATGGTGCTTCTGACCCGCGGCTTCGATCTCTCTCTCGGCTACACCGTTTCGCTGGTCAGCGTCGCCGCCTCGATGGCGATGGTGGCGATGGGCGGTGGCGATGCCTCGATCCTCTACGGCGTCGGCGCCGCCGCGCTGATCGCCGGCGCGATCGGCCTCGCCAACGGCGTGCTCATCGCCGGCATCGGCATCAACCCGCTGGTGACGACGCTCGGCATGGCCAACATGGTGCTGGCCTTCGCCTCCACGATCAGCGGCGGCTTCCCCGTCACCGGCCTGCCGAAGAGCCTCACCGCCGAATTCGCGCAGGGATCGCTGCTCTCGATTCCGATGCCGATCTGGATCGCCGCCCTGGTGTTCGTGCTGTTGTTCCTCGTGCTCAAGGCGACGCGCTTCGGCCGCAGTCTCTACATCATCGGCGCCAATCCAAGGGCGGCGGTCGCGGCGGGCATCCGCACCGTGCCGGTGCTGGTGTTGGCCTACGTTCTGTGCGCGCTGCTCGCCGCGCTCGGCGCGCTTCTGCTCACCGCGCGTACCGGTTCGGGCGAACCCAATCTCGGCGGCAATCTCACGCTGGAAGCAATCGCGGCGGCCGTCGTCGGCGGCGTTCGGCTGGCGCGCGGGGAGGGCGGCGTGGGCGCCGCCGTGCTCGGCGCGCTGTTCGTCACCGTGCTCTCCAACGGCATGAACCTCGTCCAGATCGACGGCTACCTGCAGCAGATCTGCCTGGGCGTCATCATCATCGTCAGCCTGATCGTCAATCGCGACGAAGCCAGGCGCTGATACTCCAACTCTTTCGGGAAGCTCGTATGGCCTATCAAGTTTGCATCGATATCGGCGGCACCTTCACCGATTGTCTCGTCTCGAACAGCAAGGGTGAGATCGCCATCTTCAAGTCGCCGACGACGCCGGGCGAATTCGAGAAAGGCTTCATCAACGTGCTGCATGTCGCGGCCGAGGGCTATGGGCTCAGCGGCGCCGACTTCATGAGAGAGATCGACCTCGTCGTGCACGGCTCGACCGTGTCGACCAACGCGCTGGTCGAGCGCAAGACGGTCAAGGTCGGCCTCATCCTGACCGCCGGCCACCAGGACATACTGGTGCTGCGCGAAGGTCCGCGCAAAGGCGCTTTCCAATGGCGGCTGAACTATCCCGATCCCTATGTGCCGCGCCATCTCACCAAAACCGTCGCCGGGCGCATCGATGCGCGTGGCCGCGAACTCGCGCCGCTGTCGCTGGACGACGTGCGCAAGGCCGCCGCCGAATTCCGCGGCCTCGGCGTCGAGGCGATCGCCGTCGGCCTCTTGTGGTCGGTGGTCAACCCGGCGCATGAGCTCGCCGTGCGCGAGATCCTGGAGAAAGAGCTGCCGGGTATTCCGGTGACGCTCAGCCATGAGATCAACCCGATGCCGCGCGAATACAAGCGCATCATCGCGGCCGCGATCGACGCCTCTATCAATCCGATCGTGCGGACCTATATCGAGAAGCTGAAGACGGCGCTCGACGAGGAGGGTTTCGAAGGCGAGCTGCTGCTTGCCAATTGCGTCGGCGGCATGATGCCTTTGGCCGACATGATCCGGAAGCCGATCTACAGCGTCATGTCCGGCCCGACGCTGGCGCCGATGGCCGCACTGGCGCTGTCCGACGAGCCCGACATCATCGTCGGCGACATGGGCGGCACCACCTTCGACGTCTCGGCGCTGCGCGACCACCAGATCATCGTCACGCCGGACAGCATGATCCATGACGATTCGCTCGGCATTCCCAAGGTCGACGTGCGCTCGGGCGGCGCCGGCGGCGGCTCGATCGCCTTCGTCGACGAAGGCGGTCTGCTGCAGGTCGGCCCACGCAGCGCTGGCGCCCGGCCGGGTCCTGCCTGCTACGGCCAGGGCGGCACCGAGCCGACGGTGACGGATGCCAATGTCGTGCTCGGCAT
>NZ_VFUA01000209.1 GCF_006440735.1 Mesorhizobium sp. B2-7-1 | reverse complement strand
GACCACGCTCGCCACGGTCGGCAGCGCCGTGCGCGGATGCCCCCTGGAAGCGGCAAGCAAGCTCGCCAGCCTTGGCTCCGACGCACCATCCACCCCGTTCCGACGATTGGCCGCCACCATCGAGCCTCCCTGCTGCCTGGCAATGATCAGAGATATTTCGCCGGCGTGCAACGCGCCGCGGCCCGGTCGGTTGCAGACGCGCTAATAAATATTCGAGCTCATGATCTTGCGGGCAGGATGCAATGCACCGAATCAAGCGTCTGGCACTTCAGGCGGTGCCTTGCCCAAGGCGCCTGGTTCGCGGGTTTTCGGGAACATGAACCGCCCGAAACCGTTTGTCTTGCCGAAGGGGCGTCCTGCAAACTCAAGGAGGCAGCGATGAAAAAGCTTCTGCTTGCTTCGATGATCGCCATCGCCTCGGCGTTCGCGATCGCGCCGGCCAGCGCCGGCGGCGTTGAGCTCGGTATCGGCGTCGGTCAGGGCTATGACGGGTATTACGGCGACGATTATGGCGGGTACTACCCGCACCGCTATTACCGGCACGTCTACAATGACGATTACGACAATGGCGGCTATGTGGTGCGCTATCACCACCGCCATCATTGCCGCACCCAGCTGGTGAGCCACTGGCGCCACCACCACCGCGTGGTGGAGGAAGTGCGCGTCTGCGGCAACGGATACGGCCGTTATTAAGCGAGCCAGTTGCCAAGCTGGTCAAAATGGGATCGCGCGGAACAGCCTCTGGCGTCCCGCGCGATCGTTCGTCACGCATCCGGGCGGCTCGGCGCTCACAAAGCCTTCAAATCTTGCTGATTGCGCGATGCGGCAGGACTTTTCCGGCGTGCCGAGCGTTATGATGGCGACCTCAGGAGAAGGTTTGTCATGCGCAAATTTGTGTTCGCCTCGCTGCTCACCCTGGCTTCGGCAACGGCCATCGTCACGCCGGCGGATGCGGGCAATGTGTTCCTCGGCGGCAGTTATTTCGACTACGGCCCTTTCGGCGATTTTTACGACAGCTACGGCTCCGCACCGGTCTACGGCTCCTATTGGGGTGGCCCCTATCTCAACTACGCCCCCGGGGAGCACGACGACCATGACAGCTTCTATGTCGCCCCGCCGAATGCCGCGCACGCCCGCCGCCATTGCCGGATCGAAACGGTGAGAACCCGCAGCCACGACCATCGTTTCATGCGGCAGGTGCGCGTCTGCGGCTAGCCCTACCCCCCCGCGGCCTCCGAGCGGGCGCGACTTCAAATCCCGGTGATTTCCGGGCAGACCGCACAGCTCCTTGGCAGCTTTTCGGCTCGTAAAGCGTTGTCAATGCGAACCTTCAGGAGGAGGTTGCCATGAAAAAGCTTCTACTTGCCTCGGCAATCGCCGTCGCGTCGGCGGTGGCCACGGTCGCGCCGGCGGACGCCCACGCGTTCTTCGGCTTCGGCTTCGCACCCTTCGGCGGCTATCTGCCGTATTACGGCGGTCCCTATTATGGCGGCGGCCCGTACTACGACGATTATTACGACGACTATTATCCCGGCTATATCGTGCGCTACCCGCACCACCGGTACTACCGGCATTACTACTATCACCCGCGCTACCACTTCAGGCACCACTACCACCATCGGCACCATCACAGTCACTACGGGCGCCGGTAGCAGCGGCCGCCAAGCTGATCTTCCCCTTGCGGGGGGAGATCAGCTGCTTGAAAATTCTAGCCGAAATGCCATCTAAGTCGCCGGTTCCAGGGAGAACAAAGGGTGACGCAGCGAAGCGGCAGCGCCGACCTGCCGCTGCATGGCGGGCGGGTCCCGAAATGGCTGGGCGATCGCATGACGAAGCTCGGCACAGTGCTGTGCGAGGCTATCATCCACCATTACGGCCGCGACGAGCTTTTGCGGCGCCTGGCGCATCCCTTCTGGTTCCAGTCCTTCGGCGCCGTGATGGGCATGGACTGGCATTCCTCCGGCATCACCACCTCGGTCATCGGCGCGCTGAAGCGCGGCCTCAACCCGCTCAGCAACGAGCTCGGCATCCATGTCTGCGGCGGGCGCGGCGCGCATTCGCGCAAGACGCCGGGCGAGCTGCTGGCGATCGGCGATCGCGTCGGGCTTGACGGCAAGGCCTTGGCCACCGCCAGCCGCCTCGTCGCCAAGGTGGACAGCGCCGCCGTGCAGGACGGCTACGACCTTTACCTGCACGGCTTCATCGTCGCCGATGACGGACGCTGGGTGGTTGTCCAGCAGGGCATGAATGGCGACGCCCGCCAGGCGCGCCGTTACCACTGGCTGTCGGAAGGGCTCAAGAGCTTCGTCGACCAGCCGCACGCGGCGATCGAGGGCGAGGCGCAAGGGCAGATCGTCAACCTCACCGACCGTCGGGCCGAAAAAGCGCGCGGCGACCAGATCGAGCTGCTCAAGAC
>NZ_VFUA01000208.1 GCF_006440735.1 Mesorhizobium sp. B2-7-1 | reverse complement strand
GGGACGGGGAGGGTGGGGACTCGACCGGGCTTTCCCCTAAGCACGTCGCGCGAGCACGACGTAGCTAATCGCTTTGGCGCCTTAGCGGACGCTGGCTACGGCGGCGTCGCGGCCGTCGTTGATGGTGACCCAAACACCCGAATTCTCGGTCGATTGACGCTTGAGGTAGGTGTAGACCGTGTCGTTCCAGGCGAGCACTTTCGGCTCGAGGTTGTCGAGGATGAACTCGCCGAGGCTGGTGCGCACCGTCAACACCGCATGGCCGTCGCCGTTCGGCTGACGCACCACCGTCATCAGCAGGTCGCCGGCGGGGACACCGACGGCCATCAACTCGCGGCGCTTCTCCAGTCCGTAGTCCTCGCAGTCGCCATAGCCGTTGTCCGGATAGGCCCAGTATTCCTCGACGCCATAGTTCTCCATGTCCGTCCGCGGCTTGACGCGGACGTTGACCGAATTGTTGACGTTGACGATCGTCGCCCAAAGCTTGCGCGTCAGTTCGACCGGCGGACCCTTCGGCGTCCGCTCGCTGCATTCGGCCGGGATGCGCTGACAGAAATCATAGTGACCGACCGGCTGGGTGGTGCGGCCACCCGTATGCATGAAAGCCGGTCCTGCGCTTGCCGTGTCCCACGCGGAAAGCTGCATCGCCATTGCCAAGAGCAACAGCTTGCCCCTCGTCTTTTTCATTGTTGTAGTCTCCCCGTTTGAGGAGACTGTGCCACGTTGGGATTTATTTGACGCAAAAACCCGAAGTAGATATTGAGTAAAACGCCAGTAGAATAAACATAAAATTTGAACTATCGCGATCTTGGATTGTTCAGATTTGTGAAGTTCCAACGGCTCCGGCGGCCTGCGTCGGGGCCAAAACCGGGCAACAAAAAACCGGCCGCCGAGGGCCGGTTTGCTTCACTTGCGGCGTGCCCCGTGTCAGGAGCGCGATGCGTTGAATTCTTGGTCGAGCGTTTCGGGCCGCTGGATGACAGCGAACTCGATGGCGACGCCGTCCTCGAAATGGCGCACCACCTGGCCGCGCATCGTGCCTAGCGTGACCTGGACGCCGATCGCCGGCTTGACGTCGATCTCGATTGCAGCGCCCGACAGCGACAGGTCGATGATGCGGCACTGATACTGGCGCCCGTCGGTGAGCTGCAGGACGCTCATCGGGTTGCGCGGCGCCACGCGCTCGTGGCGGCGATCCTCGGGCAGGTCGAGCTCATGCTTGTTGGCAAGCCAGGTGAGCTGCGCGGCAAGCTTGTCCTTCTTGCGATCCGAGGCGATGACGGTCATGGCGAAACCGTCCTGCGAAGTGCGCGTCACGATGCCTTCGACACGACCGATATGGTCGATATAGGCGATGACCTTTTCGCCCGGCATGCCGATGCGCTCGGTACGCAACGCAACGTTGCCGGGCGACATATCGATCACCTGGCATGGATGCTCGGTGCGGTCTTCAAGCATGAAGCGCCCGTAAATCTTGACGCGGACACGCTGAAAGTTGCGCCGTTCAGCTCGTGACGGCGCATATTCTACCGCCGCTGACCTCATGACTGCCTACACCCCGTTGGCATTCCGCGCGACGATGCGAGGAATTTCCCCCAAAAACTACAGCAAAGCAGGTTAACAAACGGGAAAAATCGGCCGCGAATGCCAACGCTTGGAGGTTGATTCCGCCGGAAAAATTAACCGTGCGCGAGGCAAGAAACACTCGCGGTCGGGTTCATTCGTGACGACCGCCATCGAGGACGACGAGATGGCGGATGCGGCGCACGCGGCCGAGCGCCGAAATGGTCTCCGGAGGATCGAATTCGGCTGGAACGAGCGAAGGAACGTCGATCGCCGGCCGGTTCTTCAGGAACATCGGTTCCTTCTCGGGATCTATCACCCGGATCGTGTCGATAAGCGCGTCGGCGAGCGGGTCGGCGCCCAGCCAGAATGGCTTGTCGGCGGTGGCGATGATGCCGAGGCAGCGCTGGTTCTCGGCGCCGCCGTCCAACGGCAGCGCCAGGAGTTCGAATTTGTTGGAACGGCCGTTGCGGCTGAACCCCTCGAAGGTCATGAGCAGGACCGATTTCTGCTCGAAAACGCCCTGCATGAGCCGCGACACCAGCCGCTGGTCCTTCTCACGCCAGAGCGAGGGAAAGGAGAAGCCCTTGAGCTCCCGGCCGTAATAGGCGCAGAGCCTTGTGCCGGCCAGCCGGAACACGGCTTCGCCGCGCGTGTCGCGCTCGAGGATGAAGGTGTCGGCCAGAAGCAACTTGATGTCCGCCGGCTCCACCTCCGATCGCTTCGGGGCGAGGCGACCATCACGCAGCTGGTTCCAATATTGGAACAGTGCGATCGATCCTTTTTCTTTCATGACCATTCCGCTCCGCACAATCTGTCTTTTGATGTCCCATCGGCGAACAGACAGGGCGCCCTCCGATGACCTTCATGCGGTGCGGAGCAGGATGCGTGCCAGTATCGTTAACGTTTGTTCACGCCTCGGGGCTGTTAAGGGTAACACGTGGTTTACGTTGCGCGCCGCCGGGGCCCGGGGCACACCAAAAC
>NZ_VFUA01000207.1 GCF_006440735.1 Mesorhizobium sp. B2-7-1 | reverse complement strand
CCTGTTCGACCCGCTACAGTGCAGAAACTTCTTCAAAGCTGCCGGATATGAGGCCAATTAAACGCGACGTGCTTTAGACAGCCAAGCTGGGCGCGCGTTGTATAAATTCGTCAGGGTTCGCCCCTTCAACTCTAATATGGCCTGCTCGTCTACAGGATTACGCGCTCGGGGTATGCTCTTTCAGAGTCAGAGACTCGGCTTGAAAGTGCCAAAGGTGACGAAAGACCTTTATCCAATCGCGCACACTCGCAAAGGACTACACGCGGATCCGGTACGACTACGAGCTCGACAAGACCAAGCGTTGGCGATCGGCCTGCACTCTGGAGCAGCTTCAAATGGCAATCTGGGAAATCGAGCAGGCCGTAGGGATGGCGATCCAAGCGACGGGCATAGATTTATCGATTGGCGAATGCCCCTCGCTCGGCCCTACATGCCAACCACGCATAAAACGCCGCTGATCGACAAGCCGTCTTGACGGCCTTTGCGGGATGGATCACTTTCCTGCAGTGCCTTGAGAGAATCGGCGCCGGGCACCATTGGCGAGCCGCGCGATAACCGACGATGGGGGGGAGCCCTTACGTCGTAGAGAATGAGCAGCACGGCTGCCCCACACAACTGACTCGTTGAAAGAAACAAACCAGGCTTGCCGCCTCTGCGGAAGGCGTTGCGAGCCTTTCGAGGATATCGGAGGATAACATGGCCGAGGCTGAATATCAGGATGGCGATGTGATAGTGACGTCGCGCGCGCCACTGCACGGACGACTGGAATTGGTGACAGACGACGACGACACGATCGACCTGCTACTCGACCGAGACAGCGCTGAAGAACTTGTTGCCGCACTTATAGAGTTCTTGGGCCAGGGTGAAGGCGACGACGCGCCGAAAGTTTTCGCCGAGCACTAGGCTCTGTCGCTCGCCCAGGAAGCTGCCACCAGCGCCCGACGCTAGCGTTTAATCATACCGCAAGGGTGCAGTTGATTTCGCTTGAGAGGTTGGCGATAGATCCCGCTGCGAAGCGGGCGTGGGTTCTGGTCCGGTGTCGAGGACGTCGCGAACCCGAGGTATGGTTGAACACCATGAAGGGCGGCACCCCCGATAGCTTTGTCATGCAGCACGATGTCCCGTCTATCTTCGCAGGCCACTACGACCCCTCACCTCAACCTTCAAGGGCGGGCCTCGGGAAGCCCAGCTCGCCGGGCTTCAGGTTCGGGTTGACGCCGTGTACCTAAAGCCTGGCTATCAAGCGTCGTCGTGTCGACGGCGAGGACCTCTCGCTCGCCTGCCGCGATGGCCGCCGAAAGAGCCGTGTCATTTGGCAATGCTGGTGCTTCATTCATTCTCGAACGCCTGCTTTCCCCTCGCGGCCCATAGGTCTCGCGCATGCTCGCCTTCATGGCTTTGGAGCTTGGCGGCGATCCACAGCAGCGCGCCATAGATGATGGTGCGATCATCGGCGGTCAGTTCAACAATGCCAGCTTTGACGATGAGACCGCCGAGTTCGATGAGATGTCGGGTGCGCTTGCGGCGCTCGACCTGCCAAGTGCGCATGTCATGCCGAGCCCGAGCCGCTTGCCGGCGATTGTGGGCTGCCCGATTGCGCTGGAGCGCTGCGTTCGTTTCGGCCAGATGCCGGGGCAGTTCGCCGGGACCTGCTCTCGAAAAACATCACCCCACGCTTAACCCATGCTTCCCGCTTCGCGGCGTCTTTCGTCTCAGCGATTGCGACCAGCGCGCCGGCCAGTTCGTCGGTACTGAGTTGATCGGCGCCGGTGGCGATCACCAAGTCGCCAAGCTGCTGCACCTTTCTGGCTTTGAGCTCTCGCGCCTTTTCATCTAGCGCCTTCAGTTCCGCGTCGTAGTCCCTTGGTTTGCGCATGGCTGTCTCCGTCTGACGTCAATGCGGTGATGATAGGCGAGCCTCCGCCGGAAGGCTTCAGGGTTGCCGAGACAGCCCGGGACGGGCTGGTCCATCCCGAGATTTTTTCGAGGGAGGGCGCGCTTATACGTCGTGCCGACGTGCGCTTTGCCGTGCAAATGATCTGGTCGCGATGGCGATCTATCATCTTCACGTCAAGGTCATTGGCCGCAAGGCTGGGAGCAGCGCTGTGGCATCCGCCGCCTACCGCTCGGCTTCGCGGTTGCGTGACGAGCGGATCGAACGCACGCATGACTTCTCGGCCAAGCGTGGTGTCGTCCATTCCGAAGTGATGCTGCCGGAAAATGCGCCGCATGCCTTGCGCGACCGCGAACGGCTGTGGAACGATGTTGAGGCGTTCGAGGTGCGCAAGGATGCGCAGCTTGCCCGCGAGGTCGAGTTTGCGCTGCCGCGTGAACTCAGCCAGGCGCAAGGCATCGAGTTGGCGCGCGATTTTGTTCAGGCTGAGTTTGTCTGCCGAGGCATGGTCGCCGATCTCAATGTGCATTGGGACAGGGCGGAGGATGGCAGTCCAAAACCGCATGCCCATGTCATGCTCGCCATGCGGTCGGTCGATGAGAACGGTTTTGGTTCGAAAGTGCGCGACTGGAACCAGACTGAGCTGGTCGAGCGCTGGCGCGAACGATGGGCCGAGCTTGCCAATGAACGCCTTGCCGAACTCGATATCGACGCCCGCATC
>NZ_VFUA01000206.1 GCF_006440735.1 Mesorhizobium sp. B2-7-1 | reverse complement strand
AAGACCGCTTTCAACCTCCAGGTCTCGTATGACCAGAAGAAGGAATTCGGTCTCGCGGCGAACGTCGCCTACACGATCGTTCCCGGCTTCTCGGTCATCACCGAGCTCGACTGGGCCCACAACGATCACGACAACAACGGCTACAACTGGACCAACATCGCCCCTGGCAAGAAGAATGCCCTCGGCGGTTTCGTCCGCTTCCAGCGCGACTTCTAAGGGCTGGAACCCTGCAGGTGAAATCCGGCCCGGGCGCTTTCACGCCCGGGCCGTTTTTGTTTCGCGACTGCGGCAATTCAAACGAAAGGATGGGGGTGAAACGGTAAGCTGATCGGGTCTGTTGAGCGATCTTGTGGGTTCCGCAACACGCGGATGAGGTCGTCGACAAGATTCGAAAACTCTTGAAAGGACATCTCCGAGCGGTTAGGGCTGGTCTCTTAACCACAGGGGGTGTGGCTAAAATGTCGAACGAAGCGGTTCAAGAGGCCGAGGCCTCTGGTCATTTTGCGTTTTTCTCTTCTCAGAATTCGAAGTTTAACTACACGTATAACAAGCTCAGAGAAGTAAAATCGTATAGGATCGGGGAGCTTTTCGCAGCTTATCGAGATATACTCTGGGATGACGGGCGGCATAAATACAATGTCAGCTCTTTCATCGGTGAAATAGACGAGATCCTTCTGGGAGAGCGTTTCAGCACCTTTGACCAGAACACCCTGGACAATCTTATCGGCACATTGCGCCAGCGCGGCAACAGCAACGCAACCATCAATCGCAAGATGGCTGCCCTCAGCAAATTGCTGCGTAAGGCGCATAAGATGGGAGATATCCACAGCCTGCCCGAATTCCGCCGCCAGAAGGAGCGGGCGGGACGGATTCGTTTCCTCGAAAGGGACGAAGAAGCCAGGCTGTTCGCGGCGATCAAGAGCCGTAGCGAGGACGCTTATAGGCTTTCCGTCTTCCTGGTCGATACCGGCTGCCGTCTCGGCGAGGCGCTCGGCCTGATCTGGAACGACATCCAGGAACACCGGGTCTCTTTCTGGATCACCAAATCCGGCCGCAGCCGCACCATTCCGATGACCGAACGCGTCAAGGAAGTCATCAAGCTGCCGCCAAACACGGAAGGACGCCGGCCGAAAGGCCCGTTCACCAAGCTGACTCAGGCGCAGTACCGCGCGATCTGGAACGAAGCGAAGACGGAAGTCGGTCTCGGCGCCGACGAGCAGGTGGTGCCGCATATCCTGCGACACACTTGTGCTTCACGTCTCGTCCAGGGCGGTATCGACATAAGGCGCGTCCAGATGTGGCTGGGCCACCAGACATTGTCGATGACCATGCGTTACGCGCATCTGGCGACCAACGATCTCGATGGCTGCGTCGTCGTTCTCGAGAAGCCACGCGGCGACGAAGCGTCGTCCCGCTCGGCCGAAGCTTCCGTCTTCGCTTCGCCCCTCACGACGCCGACGTCTGCCCCGCCGGCTCGGAAAGCGAAAGGGCAGGAAGCGGCCAAGGCGCCCCGCAAGCGCTCGAAAGGCGAATAGACCGAGCGGATCGGCCTCGCCGGCTGTTGCAAATCTTTATTTCGATGGTAAGCCCGGGACTGAGATAGTCTCGGGCTTTACTTCATTTATTCGATCCGATCGAGGAACGCGGCGATCTTCCCGGGCAGGTCCCCGGTTTCGAGGAAGGGCGCGTGGCCCTGTCCTTCGACGGTGATCTGTTCCATGCCGGGATGCCGCTCCCGCATCGCTTGAACCGTCGCCGTGGAAAGCAGTTTCGAGTTTGCGCCGCGAATGGCAAGCAGCGGAATGGCGGCAAGCGCGTCGAACTGCGGCCACAAATCCGGCAGCGGCTTACTGAAGTCGATGCCGGCCAGCGTGTCGACCAGCGCCGGATCGAAATCCGGAACCCAGCCGGCTTCCGTCTCGCGGCAGATTGCCCGGACCATCCGCGCCCAGTCGGCGTCGGTGAGCGCCGGGAAATCGGCGCCATGCACGCGCCGCTGGGCATCCGCCGCTTCGATGAATGTCTTCGGTTTCGGCGCACGGTCGAGATAGGAGCGGATATGGGCGAGGCCCTCCACCTCGATCACCGGGCCGATGTCGTTCAGCACGATGGCTTTCAACACGGCCGGCTTCAATGCGCCGAGCACATGGATGATCAGCCCGCCGCGCGACGTGCCGATGAAGGCGGCCTGTTCGATACCCAGCGCAGACAGCCCTGCAAGCACGTCACCGGCTTCGACCCCGACATTATAATGGCCGATATCGGGATCGCGGTCGGATTGCCCGCGACCGCGGTAGTCGAAGGCGACGACTTTCCGCGGCCTTTCCGCCTTGCTCGAGAGGTGGAGCGCCAGTTCGTGAAAGTCACGGGCGTTGCGGGTCAGGCCGGGCAGGCAGACGACCGGCCAGCCTTCGTTATTTGCTTCGTCATAGATACGGGCATGGAGTTTCAGTCCGTCAGGCGCGGGGTAGAAGAAGTCGGAGAAACCTACGTCGTTCGCCATCGCAATGTCGTTCCTCGCTGAGGTGACCGACAGCTACAGGCGAGGGCAGGGATCGTCAAATGAGCAAGCTTTTCTCCTTCTCCCCTTGTGGGGTCCGAAGGACGGGGCGAGACCCGTGGCTCGCCCCTGGGTGGTGGATCGGCGCGATAGCG
>NZ_VFUA01000205.1 GCF_006440735.1 Mesorhizobium sp. B2-7-1 | reverse complement strand
ATCTCCCCCCTTGCGGGGGAGATGTCCGGCAGGACAGAGAGGGGGGTGACGGATCGCGGCGCTGATCCAATGTTTCTCGGGCTTTTCAACCCAGGCGAATATTCGGGCATGATGCTCTCGCCGGTTGCAATGTCGGCGGGACAGCACCCCTCTCTGCCCTGCCGGGCATCTCCCCCGCAAGGGAGGAGATCGGCTGTACATCACGCGCCGCTCACGAAATATTCAAAACCGCTTAAACATTCATGCACCGCTCTCGCGGATGCTTCTCCTCCGGATGGTAAACTGGCTCGACGCCGCGACGACGAAGGCTCCTGGAATGTCCCGTTTCTTTCGAAAGTTCAGCCCGGCCGCGATTGCCGGAACGGTGAGGCAATTGCTGGCGCGCCGCGACGGCTCGATCATGCCGATGATGGCCATCCTGAGCATTCCGCTGGTGGCGGCGATCGGCTTTTCCGTCGACTACACCTCGGCGGTGACGACCCGAAGCGACATGCAGAACGCGCTGGACGCCGCGATCATCTCGATCACCACGCTGCCGACCACGACAAGCTTCACCGACCGGCAGGCGGCGCTGCAGCAGGCCTATGCGGCGAACATCCAGCAGAGCACGGGCACGGCGACGCTGACCGGGGTCAAGATCGCCGTCGACGGCACGGCGACCTTCACCGCCACGGCGAGCTATCCGATGCCGACCAGCTTCATGCAGATCGCCCGCATCAACACGGTGCAGGTCGGCGTCGGCTCGTCGGTGCGCAAGACGCCGGCGCTGGTGCAGACCACCTTCCGGGTGACGAAGGTGTCGGGCTACTGGGCAAAGACGATGACGCTGTGGGGCACCAAGTTCGGCCAGACCGCCGCCCAGAAGCTGATGACGGTCACCTACACCTATAATGGCTATGGCGACCCGAAAGGCTACGGCACCTCGGTCGTCGACACCGTCGACGGGTCGACCTCGACGACGGTGCAGAAGCAGGTGTGCACCACCGGCACGCTGAAGAGCCTGCAGAAGAGCGTGCCGTCCGGGACGGCCATCCAGACCGACAGCTACGGCACGAGCTACTACTGCGTCGATACGTTCACCCCCGCCAATGGCGCGGGCGCGGTGATCGACGTCAGCCAGATGGACAAGCTTTATCTCGAGATGAAGGTGCCCTCGGGCAATCCGCAGACGCTGCAATCGAACGACCCGACCACCTCGAACCGGCTCTATATCGGCACCAGCCCGACCAACATGCCGGAGGTGGCGACCGGCCAGACCGTCGACATCTTCACCGCCGTGCCCTGCGGCCAGACCGGCTACCAGGCCTGGGAGGACGGCGGCAGCGCCGTCCCGGCGCCGGTCTCCAACGCCGACTTCTTCTACACCGTGCAAGGCAAATGCGACTACAACCAGCGCCCGTCGGAGACGGTGCTGACGCAGTGATGGTTATTCACCCCCTCGAGGGGGAGAGTTCCCAATCACAAACCGGTGAAGCTGTAACGAAGACATCCGCCGCGGCGAAATGGGAGCATGACCCCACAGTGGAGACTGCTTCCCATGACCGGATTGAAGACAAGCCTGATCGCCGGCGCGATGCTTGCCGCCCTGGCCGCCAGCGCAAGCGCGGCCTCCACGCAGCCGCTGACCGTGGTCGAGCTGTTCACCAGCCAGGGCTGCTCGTCCTGCCCGCCGGCCAACGCCAATTTGATCAAGGTCAAGGACCAGCCGGGCGTGCTGGCGCTGTCGTTCAACGTCACCTACTGGGACTATCTCGGCTGGAAGGACACGTTCGGCCGCAAGGAGTTCACCGACCGCCAGGTGACCTACGAGCCGTCGCTCGGCCGTGACGGACCGTTCACGCCGCAAGTGGTGGTGAACGGCAGAAGCGACGGCGTCGGCGCCGCGCCGGGCGAGATCCAGGGCCTGATCGCCAAGAGTCTGATCAACAAAGGGGGTGGCCACCCACAAGGCCCGGAGCTGTCGCTTGGGCAGGGTAAGGTCAGCATCGGCGCCGGCAAGGCGCCGGGCGGCGGCGCCGACATCTGGCTGGTGCGCTACACGCGAGGCGTCGTCGAGGTGCCGGTGGCGCGCGGCGAGAACACCGGGCGAACGCTGCCGCACGCCAATGTCGTGCATGCGCTCACCAAGCTCGGCAGATGGAACGGCGAGGCGACGACGCTGCCGCTGCCGGCGGCGACCGGCGGCTTGAACACCGCGGTGCTGGTGCAAACGCCGGGCGGCGGTCCGATCCTGGCCGCTGCCGCCAACTGATTTTTTCCCCTTCGCGCGGGGCCGCAGGACGCGGCAACGCATAACCCGGCCCGCTTCCGCGCGCCACAACACACGGAGACTATCATGACCAAATACCTGACCCTGCTGGCGCTGGCCTTCGCGCTTTCCGCTTCCGTCTTCGTTGCCGGCGCCCGCGCCGACGACACCACCAACGCCATGAAGCCCGCCAATGCGATGGCGACCGACGCCATGAAGCCGGCGACGGACGCGATGAAGCCGGCGGGCGCCATGAAGCCCGATGCGATGAGCACCCAGGCGATGAAGCCGGCCACGGATGCGATGAAGCCGGCTGATGCGATGAAGCCTGCGACGGACGCTATGAAGCCGGCACAGTAAGTCGGGCAGAACCGCGTAGGGCGGCGCTGCCCCCGCTCCGTCTCGGCGCTACGCGCCGACCCACCTCTCCCCCGCTTTGCGGGGGCGAGGAAACGCTCA
>NZ_VFUA01000204.1 GCF_006440735.1 Mesorhizobium sp. B2-7-1 | reverse complement strand
GTCGCTGAACTTGTAGGTGCCGCCGGCCCAGAAGCCCCAGTTGCCGCCCCACGGCTTGTAGAAGCCGCGACCGTTCGCAAAGGCAGTGTTGGGGTTGGCGTTGAAGTCGTTAAGCTTTCCCTCGCTGGCGTAGCCGAACATGCCGAAAATCGACAGCTCGTTGGTCACGTTCACATCCACGCGAACCTTGCCGGACACATATTCGTAGTTGCTGTCATAGGCGACGACGCCGACGACATCACCCCAGCCCTGCGTGTACTTCAAGCCGCCGACGACATGCGGAACATAGCTGTCGATCGTGCCGACACCATACCCATAAGTAGCGCCTGGCGCCGCCTGGTCGGCGCCGCCGGAACCTTCTTCGAGAGAGGCCATCGCCGAGAAACCGTTGCCGGCGTCGAAGTAGTACTGAACGACACCGGTTTTGAACCCGCCATAGGGAACGATGGTATCGTTGACGACGTTGCCGGCGTAGCCGACGAACGTGTCGAAGGCCGATTCGTCCAAGCCGACCCGCAGGCCGCCGAGCTGAATCCAGGCAAAGTGCATATCGAAGCTGTTATGAGCACTATTGCCAGCCCCGTTGTCGAAGGGCGAATTTTGGAAGTTCATGCGCGTTTCGGTATAGGTCTTCAACGTGCCGAGTTCCGTTTCCTGGCCGGTCCAGGTCTTCAGCGTGAAGCGAGCATCTTTGTACCAGGTGCCCTGGTTCTTGCCGCTGACGACGTCGTCGGCGCGTGCGCCGGTGAACGTGCCGACATCGCCGAAGCCGGCGTCATAACGGACATAGCCGCCGATGCGCAGGCAGGTCTCGGTGCCCGGGATGTAGAAGTAGCCGGAGCCGTACACGTCGCAGATCTTGACGTATTCAGCCGGTTCCGGCTCGGCGACGGTCACTGCGTCCGCGGCGCGAGCACCGGAAACTGCGACCAGAGCCGCAGCTGAGCCGAGAAGAAGGCTCTTGATGTTCATTTTCTGACCTCCAGTCAGAATCGGACGGAAGCGATAGGCGCCATCGGTCGAAATCACCACCAATGCCTTGTAATTGCTTTCTTTTTCGCCTTAGGCGGCCAAGCGGAGGGAATTTGCTCGGGCGGTTGCCCGTCCGGTTGCCGATGTGCGACGGAGTTCGGATGAAGTCGCTGGGGCTTGGCTCAGAAAGGCTGCGCAAGTCCCGATCCGCCGCTCATGATCCGGTGTCATGCCGGTATGGCGCCCGCTGTCGCAGCTGCCGTCCGAAGGATTTTTCGGCGATTATGGCGTCGGCTTGTTGATTGTGCCCGCGCTTTTCTTTATCCAGCGGCGCGACGGAGAGGTGGCCGAGTGGTCGAAGGCGCTCCCCTGCTAAGGGAGTAGAGGTCAAAAGCTTCTCGTGGGTTCGAATCCCATCCTCTCCGCCATCTTCCCCTGCGCCGCGCGCGCGACAAACCCCCTCCCAAGGCGATTCTGCGGCAACAACCCGGCAGGGCGACTCGCCAGGCCGCCGCAATGCAGCCGGCCGATCGCCGGAAATTGGCGGATTCGGCGGCCGCACCGACCTCGATGGTTAACGAGAGCTTTCTGAGTGAGGCCAAATCGTGTCATTTGTGCAACAACGCCCGGCGATAGCGCCCGGACAGCCCTTGCGGCGGTACGATCGTGGTTGAACGGCGCCGGCTCATGGGTAATGTCAGGTTCGAAGGAGCGGCGCGGTGCGCATCTTTTTCGGTAGTGGGGATGGGGCAGGGAACGCTGTCCTTCAGCAAAAAATACCCAGACCCGTTTTTTAACTTTTGACTGGAGGTCAGAAAATGAACATCAAGAGCCTTCTTCTCGGCTCAGCTGCGGCTCTAGTCGCAGTTTCCGGTGCTCGCGCCGCGGACGCGGTGACCGTCGCCGAGCCGGAACCGGCTGAATACGTCAAGATTTGCGACGTGTACGGCGCCGGCTACTTCTACATCCCGGGCACCGAGACCTGCCTGCGCGTTGGTGGTTATCTCCGTTACGACGCCTCGGCTGGCGAGCGGGGCTCGTTCACCGGCCGCGCCACCAACGACGTCCAGGACGATGACTCGCAGCGTTCCTGGTCGAAGACTGCACGCTTTGCTCTGAAGACCTGGACTGGCCAGGAAACCGAGCTCGGCACCTTGAAGACCTACACCGAGACCCGTTTCGACTTCAGCGACGGCGACACGTTCGTCAATTCCCACTTTGCTTGGGTCCAGCTAGGCGGTCTGCGCATCGGCGCTGACGAATCGGCCTTCGACACCTTCCAGGGCTATGCCGGCTCGGTCATCAACGATACGATCGTTCCTTACGGCGGCTTCGACACCAACCTGATCAGCTATACCTTCGATGCCGGGAACGGCTTCTCGGCCATTGTCTCGTTCGAAGAGGGCAATTCCTACGGTGGCTATCACTTCGAAGCTCCTCGTACCTCTGGCGGCGGCAAGAGATTCGCGGGCAGCGAGCTTATCGACAGCTACGTGCCGCATATCGTCGGCGGCGTGAAGTGGACGCAGGGCTGGGGCGGCATCAGCGGCGTCGTCGCTTACAACAGCAACTGGGAAGAGTGGGCCGGCAAGGTTCGCTTGGACGTGAACGTCAACGACGCCTTCTCGCTGTTCGTCATCGGCGGCTACGGCACCGACGACAACGCTCCGCGCAACTTCTACAAGCCGTGGGGCGGCAACTGGGCTGTGTGGGGCGGTGGCACTTACAAGTTCAACGAG
>NZ_VFUA01000203.1 GCF_006440735.1 Mesorhizobium sp. B2-7-1 | reverse complement strand
ACCAGACGCGACAGGCAGCGCACCACCAACACCGGGGTGCAGATCGCCATCTTCAAGGCGCTCGGCGCCGAGCCGCCGGTCTTCGGCCACCACAACCTGCTCACCACCGTCTCAGGCGAGGGGCTGTCGAAGCGCACCGGCGCGCTGTCGATCGAAAGCCTGCGCGAGGACGGCATCGAGCCGATGGCGGTCGCGTCGCTGGCGGTGCTCGTCGGCACGTCGGAGAATGTCACCGCCGCGCACGACCTCAACGAGCTTGCCGGCCATTTCGACCCGGCTGCGACATCGAAGTCGGCGTCCAAGTTCGACCCGGACGAGCTTTTCGTGCTCAACCGCACGCTGATGCATCATATGTCGTTCGAGGAAGCGCGCGACCGGCTGATCGTGCTTGGTATTTCCGGCGACAAGGCCGAGCCGTTCTGGATGGCGGTCCGCGGTAATCTCGACCGTCTGTCGGACGCGGTCGCCTGGTGGCGTATCGTGGGCGAAGGCCCGCAGGAGCCGGCCGAATTTTCCGGCGAGGACCGCGATTTCCTTGATCAGGCTTTCGAACTGCTGCCGGAGGAGCCGTGGAACGGCACGGTGTGGAAGGACTGGACCGGCAAGATCAGGGAAGCGACCGGGCGCAAAGGTAAACCGCTGTTCATGCCGCTGAGGCTCGCCCTTACCGGGCGGACTTCGGGGCCGGAGCTTTCAGATCTATTGCCGCTGATGGGTCGGGAAGGAACGCTGGCCCGACGACCCTGACCTTGCGCTGATCCGGCGGCAGCGCCGAGAGCGGAGACACCGGCACCTTGGTGGTCAGCCGCTTGATGGCTTCCTGGTCGAGGCCGCCTTCGGCATTGGCGATCGTTTCCGGATCGGCGCCTGGATCCGGCTTGGCCGCCGGCACGGGAATGAAAGGCGCTGCCTCGCCGTCCGGCTGCGACTGTTCGGGGTTGGGCGGGTTGCCGCCGATGATCGTGAAATTTCCATTGCCGGCTTGCGCATTGCAGCCGCAGCTCGGCGGCCGCGAATAATTGGCCTGCTTGTAGAGATAGGCGGTCGGCAACTCGCTGTAGGGTTGACCGGTGACCGAGGAGGTCATCGACCCAGAATCGTCGTCCATTCCACGTGAATAGAAGACCTGCATCTCAGTGCCCGGGCAGCTCGATTCGCAATTCTTCTGGTCGCGCTCGAAGTCGCCGATGGAAGCCGCGTTGGACATCGGGAAGAAATAGCCGTCGCAGGTGCGCACGCACATGGTGCGGAACTCGCCGCCCAGTCGCGGCAGGTCCATGCCGTCCGGCTGGTTGATGACGCGGCGGATGCTGCGCTCGCCGGAATCATCCGAAGGCACCTCCGCAGCGTCCGGGACATCGGGCGTTTCGAGCTGCTCGTCCTGGCGGCCGAAAAGCTGCTCGAACAGATTGCCGCCATTGTCGCGGGCCGCCTCCCGAAACGGGGCGCGTCGCGGCGCGATCTCGTCGTCGCGGCAACCATTGGCATCGAGCGACGCCAGGATACGGCTGCGGTCGCGCCGCGTGCCGCCGGCGGCGAGCCGCTCGCGCTTGGCCTGCAATGTGTCGAGATTGGCGTTCATGCGCTGGATCGAGGCATTGATCGCCGCGCATTGGTTGACATTGCGCGAAAACAGCGTGAAGCCGCAATTGGCGTCGCTCGCCCGGCCGCGGGCCTTGGCAAGCTGCTCGCGCTGGCGCTGGATGGCATCGTCATATTTGCGCACGATGCCTGGTCCGCCGCCGCCACCGCGTGTCGCGGCGAGTTCGGCTTCGAGCTGCCTGCAAGCGCGGGAGGCCGCCTGGGATTGGGTCACGGCGACGGCCGAACCTGCAAGCGCTGCAAGCAGCGCCAACAGGTGGGTCAGCTTCAGCCCCAAGCCTTTCATCCGAAACCCCAATAGCCCGCCCAAATCGCTTGATCGACCCGAAGCTACCCGGCCGTGGTTAATCGACTATGCCAGAGTCGGCGCCCATCGGGCTCGAGGACAATTCAGCCCGAAGCGTTTTCAACCGGAAACACGACCTGCCATCGCCGGCCCAAAACGCCGAGAGCCTAAAAAAGACGCTTTCGCGCGGGACCAATTCCCGTGAACTCGGCTTGCAAGAGAGGGGCGATGCATGATCCCGATGACCCGTCGAACCGTGCTGCAACTCGGTCTTCTGTTCCTGGCGGTGCCGTACGCGATGGCCAGGAAAGCCACGCCCGAGGCGATGGCGAAGACCGCCACGCCCGATTGGACTTTCAGGTTGGTCGATGCCGCACGCCAGCAGATCGGCGTCACCACGCTCTACGATCCGGCTTACACCCGCATCCCTTATCCCGGCGGCGATGTCGCGCAGGACCGGGGCGTGTGCACGGATGTCGTGATCCGTGCCTATCGCCGCGCCTTCCGGCTCGACCTGCAAAAGCTGGTGCATGAGGATATGTTGGGCGATTTCGCCGCCTATCCGAAGGGTTGGGGACTGAAGTCGACCGATCCCAACATCGACCATCGCCGCGTGCCCAATCTCGCCATGTTCTTCGAACGGCGAGGCGCCTCCCTGGCCGTCAGCGACGATCCCGCCGACTATCTGCCGGGCGATCTCGTCACTCAGATGCTGCCCGGCAACCTGACGCACATCGCCATCGTCTCGACCAATCGCTCGGCCGAGGCGCCGGAACGGCCACTGGTCATTCACAATATCGGCCAGGGCGCCCGCGAGGAGGACACGCTATATGTCTTCAGGCGGACGGGGCATTTCCGCTTCGCGCCCACCTATGGTGTGTCGATATTCAGGTGAGGCCGGTCTGCAAATGCCGGCTTCCTGCGCTTCCGGTGCTCACGTACTGAAAGTACGCTCCGCTCCGGTTCTCGGAATCCACCTTTCTCGACTCGGCCTGACCTCAATCTCAACCCACGTAGCGCCGGGGGA
>NZ_VFUA01000202.1 GCF_006440735.1 Mesorhizobium sp. B2-7-1 | reverse complement strand
GGGGAGATGTCCGGCAGGACAGAGAGGGGGGCCGTAGAGCGCCGTCGCCGCAGGTTAGCCTTCGCCCTCGCTTTCCTCGCCCTCCTCCCTACCCCCGCCTTCGCCCACGCCTCCGACCGCGGCCATGTGCTGCTTCTCCCGACCGGCTACTACCTCGTCGGCGGCGCGCTTGCCGTCGCCGTCAGCTTCCTCGTGCTGGCGCTGCTGTCGCCTGCCGCCCTCGGCCGCTTCTGGCGCCGTCGCTTGTCCTTGTTCACCGTCAGCGACGCTCCGCGCACCATAGTCAGCCTCATTTCCTTTGCCGGCTTCGCACTTCTGATCGCCGCCGGCATCTTCGGCAGCCGCGACCCGCTCTCCAACCCGCTGCCGCTGGTGATCTGGACGTTGCTTTGGGCCGGCTTCACACTGTTGCAGGGCGTCTTGGGCGACCTCTGGTCGTGGCTCAACCCATGGTACGGACCGTGGCGCGTCGCATCTCGCGTCTTCGGCCTTCGCGCGGACGATGCAAAGCCGTCACGCCTGCCCAATTGGCTCGGCTTCTGGCCGGCCTTCGTGCTGTTCTTCGCCTTCGCCTGGTTCGAGCTGATCGATCCCGCTCCCGACGATCCGGCCCGCCTGGCATACGCTGCCGGCCTCTACTGGCTGGCGAGCTTCGCCGCCATGCTCATCTTCGGCTACAGCGCCTGGAGCAGGCGGGGCGAATTCCTGACAGTCTTCTTCGCCATGGTCTCCCGCTTCGCGCCGTTCGAACGCCTCGATGGCCGGCTCTCGCTCTGCTGGCCCGGCGCCAAGCTGCTGGCGGCCGGGCCGCTGCCGCTGAGCGGCACGGCCTTTCTTCTGCTGGCGCTCTCTTCGGTGTCCTTCGATGGCCTGTCGAAAACCTTCTTCTGGCTTGGCCTGTTCGGCGTCAATCCGCTGGAATATCCCGGTCGCACGGCATTGATCGGCATCGGCAGCTTTGGCCTGGTGCTTACCTTTTTCCTGCTCGCGGTCGTGTTCGCGCTGACCGTCTTTCTTGGCCAACGCCTTGCCGGAGACCGACAATCTTTCGCGGAAGCCGCCGGCCTGCTGGTCTGGTCGATCGTGCCGATCGCGCTTGCCTATCACATCGCGCATTACCTCACCGTGCTGCTCGTCCACGGCCAGTATGCGCTGGTCGCCCTGTCCGACCCGTTCGCGCGCGGCTGGAACCTGTTCGGCACCGCCAACATGATGGTCGAGGCCGGCGTCGTCGCCGGCGCCCAGTCCGCCTGGTGGCTGTGGAATGTCCAGGCGGGCGTGATCATAGCCGGCCATGTGCTGGCCGTGCTCGTTGCGCATGGCCTTGCCGCCCGGCTGCATCCGCAAGCCTCCCGCGCGGCTCTCAGCCAGCTTCCGCTCACGCTGTTGATGATCGCCTACACGATCTTCGGCCTTTGGCTGCTTGCCACGCCGACCGTCGGATGACACAAGGGCGCGCCTCCGATGCCGTCGGGTAAAGCTCGCTTGCCAGGCCAAAGCTTTGGTGATTTAGTTTGTACACATGCAATTTTCCCATTCTCGGGAAGAGGATGGTGTAGCCGCCTTATCGCTGGTCAAGACTGAAAAAACAGGGGAACGGACATGGCTGACAAAAACGGATTTTTCGATCTCTCCAAGACGACGCTGTCGCGCCGCACCGCGCTGAAGGGCATCGCCGCCGGCGCGGGCCTGGGGCTGGCGCCGGGCTTCGTCCGCTACAGCCAGGCGCAGAGCTCGGCGCCGATCAAGATCGGCTTCCAGTCGCACCGCACCGGCATCGGCGCCGCCTATGGCCGCTGGTACGAGAAGACGAGCGCCGCCGCCGTCAAGGCGATCAACGATGCCGGCGGCATCAGCGGCCGTCAGGTCGAGCTGGTCATCGAAGATGACGGCACCGATCCGGCGCGCGGCGCCGAGGTGGTGGCGAAGTTCGCCAAGCAGCACAAGACCGACATCGTCTTCGGCACCTTGTTCTCGCATGTCGTGATCGGCTCGGCGCCCGCCGCCGGCGAGAACAAGATCCCCTATTTCGTGGTCAGCGAAGGCCATCACGTCGCCTCCACCAAGTTGAACCGTTACGTCTTCCAGCCCGGCATCACCGACGTGAAGAGCCAGATCCAGTCGATGGCGCCGTGGATCGCGGCCAATGCCGGCAAGAAGGTGACGCAGATCTTCCCCGACTTCGCCTTCGGCTATGACCATCGCGACTACCTGCCGCCGGCGCTGAAGGCGCAGGGCGCCGAGGTGATCGCCCAGATCGCCATCCCGCCGACGGAGTCGTCCTTCACGAAATACTTCCCGCAGATCCCGGCTGAGACCGAGGTGATCTATCACGTCATGGTCGGCCCGGCGGTGCTCACCTTCGTCAAGGAGCTCGGCGAATTCTACGGCTCGCAGCGGCCGCAGCTTTTCGGCTTCATCGACTCGCTCGAAGCCGTCGACATCAACAGCCCCGGGCTGGAATTCCTCGACGGCAGCCATTTCTGGGAAGGCTCGCCGCGCTACGCGCAGGCCGATGACTCGGCGGCGCAGAAAGCCTACCGCGCCGCTGTCGGCATCGACGACAATGGCGCCGCGGTCGGCGATGCCAAGGACGTCTCCACCGCCGCCCACATGTTTGGCTGCTGGGAAACGCTCTACGTCGTCAAGAAGGCGATGGAAGATGCGGGCTACAAGGGACCCGAAGACCGCGCTAAGCTGGTCGAGGCGACCGAGGCGCTGAAGGAATTCGCCGAGGGGCCGGAGCATCCGCAGGGTCCGAAAACCTTCAACGGCAAGATCCACCAGTGCTTCGGCATCCAGAACATCTCCAAGGTCGAAGGCGGCAAGCTCAAGGTCGTGCACAAGACCAAGATCGAGGACGGCCTCTACGAGCCGGAAGGGGATTACACGACGCAGGCGCTGTAGGTTCATTCCAACCAGCGTGAGCGCCCAGGCCCCCCTCTCTGTCCTGCCGGACATCTCCCCCTCAAGGGGGGAGATTGGCTGTCCCTACCGCTTTCGCCAATCGCAAAGGCCGATAGGTGGCCGCCTTC
>NZ_VFUA01000201.1 GCF_006440735.1 Mesorhizobium sp. B2-7-1 | reverse complement strand
TCCGAGAACCGGAGCGGAGCGTACTTAAAGTACGTGAGCACCGGAAGCGCAGGAACCCGCCATTTGCAGGCCGGCATCACCTGAAACTCAACGCGCCTTTTGGATCGACGACTTCTCCGCGCTCTCCTTGATCAGCCGGTCGATATGCAGGCGGATATGCGCTGCCTCCGCCGCCGTGTTGGCCAAAGCGATGGCGCGGTCGAAGGCGACACGCGCCTCCTCATTGCGACCGAGCTGCATCAGCAGCCCGCCCCTCAGACCGAAGAAGTGGAAATAGCCGGACAGCCGGTCCTCCAGCGGCTCGATCATGGCAAGTGCCGCTTCCGGACCCCTTACTTTGCTCACCGCAACCGCGCGGTTCAGCGTCACCACCGGCGACGGCTGCATCTGCTCCAGCAGACCGTAGAGCAGGTCGATCTCGGTCCAGTCGGTATCCTCGGCGACGGCCGCCTGCGCATGCAGCGCCGCGATCGCCGCCTGCACCTGATAAGGACCGGGCTTGCGATGGCGCAGCGCCTTGTCGACCAGCGCCAGGCCCTCATCGATCATCTTGCGGCTCCACAGCGAGCGGTCCTGGTCCTCGAGCAGGACGATCTCGCCATTCGCGTCGAAACGCGCTGGCGCCCGCGCGTGCTGCAAAAGAAGCAGCGCGGTCAGCCCCATGATCTCCGGCTCGGCCTGGAAGAGCCTCAGCAGCAGGCGGGCAAGCCGGATCGCTTCTTCGCAGAGCGGCGCGCGGGCCGGCGCCTCGCCGCCATTGGTCGAATAGCCTTCGTTGAAGATCAGATAGACCATCGCGGCGACGGCGGCGAGCCGCTCCGAGCGCTCGACCGCACCGGGCGTCTCGAACGGCACGCCGGCATCGGCAATGCGCGCCTTGGCACGGGTGATGCGCTGTTCCATGGCGCTCTCACCGACCAGGAAGGCGCGCGCGATCTGCTTGACGGTGAGGCCGGAGACGATACGCAGCGCCACCGCGACCTGCTGCGTCGCCGGCAGATCCGGATGGCAGCAGATGAACAGGAGCCGCAGGATGTCGTCGCGGTAATGCGCGCCGTCCAGCCGCTCGGCCATGTCGCTTTCCGCATCCTCCAGATCGGACACCTGGTCCTCTTCCGGCATCGGCGCCTGCTTGGCGCGCTTGCGTACGGCGTCGATGCCGCTGTTGCGGCCGACGAAGATGAGCCAGGCGACCGGATCGCGCGGCGGCCCGTTCTTCGGCCAGTTCTTGAGCGCCCTCAGGCACGCGTCCTGGAAAGCCTCCTCTGCGGCGTCGAGGTCGCGGAAGTAGCGCAGCAGCGCGCCCATCGCCTGCGGACGGGCATTGCCGATCGCGGTGCTTATCCAGGCGAGCTCCGTCATACCGCTACCTTTGTCGGGTTGAAGACCGAAACCGGCCGTATCTCGTAGGAGCCGCCGCTCGGATTGACCTCGGAAAGCTCGCGCGCGAATTCGACGGCTTCGTCGAGATCGTTGCATTCGAGCGTGTAGAAGCCGAGGAACTGTTCCTTGGTCTCGGCGAACGGGCCATCCAGCACGACCGCCTCGCCCTTGACCTTTCTCAACGTGGTCGCCGCAGTCGTCGGCAACAGGCGGGCCACGGGGCCGAGCCTGCCTGCCTTGGCGTATTTGTCCTGCACGTTGAGGAGCTTTACCATGACCTCGTCGTCCTGTTCCTTACTCCAGGAGCAGACGACGTCTTCGGAGGCGTAGCAGAGGATGGCGTAGAGCATGGTGCGTCCTTTCCGTATCAAAGGACGCGACACTAGGACCCTTCCCGACACCAGGTCGATAAAAAAATTTCCTAGAGCAATTCCAGGAAAAGTGTGAGCGGTTTTCCGTCTGGAATTGCGTCAAAACAAAGAGATAGAGCGGTTCGCCGTTTCTGTGAAACGGTGAACCGCTCAAGGGATCACGGACTTGGCGGTCTTCGCGTCTGCCTGTCAGGCGCCGTGCGCCTGCAGCCATCTGAGCACCAGCGTTTCTTCCTCGTCGAGGCCGGATATCAGCCGTTTGCGCTTGCTGGCCTCAGCCATTTCGTCAAGCAGGCGCCCTTTGCTCCAAGCCTCGAACACCAGCGGATGGATGTAGCATTTGCGGCAGACCGCTCGTGTATTGCCCAACCGCTCGGCGACCTTGTCGACGACATTGTTGATCACCCGTCTTTGCTGCGTTTTGTTTTCCGGCAGCTCGGTCCCGGCAAACAGCGACGCCGCGTGGATCGTGCCGCCCCAGGTGCGGAAATGCTTTGAGCTGAATTCGGCGCCGGACGCCTCGCGGATGTAGCGGTTGACGTCCTCCGAGCGCACCGGTCGCCGCTCGCCATCCTCGTCGAGATATTGGAACAGCTTCTGTCCGGGCAGGTCCTGGGCGCCGCGCACGACCTTGGCGATGCGGCGATCGACCAGCTTCAGCTTCCATTCCTTGCCCGACTTGCCCTTGAAGGCGAAGCGCAGGCTGGAGCCGGTGATCTCGACATGGCGGTCGCGCAGCGTGGTCAGCCCGAAGCTTTTGTTGTCGCGCGCATAGGCCGCGTTGCCGATGCGGATCATGGTGTTGTCGAGCAACCAGACCACCGAGGCGACGACGCGCTCCAAAGGCAGCCCGTGCCGGCGCAGGTCGGCATCGATCTGCCGCCTGAGGGCAGGCAGGCTCTCCGCGAACGCGACGAGGCTTGAATATTTGACGTCGTCGCGTTCCTCGGTCCATTGCGGGTGATAGCGATACTGTTTGCGACCGCGCTGATCCCGTCCTGTTGCCTGGATATGGCCGTCCGGATCGGGCGAGATCCATACGTCCGTCCAGGCCGGCGGAATGACGATCGCCTTGATGCGGACAAGCGTTTCAGCGCTTACCGCGCTCCCGTTAGGGCTCGCGTACCGAAATCCCTTGCCTTTTCTCAGGCGCCGGATGCCCGGATCGGCGTCGCTGACATAGCTGAGCGAGGCGCGATCGGCGGAATTTTGCGCGCCGTTCCTTTGCATTTCCGTACCGTCCGCCAGGCGGTCGGAGGACGATTGTGCTCGTTGCAGCATGATGGCTCCACGGAACTGGTCCGTAGATAAGCCAGGCGACGGGGGCTGGTTCCACCGTGCGGAGCGACGGCAATCTTGGCCCGTCTGCCGTCAAGCGCGTTGCAATTGGATGGAATGGGCCGGGAACCGCCGCCGTGCCCCGATTTTCAGCCGGTAGCGCAGGCAACGCCAGATGTCGGCGGAGGCCTTGGGCGCGGCTTCGGCAACGGCCAGGAATTTTGCCGCTGTTTCCAGATCGCCCCGCGCGTAGTGGACACGGGCAATCTTGAGCGCCACAAGTCCTTCCCTGACCTTCATGTTTGGACTGGGGACATCGCGAACAGGTGTGCGAGGACATCGCGAACAGTTTTGCGCGTTTTGCGCGAGGGGGTTC
>NZ_VFUA01000200.1 GCF_006440735.1 Mesorhizobium sp. B2-7-1 | reverse complement strand
GTGTGACGCTCGCCGACGCGTACGGCGCCTTCGCGAGCCTGCCGATCCTGATCCCCGGCGTCATCGTCGGCATTTCGCTTCTGATCCTGGTCAACCTCATCGGCCTCGGCCCGTCGCGCATTTCGATCGTGCTAGGCCATATCCTCATCGCGCTGCCGACGACGGTGGTGGTGATGCGCAGCCGCTTCGCCGCCATTCCGAAGACGATCCGCGAGGCGGCGCTAGAGCTCGGCGCTTCCGACTGGACGACGTTCCGGCGCGTCATGCTGCCGCTGAGCGCGCCCGCCGTGCTGTCGGCCTTCATGCTCTCTTTCCTGATCTCCTTCGACGAGTTCATCGTCGTCTTCTTCCTCGCCGGCACCGAGCCGACGCTGCCGCTCTACATCTGGAGCCAGCTGCGCTTCCCGCGCTCGCTGCCGACGGTGATGGCGCTCGGCACGGTGATCCTCACTGTTTCCTTCATCATCGCCGGCACCGCCGAGATCCTGCGCCATCGCGATCTCGGCGCCGCGCGCCGTAATCCAGCCTGAACCACAACAAAGAAGAGGAGAACGAAAATGACATTCCACCTGAAATCGATCACTGGCCGCAAAGCCTTGGCGGGCCTTACGGCGCTCGCCATGGCGCTGTCGTCGACGGTCGCCTTCGCCGCCGACAAGCTGCAATATTTCACCTGGTCGGGTTACGAGCTGCCTGACTTCAACAAGAGCTTCCTTACCGCGCATCCGGACGGCGTCGAGGCGACGATCTTCGGCGATGACGACGATGCCTTCACAAAGGTCAAGGCCGGCTTCCGGCCCGACATCGCGCATCCCTGCTACGACAAGGTGGCGCGCTGGAACAAGGAAGGCCTGCTGCAGCCGATCGACACCAAGCGCATCAAGAACTGGGATTCGATCTTCCCGGTGTTCAAGAACCTGCCCGACCTGCAGGCCGGTGACGGCAAGGTGTGGATGGTGCCGTGGGACTGGGGCAACACCTCGATCCTCTACCGCACCGATCTGGTGAAGAACCCGGAGGCGAGCTGGAACCTTCTGTGGGACAAGCAATATGCCGGCCGCATGGCGACCATCGACGCCGTGCATGACACGCCGATCGTCGCAGCACTTCTCGCCGGCGTGAACCCCTTCGACATGACGCCGGACCAGATGGACAAGGTGGCCGAAAAGCTGCGCGAGCAGCGGCCGCTGCTGTCGAGCTACACCACCGACATGACCTCGGTCGAGCAGGCGCTGGCCAGCGGCCAGCTGGTCGCCGCCATGACCTGGAACGCGTCGGCCACCTCGCTGAAGAAGCAGGGCGTGCCGGTCGAGTTCATGAAGCCGAAGGAAGGCATGCTCACCTGGGCCTGCGGCTTCGTCATGCTCAAGGACGCCAAGAACGTCGATCTCGCCTATGACTTTATCAACAGCCGGCTCGACGCCGACTCCGGCAAGTTCCTGATCCAGTCCTATGGCTATGGCAGCTCGCTCGCGACCGCTTTCGCCGGCGTATCGAAGGACGAGCTCGACAAGCTGCAACTGCCCGCGGATCCGGACGTCATGCTGAAGACGACGATTTTCACCGGCCCGATGAAGCAGAACGACGATGTGGCGAAGATGTTCGAGAAGGTGAAGGCCGGGGGTTGAGCGCTCTCACCTTCTCCCCTTGTGGGAGAAGGTGGCCGCGCAGCGGCCGGATGAGGGGTGTTCCAGGGAACGCCAACGTCTCACTCCGCTGGAACACCCCTCATCCGTCTCGGAGCTGCGCGCCGATCCACCTTCTCCCGCAAGGGGAGAAGGGAAGGCGCCAACCCTTGCCCGCCTAACCGGCATCGTTTAGGAAACGCGCGCTCGAAGTAAGTCACCACTGACTGGAAACCTCCATGGCCGACAAATCGGAAAAGACGAAAGCGCGGCTGCCGCGCGGTTTTGCCGACCGCAGCGCCGAAGACATCCGCGCCGTAGAGAAGATGATGGCGACCATCCGCTCGGTCTATGAGCTGTACGGCTTCGAGCCGGTCGACCAGCCGATGATCGAATACACCGATGCGCTGGGCAAGTTCCTGCCCGACCAGGACCGGCCCAACGAAGGCGTTTTCTCCTTCCAGGACGACGACGACCAGTGGCTGTCGCTGCGCTACGATTTGACCGCGCCGACAGCGCGCTTCGTTGCCGAGAATTTCGAAAAACTGCCGAAGCCCTATCGCAGCTATCGCGCCGGCTGGGTGTTCCGCAACGAAAAGCCCGGCCCCGGCCGTTTCCGCCAGTTCATGCAGTTCGACGCCGACACGATCGGCACGCCCGGCGTCGCCGCCGACGCCGAGATGGCGATGATGATGGCCGACGTGATGGAGGCGCTCGGCATCAAGCGCGGCCAGTACGTCATCCGTGTCAACAACCGCAAAGTGCTGGACGGCGTGCTGGAAGCGATCGGGCTTGGTGGCGACGAGAACGCGGGTCGCCGGCTGACGGTGCTGCGCGCCATCGACAAGCTGGACAAGCTTGGGCCGGAAGGCGTGGCGCTTCTGCTTGGGCAGGGGCGCAAAGACGAAAGTGGCGATTTTACCAAAGGCGCGGGGCTTGACGAAGAGTCGGTTCAGTTCGTTCTGAACGCAGTTCTCCCGGGAGATTTGAACGCCAGGACCATCATGAGCGTGAATAGGGCTAAGCTTGGCAGTCTTGAGCAGGCCTATGCCGGCAATGCAACCGCTCTGGCCGGGGTGACGGAACTTAGTGAGATTGAAGCGCTGGTCAAAGCAGCGGGTTATGGCGCGGATAGGATTTTCATCGACCGCTCCGTCGTGCGCGGCCTTGAATATTACACCGGCCCGGTCTTCGAGGCCGAGCTTCTGGCCGAGATTCCCAACGACGAAGGCCAGATCGTGCGCTTCGGCTCAGTCGGCGGCGGCGGCCGCTATGACGGGCTGGTCTCGCGCTTCCGCGGCGAACCGGTGCCGGCGACAGGGTTCTCCATCGGTGTTTCCCGGCTGATGACGGCGCTGAAGAACCTCGGCAAGCTCGACACATCCGATGTCATCGCCCCGGTCGTCGTGCTGGTCATGGACAAGGACACCGAAAGCCTCGGCCGCTACCAGAAGATGGTCGCCGACCTGCGCGCCGCCGGCATCCGCTCCGAAATGTATCTCGGCGGCGCCGGCATGAAGGCGCAGCTGAAATACGCCGACCGCCGCGGCAGCCCGGTCGCCATCATCCAGGGTGGCGACGAGCGCGCCAAGGGCGAGGTGCAGATCAAGGATCTGATCGAAGGCGCCCGCATGTCTGCCGAGATCACCGACAACGCCGAATGGCGCGCCGCAAGGCCGGCGCAGGTGACGGTGGCGGAGGGCGAGCTGGTTGCCGAGGTGAAGAAGATTCTCGCGGCGCAGGCAGCCGATCGCGCGAAAGGTGGCGCTTGAACACCCCCCTCTGGCCTGCCGGCCATCTCCCCCGCAAGAGGGGAGATCAGCAGCTTTGGGCTCGGCGCCCATTCTCCA
>NZ_VFUA01000020.1 GCF_006440735.1 Mesorhizobium sp. B2-7-1 | reverse complement strand
CGACGCCTTGTCCCTTGGTGCGGTCGAGAATGGCGTCAGAGACGAGATTGCCCATCTCGCATTCATGCGCGCGGCAATTCTCGCGGCTGCCGTCGATCGGCTTGGTGGTCTCGGCCACCTCCTTGTTCTTCAGCGCCTCGATCGGCGCCCCGAGTTCCTTGATGCGGGCAAGCACGGCCGGATCGGGGACGATCGACTTGTCGAGATAGATCGGCGCGCCGCTGGCCTCCTTGACGTTGCCGTTGTCGTCGAACACGACCTTGAACTCGCCGAGATATTTCGAGTAGGAGGCCGCCTGCACCACCGGCACCTTGTAGCCGTCGGGGTTGTCGACCATCGTCGGGTAGGGGCCTGCCGCCTTCGGATCGGTGTTGGACAGAAGCGTGTGGCTGTGGCCGCCGACCACCACGTCGATACCCGGGATTTTCGCTATGACGTCGCGCTCGCGGTTATAGCCGATATGCGTCACCGCGATGATCTTGTTGATGCCTTGCGCCTTCAGCTTCTCGACCTCGGCCGTGATCGATTTGACATCGTCGGCGATGGCGATGTTCGGGCCGGGCGAGGCGAGTTCCGGCGTGTCGTTGGTGACGGCGCCGACGATGCCGATCTTCTGGCCGCCGACCTCGACGACGATCGACGGCTTGATCTTGCCCGCGGCGCCGGACTTGTCATTGGGCACGACATTGGCGCTGACGATCGGGAATTTCGCCTTGTCGAGGTAAGGCACAAGCGCGGTCTCGCCGTCGTCGAATTCGTGGTTGCCGAGCGTCACGGCGTCGGGCTTGATCTCATTGAGGAATTCCTCTTCCACGGCGCCCTTGTAGGTGGTGTAGAACAGCGATCCCTGGAAGCTGTCGCCGGCATTGAGCAGCAGCACGTTCTGGCCTTCGAGCTTCTTGCGCTCCTGCGCGATCGCGGTGACCAGCCGGCCGGCGCCGCCGATGCACTCGCCCTTGGTCTCCTCGTCGGCGGAACAGGTCGACTCGTATTTGTTGTTGCCTTCGATGCGGCTGTGCCAATCATTGAAATGCAGGATGTTCAGCGTGTAGTCGGCAAAGGACACGCCTGCCGACAGGCCGAGGGTCGAGGCGGACAGGGCTAGGACGGCGGCAATCTTCATTCTCGTCTCCGGGATAAGCTGACGTGGAACGTGCTTAAAGCCCTCGCTTGACTGGAAATAACAGTCAGCCTCGGGTCATGTTCACATCGGGTTCCGGTCGATGCAAGCACAAATCAGGGAGATGTTTGCCGGCACAAAAAAGGGCGGTGGCCCGCGCCGCCGCCCTTTCCGCTGGATATCGCGGGCCCTCAAGCCCGGCGCGTCAGCACGAAATTCTGGCCGCTGGCGCTGGTGCAGTTGAGCTGGCTGGTGGAGACCATCAGGCAGTTGAAGCTGACCGGCGTCTGGCGGATCAGCGAGGTGCCGTGGATCTCGACCGAGGTCGCTCCGGTCATGGTGTAGCTGCCTTCCGACAGCTTCTGGCCGGTGTCGGTGGCAACGGTGGTGAACTTGCCGCCCGCGAAGGTCGACAGGCCGGTGCCCTTGGCATCGATCCAGTTGCCCTCGACGCCCTTGGGGGCCGCCATGGGCGGGGGCTCCGAGGGACCGGTGGTGGTGCAGGCGGCCGCAGCCAGAAGGCTAGCCGCGGCGCCTGCCGAAAGCAGTTTGCGCGCAATGGTCATTTTGAAAAATCCTCTCCTCAGTCCGCTCCTTTCAATCGCCCGATTTCCGGGCGATTGCAAGGCGGCGAGGCAGAGCGTCTTGCCATTTCACGGAAACGGCGAGGCGCTCCATCTCCTTGTTTTTGCGCAATCCCGGACGGAAAACCGTTTCACGCTTTTCCTGGAATTGCTCTGGCAGGCAGACTGCTATCGCAGCAGAATGTTGCGGAACTGCCACGGATCGTCCTTGTCCAGGTCTTCCGGGAAGAGGCCCGGCCGGTTGTCCAGCGGCGTCCAGTCGGTGTAGTAGCCCCTGACAGGCCCGAGATAAGGCGACTGCACTTCGAGGCAGCGCCGGTAGTCCATCTCGTCGGCCTCGACGATCCCGGCCGTCGGGTTCTCCAGCGCCCAGACCATGCCGGCGAGCACCGCCGAGGTGACCTGCAGGCCGGTGGCGTTCTGGTAGGGGGCGAGCTTGCGCGCCTCGGCCAGCGACAGCTGGGAGCCATACCAGTAGGCGTTCTTGTCGTGGCCGTAGAGCAGCACGCCGAGCTCATCGACGCCGTCGACCAGCTCGTTCTCGTCGAGCACGTGGTGAACCGGCTGCGGCTTGCCGGCGGCGCCGAACATCTCGTCCAGCGACAGCAGGGCGTCGTTGCAGGGATGGTAGGCGTAGTGGCAGGTCGGGCGGTATTGAAGCTTGCCCTTCTTCGAGCGCACGGTGAAGAAGTCGGCGATCGAGATCGCCTCGTTGTGCGTTACCAACAGGCCGTATTGCGCGCCTGGCGTCGGGCACCAGCTGCGCACGCGCGTGTTGGCGCCGGGCTGCTCCAGATAGATCGCCGCCTTGGAGCCGTGCTTGTGCTTCTTGCCGTTCTTCGGCATCCAGTTCTCATGCGTGCCCCAGCCGAGCTCGGCCGGCTGCAGGCCCTCCGAAATGAAGCCTTCGACCGACCAGGTGTTCCAGAACACGTTCATCGGCTTCGGCTTCTTCGTGCGCTGTGTGTCGCGCTCGGCGATATGGATGCCCTTGACGCCGGCCTTCTTCATCAGCCTGGCCCAGGCCTCGCGATCTTCCTGCGCAGGCTCGGAAAAATCGAGGCCGAGATCGGTGGCGAGGTTGACCAGCGCCTTCTTGACGAACCACGAGACCATGCCGGGATTGGCGCCGCAGGTGGAGACCGCCGTCGGGCCGCCGGGCTTGTCCTGCTTTTCCTTGATCAGCGCCTCGCGCAGCGCGTAATTGGTGCGGCTGGCGTTGTCGGCCTCGGCGTCGAAATAGAAGCCGAGCCACGGCTCGACGACGGTGTCGATGTAGAGCACACCGAGCTTGCGGCACAATTTCATCAGGTCCACCGAGCCGGTGTCGACCGACAGGTTGACGCAAAAACCCTGGCCGCCGCCATTGGTCAGAAGCGGCGTGAGCAGCTTCTTGTAGTTCTTCTCGGTCACTGCCTCCTGGACGAAGGCGATGCCACGCTCGTCGAGCAGCTTGCGGTCGGTATCGCGCGGGTCGACGACCGTCATGCGCGACTTGTCGAACTTGAAATGGCGCTCGATCAGCGGCAGCGTTCCCCGCCCGATCGAGCCGAAGCCGATCATCACGACAGGACCGGTGATTTCACCGTAAACGGGCCAGTTTTCATTCGCCATTTTTTCGCACACTCCTTCAAACACGCGCAAAACCGGGCGCTTTTTGCCCGACGGCCAAGCGCTACACCACAGATCATTGTCATAAACCAGCGAAAAGCGCCAATCGCCGGTCAAGCCGAATTGACCTGTGGTTAAGCCGATCCGGCGATGCCGTTGAGGAATGCAACCAGGCGGTCGCGGTCGGCGGTCAGACCCTTGTAGTCGAGTTGTTGCTGGTCGAGGGCCAGGAGCTGCTCCGCGAACGAGGCCGCCAGCGTTGTCCGATCCGGATGGCGGATGAGCAGCTTGAGCGGATCGAGGTGGATGCGGATGGTGAACAGGATGTCGCGCGACTCCGGCAACTTGCGCAGCGTCTGGCGTTCGACGCGGATGAAGGCGTGGGCGTCGATATCACTGTCGGGGAAGCGGCTCGGGCGGTTGGTGGCGCGATCGATGCGCTCGACATTGGAAAGCGGATGATAGAGCCTGTCATCCGCCTGGATCGACCAGTTGAAGCGTTCGACCGCCTGGCCCTGCAAGCCGTCGAACATGCGGTTGATGAGTTCGGCTGGCCGGGTGCCGGGTCCGAATCCAGGCACCGGTTCGTGGATTTCCTGCAGCGGCTTGCCGAATTTCTCCTGCAGCGACCAGGACGAAGGGAAGCAGAGCGAGCCGGCGGCGAGCCGCCAGCCGCGCTCGTCGCGGCGCATCAGGATCAGGTCTTCCTGGACGAGCAGCGAAGCCTGTGCGAGCGGCGCCTGGCGCAGGGCAGGAGGCAGTCGGTCGATCGCCGCCTCGAAACCGACGGGCTCGACATCCGCTCCATTGCGGCGGTGCGTGCCGGGATGCGCGGCTTCGAGGTGGGCTACGAGCAGGTCCAGCACTTCGCGCTGAGCGTCTCGGGTGCCGTCTTCCTCGACAAAGACCTTTTCGGGTATCTCCGCATAGAGCCGCCGCTTTTCGGCCAAATGCGGCAACAGGAATTCATCGACTTCGATCCAGCGAGCGAAGTCGAGCGGCTTCAGCCCGATGGTGAAGAGTTTCGAGGACCCGTCATAGGGTGTGTGGGTTGGCTGGCGAATGGTCATGCATTCTTCAAACAGAAAATCGTTGGCCGCTCCAGTCAGCCGAGCGTCGCAGGGATCAGCCCGCGCAGCGAGTTGCCGACGAAAATCGCCTTCGCCGCCTTCAGATCGTCGAAGCTGTAGATCGCTTCCACGGCGCGGCCTTCGTCCAGAAGCGCGCCGCGCAATATTCCAGGCAAGAGGCCGCAGTCGAGGCGGGGCGTGGCGAGCAGCCCGTCGCCGAAGTCGGCGAAGAGATTGGTGATCGTGCCCTCGCAGAGCTCGCCGCGCTCGTTGGCCAAAACCACTTCGTCGGCGCGGGTGGCGAGATATTCCGCGCGCGCATGCTGGTAGGTCTCGCGGCGGCTTGTCTTGTGGCGCAGCAGCATGTCGCCGGAATCGAGCCGGATGCGCGCCAACTGCAGCCGCCAGACCTTGTCGGCCGGCAGCGGTTCGTAGGCTTGAGCGGCAGCCGTCGCTTCGCCGTTGCGCTGCAGGACAAGGCGCACGCGCAAGGCAGTCCCGTGCCCGCCAACGGTGTTCGACAGCACTTCGCCGATCCGCCCGGGATCGCAGGCGAAGCCGAGTTCGGCGGCGGACGCATAAAGCCTGGCAAGGTGGCGCTCGAAGCGCTGGAAGCCGGAACCAGGCTCCCAGCGCATGGTCTCGATCAGCTCGAAGCCGGCACCGTTCCCGTCGCGAAGCGCGCTTTCAGCAGACACTCCTTGTACTCCTCCTCGGCGGTCGAATCGAAGACGACGCCGCCGCCGACATTGTAGACGGCCTCGCCATCGGCAAAGAGCGAGATGGTGCGGATCGCCACCGAAAAACGCATCCTGCCGCCTGGCGCGATCCAGCCGATGGCGCCGCAATAGACGTCGCGCGGTGCGTCCTCCAGCTCGTGCAGGATTTCCATCGCGCGGATTTTCGGCGCACCGGTGATCGAGCCGCATGGAAAGAGCGCTGCGAAGACCTGACGGATGCCGATGTCGGGCAACAGCTTCGCCCGCACGCGGCTTACCATCTGGTGCACCGTCGGATAGGTCTCGATGCGGAACAGTTCCGGCACGTCCAGCGTGCCGACCTCGCTGATCAGCGAGATGTCGTTGCGCAAAAGGTCGACGATCATCCGGTTCTCGGCCTGGTTCTTCTCGTCGTTGCGCAGGAAGGCTTTCAGCCGCGCGTCCTCGGCCTTGGTCGCGCCGCGCGGCGCGGTGCCCTTCATCGGGTGCGTTTCGATCATGCCGTCGGCATCGATCTCGAAGAACAATTCGGGCGAGCGCGACAGGACGATCGGGTCGCCGAGCGAGACCAAAGCGCCGTATTTCACCGGCTGGCGTTCGGTCAGCGCGTCGAAAGCGGCGAGCGGATCACCGGACCATTGCGCGCGAACCGGGAAGGTGAGGTTGCCCTGGTAGCAATCGCCCTTGCGGATATGGTTGTGCAGACGCGCGAAGCGGACGGCATAGTCCTCGGCAGACCATGTCGCCCTGGCGTCGAAGATCGGGCCGCTGCGGACAGGGCCCGCGTTTTGCGGCACCGCCTGCTCGACTGGCGCATCGAAGACGCCGAGGCAGACCAACGGCGCATGGCGGCCTTCGGGCAGCAGCGGCACCAGTTTCGGCTCGAGCAGGTAACCGGCTTCGTATGAGAAATAGCCCGCCAGCCATTTGCCGGAGTCCGAGGCAGCCTGCGCCCTTTCAAGCGCCGGCGTGAACTCTTCCGCGTCGTTCGCGACGATGATCTCGCGCGGCCGGTCGAAGACCGTCTGACGAGCGGTCGCGTCGTTGCGGAAAATGGCTGCGGGCAGGGACATGGGCCTCAGGGTGCGGACAAAGCGCCGTCGACCGCTCTATATGGGGGCCCCGCGTGGCGCAATCGAGAGAGCGGCGTCGGGCGGCGCAAAGGCGGCTGGCCCAAAACAAAGACGGCGCCCGTAGGGACGCCGCCCTGCTGCCAACAGGCAGGGTGCTCAGGTGTTGCTTGCGGTTCCGGCCGTCGGGAACTGGCGGGCGAATTCGGCCTCGTTGCCGGCGGCCAGCAGTTTCGCCTGCTCGATCCATTTTTCGCGCGCGATACGGCCGTCGAAATTGAGTACCTCTTCGATGCGTTTGACGTCGTCGGCGGTCCAGGCGGCGATCTGGGCATAGGTGGTGACGCCCAGGCCTTTGAGCAGTCTTTCATTGACCGGGCCGATGCCGATGAGGCGGCGCAGATTGTCGGCCTTGCCGGTCGCGGCCTGCGGCGCGGCGGCTTTCTTGGCCGCGAGCGCTGCCACCTTCTTGGGTGCGGCGGACTTGGCCGCAGGCTTCGCCGACGCAGTCTTCTTTGCCGCGGCCGGCTTCGCCGGGGCGGCCTTCGTCGCTGCCGAGGTCGCGGCAGCGGGCGTCGACATCAGCGCAGCCGCCGGCGCAGCGGTTTTGTCGGTGCCGGCCTTGCCGGAAGGCGCGTCGCGCAACCGGCTTTCGAGATCGGCGCGGGCACGGCCACAGGCGTCGAGCTCGCCCTTCAACCGATCGCTGTCGGCGCGCAGCCTGTCGCGCTCGCTTCGGGTGCGGTCGAGATCGCCACGCAGACTGTCGAGTTCGCCGCGCAAGCGGCCCCAGATGAACCAGCCAACCAGGATGCCCACAACGAACGCCAGGAGCATGTAGAAGAAAGTGCTCATTTCCCTCTCCAGTCCGATCTGTCGGTCGAGGCCCGGAAAGACGAGCTCACGCCAAGGATCGTCAAAGGTTCCGTGGTCGGCGGAACCGCCGGCTTCAATCGAGCCATCGGCGTGCGGCCTTGTCCGGAGCCGACGGCCATCATCGCATTCGCCGTAGCGTAGCGGCCGGCCATCTCTGGCCTGCGCGATGCGTCCGGCTGAGCTTGAGGCCGGACGCTATCATATGGCTTGTCGAAAGCTAGTTGAAAAATGCGCCGGAGAGTTATTCAAGAACAGCTATTTAGCGCAAGAATAGATCTTTGCTAATATGCGTTCCGGCTAAACTATTGCGGCCGATGCCTGCGCTGTTGCTGTCGTCAACTGTCGAGCGCCTCCAACTCGTCGATCAGCGAACCGATCACGCCAAGGCCGATCTGCCAGAAAGCGGGGTCGGTGGCGTCGAGGCCGAAGGGGGCCAGAAGCTCAGAGTGATGCTTCGTGCCACCGGCGCGCAGCATCTCGAAATATTTCTCCTGAAACCCGCGCTCGGCATTCTGGTAGACGGCGTAGAGCGAGTTCACCAGGCAATCGCCGAAGGCATAGGCATAGACGTAGAAAGGCGAGTGGATGAAATGCGGGATGTAGGTCCAGAAGACCTCGTAGCCCTCGCGCAGCTTGATCGCCGGCCCGAGGCTTTCGGCCTGCACCTCCAGCCAGAATTCGCCCAGTCTGTCCGAGGTCAGCTCGCCGTTCTTGCGTTCGGCATGCACCTTGCGCTCGAACTCGTAGAAGGCGATCTGGCGCACGACAGTGTTGATCATGTCCTCGACCTTCTGGGCGAGCATGGCTTTGCGCTCGCGCTTGTCGCTGGTCTGCTCGAGCAGCGACCGGAAGGTCAGCATCTCGCCGAAGACGGAGGCGGTTTCGGCGAGCGTCAGCGGCGTCGAGGCCATCAGCGCGCCCTGGCCCGCGGCCAGCACTTGGTGCACGCCATGGCCGAGCTCATGCGCCAGCGTCATCACATCGCGCGGCTTGCCCATGTAGTTGAGCAGCACGTAAGGATGCGCCGACGGCACCGTCGGATGGGCGAAGGCGCCGGGCGACTTGCCCGGCCGCACCGGCGCGTCGATCCATCTGCGATCGAAAAAGCCGCGGGCGATTTCGGCCATGTCCGGCGAGAAGCGCTGGTAGGCCGAAAGCACCGTGTCCCTGGCGTCGTCCCAGCTGATCACCGCCTGCGGCGTCTCCGGCAGCGGCGCGTTGCGGTCCCAGTGGTTCATCACGTCCATGCCGAGCCAGCGCGCCTTCATCGCGTAATAGCGGTGCGACAGCCGCGGATAGGCCTCACGCACGGCCGCGGCCAGCGCGTCGACCACATCGCGCTCGACGCGGTTGGCGAGGTGGCGCGAGTCGGCAATATCCTGGAAGCCGCGCCAGCGGTCGGAGATTTCCTTGTCCTTGGCCAAAGTGTTGGTGATGAGGGTGAAGGTGCGCAGGTTCTTGCGGAAGGTCGCGGCCAGCGCCTCGGAGGCGCGGCGGCGCACCTCGCCGTTCGAATCCTGCAACCGGTTCAACGCCGGCTCAAGCGTCAGTTCCTCGCCGTCGACCTCGAAGCGCAGGTCCGTCATCGTTTCGTCGAACAGGCGGTTCCAGGCGCCGCGCCCGGTGACCGACTTTTCGTGGAACAACTGCTCGACGCGGTCCTCGAGCTGGTAGGGCTTGTCCTTCCTGAGGTCGAGCACCCAGGGCCGGTAATGGCCGAAGGCCTTGTCGGCGGCCAGAGCGCTCTCGATCGCCGCATCGTCGATCAGGTTGAGCTCGAGCGCGAAGAACAGGAGATGCGCGCTGGCATCCGTCATCTTTTCCTGGACGTCGCCATAGAGCTTGGCGCGCTGCGGGTCGGCGGTGTTGCCGGCATAGACGAGGCCGGCATACGAGACGATGCGACCGATCAGTTCCTCGAGTGCCTCATAGGCTTTCAGCGCCTCGCCCAGCCGGCCGGCGGCGCCGCGCCCGGCTTCCGCGGCCAGCGTGCCTTTCCAGCGGGTCTCGAAGGCGATGGCTTCGCTGGCCGCCCTGGCGATGTCGCGCTTCAACTCGGGCGCTTCCATGCCCGAATAGAGATCGGCAAGATTCCACTCCGGCAGGTCGCCAAGCCCCGCCGCGCCCTGGCCGGACGACGCCGCAAGCCGCTGACCAAACATCATGCGCATCAACGATACCTTTTTTGAACCAAGGAGCCAGAATCAAAGGGAAAGGAGAAGCCGGTCAAATCCTAAGGAATTCGTTCACCGGGTTTTTTGAAACCTTATTTAGAACCCTGTGCCAAGATGATCCATGGGGATTTTCTCGGGCGGACAACTCAAACAGTCATGACAGGTTCCATACTCATAGTCGATGACGATCCGGTGCAGCGCAGGCTGGTCGAGGCCGCGTTGACCAAGTTCGGCCACAGCGCGATCGTCACGGATAGCGGCGAGGCCGGCCTCGACGTGCTCGACGGGCCGAACGCGCGCGAGGTCTCCGTCGTCATTCTCGATCTCGTCATGCCCGGCCTCGACGGCATCGGCGTGCTGAAGGCCATGCGCGAGCGCGCCATCAACATCCCCGTCATCGTGCAGACGGCCCAGGGCGGCATCGAGACCGTCGTCTCGGCGATGCGGCACGGCGCCTTCGACTTCGTCGTCAAGCCGGCGTCGCCCGACAGGCTGCAGACAGCGATCTCGAACGCGCTCAAGGTGGAGGCCGTCGAGGACGAGATGAAGCGCGTATCGCGGCGACGCGGCGGCGGCCATCTCACCTTCAAGGACATGATCACGCGCAGCCAGGCTATGGAGCGGGTGATACGCCTTGGACAGAAAGCGGCGGCCTCCAACATCCCGATCCTGATCGAGGGCGAGTCCGGCGTCGGCAAGGAACTGGTGGCGCGCGCCATCCAGGGCACCGGCGACCGTCGCTCGAAGCCGTTCGTCACCGTCAATTGCGGCGCGATCCCGGACAATCTCGTCGAATCGATCCTGTTCGGCCACGAAAAGGGTTCCTTTACCGGCGCCACCGATAAGCACACCGGCAAATTCGTCGAGGCGAATTCCGGCACGCTGTTCCTGGACGAGATCGGCGATCTGCCGCTCGACGTCCAGGTCAAGCTGCTGCGCGCCGTGCAGGAAGGCGAGGTCGATCCGGTCGGCGGCCGCTCGACCGTCAAGGTCGATATCCGCCTGATCTCGGCCACGCACCGCAACCTCCTGCAGCAGGTCAAGGACGGCAAGTTCCGCGAGGACCTGTTCTACCGGCTGAACGTCTACCCGATCTTCGTGCCGCCGCTGCGCGATCGCCGCGACGACATTCCCTACCTTGTCCGGCATTTCATGGAAAAGGTCGCTCCGACCGATCCGCGCCGCCGCCTTGCCGGCATATCGGCCGCGGCGCTTGCGATGCTGCAGGCCTATGACTGGCCGGGCAACATCCGCCAGCTGGAGAATGCGGTCTTCAGGGCGTCGGTGCTTGCCGAGGGCGATGTGCTGACCGAGGAGGAATTCCCGCAGATCCGGGCGCAGGTGGAAGGAACGGTAAATCTCGGAGCGGAACCGGCATACGCCGTCGCCGAGACGACCGCGGACGTGATCCGCCAGGCGGACGAGGCCGTTTCCGAGGCAATGGCGGTCGGCTTGCCCGATGGCCAGGCGCCAGCCAGGCCGCAGCCGCGGTTCGGAACGCTTCGGGCGTTGGACGAGCGCGGCAATGTGCGGGCGCTGGCCGATGTCGAGCTCGAGATGATCAAGCTCGCGATCGATCATTACAATGGCCAGATGAGCGAGGTTGCCCGCCGGTTGGGCATCGGCCGCTCGACACTCTACCGCAAGTTGAAGGAATATGGCATTGACCCCGAAGCCGGCCGCGTCGACCGGCTCGCCTCATGACAGGCAAGCCTCGATCCAGCTTACCCGCCTAAAATCCGAGTCAAATTGTCGCTTTTGACGTGAAAACCCTGGGTTTTCAGTGGTTGGCGTCGGCGAGGATCACGCATTAACGCTAACGGTAACAGATCGTGTTCTCGCCGAGGCCGGATTCTTGATCTAAACCAGCGGTTTACCACGAAATGCTGTGCATCATTTTTGACGGGATATCGCCACGGTGTCACCGCATTTCGGCTTCAATAAACGATGATTAACCATTAGGATCGATATTCGGATGTGAAAACCACGCATCCGTTTGGTCAAATCCGGGGACAAACGGCAGCCTGAAAGCCATTTGATTTGAACAAAATCGAACGACACAAAAACGGGCGGCATTTTCACATGAGCGTCTGGCCTAGGTGGCTGACGTTCGTGATTTTGGCCGTCGGGTTCCTGTCCGCGGCGGCGCCAGGCGCCAGGGCTGAGGTGCGTACGCTCAAGCTCTATCACCTGCACACGCATGAAAAGGCCGAGATCGTTTACAAGCGCAATGGCCGCTACGATCCGGAAGGCCTGCGCAAGATCAACATCATTCTGCGCGACTGGCGCCGCAACGAGCCGACCAAGATGGATCCGCGGCTGCTCGACCTTGTCTGGGAAGCCTATCGCGAAGCCGGTGCGACCGACTATATCCAGGTCGTCTGCGGTTACCGCTCGCCCTCGACCAATGCGTTGCTGCGCTCGCGCAGCCGCGGCGTCGCAGAGAAAAGCCAGCATATGCTCGGCAAGGCGATGGACTTCTACATCCCCGGCGTGCCGCTGAAGAAGCTGCGCAACATCGGCCTGAAGATGCAAGGCGGCGGCGTCGGCTATTACCCAACCTCCGGTTCGCCCTTCGTGCATATGGATGTCGGCAATGTGCGCCATTGGCCGGGCATCAGCCGCCAGGAGCTGGTCAGCCTGTTCCCGAACGGCAAGACGCTGCATGTGCCGAGCGACGGCAAGCCATTGCCCGGCTATCAGCAGGCCTTGGCTGCCTATCAGTCGCGCAAGGGTTCCGGCACGCCCAACATCGAACTGGCCAGCGCCGGTGGCTCGACCAAGCGGTCCGGCGGCCTGTTTGCCTGGTTCGGCGGCGGCGCCGACGAGGCCGACGACGACGCCGATGAGAGCGCCCCGGCGCCTCAGCAGAAAGCCGTGAAGCAGGTCCAGGTCGCGAGCGCCGCCACGGCACGCAACAGCAGCCTTCCGGGCATCGCGATTGTCTCGCCGAAGGATGCCAAGCGCGCCAACATCCCGCAGATCGCGGATGCCAGCGCCGACGATTCGCAGCAGCCGGAGCAGGATACGCCGGAGACGATCATCGCCGCGCTGCCGCCCAAGGAAATCCCGCTGCCCGACTTCGCGCCGCGTCCTAAGGTCGATGTCGGCCAGCAGGTGCCGCAGAACGTGCCGTTCGCCACGGCGGATGCCTCGGCGACGACGGAGCAAGCGGTTGCGACGGCCCAGGCGCCCGTGCCGGACAAGGTTCCGTTCGGCACCGCCAGCGCCGCGGAGGCCGCGAGCACCGATCCGGTGCGGGTGGCGGTCAACAACATCCCGCTGCCGACCTGGCGTCCCGACCGCTCGACGCCGGCGGAATTCGCGCCGAAGGACAAGAACGTGCTTCTGGCGCTGGCCGAAACGGCTTCGCAGGACAAGAGCGCGACCGACGCGTTCTCCGTGCTGCCGACAGCACGGCCGCAGCCCGGCAAGCAGGATGAGGTCAAAGCCGTTCTCGAACAGGCCAATGCAACCGTTGGGGCCGATGGTGGCGGCGCCGAATACCAGCTCGCGTCGCTGACCGAACCGGAGCCGCGCTCCGCCTTCAACGATCCGTCGGGCGTCGACGCAGCCTCGCCGCGCCAGGCTATCGCCGCCCTCCCGGCCGGGACCAATCCCGCGCAGGCGATCGGCGGCAATGTGAAGACGACGGCCAAGGAAGGCAGGGCGTCCGCCCACGATCTGAAGCCCGGACCCAAGGCCATGGTGGTTGCGACGCCGCCGCAGGCCGCGCGCTGGGCGCTGGGCAGCGGTGCCAACATCGCCTCGGTTTCCGACCCGACGACGGCGCCGCGCTATGCCTACAACATCGTGCACACGCCGCCGAGCGAAGTGTACACCGCCGGCTTCCAGATGGATGGCCAGGTGCCGGACGCAAGCCGCTTCACCGGCAACGCGGTGAAGTTCCTCTCGGTCGCGCGCTTCCAAACGAAATAGGCGAGCCAACGTGCCGCCGCAAAGCCGCGTTGGTCCGCCAGCGCGGCTTTTATCTTTCATGGCATGCGCCCTGCCTGTTTGGCCAACCAGTCTTCCCGCTTCGTCTAATGGTAGGACAGCGCCCTTTGAAGGCGTGAATCGTGGTTCGAATCCATGAGCAGGAACCAGATATGGCGACCTGAATCGGCGTTCCCATGTCTGCATGTTCACGCCAGGCTAAACTTCCCGTGAGGTTGGAACGCGATCCCCATTGATGGGTTAAAACGAGTTTGTTCCAAACTGAGGATATTCATGAAGAAGATTGTATTGGCGTCAGTTCTGGCGCTGGCTGCGGCATCGGCGGCGGTCGCTCCCTCGCAGGCCGAGACCGTGATCATCAAGACCCACAAGCATCATTGCGTCACCAAGCTGGTGACGCATTGGCGGCACGGTCACAAGGTGATCGACAAGGTCAAGGTCTGCAAATAACCGCATTCCAGGCAACTGACCCGGTCGGCGCAAGCCGACCGGGTTTTTCATGTTCAGTCGATCTCCAGCGCAGCCGCTTCGCCCTTCGATAGAAGCCGCGCGGCATCTCGCGCGGGCGGCAGTCCGAACTGGCGCGCATATTCGCGGCTGAACTGTGAGGCGCTTTCGTAGCCGACGGTGAAGGCGACATGCGCGGCGCTGCCCGGTTGCGCGATCAGCAGATGGCGCGCCTCCAGCAGGCGGAGCTGCTTCTGGTACTGGATCGGACTCATGGCCGTCGCTGCCTTGAAGTGGCGATGAAAAGCGGCGTTGCTCATATGCGACAGCTCGGCCAGTTGCGTCACGTCGATCGGCTCGTTGTAATGCGCCCGGATCCACGCCGTGGCGCGGCGGATCTGCGACAGGCGCCCGTCGGCGCGCGCGAGCTGGCGCAGCTTCTCGCCCTGCGGGCCTTGCAAGAGCCGGAACGCGATCTCCCGTTCGAGCATGGGCGCGAGGACAGGTATCTCGGCCGGCCGGTCGAGCAGCCGCAGCATCCGGCGCCACGCATCGAGCAGCAAGTCGTCGACTTGATTGGTCACGAAGCTATCGCCATCGATCGCCGGCTTGTGGTCGATGAGCAGACCGGCGATCAGCTCGGTATCGAGCGCGAAGGCAATCGCCATATAAGGCTGCGCGGCGCTCGCCTCGACCAACTGGCTGGTGGCCGGTGTTTCAACCGCATAGACGAAATAGCTGCCGGCGCTGTAGGCAAGCGTGCGATCGCCGATCAGGACCGTTTTGGTTCCCTGCAGGACAAACAGCGTGGTCGGCTGGCAAAGCTCGGGCAGCGGCGGCGTCGGAACCTCGCTGCGGCCGATAGTGACGCGCGGGATGGCCGTCTTCGTCCGTCGCCCGAGCGCATGGCGGCCGGCGATCGAGATCAATTCCTGAAGCGCTTCGTTCATCGTTTCAGCATTGCCGATCCACCGCGGCCAAGCAACCAACTGAGGCGGTGACTCACGTCCGGTTGAGAGGATTAGGCAAGAGGCTGAGAGCTTTTGGCGCGCAAAGCTGGCCGGTTCACGTCATCTCTGGGTCATCGAAAAGGAGACATGGACATGACGACGAAGAGCGCGTTGGTGACCGGCGCCAACAAGGGCATCGGCCTCGAGACCGTCCGCCGGCTGGCGGCACTGGATTACAAGGTGTGGCTGGGCGCGCGCGACGCCGAGCGCGGCGAGACCGCTGCGCTAGCGCTGCGCGGCGAAGGGTTGGACGTCGAGTGGCTCGCGCTCGACGTCGCCAGTGATGGCAGCGTGGCGGCCGCGGCCAAGGCAGTCGCGGCGCAGTCGCCTGGCCTGGAGGTGCTGGTCAACAATGCCGGCGTCGCTCCGGGCTATGTCGACGCGCTTGGCCCGGACGGTCGTTATGAGCGGCCGCCGAGCCGCGAGGGTGTCGCTGATATGAAAGCCACCTATGACGTCAACGTCTTCGGTCCGGTGCGGGTCACGCAGGCATTCCTGCCTCTGCTTTTGGCGGCGCCCGCCGCCCGCATTGTCATGGTGAGCAGCTATCTCGGATCGCTGGCGCGCGCGGCCGGCAGCAGCCAGTCGCCCAATGTCATGGGCTATGGCAGTTCGAAGACCGCGCTCAACGCCGTGACACTGGCCTTTGCGCGGGAGCTTGCGCCGCGCGGCGTCATGGTCAACGCGGCTGCTCCCGGCTACACGGCGACGGACCTCAATGCGCACAGGGGCGGCCGCACAGTGCAACAGGCGGCCGAGATCATCGTGCGGCTGGCGACGCTGGAGCCGGGCGGACCGACGGGCGGCTATTTCGACGAGAACGGCGCGCTGCCTTGGTGAAGGCGCCGATTACTTCTTGAGCTTGCTCGCCTCACGCGCCAGCGCTTCGATCTCGTCCCATTTGCCGGCCTTGATGAGATCGTCGGGCGCAACCCAGGAGCCGCCGACGCAGATGACGTTGGGCAGGCTCAGATAGTCGGCGGCGTTTTTGGCCGTTATGCCGCCGGTCGGGCAGAATTTCACGTCGGCGAGCGGCGAGGCGAAGGCCTTCAGCGAAGCGATGCCGCCGGACTGCTCGGCCGGGAAGAATTTCAGGAAGCGCAGGCCGGCTTCGCGCGCGGCCATGATCTCGCCGGGCGTGATGGCGCCGGGCAGCAGCGGCACCGGGCTGTCCTTGGCCGCGTCGAGAAGCTGGCTGGTGATGCCGGGGCTGACGATGAATTTCGAGCCGGCGCTTGCCGCTTCGCCGAACTGCCTGGCATCGAGAATGGTGCCGGCGCCGACGATCGCCTCCTCGACCTCGGCGGCGACGCGGCGGATCGCTTCCAGCGCATCGGCGGTGCGCAGCGTGATCTCGATGGCCCGCAGACCACCTCGCGAAAGCGCACGGGCGAGCGGCACGGCATCGGCGACGTTGGCGATCTTGAGCACCGGGATAACCGGCTGACCGTTGAGGAGCGACAGGAGCTTTTCGGTCTTGCTGGTCATATGCTGGTCTCCATTTCGATCGTTTTAAACCGATTAGCAGAAGGGATATGGCAAGTCCACGAAGGGCGGCGTGTCGTGATGTCACGTGGTCATGCGCCGGCAGTGTCCGCCTTGAAACGGCTTTCAGCACGGTCTAGTGGCATTGCCATGACAATAGCTAAGGAAATCCAGCCAGTCCGCGTCGCCGCCCTCTACAAGTTTGCCCGGCTCGACGGACACGAGGCCCTGCGCGCGCCGCTCGCTGCCTTCTGTTGCGGGCGCGGCATCAAGGGCACGCTGCTTCTGGCGAAGGAAGGCATCAACGGCACCGTCGCCGGCAGCGAGGAGGCGATTGCCGCGCTGATGGATCACCTCGAAGCCATCGAAGGCCTTGCCGGGCTGGAAGTCAAATACAGCAGCGCCGCCGAAATGCCGTTCCACCGCATGAAGGTGCGGTTGAAGCGCGAGATCGTCACCATGGGCGTCGAGAATATCGATCCGGCGACCAGCGCCGGCAGCTATGTCGCGCCGGCAGACTGGAACGCCCTGATCTCGGACGCCGACACCGTCGTCATCGACACGCGCAACGCCTATGAAGTCTCGCTCGGGACTTTCAGGGGCGCGGTCGACCCCAAGACCACCAGCTTCCGCGAGTTTCCCGCCTGGCTCGAGGAGCACCGCGGAGAGCTTGAAGGCCGCAAGGTGGCGATGTTCTGCACCGGAGGCATTCGCTGCGAGAAGGCGACGGCCTATGTGAAGTCGCTCGGCCTCGAAAACGTCTTCCATCTCAAGGGCGGCATCCTGAAATACCTGGAGGACGTCCCGACCGAGGAGAGCCTGTGGCAAGGCGAATGTTTCGTCTTCGACGAGCGGGTGTCGGTCTCGCATGGCCTGACCGAGGGCGAAGCAGAACTCTGCCGCGCCTGCCGCCACCCGCTGACCGTCGAGGACCGGCTGTCGCCGAAATTCACCGCCGGCGTCTCATGCCCGCACTGTTTTGAAACGCGCTCCGACGAGGATCGAGCGCGCTATGCCGAACGCCATCGCCAGGTGGAACTGGCGCAAGCGCGCGGCGGCAAGCGCCATATCGGCAGCTAGTTCTTTGTCAGACGCAATTCCGGACGGAAAGCTACGGCGAGGTCGTCGAGCCTAACCGCTGCGCACTTTTCCTGGAATTGCTCAGAAGGCGACCGAATAACGGTCGATCGCCCAGAGCCATGTTCCGTCGCTCTGACGACGTGCGACCTCGCTGGTTATGCTGCCATCGGACAGCCTCGTAGACGTCAACGCCAGGTCGCCGTTGACCAGGGCAGGGCGCTGATCGCCACGCTGGAATTTGCGACCCGCGGCGATGCCCTGCTGGAACAGCGCGCGGATCGCGTGCTGGCCGCGAACCGGTTCGTCATCGCCGCTGTCGACGACGGCGTCGGGCTCGAACAGAGCCAGCATGCCCTCGATGTCGCCGGCCCATTGCCGATCGATCAGCAGACGCTCGAGATCCTGCGGATCGCGTGCCGGCTCGCGGTTTTCTGCATTCGTCATCCAATCGCTCCTTTCCGAAACCGGTGTGATCCTATTCGAAGCATTCCGCCGTTTCGACACATGACGAGCCCGCCCCGACAGAGGCGCCGTACGAGCGAAATGTCCGCAGTCATTGTAATGTCAAAGCGCGGGGCCTACCTCTTGCCGGTCCGAAACCTTGCCCGCGCGCATTCGGCCGGGCCAATTCTGGAGGCATTGATGCTCGACCCCAAGAAGCTGCTCGACGACCTTCTCGGCTCGCAAATCCCTGGGACCGGCTCGACTGTCCGCGACAAGGCGGGGCAGGCGGTACAGATGGCGAAGGACAATCCGCTCGCGGCCGGCGCGCTTGCCGCCGTGCTGCTCGGCACCGGCACCGGCCGGCAGGTCACGGGCGCGGCCGTCAAGCTCGGCGGTCTGGCAGCCATCGGCGGCCTCGCCTACAAGGCCTACCAGAACTACAAGGCCGGCAGGGAACCGGCGCAGGCGCCGCCTGCCAGCGAGCCTGAATTGCTGCCGCCGCCGGCGGACACCGCCTTCCATCCCTCGCAGGCGCCGCAAGGCGAGGCCGAGTTCACGCTGACGCTGGTCAGAGCGATGATCTCGGCGGCGAAGGCTGACGGCCATGTCGACGATGGCGAACGCAAGAAGATCGCCGACAAGCTCAAGCTCGCCGGTGTCGGTGCGGAAGCCGAGAAGTTCCTCATTGCAGAGCTCGAAAGCCCGCTCGATCTCGACACGCTGGTCGCCGGCGCCAAGACCGATGCGCAGAAGCTCGAGCTCTACACCGCCTCGCGGCTGACGATCGATCCCGACACGCGCGCCGAGCGCGGCTATCTCGACCTGCTGGCCGGCCGGCTCGGCCTGCCGGACGCCCTGGTCGATCATGTCGAGGCGACGGTTTCGGCGGCAAAGGTGCCGGCCGGAAGCGCGCCCAGTTCACCGTGGTGAATTAGCCTTGGTAAACGCCATCGGGCGAGCCCTTGCCGGTCGTTAATCTCTCGTTAACTCAGCAAGCGCATCATTTTAATCTGTCGGACCGGCTTATCCTCCTCCCAAGCACGGTTCAGATCGGGGCGGTCGCCAATGGCCGCCCTTTTTGTTGGCCCCTGCTTTATCGCCAACAGTTGCTTGCCATGATCGCTTCCATTTGCGATGCCACGTCTTTCCAGTCATGACCGGGAGGACGGCGATGACAGCCATAGCAGAGAAGACCGCCATCGTTACCGGCGCCGGCACCGGCATCGGCAAAAGCGTCGCCACGGCGCTGCTCAAGGCAGGCTGGAATACGGTGTTCTGCGGCCGCCGCAAGACGGTGCTGGAAGAGGCGATCGCCGAGGCGGGGAAGACGCAAGCCAAGGCGCTGGCCGTCGCCTGCGACATCAGCAAGGCCGCGGAAGTCGATGACATGTTCGAGACTGTGCTCGAAGCCTTCGGCCGCGTCGACCTGCTCTTCAACAATGCCGGCATGGGCTACAAGTCGACGCTGATCGACGAGATTCCGGTCGAGGTCTGGAACGATGTCGTCGGCGTCAACCTCACTGGCTCGTTCCTGTGCGCCCGCGCGGCCTTCGGCGCCATGCGCCGGCAAAAGCCGATGGGCGGCCGCATCATCAACAACGGCTCGGTGTCGGCCTATGCGCCGCGCCCCGGCTCCGCGCCCTATACGGCGACCAAGCATGCGATCACCGGGCTCACCAAGACGCTGGCGCTCGACGGCCGGCCTTTCGATATCGCCTGCGGCCAGATCGACATCGGCAATGCGCTGACCGAGATGGCGCAGCCGATGACGGTCGGCGTGCCGCAGGCCAATGGCTCGATCGCGGCCGAAGCGGTGATGGATGTGCAGCGCGTCGCCGACGCGGTGCTGCATATGGCCAGCCTGCCGCTCGACGCCAACGTGCTGTTCATGACGGTGATGGCGACGAAGATGCCGTTTGTGGGCAGAGGTTAGAGAAGAGCCCCCTCACCCGGATTGCCAACCGAATTGCCAAGGGCAATCCGACCTCTCCCCGAGGGAAGAGGAGATCGTCAGCGCCGGCGCCAACCTCTTCTCCCCGTCGGGGAGAAGGTGGCCGCGAAGCGGCCGGATGAGGGGGTCACTTCTTCAAGAAAGCTTCGATCCGCTCCAGCGCGCGCAGGATGTTCTCCTCGGAATTGGCGTAGGAAAGCCGGATATAGCCTTCGCCGAGAACGCCGAAATCGGGGCCGCCGATCAAAGCCACGCCGGCATCCTCCAACAGCGCCGAGGCGAGCTTCTTCGCCTTCCAGCCGGTCTTCGAGACATTGGGGAAGGCATAGAAGGCGCCCTTCGGCGTGATGCAGGAAATGCCAGGCAGCGCATTCAGCCCCTCGACCACGATCTTCCTGCGGTTGTCGAAGGCGCGCATCATCTTGTCGACGTCGTCCTGCGGGCCATCGATCGCGGCGATGCCGGCAAACTGGCTCGGCGCGTTGACGCAGGACCAGCAGTTCACCGCCAGCTTGCGCACCTTGTCGTAGAGATGCGCGCCCTTGTCGCCGTTCGGCCAGATCGACCAGCCCATGCGCCAGCCGGTCATCGCCCAGGTCTTCGACCAGCCGTTGAGCACGATCAGCCGGTCGCGAATCTCGGGGAAGTTCAGCAGCGAATAGTGGGTCTCGCCGTCGTAGGTCATGACGTCGTAGATCTCGTCCGACATGATGGCGACCTCAGGGTACTTCTCCAGGCCCTTGACCAGCTTCTCGATTTCGGCCCGGGGGGTGACGCCGCCGGTCGGGTTGGCGGGCGAGTTGAGGATCAGCAGCCTGGTTTTCGGCGTGATCAGCGCCAGCGTCTCGTCGGCCGAGAAGGCAAAGCCGTTTTCCTCGCGGACCGGCACCGGCACCGGCGTGGCGCCAGTGAACTCGATCATCGAGCGATAGATCGGAAAGCCGGGATCGGGATAGAGGATCTCGGTGCCGGCCTCGCCGAACATCAGGATCGCGGCGAACATGGTCGGCTTGCCGCCGGGCAGGATCATCACATTCTCGGGCGACACCTCGACGCCGGTGGTGGTCAGCGTGCGGCGCACGACCGCCTCGCGGGTGGCCAAGAGGCCGTTTGCCGGGGTGTAGCCATGGTGGCCGTCGCGCAGCGCCTTGATCGCCGCCTCGACGATGTGCTGCGGCGTCTTGAAGTCGGGCTGGCCGATGCCGAGATTGACGATGTCGCGGCCCTGATGGGCAAGCGCAGTGGCCCTCGCCAGCACCGCAAAGGCGTTTTCTTCGCCGAGACGGTCGAAGGCCGCGATCGTGTGGAGCATTTTTCCCGTCCCTGTGGTTCTTTCTGTGAGCGAGCGTTTTTGTGACCGTCCGCTGGGAAAAGTCAACGGATTGGAGTGGTCGGTGTCGGAAGATCTGAAGAATTGGCAGCCGCGTCCGCGGCCGGAACGCAAAGCGATCGAGGGACGCACCGTCAGGCTGGAGCCACTGAGCGCGGCAAAGCATGGCGACGGCCTCTACGAGGCCTCCTCGGTTTCGGATGTCGGCGGACGTTTCGCCTGGCTGCCCGACTATCCGCCGGAAACCCGCGCCGCCTTCCAGCCCTGGCTCGACAAGGTGGAAGCCAGCGAGGATCCGCTGTTCTTCACCGTCATCGACAAGGCAAGTGGCAAGATCGCCGGGCGCCAGACGCTGATGCGCATCGATGCCAACAACGGCGTCGGCGAAATCGGCAACATCTATTGGGGTCCGCTGATCTCGCGCAAGCCGGCGGCGACCGAAGCCCAGTTCCTGTTTGCGAAATACCTTTTCGACGATCTCGGCTACCGCCGCTACGAGTGGAAGTGCAACAACCGCAACGAGCCCTCGAAGCGCGCCGCCGAGCGTTTCGGCTTCAAGTTCGAAGGCATCTTCCGCCAGCACCTTGTGGTCAAGGGTGAAAACCGCGATACGGCGTGGTATTCGATCATCGACAAGGAATGGCCGGCCTTGCGCAAGGCCTATGAAGGCTGGCTCGATCCGGCGAATTTCGATGGCGAGGGCGGCCAGAAGCGGCGACTCGAGGATTTTCGCGCCGACTTTGGCGCGTAGACCACGATCTCCGGAAGCGGGAAACCGCTGTCGGGCCAGGTCAGACAGGAGTTCAGCAATGGCGCATGACCACGCTTCGCACGATCATAGCCCGGCCGGTCACAGCCATGGCCATGTGCATGGTTCGACCGACAAGAAGCGCGTGCTGATCGCCGCCTGCCTGACTGGCGGCTTCATGGTCGCCGAGGCGCTCGGCGGTCTGCTCACCGGCTCGCTGGCGCTGCTCGCGGATGCCGGCCATATGCTCGCCGATTCGATCGCGCTCGGCCTTGCCTGGTATGCCTTCCACCTGACGGGGCGTCCGGCCACCGGCCGGCTCACCTATGGCTTCGCCCGCGTGAAGACGCTGGTTGCCTACACCAACGGCATAGCCATCTTCGTCATCGCGCTGTGGATAGTCTACGAGGCCTGGGGGCGGCTGATGAACCCGGCGCCGGTGCTCGGCGGTCCGATGCTGGTCGTGGCGGTGGCAGGTCTGCTGGTCAACCTCGCCTCCTTCTTCGTGCTCCATGGCGGCGACCGCGAGAGCCTGAACATGCGCGGCGCCATCCTGCACGTGCTGGGCGACCTGCTTGGCTCGGCCGCGGCAATCGCGGCAGCCCTCATCATCCTGGCAACTGGCTGGACGCCCATCGATCCGATCCTCTCCGTCCTGGTGTCGCTGCTGATCCTGTCGACGGCATGGTCGTTGATGCGCGAGGCCGCCCATGTCCTGCTCGAAGGCGTGCCGGCAAGCCTCGACCGCGACGTGGTCGCCAAGGACATCGAAGGCGCGGTCAAGGGCGTGCGCGAGGTGCATCACATGCATGTCTGGTCGCTCGACGGGACCTCCAACATGGCGACGCTGCATGCCTGCCTGAACGACGGCGTCGATCCGCATGTAGCGGTGAGCGCCATCAAGAAACGGCTTGCGGCCAAGCACGGCATCGAGCATGCAACGGTCGAGACCGAATTCGGCCAGTGCGCCGACAGCCATGACGAGCACGACCACCATCATGATCACAACCACGCGCATGGCGCGCCTGCCGATCGCCGGCACTATCACTGATCGCGCCGTGATGACGAAGCCGAACAGCCTCGAAACGAGGAAGGCCTGCTGATGGATCGCGACACCCGCAACGCGGCGATCGCCGCGGCCGTGATACTGCTTCTGTTCGGTCTCGCCGCCTATTTCCTGCCGACGATCATGCTGGCCGCGGGCAAGGTATCGACGGTCCTGGCCGCTGCCATTGCCGTGGTCTTCATGGTCGGGCTGTTCGTGGTCCTTTGGCTGCGCGGACGCAGCCAGCGCAAGAAAGGTCTCTGAAGATGAGGATTCTGATCACGGGTGCCGCCGGCATGGTTGGCCGCACGCTTATCGCGCGGCTGGCCAGGGACGGTGCCTTGCGCGGGCGAAAAATAACGGCGCTCGACCTGCACGACATCGTGGCGCCGCAGGCGCCGGCGCTCGCCGGCGTCGATGTCTCGATCCATACTGGCGATCTTTCCGCGCCCGGCGCTACGGCTGCCCTCGTGGCTTCCCGTCCGGATGTGATCTTCCACCTGGCCGGCATCGTGTCGGGGGAGGCGGAGGCCAATTTCGATCTCGGCTATCGCGTCAATCTCGACGGCACGCGCGCGCTGTTCGATGCGGTGCGGCTGGCGGCGTTCGCGCCGCGCCTTATCTTCACCTCGTCGATCGCCGTATTCGGCGCGCCGTTCCCGGACGTCATCCCGGACGAATTCCATCCGACGCCGCTCACCTCATACGGCACGCAGAAGCAGATGAGCGAGGCGCTGCTCGCCGACTATACGCGGCGAGGCTTCTTCGACGGCATCGGCATCCGGCTGCCGACGATCTGCGTTCGCCCCGGCAAACCCAACAAGGCGGCGTCGGGCTTCTTCTCCGGCATCATCCGCGAGCCGCTCGCCGGGCAGGAGGCGATCCTGCCGGTGCCGCGCTCGGTGTTGCACACCCATGCCAGTCCGCGCTCGGCGGTGGGCTTCCTGATCCACGCTGCGGAAATCGATGGCGCTGCGGTGGGGCCGCGCCGCAACCTCACCATGCCCGGCGTCGCCGTCACTGTCGGCGAGCAGATCGAGGCGCTGCAGCGCATTGCCGGCGCCGAGGTCGCGAAACGGATACGCGAGCAGCCGGACGAAACGATATGGGCGATCGTCAAAGGCTGGCCGACTCGGTTCGAGGCGAGGCGGGCGCGGAAGCTCGGCTTTGCCGCCGAAAGCAATTTCGAGGAGATTATCCAGGCTCACATCGATGATGAGCTGGGCGGGAAGGTGCGTTGATATCCAGGTAAGGCCGGCCTGACCTGATCTCAACAACCTTGGCGAGCCAGCCTTAAAAGTCAGACGCCGCCCGACAGGCTGGCCGACAGAAGCAGCAGTCCGACCAGGAAGATGAAGGCGGCGCCGCCGATCTCGACGATGGAATGGATGCGGTTGCCGATGCGCCCGTCGCCGGCGAAATAGACCGCCCAGTTCTTGGCCGTCACGGCGATCGTCGCCAGCGCCGAGACGGTGATCGCGGTGCCGATCGACATCGCCAGCACCGACAGCAGCCCGCCTACCCACAACCCGTTGAGCAGCGCGAAGCTCAGCACGATCAGCGCCCCGGAGCAGGGGCGGATGCCGACGGCGGCCACCGCAGACCAGGCCGTGCGCCAGTCGAAGCGGTCGCCCGAAAGCATCGCCGGATCCGGCGCATGCGAATGGCCGCAGGTCTCGCAGACTTCACCCAGGCCGTGGTCGTGGTGGGCGTGACCGTGATCGTGCGCGGCGTGATGGTGGTGCTCATGCGCGCCATGACCATGGGCGTGGGCATGCGCGTGGTCATGATGATCGTGATCATGATCGTCGTGCACGTGCAGGGAATGCGCGGCGTGCGCATGTGCGTGGGAATGGCCCGCATGCGAATGGGCGTGCGCGTGTCCCGCATGGGAATGGCCGGCATGGGCGGCCGACAGGCTGTAGGCGGGTGCGCGGCCGAACAGGCGCAGGATCGACGGACCGAGCTTGCGCCACAAAAGCCAGGCGCCGAACAGCGTCACCAGCACAAAGCTGGAGATTTCGAGGAACCAGGCGGCGTCGGTCATCGAGATCGAGGTGCCGCGCAGCACGAAATAGGCAAGCATCATGACGACCACCGCCGTCAGGCCCTGCAGCAGCGCCGAGACGAAGGAAAGCAGGATGCCGCGCCTCAGCGCCACTTCGTTGGCGACCATGTAGGACGAGATCACCGCCTTGCCGTGGCCGGGGCCGGCGGCGTGGAAAATGCCATAGGCGAAGGAGAGGCCAATCAAAAGCCAGAGCTTGCTGCCGTCCTGGCGCATGGCCTTCATGGCGGCAGCCAACGAATGGTAGAATTCCTGCTGCCGAAGGTTGATCCACATCAGGATATGGGCGAACGGACCCGTGGTGGTCGGCGCCATGCCGTCATTGACGCCGATGCCGAGCGAGCTCTGGGCATGGGCCACGCCCGACAGATGGGTCGCCATCAAGGCGGCGGCCAAGAGGCCGAGGGCCAAACGCAGCGACGGTCTCATCACCCGATCATCCTTCTGGCGCGCAGTTCAATTCGAGCTTGGTGGCGAAGATCTTGCTCATGTCGGTGCCTGTCGGATCGTTGAAGAATGCGTCCGTCAGGGTCTTCTGGTTTTCCTTGATCGCTTCGTCCGGGTCGGGACGGATAACCTTCCTGGTGCAGGTCGAAGGCAGTCCCTCAACGTTGAGATTGGCGTCGTCGGTGAAGTCGATCGCCGTATAGAAGGTCGGATCGTAGACGCCGATATCGATCTTGCCGGCGAGCTTGATCGGCGCCTTCGGCTGCGACTCGAACAGGATGATCAACTGATCGTTCTCGAAGTTCGCCATCAGATGCGGCGGCGGCACCATGGGCACGTCCTTGCCGTCCTGCGTGACGAGCTGGAAATAGTTGAACTCCGCCAGCGAGGAATGAACGGTGTCGGCCACTTCCTTGAGCTCTTTGTCGTCAAGCTTGAGGTCGTTGTTCTTGTCGAACTCCATCAGCACCGTACTCGAAAACAGGTCGTCGAAGCGCCAAAGGTGGCGCAACGCCGTCACACTTTGGTGATCCGCGCTGAGGATGACGTCGAGGCGGGCTTCGGCGAAGACGTGCGGGTGCACTTCAGCCTGCTCGACCGAGGCTAATGTGGCCGCAAGGGCCGAAGCCAGCATGGTTGCTTGCCGTTTCAGATGCATTCCGTGCCGTGATTCCATTGACTTCGGGGGCGAGCCCGAGAGTTGACAGAAAGCGGGCGAAATTGGGACGCGCATTGATTTCAATGCATGTCGTTCTCCCAAAACCGCTGCGCGCTTTTGGGCGACATGCCGCAGCTTCACTTCGATGCGCGCCGTTGCTGACGTTCCGGCGCAGGCGTCAGGCCGTGTCGCGCGTCCTGAACCAGTGCACCAGGAAGTCGACGAAGACGCGCACCTTAGCCGGCAGATAGCGGCGGTGCGGGTAGACGGCGAAGATTCCGGTACCCGCCAGGATGCGGTCGTCGAGCGCGGTGACCAGCTTGCCGGATGCGACGTCGGGGGCGGCGACGAAATCCGGCAGCATGGCGAAGCCCAGGCCGGAGAGCGCGGCCGCTCTTGCCACGATCGGGCTGTTGACCTCGATCGGGCCGGAAACGGCCACGCTCACAGAGTCCTCGCCTTCGCCCTTGAAGCGCCAGTTGGCCAGTGAGCGGCCGTTGGTGTCGACGATGCAAGGCATGTTGGCGAGATCCTGCGGCCGCGTCGGCGCGCCGTGCTTGGCGATCAGCTCCGGGGATGCGCAAAGCCTGACCGAGAACGGCGCCAGCCGCCTGGCGATCAGCGAGGAGTTCTCCAGCCGCGAGATGCGCACGGCAAGGTCGAAGCCTTCTTCGACGAGGTCGACGAACCGGTCGTCGAGATGGATGTCGAGCACGATGTCAGGGTGCTGCCTGGCGAAGTCGACCAGCGACTGGCCGATCGGCGCGTCGGCGAAGGTGCGGGCGGCCGACAGCTTGATCCTGCCGCGAACATCGCCGGAAGACTGGCGCACCGTCTCGGCGAGGCTGTCGACCTCGCGCACGATCTCGGAAGCGCGCTGATAATAGGTGTGGCCGGATTCGGTCAGCGAGAACTGGCGCGTGGTGCGGTTCAAAAGCAGCGCGCCGAGCTCGTCCTCCAGCTCGCGGACATATTTCGACAGCAGCGCCTTGGAGCGGCCGATCTTGCGCGCCGCGGCCGAAAAGCCTTCCGCTTCGACCACGTCGATGAAGGCGCGCATGCGGGTCAATGTATCCATGGTCAGACCTTTCGTGCCGCGTCGAGAATCTTGCGGCCGAGCCGTATCAGGGCAACGTCGCTGCCGGAAGGCCCGAGCAGCGACAGGCCGAAGGGTGCGCCGTCTATCGCGCCGATCGGCAAGGTGATCTGGGGAAAGCCCGAGAGCCCGGAGAGGCACAAGAGATGCAGCGCCCTTTCGCGATAGGCCTGGAACTGTTCCGGCGCGCCGGCGGCGAGCGGTGCCGCGCCGGGAACGGTGGGCAGCACCAGGAAGCCGTTGTTGCCGAGCAGTGCCTCGAATTCGGCCCGGAACGCCAACCGGCGCGCTGCTTCGGTGCCGGCAATCTTGGCATCGATGGTGCGGCCGAAGCCGAAACGCTCCTCGACGCCCGGGCTGAGGCGACCGCCGGCCGAAATCCATGGGCCGTGCTCGCGCCAGGCCTCGAAGGCCTGCAAGCGGCGAAAGCACCAGTAAAGCTCGTCGGGGAAAGAGGCGAAGGCGTATTCGGTCTCCACGGGCTGGCCGATGACGCCGGCGGCCAGCGCCTTCATGCGCGCATATTCGGCGGCTTCCGCCGGACCCATGACGAAGGCGTCCAGCCAGCGGATCGACAGCGGGCGGTTGAGCGGGTGCTGGTGCGGATCGCGTCCGAGCAGAAGCTTGCCGACCGTCTCATAGGTCTCGATGTCGTCGGCGAACCAGCCGAACGTGTCGAAGCTCGATGCCAGCTTCATCGCGCCGTCGAGCGGGATGCGGCCATGGGTGGTGCGCAGCCCGATCAGGCCGCAGAAGCTCGCCGGCGCGCGGATCGAGCCGCCGGTGTCGGAGCCGGTGGCGATGTTCGCCAGGCCGCCGGCAACCGCGGCCGCCGAGCCGGAAGAGGAGCCGCCGGTGACGCGATCTGGCGCTGCGGGATTGACCGGGTACGGGAAATGCGCGTTCTGGCCGAAAAGCGAGAAGGCCAGCTCGTCGGTCTGGGTCTTGCCTACGAATCGCGCGCCGGCATCGAGGATCGTCTGCACCGCTAGCGCCGTGCGCGAGGCGGCATGCGCCTCCTCGAACCGTTGCGGGTTGCCGCAGCCCGTGCGGTAGCCGGCGACGTCATAAATGTCCTTGACGGCCAGGCGCAGACCGGCGAGCGGGCCCAATTCCGCATTCGCCACAGGCATTTGGCGCAGATCGAGGAAGGCGTTCAGCGGTCCTTGAGTTCCTGGCATCGTTCGATTTCCGGATACAGTGCGACAAACATTGTTCGATGCCAGAAATTTTACAACCTGGGCTTACGATTTTTATTGATTGTGAAACCCTTCGCTCCTATATCGCGCTTGCCCAAAGTCGCACGTGCCTGTGGGTGTCCGCCGATCCTCGAATGGTGAGGGCAATCGGTAAGGTAACTGGAGCCAACCCCTCCAGTCGGTCAGTGGCCAACCACAAGACCGAGGACACCTTGAAGCAACGACGGTGCGGGCCTTTCTGGTTCTCTTCCGGTCGTCCAAAGACCGGGGTTACTAAAGAGGCACACCTTCATTGCCGGCAGTGCGGACGGGTCTCCCATCCAAGCCAAGGCAGACAAAGCGAACCGAGGCCGGGCAAGGCCAAGGTTCACCGCCGCGAGACGGCGTTTCATGGTTCCGGGGTCTCCACCGGCTGGTTCCATGAATTTCCGTCCCGCCTTTGTCCACCGCGTGTTCGCGAGGCCGACAGCCCGCGTCCCGCAGCCTTATTGCGCGCCGAAAGGCGTGATGGAGAGACCCCGATGGCCACCCAGCGCATCCTTGACTTCCTCGCCACCCGACGTCCGAACGGTCCCTGCCTCGTCGTCGACCTCGATGTCGTGCGCGACAATTTCCGCGCCTTCGAGAAGGCGTTGCCCGATTCCAAGATCTATTATGCGGTGAAAGCAAACCCGGCGCCGGAAATCCTGCGCCTGCTTGCTGCGATGGGCTCGTCCTTCGACACCGCATCGGTTGCCGAGGTCGAGATGGCGATGGATGCCGGCGCGCCGGCCGATCGCATTTCCTTCGGCAACACCATCAAAAAGGAGCGTGACATCGCACGCGCCTACCAGCTCGGCATTCGCCTGTTCGCCGTGGACTGCGTCGAAGAGGTGGAGAAGATCGCACGTGTCGCTCCCGGCTCGCGCGTGTTCTGCCGCGTGCTGACCGACGGCGAGGGCGCCGAGTGGCCGCTGTCGCGCAAGTTCGGCTGCGTGCCGGCGATGGCCGTCGACGTGCTGCGCCATGCCAAGGGTCTCGGCCTCGACGCCTATGGCGTGTCGTTCCATGTCGGCTCGCAGCAGACGGACCTTTCGGCCTGGGACCGCGCGCTGGGCGATGCCAAGAAGGTGTTCGCGACGCTCGCCGAGGAAGGCATCGTCTTGAAGATGGTCAACATGGGCGGCGGTTTCCCGACCCGTTACCTGAAGGACGTGCCGGTCGCGCAGGCCTATGGCCAGGCGATCTTCTCGGCGCTGCGCAAGCATTTCGGCAATGCGCTGCCCGAGACGATCATCGAGCCGGGCCGCGGCATGGTCGGCAATGCCGGCGTCATCAAGTCGGAAGTCGTGCTGATCTCGAAGAAGGCCGACAATGACAATGTGCGCTGGGTGTTCCTCGACATCGGCAAGTTCGGCGGTCTCGCCGAGACGATGGACGAGGCGATCCGCTATCCGCTGGTCACCCGCCATGACGGCTCGGAGACCGCGCCTTGCGTGCTCGCCGGCCCGACCTGCGATTCGGCCGACGTGATGTACGAGAAGACGCCTTATCCGCTGCCCCTGTCGCTGACCATCGGCGACGAGGTGCTGATCGAAGGCACCGGAGCCTATACGACCACCTATTCGGCGGTCGCCTTCAACGGCTTCGAGCCTCTCCGATCCTACGTGATCTGACCGGTTCGCAAGCACCGTTCAGATCATCCGGCGCGGGCGATCTCCATCGCCCGCCCGGGCTCGCTTGTGGAACAGATCTCCGCTCGTGAAGGATCGCGGACATGGAATACCTGACCAAATCGGCCATCTTGGCCACCGAAATTGCCCCCTCGTCCGGACCGTTGGTTGAGCTTTTCTCCGCGGGGGAGAAGAGCCCGACTGCGGCGCTGGCGCCCTCCCTTGCCCTCCGGGCACAGGCTGGCTCGCGCGGCGCGCCGGACGAGGGGGCCGCCCAGGCGCCTGCCTTCGTCATCCTTGGCGAAGGCGGAGGCGACGTCGTGGCGCGCGAAGCGCTGCTCGACCGCGCCATGGGGCCGAAGCGCAGAAAGAAGTCATCCGAGAAGCTGCGGCGCGGCCGCCGGCCCTCGGAAGGCCTGGCCTTCGTCGCGCGCGATACCTCGGGCGCCGTCATCGGCACGGTGCGGCTTTGGGATGTCAGGCTGGGCGAGGGCGGTCCGGCGGCGCTGCTGCTTGGCCCGCTCGCGGTCGAGCCGGGCTTGAAGAGCGGCGGCATAGGTTCGGCGCTGATGCGGCATGCAATCACTGAGGCCGCGCGGCTCGGCCATGGCGCGATCCTGCTTGTCGGCGACGCGCCCTATTATGGGCGGTTCGGCTTCTCGGCCGACCGTACCGGAGCGCTTGCCATGCCCGGCCCCTATGAGCGGCACCGGCTGCTGGCGCTGGAACTGAAGGACGGCGCGCTGGGCGACGCCACAGGCACGATCAAGGCCGCCGGCCGCAAGATCAAGGGACAGGCGCCGGGCTTCCTCGCCTGAAGCCTTTGTTTCACGCAATTCCGGACGGAAAGCTACGGCGAAGGCGCCGAGCCTAACCGCTACGCACTCTTCCTGGAATTGCTCCAGGTTCGACAAAACAGCAACGCCGCCCATCGGGCGGCATTGCTGTTTTTTGCGAAGGATCAGCCGAGCAACTGGCCGAGCGCCATGGCGACGGTCATGTCGCCTTCGACCTTCAGCTTACCGGCCATGAAGGCCATGGTCGGGTTGAGATCGCCGGCAATCAGCGAATCCAGATCGTCGAGCGACAACTTGACAGTGCAGTCGGTCGGCGCGTCGGTGGTCGAGACGGTCGCGCCGTCGATGACGATGACGCCGTCGCTGCCGGTGTCGAACTTGACGGAATGCTCGAAGCCGGCGCTTGCCACGCGCGACTTGATCTTGTCGGCAATCTCCTGAACGCCCATGGCGGTCTCCTCGTTGGTTGCGTTGACGCGCACCGGCGCTTGGCCGCTGGGCGAGGTAGGGCGCCGCGCCCGCGCGCGGTTGCCTGTCACCGGCGCATATAGCTTCGAGTTGACGTTAACGTCAACGCGGTCACCCTGCGTCATATCGCTTGGAGGGCTGTGCCATGTCTCCGCCGGACGGCGGTCAGGCCGTCAATGCTCCGGCGCCGCCTGGAAGGGCTTGGTCATCGCTGCCGCGGTTTCGCCGGCATTCTTGCGGCGGCGAAGCGCGTTGTCGCGGATATCGTCCTTGGACAGGAAATTGACCTGGTCGATCAGCACCTCGTGCACCAGCTCGACGCCGACGCGGCTGTTGATGGTGTCGCGGATCGACTTGCGGAAGGCGTCGAGGTCGATCGATTCCTTCTTGGTGAAATCGATCTGAGGGTTGGAATAGAGATAGGAATAGACCTGGTCGGTCATCAGCGCCTGCGCCGGGATCGACAGCTTCTTTATCTGTTCCGGCTCAACCGTGTAGACGAGCTTGGTGAGGAAATAACCGTCGATCGTGCCGTCGCGCAGCAACGGCACCGAGATCATGTCGGTCTTGACGTAGTCGAGGCCGCCCAGCATCGGCTTCGGCGGTTCGGCCGCGCCGCGCTGGCCGGCCGCCTGGAAGGAATAGAAGACCGCGCCGAGCGTCACGGCGCAGATCCACAGCGCGGCGGCGATGAACTTTATCATGTTCTATTTGTTTCGAGCATGATCTCGTCCGAAAAGCGGCCTCCACTTTTCGCTGACGCGGTCCTGCGGTTCGGGATCATGCCCGGGCCATTCCGAATTCGCCGGCCGAATAGGTGCCGTCGGTATCGGCGCGCTGGATGGCGTTCCGCAGAAGCGTGGCGACCTCGTTGACAGCGTTGAGATGGGCAAGGATCGCCGCCTCGTTCTTGGCCAGCTTCTGGCGCAGCCGCAGCAGGCCTTCGCGGTGCTGTTCGAGGAATTCGATCTCGTTGGCACCCTTCAAGGCGCGGTTCAGCTCGTAGAGGTACCGGCTCTTGCGCGCGTTCGAGGCCTTGAGGTCATACGCTGTTCCGCTGCGGATGCCGGCGGTCTCCTCGTCCACGACTTCCTCGATGCGGCCGATGATGGCGGCGAGGTTGCCGGGTCGCGCGGCGACGGGCGCCTCCATTGCGTTGGTGCGTGCGGGAAGGTTGGAAAGGTCCGTTTGGTCGGCCATGTAGGTCCCTAGATCTTGATGTCCGTTTTTATGTTTATGTCGTCGCCGGTCATCGACCGTGCGGCTTTGCGCTCGAGCTCCTCGAGCATCGAGGTCGAAAGCCTGGTCTGCTGGTCGATCTCGGTTTTCTGCGGTCCGCCACCAACGGGGCCGACCGGCACCTTGTGCTTGCCGTCGAGATAGTGGTCGGCAAGCATGGATCGGGCGATGCCGATGCCGCCATGCGCGGCCATGACATCGGCCACCTTTTCGGCGAGCTGCGACTTCCACATGTCGCCGGCCAGGCCCTTGCCATAAACGCCCTCGGTGTCCTTGGGCATCATGTTCTGGATGAAGGTCGTCAGCACCATCGCCTCGAAACGTTGGAACTTCTTCGCCGGATTGGCGGCCTCGGCCTTGTCGGCCGTGGCGCGCGAGAGCACGGAGCCGGCATCGACCGTCGCGGATGGATCGAGGGCGAACGGTGCCGAGGCGCCGTTCGCTCGTCTGGCGAGCGCCGCCCGCGCGGCCTCGACATCGGCCGGCTCCGCTGCGCGGGCAACGTCCATGACGATGTCGCTGGGTGGGGAAATGGCCAAGAAAGTCCGCCCTTTGCCGATTTTGTCATCTGCACAATGACTGAACAAGCTTGTGGCAGGCTTGCGATATCGGATGATGACGGCGACGTGATCCGCAGCCGGCGAAAGAGCAGCGACGATTCGTCGTCGCACCGTCAAATGGCGCCGAGGGCAGGCCAATTCACGAGCCAGACCTGCTCCCACCGACGGACAGCCCGCCCTCGTGTCCTGAATTGTCCGCATCTGTCCATATGTGCCGGTATCGGCTCTGGGCATGCGTCTCTAGCTTTCGACCCGGGCCACCGGTCGGTGCGCCCAAGGGGGTTCTGCGCGGTTGCGTCAGCAGGCTGGGGACATGGAATGGACATGACGAAGCGTGCGCAGGCGGGCCGGCGTGCCTCGCCGGTAATGGTCGCCGGTCTGGCGGCGCTGTTCATGTCGAGCTCGACGCTCGCGCTCGGCGCGTCGCTGAGCTGGAACGGGTCGATCTCCAACAACTGGTTCACGCCCGGCAACTGGACATCGCCCGCGCTGCCGACTTCGAGTGACGACATCGTCATCGACAGCGTGGCCAACACCGCCACGATCGGCGCTGCGGGGGCAGCGGCAAAAACCGTCAGCATCGGCAATGCATCCGGATCAAACGGCGGCCTTGTCGTCATCGGCGCCGGCACGTTGTCGGTGGCAAGCAACTATCTCATCCTCGGCAACGACGGCACCGGCACGCTGACGATCTCGGGCGGGGGCAAGATCACCAGCGCCGGCGGTGTCGTCGCCAACAATGCGTCCTCGAACGGCACCGCCACCATCACAGGCGCCGGTTCGCAATGGACGAACAATTTCCTGTCGATCTCGGCGGACAATGGCGCGGTCGGCCGTGTTCGCGTCGAGGCGGGCGGCAAGCTGTTGTCCAGCGGCAATGTGATGATCGGCGAGACCTCGGCCAATGCCGACGGGCAACTGATCGTCAACGGCAGCGGCTCGGACTTCACGATGAACGGCTCGATAGCCGCTCAGTTCGTCATCGGCGCCACCGGCAAGGGCGATTTCCAGCTGCTCGACAATGCCACGGCGACGACCATACGCACCTATGTCGGTGGCAATGTCGGCACCAGCGGTGTCGGCACGGCTGTCGTCTCCGGTGGCGCGTCGTGGTCGACGGGAAACCTGTTTGTCGGCCAGACGGCGACCGGCACGCTCACCGTTTCCAACGGCGGCAAGCTCACGACCACCTACACAGTCGGGGCAAGCACTGCCGCCAGCATCACCAACGGCAAGGTCACCGTCACCGGCGCCGGTTCGCAATGGAAGATCACCGGTGCCTACAACAGTGTGCCGCTGGCGATGGGCTCGACCAGCCAGACTTCGGAACTCAATGTGCTTGCTGGCGGCACGGTGCTGATCGATTCCACGGCGAGCAGCTTCCTCAGCGGTGACGCCCGCATCGCCAACACAGCAAACTCGAAAGCGGCGATCACCATCGACGGTGCGGGGTCGAGCTTCACCACGCCCTACAGGCTTTATCTCGGCAATGCGGCCAATTCGACCGCCACCGTGACCGTGTCCGGCGGCGGCAAGCTCGACACCGGCTACACCAACATCTCGAGCGCCACCGATGCGACTGCCGCCACCACCGACACGGTGACCGTGAGCGGCGCCGGCTCGGTCTGGACCATCAGCACTATTTTGGGATCCGCCCCCAGCGATCTGCAGGGCCTGACCATCGGCGGCGCCGGCAAGGGCGTCTTGACCATCGCCGACGGCGGTGTCGTCAAGGTCAACACCACGGATGCCTTTGTCTTCATCGGCGGGCTGGCCGGGTCGTCAGGCACGCTCAACATCGGTGCGGCCGCCGCCAGTCCGGCCGCCGCGCCCGGTACGCTCGACGCGGCGAAGGTCATCTTCACCAGCACCGGCGTACCGCAAACCATCAATTTCAACCATACGTCAGCCAATTACGAGTTCGCGCCGCAGATCACCGGCAACAACCCGGGTGCCGTCAACATCATTGCCGGCACCACCATCTTCACCAACGACAACACCTACACCGCGCCGACCTTGATCAGCGCGGGGGCCACGCTGCAATTCGGCAATGGCGGCACGACGGGCAGCATCAGCGGCAACGTCACAAATGACGGCACGCTGATCCTCAACCGTTCGAATGATATCGGCCTTGGTTATGCCGGCGTCATTTCCGGCAGTGGCCAGGTGGTCAAGAACGGCAGCGGCACGATCACGCTGACGGGCGCCAACACTTATACCGGCGGTACCATCATCAATAGCGGCCAGTTGAACGCAGGCAATTTCCTCGGTGACGGCACGCTGACCGGCGACTATGTCAACCACAGCAAGCTCCTCTCCTATTCCAACGGCACGCCTACCTATTCCGGGGTCATTTCAGGCGAAGGCAGTTTCGAGAAATCCGGCAACGGGACGCTGACGCTCAACGGCGTGCAGACCTATACCGGCGGCACGCTGGTGTCGTTCGGCAGGCTGATCCTGGGCGGCAATGACCGGCTGGCCGCCACGGGCGCGCTGACCGTCAACGGCGGCATCTTCGATCTCAACAATTTCAACCAGGCGGTGGGCGACCTGTCCGGCTATGGACGGATTTTCGCCGGCACCGGAAACTTTACCGCCGGCGGCGCCGCCGACACCACCTTCATCGGTCTCATCACCGGCAGCGGTACCTTCACCAAGGAAGGCACCGGCACGTTGACGATGGTTCCCTCCACCACCTTTTCCGGGACGTTCACCGGTACGACCAAGGTCAATGCGGGTACGCTGCTGGTCAACGGCTCGATGGCGGCGAGCACGTTCCAGGTCAATGCCGGCGGCACGCTCGGCGGCACGGGTTCGCTGGGCGCGACGACGGTCTTCAATGGCGGCACGCTGCGTGGCGTTGCCGGCCAGACGCTGACCATGGCCTCGCTGACATTGAACGACAGCTCGAACCTCAACGTCTCGCTGGGCGCCGCCAACACCATGCCGCTGTTCGACGTCACCGGCGCGCTGACACTGGACGGAAAGCTTTCGGTGAGCGACGCGGGCGGTTTCGGCAACGGCACCTACCGCATCGCCAACTATGGCGGCGCCTTTGTCAACAACGGGCTTGTGATCGGCATCGTGCCGCCGGGCTTCAACCCCGGCGACTGGTCGATCCAGAGCGGCAGCGGCGTCGTCAACCTCGTGGTGGCGTCCGGCGCCGCCGAGCAATATTGGGACGGCGCCAATATGAGCCCCGGCGGGGTGGCCGATGGGCGCGGCGGCAACGGCACCTGGGGCCCCTCCAGCACCAACTGGACGAATGCCGCCGGCGACATCAACGCCGCCTGGGCGAGCCAGAAGGCGGTGTTCGCCGGCACGCCCGGCACGGTGACGGTGGCGGGCTCTCAGACCTTCACCGGCCTGCGCTTCGTTTCGCATCCAACCGACTGGACCTATACGCTCGCCGCCGGCACGGGCGGCGCGCTGATCACCAATTCGGCCGCCACCGAAATCATCGTCGCCGCCGATCCCGGCGCCAGCGTCAACAACGCCGTCATCAATGTCGGCATTTCCGGAACCGGCGGCATCGTCAAGCTGGGCGACGGCACGCTGACGCTCGGTGTCGCCAACACCTATCAGGGCGGCACGACGACCAAGGAGGGCGAACTGGTGGCAGCGGCCAATGGCGCGCTCGGCACCGGCGGGGTTTCGGTGACGGGCGCACCAGCGGCGGCGCTCCTGCCAGTGCTGCGCTTTGCCGGTCCGGTCAATGCCAACGGGCTTTCGATCTCGACCCAGAACGGCTCGGTGGTGTTCGACAACCAGTCGAGCGCCGGCACGGCTCAGATCACCAACCAGGGGAACGGCGAGACTGTTTTCCTCGCCGGCAGCAGCGCCGGCAACGCTGCCATCACCAACCAGAGCGGCGGTACCACGGCGGTCCGCAGCGACAATACGTCGGAACAGGCAAGGATCATCAATCAGAGCGGCGGCAAGCTCGATCTTTCGACCTTCGATGCCGCCGGACCGTGCAATTGCGTTTCGCTTGGCTCAGTCTCCGGCGCTGGCGACATATCGTTCGGCGCGCATACGCTTAAAACCGGCGCGCTCAATCTCGACGAGACGATATCGGGCGTCATTTCGGATGGCGGCGCGCTGGCCAAGGGCAGCTTCACCAAGACCGGCACCGGCAAGCTGGTCCTGTCCGGCGCCAACACCTATCTCGGCATGACCATCGTCAGCGCCGGGAGCTTGCAGATCGACGGTTCGCTCGGCTCCGCCGATGTCACTGTCGCAAGCGGTGCCACGCTCGGCGGCAACGGCACGATCGGCACGCTGGCCGGCGGCACGGTCACCATCCAGTCCGGCGGCCATCATGCGCCGGGCGCGTCGATCGGCGCCCAGACCATCCACGGCGATTACAGGATGGCGGGCACGCTCGACATCGAAGTCGATACAGCCAGCGCCGACAAGGTCGTGGTGACGGGCAATGTCGATATCACCGGCGGCACGCTTGCCTTGCACGAACTGACCGGCACCGGCTGGCAGCCGAGCCAGACCTACACCATCATCGACAATCAGGGCGCCAACGCCGTGACCGGGCAGTTCGCCGGCATCAACCATGTCTATGCCTTCCTGACGCCGGACGTGGTCTATGACGGCGGCGACGGCAACAATGTCGTGCTGACGCTGACCCGCAACGCGGTCGACTTTTCGTCTGTTGCCGAAACGCCGAACCAGAAGGCGGCAGCCGGCGGCATCGAGTCGCTCGGCGCCGGCAACCCCGTTTACAATGCCGTTGCCCCGCTTTCGGCGGACGGCGCGCGTTTTGCCTTCGACCAGCTGTCCGGTGAGGTCCATGCCGCGGCCGCCGGCCTGCTGCTGGACGAAAGCCCGCTGCTGCGCGAAGCGGCGCTCGGCCGCGTCGGCGCCGCTATCGCGGAACCCGCCGCCAGGGGGTTCTGGATGCAGGGCGCCGGCCTGGCCCGCTCGCAGAGAAGCGACGGCAACGCCGCCGATGCGGACGCCAACACGGGTGCCTTCTTCGCCGGCATCGACGCCGCGGTCGGCGACGGCTGGACGCTCGGCTTCCTCGGTGGGATCAGCGTCACCTCGCTCGATATCGGTGACCGTGCGTCCTCCACCGACATCACCAGCGTGCATTTCGGCGCTTACGGCGGCGGCGCCATCGACAGCGTTCATTTGAAGTTCGGCGCCGGCTACAGCCATCACGACGTCGACACCAAGCGAAGCCCGGCCTTCCCAGGCTTCAGCGACGAGCTCAGCGCCAGCTATGGCGCCAGCACGCTGCAGATGTTCGGCGAGGCGTCGCGTCCCTTCGATCTCGGCGCGCTCAAGCTCGAGCCGCTCGCCAATCTCGCCTATGTGCATCTGTCGACCGACGGCTTCGCCGAGGACGGCGGCGCGGCGGCGCTCTCTTCAGGCGGCTTCAGCAACGACGCCACCTTCACCACGCTCGGCGCGCGGGTGTCGCGAAAGATGATTGTCGGCGGCAGAGCCTTCGAGGCGCGCGCCTTGCTCGGCTGGCGCCATGCCTTCGCCGACGCGCCGGCGGCGCGGCTCTCGTTCGACGGCGGCGACGGCTTCACGGTCTTCGGCGTGCCGATCGCACGCGACGCTATGGCGCTGCAGGCCGGCGTCGATTTCGATCTCGGCGCGGCCAGCCATCTCGGCTTCAGCTATGACGGCCAGTTCGCATCCGGCGCGATGGAGAACGCGTTCAAGGCGAGTTTCTCGACACGGTTTTGAGAGGTGCCCGAAAGGCCGGATTACCGGTCGCCCTGGTCTCTTTTTTGCGTGATCAGATCGAGCCGCTCGCGGTCGGAGCGCTCGCGCTCGTCGCGACGGCGCACGTCCTTGTAGGCGCGTTCGACCATGTTGGTGCGCGCCGTCGCTGTGGCGATCAGGGCGGCTTCCTGCCTGGCATCTTCCTGGTTCTGTTTCTGCCGGCCGAGCGCGTCGGTGATGCGCCGGTGGTAAAGCGCGGGGAACAGGCCGGCCAGCGAACTGTCGGTATCGAAGCGTTCGATCAGGTCCTTGGCCTCCGCTTCCGCCTTGACGGCGGAGGCGAGGAAGCCGGCATGACGGGTCTCGTGCAGCGCCTTCAACTGCTCCTGCACCTTGACCAGTTTCTTCAGGCGGTCTTTTCGCGTGGTCACGGCTATCTCGCCAGCGTGAGGTCGACGAAGCCGTCGACGAACAGCGATAGCAGCGTGCCGACGGCGAAATAGAAGATGATCATGCCGCCGGCGATGACGAAGGGCAGCGAGATGAAATAGACCGGGATCTGCGGCGTCAGCTTGTTGACGAAGCCGATCGTCAGATTGACCAGGATGGCATAGGCGACGAAGGGGCTGCCCAGCCGGATGACCAGGAAGAAGGCGTCCGACACCGTGTCGGTGACGTCGACCAGCGCCGCCTGCGGGTTGAAGAACACGTTGACCGGGGCGACCTGATAGGAGGCGACGAGCGCCTTGACGATCTCGTGGTCGAAGTCGAAGACAAAGAGCAGAAGCAGCGCCGAGAACGAGATGATGGCCGCAAGCGCCGCCTGCGGTTCCGGTTCCTCGATCGCCGGCCCGCCAGAGCCGCCATAGCCGATCATCATGGCGATGGCCGAGCCCATGAAGCGCAGCGCTTCCATATAGAGCCTGGTCATGGCGCCGATCAGCCCGCCAACCAGCAACTCGGAGACGATCATCGGCGCCAGGATCTGCGGGCGCGGATCGACGAACGGGTAGATGCGGTCCCACAGGAAGGCGAGCAGCCCGCCGGTCGCCGCCACCGACACGAAGAGCCGGATCTGGATCGGCACGCGGGCGCTCGACAGGCCGGGCATCAGCATGAAGCAGGCGCCGATGCGGCAGAAGGCGAGGAAGGCGGCGATGACGACGCCTTGAGAGAGCGCGTTCACGAGATGGTTCCGAGCACCTTGATCTCGACGCCCTTGGCGATCTCGACGTGGCTCAGCACCGGCAGCGTGGTGAACAGCCGCTCGATGATCATGCGCACATACGGACGCGCGTCGGGCGCGGTGACGAGCACGAAGCGCTCGCCGGCCTCGAGATGCTTGCGGATCGCCTTGGTGGCGTCCTGGCCGAATTCCTCGAGCTGGCGCGGATCGATGTCGAACTCGCGCACCTCGCCCTTGGCGTCGCGCTTGAGGCTCTGGTGGAAGGCGAGGTCCCAGCGGTTGCCGAGGCGCAGCACCTTGAGCGTGCCGCCTTCGGAGAGGTCGCCGCAGATCTGCTGCGCCATGCGGATGCGCACATGCTCGACGATCTGCTCGGTGCGGCGCACATGCGGCGCGATCTCGGCAATGGCCTCGATGATCAGATGCAGATTGCGGATCGAGACGCGCTCGGCGAGTAGCAGCTTCAGCACCGCCTGCAGGCCGGGGTATGAGATGTGCGAGGTGCAGATCTCGTCGGCGAGCTTGCGGTATTCGGGGTCGAGCCGTTCCAAAAGCGCCTTCATGTCCTTGTAGGACAGGAGCTGCGGCAGGTTGTTGCGGATCACCTCGGAGAGATGGGTGAGCAGCACCGACATGTTGTCGGCGAAGGTGAAGTTCTCGCGCTTCAGGTCCTCGGCGAAGGTTTCGAGCACGGAATAGGCGCGCATGCCGAAGGCCGGCTCGCGGATCTCCTCGCCGGGGATCTCCGGCACGCCGCGCGTGCCGAGCAGCACCATGATCTCGCCGACGCGCATCTGGTATTCGGCGACCACCGTGCCGTGCACCTTGATCTGATAGCTCTTGGGCGGGATGGCGAAGTCGTCGGCGACGCGCACCTCCGGCACCACGAAGCCGTATTGCTGGGCGAATTTCTTGCGCATCTTCGACATGCGGAACACCAGCTCCTGATGTGCCACCATCAGTCTGGTCGAAAGCTGCTTGCCGATCAGAAGCTCGATCTCGGCGGTGACCAGCGAGGCCTTGACCGAGTTCTTCTCCTCTTCGACCTTGTTCGCTTTCTCCTGCGTCTTCAGGGCTTCGGCGGCGGCGCGCTCGCGGTTCTGGCGCAGCGGGATGATATAGCCGAGGCCGGCCATGCCGCCGGCGAGCGCGAAGAAGGGGAACAACGGCAGGCCGGGCATCAGGCCGAGGATGACGAGCAGCGAGGCCGCGACATAGAGCGCGCGCGGATGCGCGCCGAGCTGGCCAAACACCGCCTGGTTGGTCGAACCACGCGTGCCGCCCTTGGAGACCAGCATGCCGGCGGCGAGCGAAACGATGAGCGCCGGGATCTGCGTGACCAGGCCGTCGCCGACCGACAGCTTGATGAAGACGTCGGCCGCCTGGCCGAGTCCCATGCCATGGCGCAGATAGCCGATGGCGATGCCGCCGACGATGTTGATGGCGGTGATGATCAGGCCGGCGATGGCGTCGCCGCGGACGAATTTCGAGGCACCGTCCATCGAGCCGAAGAAGGAAGATTCCTCCTCCAGCTCGCGGCGGCGCAGCTGCGCCGTCTTCTCGTCGATCATGCCGGCGGAAAGGTCGGCGTCGATCGACATCTGCTTGCCGGGGATGGCGTCGAGGGTGAAACGCGCGCCGACTTCGGCGATACGGGTCGCGCCCTTGGTGATGACGATGAAGTTCACCACGATCAGGATCATGAAGACGATGAGGCCGATGACGAAGTCGCTCGACATCACCAGCTTGGAGAAACCGGAGATGACATAGCCCGCGGCATGCGTGCCCTCATTGCCATGCGACAGGATCATGCGTGTGGTGGCGATGTTGAGCGAGAGCCGCAGCATGGTGGCGATCAGCAGCACGGTCGGGAAGGACGAGAAGTCGAGCGGCCTCTGGATCCACAGCGCCACCATCAGGATCAGCACCGAGAGCGCGATCGAGAAGGCGAGGCCGATATCGATCAGGAAGGCCGGGATCGGAAGGAACAGCACCGCCAGGATGAAGACGATGCCGAGCGCGAAGAAGACGTCGCGCCCGTTCTTGGCCACAAGGCCGGACGGGAGTGTTTCGCTGATCGCCATATCGTCCCCAAATCAAGAAGCGCCACGTACAGGGCAGGCCCTTGACCGTAACCCCCCAAGCTTGCGCGAAGGTGGGAGAGTGGCTACGGGATTTGACCACGGTCTTGCGAAAGGAAGGCAGATGCTCCTGATCATCGGCACTATCCGGCTGCCGCCAGACAGGCTCGAACAGGCAAAGCCTGTGATGCAAAGCATGGTCCTGGCAAGCCGCGCCGAACCGGGCTGCCTCGGCTATTCCTACGCGCAGGACGTGCTGGAGGCCGGGCTAATCCATGTTTCGGAAGCCTGGAGCGACCGTGTCGCGCTCGAAACGCATTTCAAGTCGGCGCATATCGCGGAATGGCGCGCGAGCTGGGCGGAACTCTGCATCGGCGACCGCAAGCTCACGCTTTACGAGACGGATGGCGGCGCGCCGACCTGAAAACGACCTGCTCTCATGTTCGTGCCGCATCCGCGGTCGCGACGGCCACCAGCCAACGCCGCACCGCGCTCTCCTCGTCGGCGGATAGCCCGACGGTCAGCTCGCCCTCCAGCCGGTAAACCCGCTCGCGGCATTTCTTCAGCAAGGCGCGGCCGCTGTCCGAGAGGTCGAGATGCTGGATGCGGCCGTGAACGGCATGCGGCCGGCGGACAAGGGAGCCGGCCTTTTCCAGGTTGCCGACGATCACGCTGACCGTCTGCGGTGTCAGCACGGCAAGCCGGGCCAGGTCGGCATTGGACAGGCCGGGATAGGCCGAGATCATGGTGAGGGCCGCGAATTGCGCCTGCGTCACGCCGAATTCATCCAGCGCCCGCTCCACCTTCAGGCGGTAGGCGCCGGCCGCCTGGCGCAGCAGATAGCCCAGATAGCCTTGCTCGCCGCGCTTGCCTTCACCAGCGGACGGAATGGATGGATTGCCCTTGCGCATAATATCAGAGCTCTTATATGTTGTTCGTATTCTGATATTATCGTATCAAGGAGCGTAAGACGATGGGCCATCGCATTTTTCTTGCGGGCGCCTCGGGCGCGATCGGTCGCCGGCTGGTGCCGCACCTGGTGGCGGCCGGCCATCGGGTGACGGCGGCGACCCGCCAGGCGGCAAAAGCCGAGGATCTTCGCGCGCTCGGCGCCGATCCGGTGGTGGTCGATGTGTTCGATGCGAGCGCACTGCAGGCGGCGGTCGTGGCAGCGAAGCCGGAGATCGTCATCCACCAGCTTACCGATCTGCCGGCCGGGCTCGATCCGTCGCGGATGGCCGAGGCGATCGCACGCAACGCCCGCATCCGCGACGAAGGAACCCGCAACCTCGTCGGGGCGGCGAAGGCGGCCAATGCCAAGCGTCTGATCGCGCAAAGCATCGCCTGGGCCTACGCGGCGGGAGCAGAGCCGCATGCCGAGACCGATCCGCTGGACAGCGGCGCCGAAGGCGGCCGGGCCGTCAGCGTCGGCGGCGTCATCGCGCTCGAGAAGCATGTGCTCGGGGCCTCGCCGATCACCGGCATCGTGCTGCGCTATGGCCATCTCTACGGCCCAGGCACGGGCGCGGAAGTCGCTGCAGAGCCCGCGGTGCATGTCGACGCGGCCGCTCACGCGGCGCTGCTTGCCATAGAGCGGAGCGCGCAGGGCGCCTTCAATGTCGCCGAGCCAAACAGCCATATCACGACCGACAAGGCCGTCCGCGAACTTGGCTGGCAGGCCGGGTTCAGGCTGTCGGGTGAGTGAGGGAGTTGCCGTCATGACCGAAGACGTTTCTTCCCGAAGCCTGGCGCTGCTCGGCGTCGCCGCGGTCGCTGCCGGGCTGCTTGGCGTGGCCGTAATCCAGAGCGACAGGGCAACCGCCATCACTGGCGGAATGGACGCGCATATCCACATGATGGGGGCCGACGCCAGGGAGGGGGCGATGGCGCGTCCGACCACCACGGTGAAGCCGCTCTCCTGCGAAAAGCTGCCGAACGTGCCGGGGCATTCGATCACCACGGCGCTGGTCGAATTCCCGCCCAATGCCTACACGCCGCGACACCGTCATCCCGGCTCCGTCACGGCCTTCGTCATCAAGGGAGCGCTGCGTTCGCAGATGGAAGGCGGGCCCGCCGTCACATACACGATGGGCCAGACCTGGTTCGAAGCGCCAGGCGCGATCCACGCCTTCGCGGAGAATGCCAGCGCCACCGAGCCGGCCGAACTGCTGGCGATCTTCGTCGCGGAGGACGACTGCGGACCTCTCACCATCCCCGTACCTGACTAAGTCTATCTCCTTGGTCGCGCGACAAGTCTTGCTTAAGGCTAATTCGCGCGACGCCAAAATGACGCCACAAGCGGTCGGCATTGCGATTGCCACGCAGAGCCGCCGCGCGTATCAGGCACGGCAGCTGTTTTCTTTCGCATACCGGCGAGCCGTTCCGTTGCCTGCCAGAAACGACCCACAAGTCTACGCCCGCCGGCTTCGCGCGGTGCTGATCAGTTCGATCCCCGTGCTTGAGGCGCGCGGCATCGCGATCGTGTTGATGGCCGGCATGGTCGGCGTCATCGCGGGCGCGCTGGTCACGGGCATGAGCGCGCTGGTGCAGGGCATGCACTGGCTGCTGTTCGACGTGCAGCCGGGCGGCCGGCTTTCGGCCATGTTTTCGCTCGCCGATCCGGTCCAGGCGATGTTCCCGGCGATCGGCGGCCTGCTGCTCGGCCTTTCCGTGATCTGGCTCAGAAAGCGCAAGTTCCGCACGCCGATCGACCCGATCGAGGCCAACGCCCTCTATGGCGGGCGCATGTCGCTCACCGACACTTTCATCATCGTGGCGCAGACGATGATCTCCAGCGGCTTCGGCGCCTCGGTCGGACTGGAAGCCGGCTACACGCAGATCGGCTCCGGCATAGCTTCCCGACTTGCCCGTGCGTTTCGGCTGCGCCGCAACGACGTCCGCATGCTGGTCGGCTGCGGTGCGGCCGGCGCGATTGCCGCCGCCTTCGACGCGCCGCTGACTGGCGCCTTCTACGGTTTCGAGCTGGTCATCGGCATCTACTCCGTCGGCAATGTGGCGCCCGTGATGACGGCGGCGATCGCCGCCTCGCTGACGGCGGAAATGTTCGGCGGCGTGCCGTTCCCGCTGGAACTGTCAGGTTTGCCGAATCTGACCGCCAGCGAGTATGTGCCGTTCCTCCTGCTGGGCCTGCTCGGTGGCGCGGCCTCGATCGCGATCATGCAACTGGTGAGCATTGTCGAGCGCGTTTTCGTGCGGCTGTCGATCGACGCCTCGGTCAGGCCCTTCATCGGCGGCATCTTCGTAGGCCTGCTCGGACTGGTCACGCCGCAGGTGCTCTCCAGCGGCCACGGCGCGCTGCACCGCGAGTTCGCCATGAATTACGCGCTTCCGGTGGTGGCGAGCGTCTTCGTGATGAAGCTGGCGGCCTCCGCCATCTCGCTCGGCTCGGGCTTCCGCGGCGGCCTGTTCTTTGCCTCGCTGTTCCTGGGCGCGCTGCTCGGCAAGGTCTTTGCCGGCGTCATGGCGCTGACCGCGCCGGCGGCCGGCATCGACCCGGCGGTCGCCGCCGTCGTCGGCATGACCTCGCTTGCGGTGGGCGTCGTCGGCGGCCCGCTGACCATGACGTTCCTGGCGCTGGAATCCACCCGCGACCTGACGCTCACCGGCGTGGTGCTGGCGGCCTCGATCATGTCGGCGATCCTGGTGCGCGAGACCTTCGGTTATTCCTTCTCGACCTGGCGTTTCCACCTGCGCGGCGAGACGATCCGCAGCGCCCATGACGTCGGCTGGATGCGCAGCCTCACCGTCGGCTCGATGATGCGCAAGGACGTCCGCACCATTCCCGCCTCGACCACGCTCTCCGAATTCCGCAAGGAGATCCCGCTCGGCTCCGGGCAACGCGTCATCGCCGTCGAACAGGCCGACCAATATGTCGGCATGCTGCTGGTGCCGGAACTGCACAGCGATCCCTCCGACGGCGATACGCCAGTCAGCGCGCTCGCCCAGTTCAAGGATGCGGTGCTGGTGCCCTCGATGAACGTCCAGACCGCCGCCGAGACCTTCCAGCGCACCGGCGCCGAAGAACTGGCGGTGGTCGAGGATTTTGACGAACGCATCGTGCTTGGCCTGCTCACCGAAAGCCATCTGATGCGCCGTTATGCCGAAGAGCTCGACAAGGCGCGCCGCGACCTGTCGGGCGAGGGCTGACCGATCGACAGTCCAGCCAATAAGACGATCACTCCCGGAAGTCATCCCATGCAAGTCAAGCGCAATGGCGACATCTCGTTCTGGTATGCGGATCTGGGCGCCATCCCCGCGCCGCGTCGGGCTTTGCCGGGCGATATCGAGGCCGATGTCGCGATCGTCGGCGCCGGCTATACCGGGCTTTGGACGGCCTATTACCTGAAGAAGGCGAAGCCCTCGCTGCGCATCGTGCTGCTCGAACGCGAGTTCGCGGGCTTCGGTGCATCGGGGCGCAATGGCGGCTGGCTGTCGGGCGGCTTCGGCTGGTCGCGCGAGAAATATCTGAAGACGTCGACACGGCAAGGCGTCACCGCCATGCAGAAGGCGATGGCCGGCTGCGTCGACGAGGTGATCCGAGTGGCGACGGAAGAAGGCATCGACGCCGACATCCGCCGCGTCGACAATCTGACGGTCGCCACCAATGCCGCGCAGCTGGAACGCGTGCGCGAGGAATGCGAGACGATTCGCTCCTGGGATGCCGATCCCGAACGCATCGAATTGCTCGATGCCGAAGTGACACGCGCGCGCATCAACATCCGGAATGTCATGGGCGGCTTCGTCATCCACGGCCAAGCGCGCGTGCAGCCGGCCAAGCTGGTGCGCGGGCTGGCGGCGGCGGTCGAGCGTCTCGGCGTTTCGATTTATGAGAAGACGACGGTCACGGCCATTGCCAAGGGCGTCGTGACCACGGATCGCGGCACGGTGCGGGCCGAAACCATCATCCGCGCCACCGAAGGGTTCACGGCGGGCATCCCTGGAGAAGAGCGGACCTGGCTGGCGCTCAACAGCGCGCAGATCGTCACCGAGCCGCTGACGGACGAGCTCTGGCGCAAGATCGGCTGGGAGGGGCACGAATTACTCGGCAATGCCGCGCATGCCTATTGCTATGCCCAGCGCACGCGTGAGGGCCGCATCACCATGGGCGGCCGCGGCGTGCCTTATCGCTACGGCTCGCGCACCGACGTCAATGGCCAGACGCAGCAGGCGACGATCGACCAGCTGCACGCGATCCTGACGACGCTCCTGCCGCAGACGGCCGGCTGCCGCGTCGATCATGCCTGGTGCGGCGTGCTTGGCGTGCCCCGCGACTGGTGCACGACGGTCGGCCTCGATCCCGCGACGCGGATCGGCTGGGCCGGCGGCTATGTCGGGCTCGGCGTGTCGAGCTCCAACCTGTCGGGGCGCACGCTCGCCGATCTGATGCTCGACCAGAAAACCGAGCTGACGCGGCTGCCCTGGGTCAACCGCAAGGTGCGGCCCTGGGAGCCGGAGCCGTTCCGCTGGCTGGGCGTCCACTCGATGTACCAGCTCTACCGCGTCGCCGATAACCGCGAGGCTGCCGGGCTCGGTCACACGTCGAAACTGGCCGCTCTCGCCGACAGCATCACCGGACATTAGCGGTTCGCAGAGCCGCTCCGACCGTTTCGTTCTCGCGCAGTTCCAGACCGCCGGAATTGCCCTGATTCATGGAGACCAGCTTGATCGATCTTTCGACTTTCCACGACCTCGCCAAGGCCGACATCGGCGCCTTTTCATCGAAGCCGACCTCTGTCGAAGGGGATCAGCTGGAGGCCGCGCGATCGTTCTTCCAATCGGCCGGACGGGACCGTCGACATAGGCATCTGGGAATGCACGCCCGGCCGTTTCACCGCCGACCGCGCGAACTCGTCCGAGATCTGCCACATCATCTCCGGCCGCGTCGCGGTGAGCCGCGCCGATGGCGAGATGCGTGAGCTGGGGCCGGGCGACCTTCTCGTCCTGCCGCAAGGGTGGAAGGGCGAGTGGCTGATCCATGAAAGGACGCGCAAGCTCTACATGATCCAGAGCGCCGCCTGATTGCTTATCCTTTTTTCGATGTATTTTGCTTTCCCAAAGCTCTGGACGTTTTTGGGCGACCTGCATCAGAGCTCGATCGGCGCTTGGGCGAGACAAGGACCAGTCGTTCAATATCGCTGAAAGCAGATTGACGTGAAGTACTCAGCACTTCGGCAGCAACTTGCTCATGCTCACACGCTCTTCGACTTCGTATCCGCACTTGCGGTAGAACCCAAGAACCGCCGAGTTGGAAACAACGACTTGAAGGTTGATCTTGACACATCCAAGGCCGGCGAGCCGCGTTTCGGCCTCATGGATGAGGGCCTCGCCGATGCCTTTCCGCCGATGGGACTGCAGGACGGCAATCCGAGATATCCATCCTCGGTGGCCATCATACCCGGCCATGATTGATCCGACGACACGGTCGGCCTGAATCGCTACCAAAAGCAAGTTTGGTTGAAACCGCAACTTCTCGGCGATTGAAATGTGGGCCGCATTCCACGGGGCATCGTTGGGGAATGCCTCTCGCCACAGCGCATCAGTGCCGTCAAAGTGACGTTCGGCGTATTCCGTGATCGAGATCATTCAGCCTATCCAACTGGGACCGCCTGAACAGTAGCAAAAAAGCCGATGACGCTGGAAGTTGTCGCTGACGATCCAGCTTCCCTGCAAAATACCAGATGCATCTAGTGATCGATCGGGCCTTTCGGCGAGACAAGCGCCGTGCCGGCGGTGGTCGGGCGTTCGATCATGCGGCGCACGCGCGGCGGGTTCTCGCCGCTGTGCAGCGCGCGGATGCGTTCGCCGACCACCGCGTCGGCATGGGTGGCGCGCCGGTTGTGGCGGATATACTCGACCCAGGTCGGCGTGTGGTAATGCTCGATCCAGATGCCGGGATTTTCGAGATCGCGGGCCAAGGTCCAGTTGCGGGCGCCGTCACGGCGGCGGATGCGGCCGCGCTCGGCCATGGTCGCCAGGAATTCCGGTACGTCGTCTTCACGGATGATATACTCGATCATGATGGCGATCGGACCGCTGCGCGGCTTGAGGTCAAGCGCCAGCATCGGCTCCTTGAAGCGGTTGAGCGGATCGAGGTTGAGCACCGTCTGCCGTGGCAGCGGCAGGACGAAGCCGATGGCGCCGCCGGCGAACATCGCTATCGCCGCGGCGATCAACGCGGTTTCCGCGCCATGCGCGTCGGCGACGACGCCCCAGATCCAGCTGCCCAGCGCGATGCCGCCGAAGGTCGCCGTCTGGTAGATCGACAACACGCGTCCGACCACCCAGCGCGGCGTCGACATCTGCACCGTGACGTTGAAATGCGAGAGCGCGATCACCCAGCAGGCGCCGCCGATGAGCAGGCCAGCCGACGTCTGCCAGGCGTTGTGGCTGACGGCAGCGTTGAAGGCGCAGAGCGCGAAGCCGCAGAAGGCCATGCGCACCATCACCTCGCTGGAGAGCAGCTGCCTGAGCCGCACGCTGATCAGCGCGCCGCCGACCGCGCCGATGCCGAAGGCGCCGAGCATGATGCCGTAGGTCAGCGCGTCGCCCTTGACGACGTCGCGCGCCACCAGCGGCAGCAGCGCCAGCACCGCGCCGGCGCTGAAGCCGAAGGCGGAACCGCGGACCAGCACCTTGGCGATGTTGGGCGACATGGCGACATAGCGCAGGCCGGCGCCCATCGCCGCGCCGAGCGACTCGCGCGGCAATGTCTGTGCCGGCATCTCCGGCTTCCAGCGGGCGAGCACGACGATCAGGCCGATATAGCTGACAGCGTTGGCGGCGAAGGCGGCCGCAGCGCCCGCCGCGGCGACGATGACGCCGCCGATCGCGGGACCGACGCTGCGGGTGATGTTGAAGCCCAGCGAGTTCAGCGCGACCGCCGCCGGCACCTTGGCGCGCGGCACCATATCGCCGACCGAGGCCTGCCATGACGGGCTGTTCAGCGCGGTGCCGCTGTCGATCAGGAAGGTGAAGGCAAGCAGCGTCCACGGCGTCATCCAGCCTTGCCAGGTGAACAAGGTCAGCAGCGCCGAGACGACCAGCATGAAGGTCTGCGCCACCAGCATCACCTTGCGGCGGTTGAAGCTGTCGGCGATGGCGCCGGCAACGAGCGCGAACAGCATGATCGGCAAGGTGGTCGAGGCCTGGACGAGCGCCACCTGATAGGGCGAGGTGGCGATCGTGGTCATCATCCAGGCGGCGCCCACGCCCTGGATCAGGCCGCCGAAATTCGACACCAGGCTGGCCGACCAGACAGCGCGGAAGATGCCGTGCCGGAACGGCGCCAGCGCGGACACGCGTTCGCTTTCCGGCTCGTCGTCGATCATGGTTGCGCCTTCGTCCCGCTATAGAGGCTCGCCGCGCCCGGAAGGGCGGGCGACTCGCCAAAGAGTGCGACCCAACAATAGGATGGCAAAGGCGAAAATGCGTCGGCGAAGCTTTAAACCAAGCATCTCGCCGGTCTGGACCAACTTTTGGTTATTTCCCGCCTTTCGCCTCGGCATGCAGGGCCTCGGTCAGGTCGCCTGTCGTCTCGCCATTCATGTAAAGCCTGAGCAGCATTTCCATGCCGACGAGACGCAGGCGCGACGTTTCCTGGCTTCTTGCCATGTCGATCAGGTCGTCCAATTCCGAAGATGACCATTTCATCGCGTCGCGCAGCAGACCGCCGCGCAGCAGGCCCTGCGTGCCGGCCGAAAAAGCGTCGGCCATCTCGAAGCCGTTTTTCGCGGCGCGAATGTCTTCGCGCGGCAGATGGCGCTCGGCCACCTTTTTCAGCAGCCACTTGCCGGTTCCGTCGCGGTATTTCTGCCTGCGCGGCAGATGAAGGGCGAAGTCGATCAGCCGGTTCTCGAGGAACGGCACCCTGAGCTCGACGGACGCCGCCATGCTCAACCGGTCGTGCCTGTGCAGCAGGTCCTGCAGATCCGAGTAGAGGTCGTAGAAGCAGCTTGCCAGGAAAGCGCGGTCGCCAAGCGGCGTGACGCCTACCAGCCTGTCGAACAGCTTTGTCTGCAGGAAGTTCAACTCGGGCGACAGGGCTCTGAGCGCCATGGTGCGGTCCGTAAGCGAGCCGCGGCCGATCGAGTTGCGGAACGGAGCGCGGCGCAATTCGGCGAATTTGCGGTCGCGCCTGGCCTTGGAACGAAACAGGCGCTGCAGCCAGGACTGACGCCAGAGCCTGATCGTCGATGCCTGCCATTTGTAGCCGCCGAAGAGCTCGTCGGAACCCTCGCCGGTGAGCAGCACCTTGACGCCGTCGGCGCGGCACTGCTCGGCAAGCGCCAGCAGCGCCGCGTGGCTGGCATGCCAGCCATCGGTTTCGAGATGCCAGACCGCACGCGGCCAGAGCTCGAAGAACCGGTCCTTGTCGAAAGGGACCCGGCGGAGGTCGACGCCGACATGGCGACCGGTGCGCTCGGCGTCCGGCGCCTCGCTGCGGCCGAGCTTCTGGTCGATGACGTAGCCGTGCAGCTCGGGCCTGAAGCGTTTGGCGAGCGCGGTGATCAGGCCGGAATCGATGCCGCCGCTGCAGGCGGTGGCAAGGCTGGTATCGGCGATGCAATGCAGCTCGACGCTTTGCTCGAGCAGCGTCCGAAGCGTCGCCATATGTTCGGTGTCGGACGCCTTGTCGCCAGCGATGCGCGTGGCATCGACGACGTCGAGCACGTGCCAGAAGCGGCGCTTGTCGATGCCGTCCCCAGTGATCTTCCAAAGGCCAGCCGGCGGCAGCCGCTCGATGCCGTCGAAAACGCTGTAGCTCGAATCGCGGCTCTGCCAGGCGAGCCGCAGCGTCAGCTCGCGCGTGTCCATCCGGCGCGCAAAGTCGTGGCAGGCAAGGATCGCCTTGTCTTCGGAGGCGAACAGCACGCGGTCGCCGGTTTCCGCGACCGACATCGGCTTGATGCCCAGCCTGTCCCTGGCAAGCCACAGAGCGCCGTCGCGGGCATCGAAATAGGCGAAGGAGAACATGCCGTCGAACAGCGGCACGGCCTTTTGCGGACCCCAGTGGTGCAGGGCCTGCAGCACCACCTCGGTGTCGGACACCGTGCGGAACGCCAGGCCTTCCGTCTCCAGCGTCTTGCGCAGCGCGCGAAAATTATAGACCTCGCCGTTGTAGCACAGCACGCCGTCGCCGGACGCGGTCAGCATTGGCTCGCGCGCGGCGGGCGACGGGTCGATGATGGTCAGCCGGCGGTGGCCGAGCGCCAGGCGGGCGTCGTTCCAGTTGCCGTGATCGTCGGGGCCGCGATGCGCCAATACCTGCATCATGCGCGCGATATCGGAAAGATCGCCGCTGCCGATCGGATCGCGCTTTCGCCAGACGCCGGCTATTCCGCACATGGCCTGCCGGCCGTTCTTGCCTGATGCATCGCTTCCTGAATCGCCTGAGACGTCGGCCGACGCCGTCGCGCCTACAATCTAGCTGCAAGAAACGCTGCCGCAAGCGATCTCGCGGCTTGCGAACAGGCCATCAGACACTTGCTGCGGCTTTGCGTCAGAAGCCGTGTTCGATGCGCTCGAAGATGACGTTGGTGAAGGCCGAGATCTGGCTGCCGATGAACGGGCCGGTCAGCGCCACCACCAGCATGATGGCGACGATCTTCGGCACGAAGGTCAGCGTGATTTCCTGGATCTGGGTCAAAGCCTGGATGAGCGCGATGCCGATGCCGACCGCCATCGCCACCAGCACCACGGGAGCGGAAGCGGTAAGAACCGTCCACACCGCGTACTGGACGATATCGAGGGCGTCGGCCTCGTTCATGGGCTGCCCCTACAGGGAATCGGCTAACGCAGGTCGCGTGAAAAAGGTTTCACGCGACCTGCGTTAGCTTTTTTGATTTCAAGCATGTCTTTGTCCCGAAACCGGACCCACTTTCGGGAGACCTGCTTAGGCGGCCGGCTTGATCGACACACCCGCGCCGACCGGAACCTGGGTGCCGTCCTGCAGCACGGCGATCAGGCCGCTGCTCGAGAGCGTCACCGAAGCCACCGTGCCGGTGGTCTTGCCGTCGGCCGAGGTGATCGAGCGGCCGATCAGAGCGTCGGCCTGCGACAGGGCCGAGGACTGCATGATCTGGTCGAGCTTAGTGTTGGTCTGCACCGACTGCTCGACCTGGGAGAAGGTGGCGAGCTGCGCGACATACTGCGTCGAATCCATCGGCTTGGTCGGATCCTGGTTCTTCATCTCGGCGATGAGCAGCTTCAGGAACGACTGGTAGTCCACCGCCGTCTTCGAGGTCTGCTGGCTGGCCTGGTTGGCGCCAACCGGAATCGTTGTCGTCATGTCGACGGCCATCTTATGCTCCTACAGCCAATGCGCGGGGCGTTTCGGGAATGTCGTCATTGTCGTCGAGCGCCCTGCGCTCGAGCGGGTAGAGCGCGCGGATCGCCTTCAGCGCCTCATAGATATCGTCCTCGCCGACCATGCGGTCGATCTGCTTCAGGCCCGTGCAGATGTCCAAGTTGTCGAAGCTTGCGATCAGCATCGGCAGCGAACGACGGAACATGTCGCGCGCCTCGGCGACGCCCGCCGGGTTGATCAGCATGATCTGCACGATGAAATAAAGCTGCCTGAGCGGCGTCGAGGCCTGGTCGGCCTGGATGACATGGCTTTCGAGCAGGAATTGCACGTCGTTCATCAGCTCGATGGTGACCTTGCGGTCGACGCGGATGACCGCGCCGTTGATATAGATCTTCTCGTTGGGCTTCAGCGAGATCTTCAGCGTGTTGGTCATTGGATGCCGTCTCGGATGATCTGGGAGACCTCGATCAGTCCTTCGAAATTGTTGGTGCGGCCCTGGCGGATGTCTTCCGTCTCGCGCAGCAGCCACAGGCCGATGGAGATCAGGTTGGCGCGCAGCTCCTTAGGCAGGGCGTTGTCGCTGGAGCCGAGATCCTCGACGAAGGTGGTCCAGACGCGATTGGTGAAGTGCAGCGCCTCGACCGCTTCCATCGAATCGGTGCCGACGGCTGCCGCCGCGGCCAGCATGTCGATCGAGCGGGTGAGCAACTGCCGTTCCCGGTCCTTGGCGTCGGCGACGGAGTCGGTCTGGATGTCGGCGTAGGAGAATTGATACATCGTCGGCGCTCTGGCGTTCCGGTTTATGTGTTCAAGTCAGGTAGTTGAGCAGGCTGAGCTGCTGCAGACGCGCGGTCAAGGCGAAGGACGTCTCGATATGCTGCGTCAGGTCGGCGACGCGGGTGGCGGCTTCCGCCGGATCGACGCCTTCGAGATCGACGATATGCTTCTCGAAGAGATCGACCTGGGTCTTCATGCGGTCGCTGGCGTCGGACACGCGCTGCTGGGCAAGGCCCGTCTCTGCCCGCACCTGGGTGATGCCGCCGATGGCTTCGCCGACCAGCGCCTGCGCGCGGTCGACGACGGCGTTCTGGGCAGCCTCGCTGATGCTGCCGGTAAGCAGGCTGCTGACCATGGCGGACGCCATGGCAAGCTTGCGGATGCCTTGGTCGTTGGCGCTGACCGAGGTCTGGGTGGTCTCGTTGAGCGAAATGCGGCTGGTGATCTGGTCGTCGGTAGCGCTCGACCAGTTGGCCTGCCAGGCGGCGCCCAGGAATTGCGGCTCGACCTTGGTGGTGATGAAGTCGTCCATCTGCGCGGCGGTGATGTTCGCCGCCCCCGGATCTGTCTGGGTAAAGCCGAAATAGCTCGAAAAGGCGGCATCGAACGCAGCCTTGGCCGGCGAGCCGGCGGCGTTGAAATCGTCGACCGGCTTGACGTCGGTGTTGGTGCCGGCAAACAGATATTCGCCGTTGACGCTGGTGTTGAGGATGCCCGTCATCTGCTGCAGCGCCGAGGAGCCGGCGGTCTGCAGGATGCTGGTCGAGGAGTCGCCCGACACGCCGCTGGTCAACGCCGACAGGAAGCTCTGCGCGGCACCGGCGATCTGGCCGAGCGAATCCTGGGTCGATGTCAGGCGCGCGGAGACGAGCGCGTTGGAATCGACAATGCCGTTCAGCCGGTCGAGATCGCGCTGGAAGGTGACGGCCTGGGTCGTGCGGCTGCCAAGCGCCAGGCCGACATCGGCGACCGTGCCGGTCTGCGATTCCTTCGTCGCCTTGATGAGGTCGGCCTGCATCTTTGCCTGCTGGTAACGCAGCGCGTTGGAAATGGCCGCTGAGGAAACGCCTGTCGCTTTCATGAATTATCCTACCGCGCTCATCAAGGCGTCCAGCATGTCGCTTACCGTCTTCATCATATGCGCCGAGGCCTGATAGGTGTGCTCGAGGTCAAGCAGCAGGGACATTTCCTGGTCGACATTGACCCCGGTGTCGTTGGAGAGCGCCTCGGCCGTGCGCACCGCCAGCGCCTGCTTGCTGTCGGCATTGGTCGAGGCCTGCTGGCGCACGCCCTCGAACCAGCCGATGGCGTTGGCCGCATAGTCGGAGACGCCGGAGCTGACGGTGATGCCGGCCGAGCTGTCGAAGGCCATCGGCTGATCGAGCTTGCTGGAGTAGCCGATCAGCAGGTCCGCATAGGATGCGCCGCCGCTGGTGTTGGCGACATAGGCCGCGCCGTTGGCGCCGCCGTCGCGCAGCAGCGCGGGATTGCCGCCGGCGCTCGGATCGAAGGCGGCGTTGACGCTGATCGTGCCGGCGAGGCTGTCGACCAGGGTGCCGGCGGTCGGAATTGCAGGCGCGCCGGACCATGTGAACAGGCCGGTCGCATTGGGCTGCGACGACGAGGTTTCGGCAAATGCCGTGACGAGGCCACGCGCGATTTCGTCGAGCTGGCTCTGCATGGTCGAGGCGACGCCGTCGCGCAGCTTCAGAAGGCCCGCAAGCTTGCCGTCGGCGGTGGCGTTGTCGGCAGTGCCGGCCGAGACCGGCACATTGTCGATGTAGATCGTGTTGCCGGATGTGCCGGCCGAATAACCGGCAGACGGCGTGAAGGTCACCGAACGCGGCACGGTCTCGAACAGCGTCGTGCCGTCCTTGGTGGTGATGACCATGTCGTTGTCGCCGCGCGTGAAGGTCGAGACCGGGACATATTCCGATATCTTCTTCAGGAGGGCGTCGCGCTGGTCGAGCGCGTCGGAGACATCGGTGCCGGACCGCGTGCCCGAGATGACCGCCTTGTTGGCGTCCTGGAACTGGCTGAGCAGCGAGTTGAGATCGTTGACGGCGGTGGAGATCTGACTGTCCGCCTGGGTGCGGAAGTCCTGGATCGCCTTGGTGCCGCTGTTCAGCGAATTCACCACCTGCTTCGCGGCGTCGACGACGCTGGTGCCGAGGTTCTGGTTCGACGGCGTGGTGGCATAGAGCTGCAGGGCTTTCTGCAGGTCGGCGATCGCGGTGGAGGGGGACGACGCATTGTCGACCCCGTTGACCGATAGGTCGAGCTGATCCATGCCGTTGTAAAGCGCGTTCTGGCCGCTCCACGCCGACAGCGCAGAGAGGTTCTGCCGGAACAGGAGGTCATTGGCGGTGCGCTGGATTTCCACCGCCCGGGCGCCGGGTGCCGTGCTGGTTACCACGGCGATGCGGCGGGTGTAGTCCGGGTTCGACGCATCGGCCACATTGCGCGATACGACGCTGGTCTGCTTGGACGTGGCCAGAAGCGCCGACTGGGCAATGCTTAGTGCGGAGGAAAGCGACATGCTGATCTTTCACGGGCGGCGCCCGTCGTTTATCTCTTCAGGTTGACGAGGACGTCCATCAGGTCCGAACCGGTCTGGAAGACCTTGGAATTGGCGGTGTAGCTGCGCTGCGCCGCGATCATGTTGGTCAGCTCCTCGGCGATATCGACGTTGGAGTTTTCAAGCGCCCCGGAGACGATGGAGCCGAGCTTGCCCTCATTGGCAAAGCCGATGTGGACGGCGCCGGAGTCGGTGCTCTGCACATAGACGTTGCCGGGCATGGCGGTGAGGTTGTCGGGGCTCTGAACATCGGCCAGCGGGATCTTGTACAGCGCCTTGGTCGAGCCGTCCTCGAACTGCGCGTAGATGACGCCGTCCTGGCCGATCTGCACCTTCTGGATGGAGCTCGGCGCGTTGCCGTTGACCTTGGCGTCGGCGACGGTGAAGCCGGTGCCGAGCTGGGTGACCTTGGAGAGATCGAGGTTCAGCGTCGAGCCGCCCGGCACAGTGAAGGATATATTGTCGGTGCCGGTGATCTTGCCCGTGGTGGTGTCGAAGGTAAGGTTCTGCGATGCCAATGCGCCGCCGGTGTAGGGGAAGGAGGTGCCGGGCGTCGCCTTCGACTGATCGAAGACCGAGACCTGCCAGGTGCCGGCGGCGGTGTTGGTGAAATAGACGTCGAGCAGCTTCCTGTTGCCGAGATTATCATAGGCAACCAGCGAGGTCTTCGATGTGTATTCGGCGGTCGCGCCGTTGGTGGACGGCAGCGGGCCGGAGGGCGGTGTCGCGCCCGCCGGCAGGTTGCCGGAGAAGAGGCCCTCGGTGCTCGGCGTCGCCGTCATCTCCTGGTCGGAGATCTGCACCGGCACGAGGCCTTCGAAGCCGTTGGCCGTCGCGGCCGGTTCGCCATTGGCGTAGCTGTAGGCCATGAGCTGGTAACCCGCGGCATTGACCAAGCGGCCTTGCGCATCCGGAACGAAGGAACCGGCGCGAGTCATATAGGGTGTGCCGCTGGCATCCTGGACGACGAAGAAGCCATCGCCGTTGACGGCAAGGTCGGACACCGAGGTGGTGTAGGTCATGACGCCTTGCGTGCTGACGGCCGAGCGGATCGTGGTGGTCACTCCGCCCGAATTATAGGCGCCCCCGGTGCCGGGCATGATCAGTGTCGAGAACTCGGCCGAAGAGCGCTTGTAGCCGGTGGTGTCCGAGTTGGCGATGTTGTCGGCCACCGCGGAGAGGCGGTTGGCCTGCGCGTTCATACCGGAAACGCCGGTCCGCATCATTCCGTAGAGGCTCATCGATGGATCTCCGCAGTGCCTGGGTAGGAGGCCATGAAACTATGCCTCGTGTCTTGCGCGAGGCTGGCGCGGGATGTGCCTTGGGCGGCCATCAAAATATCAGCCGGTAGCCGAGAAACCTCTTGGAATCGATCGGGTCGCGGCCGAGCTTCTCGCGCAGCTTCTTGCGCAGCTTCGAGATGTGGCTCTCCACCACGTTCTCCTCGACCTCCTCGTCGAAGATGCCGTAGATGGCGTTGAAGACCTGCGTCTTGGTCACGCGCCGGCCGCGGTTGCTGGCCAGGTATTCCAGGATGCGCCGCTCGCGCCGCGGCAGCGGCAGCGGCTCGCCGTCGATCTCCGGGTCGCGGCCATCCATGAAGATGCGCATCGACCCGACTTCGGTATAGGCGGCTTCTTCGGAACCGCGACGGCGGATGGCGGTGATACGAGCGAGGATCTCGCGGATATGGACAGGCTTGCGGACGACGTCGTCGACGCCGCTTTCGAACAGTCGCAACGTATGTTCGAGCGAGTGGTGTTCGCTGAGCGCGATCACCGGTGCGCCGGTGCGGTCGCGGATCTGGCGCGGCGATATCGCGCCATCGCGGCAGTCGCCGATGAGAAATGCCCGGACGCATCTGAGATCGGTGTCGGCGGCGGAACTCACCCACTCGCCGAATTCGCCCGGCGCGAAGCCGGCCGTGGCCACGCCCTCGCGATCGAAAAGTGAAGAGTAGCCCGCTGTTACGAGCTCTCGCTCATCAACGATCACGATCATCGACCCGCCCCCGAATCAGTTCATCTGCCCCGTGCGGAAAGGGGTAGCCGGCGCGGTGAATCCTGAAAAACCATCATTTCTTGTAACTATTTTCTTGGGAGTTTTTTTGAGAGCCGTAATAAAAGCGGTCGCGCAGGTGTATTTGCCCCCACTTTTGGCCGATGAATATTGGCGCCGGCCGATAGGCTGGCGAAGGCCGATCGGGGTTAAAGAACAAGCAACTATTGGTTGCAGAAAGCGCTGGCATTCGGCGTCCATTTGCCGAAGCCGGTGGCGACCATGTTGGCGATGACGCGGCAGACATAGACCTTCTGCGCGGGATCGTTGTCGGGGCCGGCATGATAGCGGGCGACGGCCATCGACCAGGTCATGTGCCTGGCATGCAGGCTCGCCAGGAAGCGCGCCGCGTAGTCGACATTCTGATGCGGATCGAGCATGTCGTCGACGCTGCGGAAGTGATCGCCGTGATAGTGTTGGTTGATCTGCATGCAGCCGAGATCGATCAATGTCTTGCCCTCGCGGCGGGCATTCTCGAATGTCGCGAGCGCTTCGCCGCGGCTGCGCGGAAAGACAGCTTTTCCCTCTATATTCAAGGCATTAGGCTGAAGGCTGCCTTTCTTTCCGGTCTCGGTCAGGCCGACGGCGTAGAGGATGCCGGCCGGCACGCCGTAGCGATCGGCGGCGCGCAGGATCTCCGGCTCGCAGGGATTGGCGGCGGCGCTGGCTGTGCCGGCGGCGAAACTAGATATACATATCGTCGCCAGCACCCTCGCGATGAGGCGGAGCGGCACGACCGAATTCCTGTGCGCCATTGCCATCGTTCCTTCCCGGTTGCCGGTCGCCGCCCGAGCCGTTGCCGCCCGAGTTCCCGGGCTGGAACGAAGGCTGGTCGCGGCCTGTCGACATCGGCATGGCGCTGGTTGCGTCGCTGCGGCTGGCCGCATGCACTGCTATCGAAGGTTGCAGGATCGTAACCTTGTCGACGTCGAAGCCGAGACTGCGCATGGACTTGACGATGGCGTCGCTGTCGGCAGTGAGACGGCGGTATGCCTCGTGTGTCGCGGGCTTCATCTCAATCGAAAGTTGCTCCCCCGAGAGCCGTAGGCTGGCGGTAACCGATCCGAGCTCCGAAGGGTGGAGCTCGATCTTCAGCACATGTGTCGGAACGGCAACAGAATTGGTCGTCTGCGAGCCCGGCGAGGCGCTTGCGAAGGCCTGCTGGACGCCCTTGTCGGAGGCAAGCGCTTCAACCAGTGCCGACGCGGTCTGGCCGATCGGGTTTTGTGCCGGCGCCGGGAAGCTCTGCTGGCTGACGACGTCCATCCGTGCGGCTGAAGAAGACTGCTTGGCCGGTGTCTGCTGCGTGGTCGACTGCGATTGTTGGGAGGTCTTGGAGGCGGAAGCCGGCCGCCAGCCTTGCGGCGGCGCCGGGCTGTCGGCCTGCGGCTCATTCCCTTGCGTCGGCAAGATCTTGATATCGCTGCGGCCCGGCATGTCGAGAGCTGCGTCCGCCTTTACCGGCTTCTGCCCGAAGTCTGGCCCGTGATCTTCAGCCGCCGTCGAACGGGCGGATCGCGATCGCGGCTCGACGGAACTGTCGACCGCCGTGCGCTTGCCCGCGCGCAGCGGCAATTCCAGCGATCCGTGTTCGCCGGCGCCATCTTCGCCTTCGGCGGAACCTGTGCCGCTCGCGCCCGACGACTGCGCGAAATGCTTCATGTCGCTCAGCGCCATCAGCAACGGCAGGCGATCCTGCAGCGGTGCGGAATCGTCGGCTTGCGCCGTGGAATCCTTGTCCGCCTTCGGCTTCGCCTGATCGGTCTGGGCGCTGGTCTTGGCGGACTTTCCCGTCGCTGCTTTCTGCGTGCCGGTTTTCCCCTGCGAATCCTGGTCCGGCTCCCGGTTGCCGTTGTTGACCGGCGAGCGCCTTGCAGAATGCGCGTTCGGCACTACCGGTCCGGTCGCGTGCTTGTCCTGCGGCCGTTCGGGCTTCTCGGACCCATGCACCATTTCGCCGAAATTCTGATCTCCATCCTTGCTGCCGGCGGCATGTTGCCGGGGCTGGGATTGGGACGAAGCTAAGCCCGGCAGGGTCTGGCTGACGCTGGTCATTTCGGGGCTGCTCCGAGGAGTTGGTCGATCTGGTCGAGCTGACGCCGCGTGCTGGTCACCGCCGCGTCGATCGGGTCTTGCGTATTCGAGGCCGCCGGCGCGGATGCCTGCACCACCGGCGCGGCGTCAGTCGGCGCCGGAGCGGCCGCCGGCGTTTCAGCCGATGTCTGCGCCGGCTGTGGAGCAGGGGGCGGCGAAACCGCGGTCGGCGCGTCCTTCGCCGGATCGCTCGAGGCGACCGCCGGATCGCTTGTCGCGACCGCTGGATCGCGTGCCGCAACCGTTGGCTGGTCGGGCATTGCTCCTTCCACCGGAGGCAGGTCCGCATTGGCCGGATCGGCCGAGGCCTCGGCCACGGATTTCGCCTCGTCATCTTTTGCGACGGTTGTCGGTGCTGCGTCGGCTTTGGCGGCCGCTTTCACCGGCGCCACCACCTCGCCGGCGACAGCCCGCGCAGCGTCAAGCAGTTCACGGTCGCTTTGCGAAAGCTTGCCGCGATCAATCTTGCCGAGCTTGGCGCGCACCTCGTCGACACTGGCCGATGTCATGGTGGAAAGGCTCGAATACAGCTGGGTGCGCGGGTCGTCCTGGTTGCCGTTGCCGTTGCGGCCGAGCTCCGCCTTGGCCGAGGCGAAAGCCGAGAGCTCGGTCATGCCGTCGATCGCGGCATGGCGCGCGATGCGCAGGTAGATCACTTTCTCGCGCTCGGGATCCATTATCGAGGTGATGTCGGCGATCTTGTCCTGGCTGATCGCCATGTGCAGCGTGATGACGCCGGAAACGAAGGCATCGGCGAACTGGCTCGCGTAGGGCGAATAGAGGTAGGACGCGACATATTGGGTCGAAGCCAGCGCGAAACGGGCGGCGTCGCCCTGCGCGGCCGCGATGCCCACGGAGCGGCGAAGCGCAGCCTCCTCGACCAGCGTGCCGGGGCTGAGCAGGCGCGCCTCGTCGAGCAGCGTGAGCGCTGCCGCCGGGTCATCGGTCGCGAGCAGCGAGCCCTTGACCAACGCCAGGAAGGCGCCGAGGTCGGCGGGCACGCTCATCGGATCGATCGGCTTCAGCATGTCGATCGCCTCGGCCGGCCGCCCGCTCAGATAGGCGACGACGCCTTTGGCGATGGCCAGGCTTTGCGGGTCGGTTATCGCGCGCGAGGCCGCCGCCGCGACCGTCACCGGATTGCCGCCGCTCATGCCATAGACGAGCAGAGCGCGGAAGTTCTTCGGTTCCTTGAAATCCTCGGCATTCGCGTCGCGCATCCGGGCGTCGATCATTTCGAGCAGCTTTGCCTGCATCGGCAGCGCGGCATGATCGCCGCCGGCAATGCGATCCTGGATCAGCTGCAGCGAACGCACCAGCTGATAGGGCTGCAGGGCGTCTTGTGCGAAGGCCGACGATGTCGGCGCCGCGGCAAGCAATAGCAGCGCTATCGCGCCGCCGATGACGGTTCTGCCCTTCATCCGCCAGCAGCCATCAAGATTTCGATGCGCCGGTTCGCGGCAGCCATCGGATCGGCGGCGATCTTGGGCTGCCGGTCGGCGAAGCCCGCGACCTCGGTGATGCGGCTTTCGTCGACGCCGCCGCGCACCAACATGTAGTAGGCCGAATGGGCGCGTGCGGTGGACAGCCGCCAATTGTCGTATGTGTCGCTGCGGAACGGCCGCGCATCGGTGTGGCCGCTGATGGTGATGGTGCCCTTCTTCTCGTTGATGATGTGGCCGATCTTTTCCATCGCCAGCACAAGCTCGCGGCGCGGCATGGCCGAACCGATCTCGAACATGCCGAAATCGAGCTGGTCGGTGATCGAAATCACGACACCCTTGTCTGTGGCCTCGACCGAGACGCCGTCGGCGAGCTTCTCGCCCGGAAGGAATGCCTTGGCGAGTTCCTTCTTGATGTCCGCCGCTTCCTGAAGAGCGGCTTTGCTCGGCGCCTTGTCAGCCTTGTCTGCGGCTTGCTCTTGTTCGGTCTTTTCCGCCTTCGCCGCCTCAGCTTTAGCGTCGCCGGCTGCGGCCTCGCGCTTGTCGGTTTCGGCTTTCCCGCCCTGTGCCTTCTCGGTCTTGCTGGCTTCACTCGATGGCTTCTCGGACTCGCCCTGCGCGGCTTTTTGGCCGTTCTTGGCGTCGGTCTTTTCCTGAGTTGCCAGCGGCTCGAGCGGCGCGGCCGTGAGCGGAGGTGCAGCCGGAACGGCCTTCACCTTCGGCACGGCCACCGTGGCGACCTTGTCGCCGGGCTTGACCGGATCGCCGTCGATTTTGGCGCGCTCGGCGGTTGCCTCGGCATCGGGCGCCGCCACCTGCTGCGACCAGAAATCCGGCGCGAACGGATCGCGGTAGGATTCGCCGCCGGAGGCGCCTGTCGCAGGACCGGACGTCTGGGCGCCACCTTCGCCCTTGGCGCTGACGTTCTGCATCACTCCCGTATCGGCGGCGATCTCCGCCAGCACGGCATAAGGATCGGCAAACAGCTTTTCGTCGGAGAGCTGGGCATCCTGCGCCCCATCCTTGGTCTGCTGGCGTTCGGAGGAACCGGCGCCGCCCTTGCCGTTATCGCCGGCCTTGGTCGCGCCCTGCTGCGGGTTGTCCGCGGTCAGCCCGACCTTGCTCGGGCCGTCACCAAGGTCTTCCAGACCCTTGCGGCTGGAGTTGCGGTCGATCAGCTCGACCGGATTGAAATAGCTGGCGACGGCTGCCTTGGTCTGCTCGTTGGCGGCGTTGATCAGCCACATGACGAGGAAGAAGCACATCATCGCCGTCATGAAGTCGGCGAAGGCGATCTTCCACACACCACCATGGTGACCGTCGTCGTGACCGTCGTGATTGCGCTTGACGATGATGATCTCGTGCCGGGGGTCGGCATGGTCGACGGCGCTCATGACAGGACCTCCGACAAGGACGCCGACCACTCGGCGATACGCGTCTCGAACACCGTTTCGTCAATGGTGACGGTCAGGTCGAAGCCCGGCGCCTCGGTGAAGTCGAGATTGGCGGCGCGGGATCCGAGCGCCGCCTTCAGCGGCTCGAACAGCGAGAGCGGCCCCCGGACACCGATACGCACGGCCTCGCTGTCGGCGACCGCGGCGCCGATGGCGCGCGAAAGGGCCTGCAGCGAACGTTGCTGCAGGTCGTCGCTGAGAAGGCCGCCGACGATGCGGGCGACGGTCGCGCCGGCAAGCGCGGCAACGCGCTGCTCCATGGCCTCGATCCGCGTGGCGACAGCAGCGCCGAGATCGCCGCCGAAGCTTTCAAGGAAAGCTTTCGCCGCATCGTCGCTGGCCTGGCGCTCGGCATCAAGCGCCGCCTGATGCGCGAGCGCAAGGCGCGCCTCGAGCGCGGCTTCCGCGTCGGCCACCGCCTCGGCGATCAGCGCGCCGATATCGGCCTGCGGCGCTGGCGCCACAGGTATATGCTCGGCGGCGCGTGCGGACGGCGGCTGGCTGGCACGCGAGGTTCGCGAACCGAAATCGGGCAGGAGATCGAAGAGCGCCGAGGCCATGGCCTAACCCACGGCTTCCGGGGCGGCCGCCCATTTGCGCAGGATCTGCGCGGTGCGCTCCTCGTTGAGGTCGACCATGCGGGCCAGCCGCTCCTGCGGCGCCGGCCGGATTTTCTGGCGCAGGTCATCGAGCGGGGTTGCGCCGGCGCGCGCGCCGGGCAGGGTGTCGGCGGTGATCGCGGCGACGGGCGCATCGGGCGTCGGCAAGGAGCGCTGCACGTCGTCGAAGCTCGGGCCGGCAATGGCCGCGGGCTTCGCCGACGCCGTCAGCGCGGCGGCCATCGGCTTCAAGCCGAAGAAGGCAACCAGGAAGACGACGACGATGAAGGCGCCGGCATTGATCAGCGTGCCGGTATAGGTGCCGATCGATGCGAGGATGCCAGGCTGGTCGATCGGCTCGCCGTCGAGGCCGTTGATGAACTCGACGGCCGACACGTCGATGATATCGCCGCGCTTGTCGTCGAAGCCGGTCGCCGAGGCCACCATCTTCTGGATATCGGCGACGCGCTTGGCGATCTGGTCGGGCGTGGCGTCCTTGCCGAGGATGGTCTTCAGCCGATCCTGGTTGACGACGACCGCGATCGACATCTTGTTGACCGTGTAGCCGTTGGAGACGGTGGCGATCTTCTTGGAGTTGATCTCGTAGTTGGTGATCTCTTCCTTGCGGTCGTTCTGCGAGGTGGATTGCGGCCCCTCGGTGCTGGTGGTCTGCGTCTCGGGCAGGTTCTGCTCGACGCTTGTCGGGGTCGAGGCCTGCTTCTGGTTGCTGGCCTCGTTGGTCTTCACCGACTGCACCGAACGCTCGACGCGCGAGTTCGGATCGAAGATCGTCTCCTCGGTCTGGCGGGTGTCGGTGTTGACGTCGGCCTTGACGCTGGCGCGGAAATTGTCGGGGCCAAGATAGGGCGTGAGGGCGCGGCGGATGTTGTCGCCGATCTGCGCCTCGACCGTCTGCTCGACGCCGAGCGTGCGAGCCGCACTCGTGTTGGACGGGTCGTCGCCGGCAGCCAAAAGGTTGCCGTTCGAATCGAGCACGGTGACCTTGTCCGCCGAGAGGCCTGGAACGGCCGCGGCGACGAGGTGGCGGATCGACATGGCGCTCTTCTCCGCATCGTTGCCGGCATAGCGGATGACCACCGATGCGGAAGGCTGCTGCTCGTCGCGGCGGAAATTGGCGCGCTCGGACATGACGATGTGGACGCGCGCCGCCTTGACGCCGGAAATCGACTGGATGGTGCGCGCGATCTCGCCTTCCAGCGCGCGTACGCGGGTGATCTGCTGCATGAAGGAGGTGAGGCCGAGCGAGCCGACATTGTCGAACAGCTCGTAGCCGGCATTGGCGCTGGTCGGCAGGCCTTTCTCGGCAAGCAGCATGCGCGCCTGCGCGGTGGTGCCGGCCGGCACTAGCACGGAGGTTCCGTCGGAGCCGACATCGAAGCCGATGCCGGCATCGGCCAGCACCAGGCCGATCTGGTTGACGTCGGAACGCTCGAGGCCGACATAGAGCGTCTCGTAAGCCGGACGGTTGAGATAGACGGAAGCGATGCCGATGACGGCCATGACCAGGGCCGCGATACCGCCCATCAGCGCCAGACGTCGCACGCCGAAGCTCTTCAAATTCGCGATGATGCTCTGGATCTGTTCAGGCACGATTCAACCGCTCCCAGCATGACTGTCCGCCGGAAGACTAGACTGCGAAGCTTGTGCGAGGATGATAGGGCGTGCCGCCGAAGGTCCAGCAAAGCGCCGGACAGGCGGCCGCCATCCGAGAACGAAAAAGGCCGCGCTTCAAGCGCGGCCCTTTTCGTTGGTCGAGGCGACCGGGCGGCTTAGCCGTTCTTGAACAGCTGCAGGATCGACTGCGAGGAGCTGTTGGCGATCGACAGGGACTGGATGCCGAGCTGCTGCTGGACCTGGAGCGCCTGCAAGCGGGTCGATTCCTTGTTCATGTCGGCATCGACGAGCTGGCCGACGCCGCGGTCAATGGAGTCCATCAGGCTCTGCGTGAAGGTCTTCTGCAGGTCGATCGAGCTCTTGGCAGCGCCAAGCACGGTGGCGGAGTCCGTCAGCTGGCTCATGACGTTGTCGATCTTGGTGACCATCTGCGTGATGATGTCGTCGGTCACGCCCGGCGCCGTGATATCGAGGTTGAAGGCGGAGACGTTGTCGATCTTGACGGGCGTGCCCGTCACAGCGGCCTGGCCATCGGCGTTGGCGGCGATGTCGGTTTTGCCGATGGCGATCGAGGCGGCGTAGGCGGCATCATATGCCGACTGGTCGGCGGCGGTGGAATAGATCGAAGTCTTCCGATCGAGGATGCCCTGGTTCTTGACGGCGGTGGAGAGGCCGGAATCGAACAGCTTGGTGCTTTCGACATCGACGTCGATCGTTCCGAGCGAGATGGCACCTGAGGAAGAGCGGTTGAACGAGGCGACGATCTTGGCGTCGGGCTGGACGCCGTCATTGGGATTGGTGACCTGCTTGGAGATCACCGAAAGAAAATTCGAGCCGGAGAAGGTGGCGGCATCGGCGAAGGACTTCATCTGCGCCTGCAGCGTGGTGATTTCCGTCTGCGTTTTCGCCTTGCTGGCATCCGTCTGGCCAACCATCGAAAGCAGCTTGGTCTTGAGCTGGCCGACGGTGGTCAGCACATTGTTTATGCCGGTGTAGGCAGTGTCGACCTTCGAGGCGCCAAGGCCGAGCGCGTCCTGCACCGTCGACAGGGCCGAATTGTCGGAGCGCATGGTGGTGGCGATCGACCAGTATGCTGCGTTGTCGGCGGCCTCGGAGACCCGGTAGCCGGTCGAGATCCGGGCCTGCGTCTGTTCGAGCGATTTGTTGGTGGCGTTGAGGCTTTGAAGTGCAGTCAACGCCGCAGCGTTCGTCATGATGCTCGCCAAGAAACTCGCTCCTTCTCAAAGCCGGCATGCCACACAGGCCAGGATCGGCCTGCCCATCGGTTGCGATCGTGCCGGTCGGGCCGATTCGACAACCTAAGTCATTGGTTAACCATACCTAGCTCGATATGGTTAATGGCCTGTTAAAAGTAGGCTTTCGAGAGGTTAAGGAACGAGGGTTGCGCGAGCCTTGAGCAAGAGCAATTCCAAGAAAAGTTTGAAAACGATTTTCGATGTGGAGTCCGCTTCAAAGCAAAGAGATGGGCCGTCCCCGCTTGCGTGAAAGAGGGAACTGTTCAACGCAAATCGGGCCGCGCTTTTGGCGCGGCCCGATTGTCTGATGTAGCTGTTTTTAGAGCGATCAGCCGCGGAAGAGCGACAGGATCGACTGCGACGAGCCGTTGGCGATCGACAGCGCCTGGACGCCGAGCTGCTGCTGAACCTGCAGCGCCTGGAGGCGGGTCGATTCCTTGTTCATGTCGGCATCGACGAGCTGGCCGACGCCGCGATCGATGGAGTCCATCAGGCTCGAGGTGAAGGTCTTCTGCAGGTCGATCGAGCTCTTGGCGGCGCCGAGCTTGGTCGCGGCGTTCGTCATGGACTTGAGCGCGGCATCGACGACGTTCATCATCGCCTGGATCTGAGTGTCGCTGGCGGCGGTGGTGCCAGAGAAGATCTTCAGGCTGGCGACCGAATAGGTGTCGGTGGCCGCCGCAGCGTTACCCAGGGTCGGGTTCGAGGCGGCCGCCGCGACGCTGCCGTCGGTGCCGAGGCGGTCGGCGTCGAGGATGCCCTTCGACACGCCCGTGGCCGTGCCGGCTTCGTAGAGCTTGATGCTTTCGACGTTGACGTCGATCGTCGAGATCGAAACCGCGCCGGTGGCGCTGCGGTTGAAGGCCGAAACGATCTTGACGTCGGCTGCGGTCGTGGCGGTGGTGCCGCTGTTGACCGAGAGCATGTTAGTGCCGGAGAAGGTGGCGCCGTCGGCGTAGGCCTTCAACTGCTTCTGAAGAGCGGCGATTTCGACCTGGGTCTTTTCCTTCGAAGCATCGGTCTGGCCGTAGGAAGCGGTCAGCTTCTGCTGGATCTGGTTGATGGTCGTGATCGCGCTGTCCATGCCGGTGTAGGCGGTGTCGACCTTCGAGGCGCCGAGGCCGAGAGCGTCCGAAACGGTGGACATAGCCTGGTTGTCGGAGCGCATCGTGGTGGCGATCGACCAGTAAGCGGCGTTGTCCGAAGCCTGGGAAACGCGATAACCCGTCGAGATGCGGGCCTGGGTGGTGTCGAGGTTCTTCTGGGTGGCGTTCAAGCTCTGCAGAGCGGTCAACGCCGAGGCGTTGGTCATGATACTGGCCATGGTACTCGTACCCTATTTTTACACGGATTTTTTTTACATACCGGCATGTCCGGTATGACGGTGCGGCATCATGCCAATGACCGCTCAGCTGGGTCACCCGCCATCTGCGAGCGACTATGGCGGGAAGTCCCTACCAAAGACCTAAATCGGACGGTTAATCGAAAATATATTGCGTAAAATTCGAATGGAACGGGAGTGCGTTTCCAGCACTCGCCCCGGCGTCGTCAGGTGAAGGACCGCACCAGGCTGCCGACCAAAAGGTTCCAGCCGTCGATCAGCACGAAGAACAGGATCTTGAACGGCAGCGACACCACCGTCGGCGGCAGCATCATCATGCCCATGGCCATGGTGACGGTGGCGACGATGAGGTCGATGACCAGGAAGGGCAGGACGATGAGGAAGCCGATCTCGAAGCCGCGCCGGATCTCGGAGATCATGAAGGCCGGCACCAGGATGCGCAGGTCGACGGTCTCGCGCGAGACGGTCTGGCCGCGTTCGCGGGCGAGGTCGGCGAAGAGGTCGAAATCCTTGTCGCGCACATTGTGCAGCATGAAGTCGCGGAACGGGCCGGAGATTTTCTCGAACGCCTCGCCCTGGGTAATCTGGTTGTCCATCAGCGGCTTCACGCCGGTGTTCCAGGCCTGGTCGAAGGTCGGCGCCATGACATAGAAGGTCATGAACAGCGACAGCGAGATCAGGATCAGGTTGGCCGGTGTCGATTGCAGGCCGATGCCGGCACGCAGGATCGAGAAGGCGATGACGAAGCGAGTGAAGCTCGTCACCATGATCAAAAGGCCCGGCGCGACCGAAAGCACTGTAAGCAGGCCGAACATCTGGATCAGATAGCCGACCGTCGTGCCGTCGGCCTTGCCGATGCCGCCAAGATCGAGCTGCTGGGCCGCGGCGACGGAAGTGGTGACGACGATGAGCGCCGTGGCTATGAGGAACTTTCTCATTCGAGCAGCATCGTCCTGACGAGAACCTGTTTGGCGTGGCCGCCGCTGCGCAGCGCCGCGCGCTCTTCGAGATCGGCCTTGAGATGCTGGTAGCCGCTGGCGCCTTCGATCTGGTGCAGCTTGAGCGTGCGCACGAAGGCGAGCAGATCCTGGTGGACCTGCTCGGTCATTTCCGCCGGCTGCGGGGCGTCATAGAGCAGCGACGCCTCCAGCCGGATCCAGACGTCCGAGGGCGAGGCGAGATTGGTGGTGATCGGCGCCAGCTGAACCAGCGTCGGCCCGGCTGCCGCCTTGCCGCCTTCGGCGGGTTTTTCCGCTGTGCCGGCGTTTTCCGGCGCCGCGGGCACCGGCTTCGGCGTTTCGCCTTGCTTGAGATAGCCGCCGGAAAACCAGCCCATGCCGATAGCCGCGCCCGTCATCGCCAGCAGCATGGCGAGCTGGATCACCAGGGAAGGTCCCTTCTTGGGCTGGACCTGTTCGACATTCGCCACGGCAGCCGCTCCCAGTCCTAGAAGGGAAGAACCTGGTCGAGGACCTGCTGGCCATAGGCCGGCTGCTGGACCTCGCTCACACGGCCGCGGCCGCCATAGGAAATGCGCGCCTCGGCGATGCGCTCATAGGGTATGGTGTTCTCCGCGCCGATGTCGGACGGACGAACCATGCCGGCAATGGTCAGCACCCGAAGCTCGTAGTTGACGCGGACCTCCTGCGAGCCCCTGATCATCAGATTGCCGTTGGGCAGCACCTCGGTGACGACGGCGGCGACGTTGAGGGCGAGGTCTTCCGAGCGTTTGATTTCGCCATCGGCGTTGGTTTCGGTGCTGGAGCTCAAGCCGGCATCGCCCTTGCCGCTGGTGCTCGCCTTCTCCCAGCCGAGATTGATGTCGTAGCCGAGCTTGCGCGCGGCGGTGCGGCTGCGGTCGTTCTGGTTCTTGAAATTGGCCCTGTCGTTGAGCTTGATGTTGACGGTCAGGATATCGCCGGCGCGCAGCGCGCGCGGATCGGTAAAGAGCCGGCTCTGGCGGTCGTCCCACAGCGAGAATTTCTTCGGCCGCGAGGCAGGCGGCTCGGGATAGCTATAGGGTCCGGAACCGCCTTCACCGATGCCGGAACCGACCGGCGACAGCGCGGGCTCCCGGCCGATCTCCTTGAAATTGGTGCCGCAGCCGGACAGCGCCGCAACCGCGACGAGAACAGAGAATTTCAACTTCATGACGGATCAACCCTTCGCGCCGCGCTGGCCATGATGCCGGTGAGCGTCGCCGCCGCCTTCTGGTCCATTTCGTTCAGGATGACGCCGGCCTTGCGCGAATCGAGCTTCATCAGGATGGCGGCCGCGAGTTCGGCATTGACCATCGCCAGACGTTCGGCGGCGGCATCGGGCTTCATGCCTGCATAGATCTTGACGACACCGTCCTCGGCGCGCGCCAGGAACACTTCGCGGCGCTTCAGCCATTCCTCGTATTCGGCCCGCTTCGCCTCCAGCGCTTTCACGCGCTCGTCGATACCGGCCTGCAGTTGCTTCAATTCCTCGGCCTGAAGAGCGTAGCGGCGGTCGCGCGCTGCGTCCGCGATGTTGGAGCAGAAACGCTGGACTTCGCTTTCGTCAGGCGCTTTCCCGGCCGCGAGCGCGGCCGGCTGCGCCGGCTCCTTCTCGCGCGTGAGTTCGGCCGGCTGGGCCGGCGCCTGTCCGCCGGGCAGGACCTGGCGAATTTCCTCCGCGCCGACGGAAGCGCCGCCAAGCAGCGCGGCGGCTGCCGCGGCGGCGATCACTGTGAGAGGGCGGCGTGTCTTCGGGGAGAAAAGCGCGATCATCGGCGTGCCTATTGGAGAACCAGGTCGGCCTGCAAGGCGCCGGCCGATTTGATGCCTTGCAAGATGGCGATGATGCCGTCGGGCTTCACGCCGAGGCGATTGAGGCCGGAGACAAGCGTTTCGAGATCGGGGCCGTCGAGCACGGCGACGCGGGCGTTGGGCCGGGTCGCGTCGATGGCGGTGGACGGTTCGACCGCGGTCTCGCCCTTGGAGAACGGTTCCGGCTGCACGACTCGCGGTGCCTCGGTGATGCGCACTGTGAGCGTGCCATGGCTGATGGCCACGCGCGAGATCCTGACATTGTTGCCGATGACGATGGTGCCGGTGCGCTCGTCGATGACGACGCGGGCAGGAGCGTCCGACTCGACGACGAGGTTCTCGATCTCGGCATAGAAACGCGCGGCCGAGACGTTCTTCGGCCGCCTGATCTGCACGGTGCGGGCATCGCGCTCGGCGGCGACGCGCATGCCGAAGCGCTGCGAGGTATAGTCGTTGATGGCGTCGGCGATGCGGATGGCGGTGGAGAAATCGGGATTGCGCAATTGCAGCGTCAATACGCCTTGATCGTCGAATTCGGCCGGCACCGAGCGCTCGACGATGGCGCCGTTGGGCACGCGGCCGGCGGTCGGCACGCCTTGGGTCAACTGCTCGGCCTGGCCCTGTGCGACGAAGCCGCCGACGATCACCGAGCCTTGACCGACGGCATAGATTTCGCCATCGGCCGCCTTCAGCGGCGTCATCACCAGAGTGCCGCCGGCAAGCGAGGTGGCGTCGCCCATCGAGGAGACGTCGATGTCGATGCGGGCGCCCGACTGGACGAAGGGCGGCATGTTGGCGGTGACGATGACGGCGGCGACGTTCTTGGCGCGCGCGCTGCCACCTTCGGTGGCGATGCCGAGGTTTTCCAGCATGGCGCGGATCGACTGTTCGGTGAAGGGCGAGTTGCGCAGGCTGTCGCCGGTTCCGGCAAGGCCGATGACCAGGCCGTAGCCGACGAGCTGGTTGTCGCGCGCGCTCTGCAACTGGGCGATGTCCTTGATGCGCGCGGCGACCTGGCCGGGCGGCAGCGTGCTTGGACCGGTCGAGACCCGGAACATGCGCTGGGTGGTCGCCGGATCATATTCCGGATCGTCGTAGACGCCGCCGTTCTTCTGCGCGAGCTCGCGCTTGGCCTTGGGCGTCAGCCCATCCGCCATTGCCGGCTGAAGGCCGATGGCGGCGCTCAGCAGAAGGACAAAGGCGCGCATCACGAAGCGCCGACCTTGATGGTGCCGTCGGCCATCACCGTGCCCGAGATGATCTTGCCGCTGTCGGTGTTGCGGATCTTGATCTGGTCGCCCGCGGCCCCTGGCTGCAGCGTGACGCCGGCCGCCGAAATGGTGAGCGCGCCGGCGGTGAAATAGACCTGCACGGAAGCGCCCTGCTCGACCAGCCAGGCGTCGCGGATGGCGCTGACCGGGATGTAGCGGCCGGGCAGAAGCGTGCGTTTGGCGACCTTGCCCTGGAGTTCCTCGGAGCGCGTCACCATGCCGTCCGGCTTGTGCTTGCCGGGGATCAGCGTCACCTGCTTGAGCGAGGCGAACTCGATGGTCTCGCCGGGATAGATGACCCGGTTGGGGATCAGCACGGCCTCGCCGACGGCCTCGCCGACGGCGATCTGGTTTGCCGACTGGCCGGTCGTGTCCTGCGCGAATGCCGGCAAGCCGGTGGCCACCAGGACGATGGCCAGCGCGGCGCGGCGGAGTGCGGAGGAGATCGGCCCGGCCATCATCCGTTACCTGATGTTCTTCGAAACCACCGAGGCCATGTCGTCGGCGGCCTGGATGACCTTGGAATTCATTTCGTAGGCGCGCTGGGCGGAGATCAGCTCGGTGATTTCCTTGACCGGATCGACGTTGGAGGATTCGAGATAACCCTGCTGGATGGTGGCGAAGCCGGGATCCCCCGGAACGCCGACATTGGCAGGACCAGAGGCGGCCGTTTCCTGGAACAGATTGTCGCCGAGCGGCGCCAGCCCCGCCTCATTGGCGAAGTTGACGATCTGAAGCTGGCCGAGCAGTTGCAGGTCGGTCTGGCCATCGAGGCGGGCGAAGACCTGGCCGGTCTTGTTAACGATCACCTCGACAGCGTCGGTCGGCACGGTGATGGCCGGAATGACCTCGGCGCCGTCGACTGTGACCAATTGCCCGGTGGCGTTGGTGTTGAAGGCGCCAGCGCGCGAGTAGAGCATGCCGCCGTCGGCGCCCTGGATCTGGAACCAACCTCGGCCGGTCAAAGCCAGGTCGAAGCTGTTGCCGGTGCTGGCCAGTTCGCCCTGCGTGTGGACGTTGCGCACTGCCGTCGTCTTGACGCCGAGGCCGATCGAGACGCCTTCCGGCACCAGCGAGGTGTTGGAACGGTTGGGCACACCCTGCGTGCGGTCGACCTGGTAGAGCAGGTCGGAGAACTCGGCCCGGGCGCGCTTGTAGCCGGTGGTGTTGATGTTGGCGATGTTGTTGGCGATGACTTCCAGATTGGTCTGCTGGGCGTTCATGCCGGTAGCGGCGATGGCAAGGGCTTTCATGACGCGGTCCTAGATACTCATGCGGCTGATTTCGAGATAGGCCGAGACGACCTTGTCGCGGATGGCGATAGTGGTCTGCAGCGCCTGTTGGGCGCTCAGCACCGCGTCGACGACCTGGCGCGTGTCGGCATCGCCCTTGAGCGCCTGTATCGACATCTGCTCGGCGCCCTGCAGCGTGTTGACGGTCTTCGTCGCCGCCTGGCTGAGGACTTCAGCGAAGGTGCTGCCGACGCTTTCGCTGGCCTGCGTTCCGACGCCGCCTGGCAGCAGGTTTGGAGACGCAGATTCCGCTCCGTCTACCGCCGTCTTGAATTGTATTGCCCCGATACCGCCGATCATTACTGGTTCCTCATCAGGTCGATGGTCATGGAAATCAGATCGCGAGCCTGCTTGATCACCTGCAGGTTGGCTTCATAGGAGCGGTTCGCCTCGCTCATGTCGGCCATTTCGACCAACGTGTTGACGTTGGGCATCTTGACGTACCCCTTGTCGTCGGCGGCTTCGTTGCCGGGCTGGAATTCGATCGGGAAGTCCGATGGATCGCGGGAGATCGCGCTGACTTCCACCAGCGAGCCGCCGCTTGCGCGGTCGACCTCGGACTGGAAGGTGATCGTCTTGCGACGATAGGGATCGGCGCCGGGCGTGTTGCCGGTCGACTGGGCGTTGGCGAGGTTTTCCGAGACCACGCGCAGGCGTTCCGACTGGGCGCCAAGGCCGGAGGCCGCGACTTTGAGGGCTGCAGTCAGCGCATCCATGGTCAGCTCTTCACCACCATCGTCATCATCGAATGGAAGGCCTTGACGATCGCCGTGTTGAGCTCGAAGGAGCGGCGCACCTCGCCGGCCTTCATCAGCTCCTGTTCGAGGACCACGGTGTTCTTCGACGGCATGATCGCGCCGTCAGCGTCTTCCGGCTTGACGTTGAAGCCGGCATGGGCCGTTTCGGCGCCAAGGTGGCCAGCCTGCGTGGCGACAAGCGTCACCGCGGTGCGGTCGAGCACCTTTTCGAACGGCTCGACGTCATTGGCCGTGTAGCCCGGCGTGTTGGCATTGGCGATGTTGGAGGCAATCGCCGACTGGCGCACGGCCAGCCATTGCGACTGCCGCGTGGCGAGATCGAAAAGATTTACCGGTTCCATAGGAATCTCCCGGGCAAGTACGCACAAGACTAGGCGGCCAGTCTTGCGCGGACCTTGCGCGGGGCGAGCTGTAAGGCCCGGATTCTTACTTGGAGAGCTGGATCACCTGGTCGGTGCTGGTGACGATCACCCACTTGCCGCCGCGCTGCTCGATCGAGGCGACGCGGCTGGAATCGGGCAGCACCGAGCCGCGCTGGACGATCCACAGACCGGTATCGTCCTCGATCATGGCGCGGCCGTTGGCGACATGCACCATCTTGAATTCCGAAGCGGCGGCGGGGAAGGGCTGGTCGCCAGGCGGCGGCGCGGGATCGTCCTGCACCGTTCCGGTGGCAAACAGGTCGATATCGGCATTGGGAACGTCCTTGGCCGTCAGCGGTCCGCTGCGTTCGGCCACGATGCCGCCGCCATCGCGTCCGGAGTTGCTGCCGCTGCCGCCGAACTTGATGGCTTGAACGCCGAACTGCTCCTGGTTGAAGAAGATGTACCAGGGGAACAACGCGCAGATCAGGCCGAGCGTGATGCCGAGCGCGGCGATGACGAAATCGCTGCGGCGGTCGGCGCTCCTGTCGGTGAGGCGTGGGAACTGGGCTTTCGACGGCTCAGGCCATTCGGCGCGGGGAAAAAGACCGTCGAGCAACGAATCGGGGCTGATCTCAGCCACACCGGCTGCAGCGGTGGCGGATGTCCGCGGCGCATGCGGCCTGTCGGCCCTGGTCAGAAGCGCCGTCGCCTTGTCAGCCTTGGCGCGCGCGGTCTTGTCCCTGGCAGTTCTTGCCGCGTCGGCCTCAGCCCTTTCCGCAGCCTCGGCCTCGGCAAGCATGTCGCGCAGCATGCGCTCGGTGTATTGGAGCTCAGTCTCCTTGATCGCCATTCAGCTTCCCCTTGAGATGGCGGGCGAGGTCGGCGAACGGATCGGCCGATGCGCGGTCCCTCGGCGATTGCGTGAGCGCCTCGTAGATCAGCGGCACCTGGCGCACCGCGTTGTCGAGCTCGGCATCGGCGCCGCTCTGGTAAGCGCCCAGCAGACGAATGTCGCGCGTATCCTCGAAGCGCGCGATCATCGATTTCAGCCTTGTCACCAGCATGCGCTGCTCGGCGCTCCAGGCCTTGTCGGCAAGGCGCGAGATCGACGACAGCGGATTGACCGGCGGATAGCGGCCCTGCTCGGCGAGCGAGCGGTCGAGCACGACGTGGCCGTCAAGGATGCCGCGCACCGAATCGGCGACCGGATCATTGTGGTCGTCGCCGTCGACCAGCACGGAAATAATGGCGGTGATCGATCCCCTTCCTTTAACTCCGGGGCCCTCAGCTCCAGGCCCGGCGCGTTCGAGCAGCTTCGGCAGGTCGGTGAAGACCGAGGCCGGATAGCCGCGCGCGACCGGCGGCTCGCCGGTTCCGGTCGCGACCTCGCGCAGCGCATGCGCGAAGCGGGTGATGGAATCCAGCACCAGGAGCACGCGATGGCCCTGGTCGCGGAAATGCTCGGCCACGCACATGGCGGTGTCGGGCGCGCGTCGGCGCATCATGGCGCTTTCGTCGCTGGTGGCGACGACGGCGATGGTCTTGGCCATGCTCTCGGCGCCGATCGTATCCTCGAGGAATTCGCGCACCTCGCGGCCGCGCTCGCCGATCAGCGCCACGACCACCGTATCGAAGGCGTCGGCGCCGGCGAGCATGGCAAGCAGCGTCGACTTGCCGACGCCGGAACCGGCGAAGATGCCGAGCCGCTGGCCGAAGCAGAGCGGGGTGAAGATGTCGATCACCCTGACGCCGGTGAGGAAGCCGGTGCCGACGCGCTGTCGCGACAGGGCGCCAGGCGTCGCGCCATGCGCGGCATCGGCCGCATTCGGCCTGATCAGCGGCGGACCGCCGTCAATGACGCGGGTCAAGGCGTCGATGGCGCGCCCTCGCCAGGAGACATGCGGCGTGACCGCGAGCGGGCCGCGGCGAAAGACGGCATCGCCGATGCCGGCATCGGCGCTGCGCTCGAGGGGCGCGACCACCACCTCGTCGCTGCCGATCTTGACGATCTCGCCGCGCCGCGCGCCGGCCTTGCCGCGCTGCTCGACGATGTCGCCGAGCCGGGCAATCCCGGACAGGCCGCGGACCTTGTAATGCGTCGGCGATATCTCGGCGACGCGGCCGCCGCGCGCAAGCAGCGCCTGCGGATCGTCGAACCGCCGCCAGACGCGTTCGAGCGCGGCCAGCCTGTCCGTATGCCCGGTATCCGCCGGGCCTTCGGAAGCGCGCAACAGGGACGAGCCGGTCGTCATGCCGTCACTTCGAGCCGAGCGTCTTGATCGCGTCGTCGGTGGAGGAATCGGTCTGCCGCATCAGCGCCGCGGTGTTCTCGAAAGCGCGCTGCACCTGGATCAGCCGGGTCATTTCCAGCACCGGGTTGACGTTCGACTCTTCCAGAAATCCTTGAGCGACGCCGACGTCCGAGCGATCGGTGACGGGTTCGGGCGTGCGCGCAGGAACGATGCCCGAATTGCCATAGCGGACGAAATTCTCGCCGGGGTCGAAATTGTAGAGGCCGATGGCGCCGACCAGCTGCTCGTTCTGCCTGAGCGAGCCGTCGGCGCCTGCCTTGGGCGGGCCGTTGCGCGGATCGAGCTGGATCGGAGCGCCGCCGCTGTCCAGCACCGGGTAGCCTTCGATCGACATCAGCTCGCCGTTCTCGTTCATGGAGAAGCGGCCGTCACGCGTCATCACCGTGCCTGCCGGCGTCTCGATGGCGAACCAGGCGTCGCCCTGCACGGCGAAGTCGAACGGGTTGCCGGTTTCGGTCAGCGCGCCATGCGCGCCGGAAAGATAAGTCTTGCCGGAGGAGGCGAAGGAGACCGATTTCGGCCCGGTGCCCGAGACCACGTCCTCGAACTTCACGCCGGTGGCGCGAAAGCCGATGGTCGAGGCGTTGGCGACGTTGTCGGCGATGGTGTCGAGACGACGCTCGAGGGCGATCTGGGAGGAAAGGGCGACGTAAAGACTGTCCTGCATGATCTTCTCAGAACTTCAACTGCTGCATGGCCATCATCAGATCGGTGGAGATCCCGACACTTGTCGGCTGCGCAAAGAGCACGCTGACCGACGTCACGGCCGTCGAGGTGGGATGGTTGATCTCGTACATGCTGGTGAAGCGGGTCAGGAACTTGCCGAGCTTGTCGGGATCGGTGAAGTCCGTGATGTCGAGCTTCTGCTCGAAAAGCTGCGCCTGCTTGTCGATGTCGGCGGTGGCGAAGGAATCGGGCAGGCCGAGCGCGGTGCGGACCACGCTGGCAAGCGCCGTGTCGGCCAGCACGTCGTACCAACTGGTGATGTCTGGCGCCTTGCGCTGGAAATAAAGTGCCAGCCGCACGCCTTCATTGGTCTTGCCGGCATCCTCCTCCAGCGTCTGGCGCATGTACATGTCGACGGTCGGCTGCTGCGCCGGATTGGTCGTGGTCGCGTTTTCGCCGTACTGCTCGAAGTTGAAGGCGGTGGCGAGCCCGGCATAGGCCTTGTTGGTCTGCTTGTTGGCGACGCTGTCGGGATCGCGAACGCCGCTGGCTAGGACGCTGCGGATGAGATCCTTGCTTTCCGTGGCCGGATCGAGCCCATAAGCCGAGAGCGCATAGTTGTACAATCGGCTGTTGGCCATCAGATCGTCGATGGATTTCACGTTCGTGACGTTGGCAAGGTAGTATGCGGTTTCCGACGCGATATAGTCCGCATTCGGCGGGATCAGGCCAAGCGCAGACTCCGTCGTGTAG
>NZ_VFUA01000002.1 GCF_006440735.1 Mesorhizobium sp. B2-7-1 | reverse complement strand
GCCTCGCCGAAGGAATAGTTCAGGATCGAGCCGCCAGAGAGTGAGAGGTCGCCCGCTATGGCGAGCGTGCCCGGCGTACCGTCGGCCGATCCCGGCGATAGCGTGCCGCCGTCGGCGATCACGACGTTGCCGCCGATCTTCCCCTTGCCGCCGAGCGTGGCGCCGATCTGCACCGAGGTCAGTCCGGTGACAGCACTCTGGTCGCCGTCGACATAGAGGCTACCTGCCGCAACCGTGGTCGGCCCGGCATAGCTGTTGGTGCCCGTCAGCGTCAGCGCCGCGATGCCCGTCTTGGTCAAGCCGCCAGCGCCGCCGACCAGGCCGGACAGCGTGAGATCGGCGTCGGTCTGCAAGGTGCCGCCGCCCGCATTGAGCGTGACGTCGCGTGCCGAGCCGAAGGCTGCGGTGTTTTGCAGTGTGGCGCCATTGTCGAGAGACAACGCACCCGCCGCATCGCCAAGGTTGGCATCGCCCGAGACCTGCAGCGCGCCGCCCTCGATTGCCGTGCCGCCGGTGTAGGTGTTGGTGCCGGCAAGCACGAGCGTGCCGAGATCGGTCTTGACCAGTTGCGAGCTGCCCTGAAGCACGGAGGCGATCGTCGCCGTGTAGCCCGCACCCGGCAAAGTGCCGTCGCCGACCCGGATCGTCGATTGCGGTCCGAGGAGTTCGATGTTCTGTCCCTGGATGAGATAGCCGTCGGTGGCGAACTGCATGCCAGCGGCCTGGACCTGGCCGTTGGTGTTGTCGACGCTGACCATACCGGCAGCGCCAGCGAAAATAGCAAAACTGCCGTTCGAGAAGGCGGCGTTGATGTCGCCGGCCGGCCCGGTCCAGTTGTCGTCGCCCGCCGCCCGCCAGGTGCCGTTGCCGCCATTGACGGCGTTGTTGCTCTTCGGGCCGGCGTCGCCGTCCCAGAAGTTGAGCGTCATGGCGCTGATATCGACGAGGTTCACCTGGCCGGCTATCGAGGTCTGGACGACGTGACTGGGCGAGTTGCTGTCGAGCCCGTTGTCGGTCAGGGCGCCGTCATAGCTGATGACGCGATAGATGCCGGGGCCAAAATTGCCGCCAGGCGTTTCGGTGACATTGATCGAGCCGTCCAGCGTGAGAGCGCCATGCACGACCGTGAGGTCATTGTAGGCGCCGCCAACGACGCCGGCCTGGCCGAACGAATAGTCAAGGTTGGAGCCGTCGGCCAGTTCGAGGTTGCCAATGATGGTGAGCGTGCCCGGCGTGGTGCCCAGGCCACCGGGAGACAGCCGGCCGGTGGCGTCCACGAAGACGTCGCCGCCGATGGTGCCGTTGCCGCCAAGCGTGCCGAAATTGACGTTGGTCAATCCGGTCGCGGCGCTCTGGTCGCCATTGATGTAGAGCCGGCCGCCCCCGGCAACCAGCGTCGTGCCCGTGTAAGTGTTGTCGGCCGTGAGCACGGTCGCGCCGGTGCCGTCCTGGCTCACGCCGCCACTGCCGGAGATCGTGCCGTCAAACGTGTACAAGTCGGAGCGATTGAAGCTGAGCGTGCCGTTGTCGACAACGTCGCCCAGGATGGAGCCCGTCGTGCCGCCGATGCCCAGCATCAGGAGGCCGCTCGAGATCGTTGTGCCGCCGGCATAGTTGTTGTCGGCGGAGAGGATCAGCACGCCGGCGCCGGTCTTGGTGAGCGCACCCGCGCCGTCGACGGAACCTTCCCATACCACCGCGCTGTCGGTCTGGAACGTTCCGCCGCCCGCCTGAAGCGTTGCAGTGCGGCTAATGACGATGCTGGTCGGGCCTTGCTGGTAGAGCGTGCCGCCATCGAAGGTGACCTTGCCGGTCGCATTGCCGAGATTGGCATCGGCCGTGATCTGGACCGTGCCGCCATTGATGAAAGTACCGCCCTGGTAGCTGTTGGTGCCGGCCAAGGCGAGCGTCCCGCCGCCTTCCTTGGTCAAGGCCCCGGCGCCGCTTATAGTGCTGTTCAGCGCTAGGCTGGTCGCGGCGTCGGTGTCGAAAGTGCCGCCGCCCACATTGAGCGTCACGGCGCGCGCGGAATTAATGGTGGCGGTGGTGTGCAGCGTGCCGCCGTCGAGCGACAGGCCGCCGGAAGCGTTGCCGAGATTGCCGTCTGCCGAAATCTGAACCGTGCCGCCGTTGACGGCCGTGCCGCCAGAGTAGCTGTTGGTCCCAGACAGCACCAGCGTGCCGGCATCGGTCTTCACCAGTTGGCTGCTGCCCGTCAGGTTGGACGCAATGGTCGCGACATAGCCAGCGCCGGCCAGCGTGCCGTCGCCGACGCGAATGATCGACTGCGGGCCGACCAGCCCGATAGCTGCTCCCTGGATGAGGTAGCCATCGGTGACGAACTGCATGCCCGCGGCCTGCACCGCGCCATTTGTGTTGTCGACCGTAACTGTGCCCGGAGCACTCTGGAAAATGGCGAAGCTGGCATTGGCGAAGGGCGCGGCGAACAGGCCGCTGCTGTCGGTCCAGTTCTGGTCGCCGCCCGCCCGCCAGGTGCCGTTGCCGCCATTGACCGCGCCGTTGGAATGCGGGCCGTTGCCGTCCCAGTAGCTCAGCGTCAGGCCCGCCGAATTGACCAGGTTGACCTGGTTGGCGACGGACGTCTGCACGGCATAGTTCGAATCCGTGACGGCGAGCCCGTTGTCCGAAAGCGAGCCGTTGTAGTTGATGATGCGGTAGACGCCGGGCCCGAAATTGCCGCTCGCGCTTTGGCTGACGTTGAGCGTGCCGTCCAGCGTCAGGTTGCCGCCGACATTGATGAGGTCGTTGAACGCGCCGCCCGGCACATTCGCCTCGCCGAAATTGACGTTGACCGCCGAAGTGGCGCCGAGACTAAGATTGCCGTTGATGGTGAGCATCCCCGGCACGTTGCCAGTGCCGCCTGGGCTCACGGTGCCGCCGTTAGCCACGTTAACGTTGCCGCCGATGGTGCCGATACCGCCCAGCGTCGTGCCGTTCCCAACGGTGGTCTGTCCGGTGGCCGCCGACTGGTCGCCATTGATGAGCAAGGTGCCGCCAAGGATGCTGGTAGGTCCGAGGTAGCCGTTGGCGCCGGTGAGCGTCATGACGCCCGTGCCGAGCTTCATCAGTCGGCCGGCACCAGAGATTGTCGCGCCGAATGTGTAATTGCTGTTCAGGTTGAACGCTAGCGCGCCGTTATCCACCACCGTCGGGGTCGTCAGAGCGCCATCCGTAACGCCGTTGCCGACCTCCAGCGTGCCCGTGCCGATCGTCACGCCGGCGCTGTAGCTGTGATTGCCGGTCAGGAATAATGTGTTGGTGCCCTGTTTGTTGAGGCTCTCGAAGCCAGTGACGTTCGCCCCATCCAATGTACGGGGCAGATTGTTGACCACCTGCAGCGTATCCCCGGCCCCTGTCTCACCGCCGGTGCCGGCATTGACAGTTCCGGAGATCGCGGCGCCATCATTGAGAACTAGTGTATCGTTGCCCGTGCCTAGGTTGAGCGCTCCGGCACCGGTGTTCAACGTCCCTGTCAGATTAAGGATATCGCTGCCGCCGCCGAGATCTCCATTGCCGCGCAGAACTCCGCCGGAGGCGATGGTGATGGTGCTCGCTCCGGCGTCGCCGGTCATGGCCACCGGCGTCGCCCCGACCGCTTGCACGGTGCCACTGACAGTCAATGTCGAGCCGGCGTTCATCGCAATCGTCGGCGTCGTCAGCGTCTTGCCAGCGTCGACCTGCAGCGTGCCCCCGTTCACGGTCGTCGCCCCGCTGGTAAGGTTGCTGGCAAGCTCTAGCATGCCGGCATCGACCCGGGTCGTGCCGCCGATGGTGCTGTCGATCGCCGAGGTGAGCCGCGTGGTTCCAGTACCGATCTGGGCGATGTTGCCCGCGCCGCTCAGATTGCCCGCGAAGGCGAACGTGTCGCTGCGGTTGAACGACAATGTCGAGGTCGCGTTGGCGACAATGACATTGCCGGCGCCGGCATTGCCCGACGTGCCGCCATTGCCGATCATCAGGTTGCCATCATTGATGACGGTGTTGCCGGTGAAGCTGTTGTTGCCGGTGAGCACCCAGGTACCGGAGTCATTCTTGGCGAGCGTGGTCGTACCGCCGGGACCATCGATGATGGTGCCGCCCATCGTATTGAGGTCGGTGTTGGTGCCACCCAGCGCGAGCGTGCGGTTGCCAACTCCGGTGTAGGCGGCCGACCCCGTATTGCTGAAAACGACCGCGCCGGTGCCGGACGATTCGATGAAGCTGACGCCGGTCTGCAAGGTGAAGAGACGGTCAGTCGTGTCGCCGCCGCCCGTATAGCGCAGCGTCGAGCCGCTGCCGATCACGAGATTGGAGGCCAAGTTCGTCGACTGGCCGATCGAACTCGCATGGCCGCCATCGGCGAGCTTGTCGACGGCGAGCACGCCGCCGGTGATCGTCGTAACGCCGGTATAAGTGCTCCCCGCATTCTGCAGTACCCAGGTGCCGGTGCCGCTCTTGGTCAGCGCAGTGGCTGCGCCGGCCGGGTTGTCGATGCGGGCCGCAAGCGTATTGTTGGCCGTATTGGTGCCGGTCAGCGTCAGCGTGCGACTGCCAGCGCCCGAGAGGGTGACGGCCGCCGTGCTGGTGAAATTGATCGCGCCGCTGCCCGAAGCGTCAAGGCTGCCACCGCCGCTGCCCAGCGTGAACTGCCGGTTCGTGCTGCCGACCGCCCCGATATATTGCAGCGTGCCACCGTCGAGCACCAAGTTGGTTGCCGCAGCGCTGGAATCACCGATTGAGCTCGCGACGCCGCCATTGTTCAGGCAGGTGACCGCAAGCACGCCCCCGTTGATCGTTGTACTGCCGTCATAGCTGCTGCTACAGCCCGACAACGTCTGCGTGCCAAGCCCGCTCTTGACCAGGCCGCCGCCGCCAGCGATCGAGCCGCTGAAGCTCAAGCCATTGCTAAGGGTGAGCGTGCCAGACCCAAGAGCCACGCTCCCGGCACCCGCGAGGCCGCCAACAGTATTGCTCCGGTCATTAAGATCCAGAGTTGCGCCGGCGTTTACAGTCATGCCGCCCGTGCCAAATGCGCTGGTCGAGCCGGCGCGCAGGGCGCCCGCAGTCACGATTGTTCCACCGGTATAGATATTGTTGCCGGACAGAACCAACGTCCCCGCACCATCCTTGCGCAGGACGCCGCCCCCGATGACCTGGCCGCCAAACGTCAACGTCGTCGCCGCATTCGCCACGCCGACGGCCCCGGTACCGCCCAAAAGCTGGAATCCGCGATCGGTCGTCACGGTGCCGCCAGTGTAGTTCAGTGCGCCGGTGTTAAAGACAAGATTGGTCGAGGCGTTGTTTGAGGTGCCGATGTCGCTTGGCTGCCCGCCATTGGCCAAGCAACCGACGTTCAATACGCTGCTGCCTTGCAGGACTGTGGAACCACTATAGGTGTTGTTGCATCCGCTGAACGTCTGCGTCCCCGCGGTCAACGTCACGCCGCCTGCAGAGGCGCCGCTGATTATACCGCTAAACGTGGCGCCATTGCCGATGATCGTAAGCCGCGCCGTGCCCAAGGTCACATTGCCCGTGCCACCGAGCGCGCCGACGGTGTTGCTGAAGTTGTTAAGGTCGAGCGTTGCGCCGGTGGCCACGTCCACAGGGCCGGAGCCGAAAGCGCTGGTCGAGCCCGCCCGCAGGATGCCGGCGGTAACGGAGTTGCCGCCGGTGTAGTCGTTGGTGCCTGCAAGGACCAGCGTGCCTGCACCCGTCTTCGTGAGACGGCCGGGACCTGTAGCCGCGCCCCCTAGCGTCAGCGTGGTGGAGGCATTGCTTACCCCGATCCCCCCCGCAGAAGCCAGCGTGAAGCCTCGATTGCTTGTCGCTGTCGCACCGAGATAATCCAGCTTGCCGCCGTTCTGCAGGACAAGGTTCGCGGAGGCACTGGTGGAGGCGCCGATGGAGCTGTTGACGCCGCCGTTGGCGAGCGAGGTGACGCCAAGTGTGCCACTGTTGACTGTGGTAGTGCCGGTATAGCTGCTGTTGCTTCCAGCAAGCGTCAGTGTGCCCGCGCCGTCCTTGACGAAGTTGGCGCCGTCGGGGCTCACCACCTGTCCGGAGAAGGTCAAGTTGCTGGCAGCGTTGGTGACCGAGATCGTGCCCGAGGTAGCAGCGCCCGATCGGGCGATAGTGAAGCCGCTGTCGGTGGAGGTCGTCCCGCCGGTATATTCCAGCGTCGCGCCCTGGATTACCAGGTTGGACGAATTTGCCGAGGCAGCGCCGATCGCGCTGGCAGATCCGGCATTGGCAACCGAATTAATCGAGAGTGTGCCCTGACTAACGGTGGTGGCGCCGGTATAGGTGTTGCTGCCAGTGAGCGCCACTTTGCCGGTCCCAGCCTTGCTGAATCCGACAGCACCCGTGTTGTCGACAATGGTGGAGGCGATGGTGAAGGTGCCGCCACCGTTCTGCTGGATACCCAGCACGCCGCCGCCAAGCGTACCTGTCATCGATCCGCCGGTGATCGTCTGGCTTCCGCCGGTTACAGAAGGGGCGACGATGATCGTGCCGTCTATCCCAAGGGTCTGGCCGGCCGCTACGGTGACCGTGGAATTCGCCGCTGCCGTATACTGCAGGCCGCCGATCTGGATGCTGGACCCTACGGTGTTGAAGAAGGGCGTGTTTGCGCCGTCGGCATCACTCAGGATCTGATTGGCCTGCCATTGGCTCGCATCATCCTGATTGACATAGTCGCCGGCCGTGAACGCCACGATGTTGCCGCCGACCACCTTGGCGTAATCCGACCCGTTGACGGTCGCCCAGCCGCCGAGCGCTCGATCCGGTCCGGCCGCGGTGATCGCACCCGCATTGGGCAGCACGAAATTGGCAAGGCCGCCCGTGCGGGTGATGGCACCGAGATTGACGGTCATGCTGCCGCCGGATCCGGAAGTGGCGCTCACCGTATTGTTGCCCGTCGTAACCGTGACGCCATTGAAACTCTGGACGTTGTTTTCGCCCGCCGCGCCCGTGATCTTGACCGTTCCGCCGTTCATGACCAGGGCTGAAGAAGCCGAGATGATGTTGCTGGTCGGCCCTGCCGCCGGTGAGAAGTCGAGAGCCAGCGTGCCACCGCCGACTGTCGTCGCGCCCGTATAGCTGCTGGCTCCGGTCAGGGTTAGCGTGCCGGCGCCCATTTTGGTCAGGCTGGCGCCGGTACCAGCGATGCTGCCGCCGTAGCTGTTGTTGACGCCCGAGCCCAGATTGAGGGTGAGATTGGCGTTCCCCATCGCCACCGTGCCGCCGGTGCCGCTGAGCGAGACGGGCGCCAGGTTGTTCCCGTTGAGATCCAAAGTGCCGCCGTTGACCGTGACGTTGGTCACTGTGCCGAAGGCCGAAGCACTGCCCGCGCGCAGCGTGCCGCCATTCACGGTGATGGCGCCGCTGCGGGTATTCGCGCCGGTCAGCACCCAGGTGGCATCGCCGCTGCTGACCAAGGTGCCGCTGCCGGAGACAGTTCCGGAGATCGTGTTGTCCGCACCGGTATAGCTGCCGCCGAACGTCAAGGTGCCCGCGAGGGACGTAGCTCCGCTGAACGCCAGTGCTCCGGAGCCATCGTTGCGGATCGCGCTTGTCGTGCCGCCGATGGACAAAGTGCGGTTGCTGGTTGCGCCCGTACCCGTATAGCTCAGGGTTCCGTTCGAGAACGCAATGCTGGTACCTGCGCCAAGGGAACTGTTCGCCCCTCCAGCGGCCAAAGTGCCGACCTTGACGGTGCCGCCTTCGATCGAAGCAGCACCGGTGAAGCTGTTGGCATCGCCGAGCGTTATCGTGCCATTGCTGCTGGCGATGAACCTGAATGTGTTGGTCGTCGAGCTGCTGAGAACACCCAGCGCCTGCAAATCAGCGTTGGCGGCCGACAACGCGACAGAAACATTCCCCGTCGCGGCCATATTGCCGGTCAGCGTCAAAGTCCCGCTACCGAGGTTCTGGATCAAGGCAGTCGGCGATCCGATGCCCGTGGTAATCTGCCAGTTCCGGTTGGAAGTATCCCCGGTTCCGGTGTAATTGAGCGCCGATACACCCGAGTTGGCCTGGAGACTGATCGTATCCCCGGCACCCAGCGCGCTGGCTTCTCCGATGTTGCCTATCGACGTGAACGAGGCCGCCGCTGCACTATTTACTCCAAAGCTTACAGCACCGGTAAAATTGTTGGTGTTGTCGCTCAGAGTGATCGAGCCGGTGCTGCCCACGGCGGCGACGCTGAGGCCGCCGCTTCCGGTGAAGTGGGCGGAGCCCGTGCCGGCAACACTCACAGCTCCTTGACCGCCATTGAGATTGACCGTGCGTCCGGTCAGCGATCCGCTGGAACTCAGAGATGCTCCGTTGGCCAGGTTGACGACGTTGCTCGTATCGCCCAGCGCCGCATTCGCGTTGACGGATAGCGATCCAGAATTGATGTTGACGTTGCCAGTGAAGGTGTTGCTCCCGGACAAGGTCAATGTACCTCCACCAGCCTTGGTGAGGCCCGCCGTGCCGGCGATGATCGCGCTGACCGTGGCAGCGCCGGTAATGGTGGGAGACGCACCGGCCAGGGTGAGCGTGTTACCGCCGGTTCCGGCAATGGTGTAGCCGGCGGTATTAAAGGTGAGGTTGTGCACCATGATCGGCGCACCGAGCGTCACCGTACCGCCGACTGTTCCTTGGAAGATGGCGTCGTCTAGTGCCGCGTTGTTCCAGATCGTGAATGGCCCGGCCACGCCATTGCCGGTCGTGTTCCATGAGGAAGAGGTCGTGTCCCACGTTCCGGGCCCGCCGAGGCCGACGCCGGTATTGTTGAAGTCCCAATAGAGGTCCGCGGCCGCCGCTTGACCTGTAGCCATCCCCAGAAGCACTGTAGACAAGAGCACTATGGCAGAGACGAGGTGCACCAAATTTGGCGCAAAGCTCGCCGCTTGGCCCTTCCACTTGGTCATGCGGCCGCCGCGCAGGAAATGCGAGAAGGCGGCCGCCGGCCGACAGTCTGGCGCTTTGCCGTCCCCTTCACTTTTCTTCGACTGGCGCTGGTTTCCGCTTGCCTCGTGCCGGGTTGCCTGCTGCATGATCAATCGCCCCCGCTGGCCTCAAGGTCCAATCGGGCTCCACGTGAGAATGATGTTTGCTGACTCGTCATCACCGGGACGGCATTCTGTCCGGATGAGGCAAGGGTTGAGCGATGGATGATAGAACATGAGGTGCTGCGGGACGCTTGTCCCACTTGCAACGGCAGATTCGCCCTGTCGCATGCGCCCCCCGATTCAACCCTGAAGACAGGGTTACCGTAAGGAAACTAAATATCAATGAAAAAAATGCTGGCAGGCGACGTGTTTAGTAAGCGTATCCATAACGCCACAGTATCCCTTTTAGCTAATTCACGCTCTGACCACAGGGAGCAACTAAAGCTCCTGCAGCCGGTTGGCGGCGACGCGCTCAAACGGAATACTTCGCCCATAATATTTCAACTCGCTAATATACATGAAGGCGGGCTTGGTGCCACGGGACGATCAGAAATGCCGAATTAGGGTTGCTTCGACAGCCTCGGGTGCCATACTCGACACGGATTTGCTTGCCGCATCCATCCGAATGGCATGCGAGCGCGGCTGTGATCATTCTGCCAGTTTTATATGCCACGCCAATGCGTCCGATCCTTTGAATAATTGAGTTCACGGACAGCCTTCATGAAAGGGCAGGCAACAGCGGGTTGCCGACGCGGAAGCAGTCAGGAAAAACATTGCGCGGCTTGAACAAGAGCTGATTGCGACGGGCACCAACAAACGCGCAAAGCTCCATGAGATCGGCCTTCAACTGCGGTCTCGCAAGTCCCGGTTCCGGCAGCCACCTTTCGGTGGCGAATATCGGAAGACTTCGAAGGTACCTCCTCATGCTCTCGCTTCGAAAATAGCGTCGCGTCAGCATTCGCTTCTCTTCGTCGTCCAGCTTCTCGGGCATTGCGTTGCTTACTCGCTCGGTGCTGCATCGAAAACAACCGGCCTACGGACTGGTTCCTTCCGACGGAGAGTTTCGCCGATCGCTCGGAACCACGACCAAGTCGCGGCATTGAGGACTCATCAACCTCACTTCCAAATGCCGAGGGCAAGCCGATGACCACGAGTCAAAACAATCGCGAGACTGGCGCCATGAAATATCCAGCCCGCCAAGGCAGAGACCCATCCGCCGATTTTTCGCAGGATGCTGCTGAAAACAAGAAGCCGAAGGGTGGAACCGGGCTGTCGAGGCCGCCCGGCGAGGTCGACGACAGAACTCATCAGTCGGACGGTCAAAACCCGAGCCGTACGACCAAGTCATCGCCTGCCACTCAAATGACGGCAGGCGCCGGCCCGGCCATCGCCGATCGTTCGAAGGACGCGAGGGCGCCGAAGGACGGCCGCCAGTCTGACCGGGCAGCCAAGGACTGAACCATGTCATTCATGCCGGCTTATCCGATCCTGGAGCTAGCAGCCCTCGAACCCGAGGCGATGCCTGGTCGCTCACCGCCATCAGAACCACAACCGGCGCCCGTCGCCGATGACGTGGTCGACCGAAATTGGTGTATGGAGATGCTGGAGTCACGCGCTCGCAAGTTCGAGAAGCAGAAGCTCTTCCACATAGCCCGGGCGTTGTCGTCAATCGCTGCCGAAATCTCGAGCCATTGAAAATCTTCCGGGCTTCCGGGTAGCGACGAAGGATTTGGGGCTCGGAACAAACACCGCAGTCATGGAGGTCATCGCGCCGAAGGTCAGCGGTGTGGAGGCCGCATTCCGCTGAAGGTCCTGGTCATCAAGAACAACATGCTGAACCAGATCGCTTGGGACCAGATGATGTTCCTCGGCAACCCGCAATTCGGCTGCGAATTGCAGCCGATCGATTTCGCCAAGGCAGCGGAGGCTATGGGTGGGAAAGGCTTCAGCATCGAGCGGGCCGACGAGCTAGAGCATGTCCTCGACCAGGCTTTCGCTACCGACAGACCGGTCATCATCGAGGCGTTCGTCGATGCCTATGAGCCGATGATGCCCCCCAAAATGCCGCCCGACTACGCGAAGAATTTCTGTAAAGCGCTGCCCCAGACGCCCGGACACGAGCAGATCGAGGAAAACGTATCGCGAAATCCCGCTAAGATGATGATGGATGCGGGCGAGTAGAACAAGGGCCGGATATTGCACGGCGCTCGATAGTGAACGTCGAATAACTTTGGCATTTAGTTAGGCTTCCCATTTAGTTAGGCTTCCAATGAACACGCGGAGAAATCCCTGGTTCGGGTCGCATCGCAACGAAGCGACCACAGGGAGATTTTCTTCTCATGATCAAACTGATTTCGGCATCCGCCATCGTGCTGGCTTTGGCCACATCGGCATGGCTCAGTCCAGCGGTTCCCGCAACGGTAGCGGCAATAACGGCACAGGCGCCGCCACTGGCACCGACAATGGCGCTGGGACAAACAGCGGTAACACTGGAACAATCAGAACGGCAGAATGCCACGACGCAGCAGCCCACAAGCGCGGGCGGCGCCGGCGACCGTGCAAGGATGCCGCCGGCAACGACACCGACAATACGGCAAGCGGCAACACCACTTCCAACATGCAGAACTGCAACAATAAATCCTCCCCTCGATAACAAGGCCCGCCTTGGAAGAGGCGGGCCAACGGATTCGCACGGGGCTGCTCTTTTCGCTCGCTCATCCCGGGGAACCAACGCCAAGGCACCCGGTTAGGCGCGGGCAAAGTGCCAGCCGGCGCAAGAGGAGACCAGCATGGACAGGGAAGAGCGCATCAAGCAACGCGCTCCCGAAATCTGGGAGCGGGAAGGCCGTCCGGACGGACGCCAGCAGGAGCATTGGGATCAGGCCGTGAAGGAGATCGAGTCGGAAGGTTCGGAAGCCGAACGCGGGCCTGTGACGCCGGATCCCTTGGTGGGAGCAGGCCTCAGATCCGGCCTCCAACATGCCAGGTGGGTAGCAGCCTCGAAATGTTCGAGATATGGCCCGTCTGTGGCGGGCCGTGTCATCGGGATTTCAATGCATAAGACTGCTTCTGAGCCAGGCTAGGATCTTGTTGCCGGTCATGATCCGGCGCACACGTCCGGCAACCCAGCTTGCCTGCATGATCGTGCCGGCATGACAGCTGCAGACGACTTCGTGCAACTGCCAATCCGATAGTTCGAATGAGCGCTTGGCCTCCCTGTAGGTGTCCGACTGCAATTCGGCCGCACGCAACAGCGGGTCCTCGAACGCGACCGTAAGCGGGGGTCCTGCCGCCCGTGCTCCCTGTCGAACTTCGGGATCGACATATTCGGTGCCTGTGAGTGCAGCCAGCCACCGAAGGCGTGTTCTTTCGAGCGGTTCCGCCCACCGCTCTATCGCTGCTTTCTCGTCGCAGAGGGATCAATCCAAGCCGATCAATGACGGCAACCGGTTCGAGTTCATATGGTGTCTGATGCTTCATTGCTGTTCCTGTTGTTGTCGCGGCGGCACAACGGCCGTGGCCGAGCCGGAAGCCCGCACCTGTGAGGGACGGGCCGGGCCGATCAGGTGTTGCTCACCGATCTTCGACAGACGCTCGGCACGTCTGAAACCAATCCGAACTGCCAGCGATGAGCTATATTCCAGCGACTCTCGCCAAGGGATTCGATAACGAGGTCCAGGCCAAGCGGGTTAGCCCTTCCCGAGCAGCCGCGCCTCGCGAAGGAGCGGGCTTGCATCTTTCCGGATCATGTCGATTATCGGCTCATCGAGGCGCCAGGCATTGCGCTTGGGAAGTATCTGACAAATTCCTGACTTTAGTCCACGCCGGCTCTCGGCGCCTGAAGCGGCAATTGATCTAAGCCCCGTTCGAACGTTGGAGCGGTGCGACCGCTGCCTTGCTCGGGCAAAGCCCCAGCTCGGGATCGATCTTATGACAACGGCCTGACCGACATGTCGCTATGTAGGGCGATCTGAACCTCGTCGAAGAAGCGACGGACTTCTGCGCGCGCGTCGTTAGCGTTCTGCCCGCGTTCGATTGCGACTGAAAGCAGGTGCGTAGCAGTCTCTCGCCAAAGCTGAGCAGCCGCCTCGTTCGGAAGCCGTGCGATCGCGTCGGCCACGATCCGAATGGCGAGAAGCTCTCCACTGATTGGATAGGCGTGCACTGACATGGACGGGCAACCTGAAACGCTCCATGCCATACCTACCGCTTGAAAAGGAAATAGAGGCTTAAGGAGAACCAAGCGGACCGGCTAGGAAAAAGGACACACCTCAGTTTGAGCGAAGTGGCCCGTCGGCCTTGGCCGGCGTGTTTCTTTTTGACGATTCGGAACAAGCAATCGTCCGCGATGTTGAACCTCGTCTGCGATTGTCCCCCTCAAACGGTCGCAGAAATGGTGGAAACACCGGCCCGCGTCCTTGCCGAGGGGCGCGGGTTTCCGTTTGGCAATCATCGGAAACCAGCGGAGAACGAATATGCTTAGATTATTGATTGGCCTCGGGGCAATTTATGCTGCGTTCAAGTTTGGCAGGGACGTCGGTCAGGTGAGGCAGACTTTGCTCAATGGCCCGGTCGATTACGAGCGCCGCCCGCTAGCACCGGACTACAAGGATTTCGGCCTTGAGCCACCCGGGGAATGACCCACCGGACGGCGTCCTTACCCGATAAACGCAGCAACAGAGACCGGACGGCCGAACACCTGTTGTCTGTCAGGCCAGCGTTCCGATGGAAGAGACAGCAAAGCCCGCCCGGATTAGAGCGGGCTGTCAGGTGCTACCCCAACGGCGGCACGCTAAGTAATTTGTTCCAGTCCTACCCATGTGCCGCGAACTTCAACGATGACGCTCTGCTGATGTTTCTCTGTGAATCTCCGACCAAGGTCCGGGCGGCGCTGACCAGAAGAGAGCGTCTCTTACCGACCACCTTCAATCTAACGGCGCAGACCGAAGAAGCTCAAGACTGCGAGAATCACGACTACAAGGCCTACAATGTAGATGATACTGTGCATTGCAAATATCCTTCCATTGAAACACTCCCGCCGGCTCGGCAGGCAGGAATGGTCACTCAAAGGTCAATCCAGGACCTTGACGATCGTGTGGGTATCGGGATCGACAACGACGGTTCGATTGTCAATGACGGTGTAGCGATACTTGACGTTCGGAACCTGATGAAGCTCGACCTTCTCGGACAGCTTGGATCCGACATTGAGCTCGACGCCAGGCAGCTTAACCGACGCTAGAGGTTCCTTCTTCACGTATGTGCGAATGGTAGTTTCCTGGTCGGGCGAGAGGACAATTTCGTCGGCGGCTGCCGCGCCGATGCCGGCCAGCAGGACCAGTGCAGCTAGCGAATTGCTGATGATGGTTTTCATAAGATGACTCCGCATTGTTTCCGATGACCGCTCGATGCCACAAAAGCTGGCGGTGGAATTGCAATGCGTTTCGTCGTTGAATGTTTCGTAGAAACCACGCGGTAGGCCTTAATTACCAAGTGGCGCGGCTCTAAAGTCGTAAGCCCTCGTCAGACTTTTGCTGCAGCCGGCCGTGATCGAGAGAGAGCTCTCGCGTCATCAGCAAAAAGGGCGGCCGGCGCCTTCCGTTGGGTGGAATTGCCTGAAAGCGGGCGCCGGCCTTGCGAATCAAAAGTCCGCCGCACATCCTAATTAGCTAAAATAAGCCTCCGGGACATAGCGTGATCACACAAGATCGAAATTCGATGAGGGGAACCTAGATCGGTTATCTGCCTTAAGCAGGATGAGCACGCGCGGGCTGAACTTCTTCGACAAATGGATGGCGGAGCATCTGCCCAACGCGATGACGAATGATCCCCTCGCCGTCAGTGATCTAGCCGATGAATTGATGAAAGCCGCCGCGGCCGAAAGAATCTCAGCCGACGAGATCAACGAGGAGGTCGCGAGTGTTTATGCGGTGATCTTCGAGGCGATGCATCATCGCGAAGGCAATTTAGCCGATGACGATTTAAGCGAATTCGATCTTCTGGCAGGGAGGCTAGCGCGAGAGGGAAACATCACCGAGACCCAGGCCCGTGATCTGGTCGAGCGGATCGGCACTGACTGGGAAACGCTTCTCAACGAAGCTCATTTCGTGAAAGAGCTCGAGGGTAAGCTTGGCAAGGTGTAGTTCCCGAAATTCAGCCTCCCGGCCACGTTTGCCGCGCCATGGGTTTGAACCCACTCGTAAGGAGGCTCTATTGGAGTGAAGTCTATGGTTGGAGCAAAGCGCCGCCGAATTGGGCCCAGAGGCGAATCGCAGTCCCATTTCTTCAGGCTTGGCGTTCCCGGCAACAGAAGTGAGCTACCAACTTCGACGTGCGGAATTTGTCCCGCGTAATCCGGCTCTCATTTGATATCGCGCCTTAGATCGGCCGTAGGGTAAGCAGGCGGCACGCACACCGCCTTATTCAGGCATATCAGTGCGAATTGGATCGGCGGCTCGGTAACTTAACATTCGTTAAGTGCAGGCCTCGCGCGGCGCACAATATCGCTCATCCCGTCAGCCGCCGACAGCGAGTCAATTATCAGGTCGTTTTGTCGATGTGCGACGTCTTCCGCTTAGGTAGCGCCACTAGCTCGATCGGCTGCCCGTTCGCCACTTGAGCCATCTCGCGGATCGAGTGGTGATTGTAGGTCGGGACCGAAACGCTCAGCCGGTACGCCGTGACGCGCCGGCGCACAGTCGGCGGATGGCGACTTCCTCGCCAATTCTGGAGCGAGCGCCGGATTAGTCAAGCAATCGCTAATGGAATATCGACCAAGGGTGAAGTTGATCAAACAGGCGGCGCGCGGGCTGAGCTGCTTTTAGCCGCGCGCCACGTCGGGCGGGTGTCTTCGCAACCACACTGGAAATGCGAATCCGCAGAGAGGCCGGATAAAGAGCCCGTCTGGCACCCATGGCAGGCGGCCTCTTTCACAACGGCTCAATAGATCATCGCAGGTAGTGCAATCGCGGTGGTAGACTGCTGAGCAAGCCGGATCGCCGTTGCCCGCTCGTCAGCTTCAATCACGACCATATCAAGTAGATAGGTCAGAAGTGCCTCGCCCGATGCGTCCAACCTACTGCGGACCTCCTTCAGCATTGAGCGGGCAAACTGCAGGTTCTCAAGCCTAGTGGGGTGATGCATCTCGGCCTCCCGTAAACAGCGGCTGAGGCTAGGTTATTAGCTGAAGCTTGTGCGAACGTTAATCCTGGAACTTGTGGTGTCGGGGTGGGCTGACTGTCGACGGGCTGCGGCCGCGAGTGCTTCGAGCGCTTTTACATCTTCCGTATAGGACGGTGCATGCGCGGGATACCGCTGCATTTGCTGGCTATAGAAATTCAGCCACTTCGGCAAGTGGGTCAGCGGGAACGCCCCCTTGCAGATACCTTTCTCGATCGTGAATGTGCCCTCTACCGAATCGTAAGTCGCTTTCGCCTGCATGGTTGCCTGATCGCATTGGTTGGATAGGGAACCATGCTCAGCGCCAACTGTTCCTTGTGATTGGATCGATGAGGAACAACATATGGCGGCGCCACGCGCGGTTTGGAAGGGTTTCCTCAAGGTGGGGTCGGTCGCTTGCGTGGTCAAGCCGGTGGGCGCGACCACAGAGGCCGGGAAGGCCCATTTCAAGATACTCCACCGCGACGACGGCCTGCCAGTCAAAAGCGCCAATATCCATGAAGAGACTGGGTTGGTCCCTCTCGGAGGACCAGATCAAGGGCTACGGGGCGGAGCAGGGCGACTCCTCGAGATCGAACCGGACGAGATCAAGAAGCTGAAGCTCACGTCGCGACATACGCTGGACGTGGAAGGCTTCGTCGCCATCGACTAAATCGGCACGCGCTATCTCGAAAAGCCCTATTACGTCATTCCCCACGGCGCGCTGTCGAGGCGTTTTCGGTGTTGCGCGGAGCCATGGCCAAGAAGCCGGTCGCGGCGCCATCCTGCGTTGTTCTTTACCAGAGCGGCCGGGAGGTTATCATCCAGCCTTTCGGCAAAGGGATGCTGTTGACCGAGTTGCGCACCCAGAACGAGATGGTCTCGGAGCGCAGCGATTTAACGACCTGAAAAACCCGAAATGCGACAAGGATCTGCTCGAAATTGCGGGGCCTGCTTATCGACAAAAAGGTTAAAGGCAGAAGCTTCTCGCTCTGTCGCAAACTGGTGAGCTGTTGCAGACCCATCTGGTTTTAAGATGACGGCAAGGAACGGGAGATCCTTCGAAGGCGGGGGATAGATCACGAACGCAGGCTTTTTGCTTATCCATTTTTCTAGCATGCTCTGTTCGGCACCGCCTACCGGGGCGAGCTGCGAGGACCGAGCAAACTGAAAGCAGAACAGCGCTGCGGCCGGCGGGGCCGTCGCCATTGAGCCGACCTCTAGCCCCGACACCGGTGATCACACCAAGCGAATTCGAGCAGCTTCGTTGAGGTGCTAATCGCTGGCAAAGGAGGAGGCGAGATCGGCTTACGCAGCGCGAAGATCCTGCCTCGCCAAGTTGGCTTTAGCCGGCTTTCCGGCTTCAACCCACCTGGGGCGCTCGAAAAGACGGTCGTCTTTCCGGTGATGCCGTCCGGCCTCATGCAAAGGTGGCGGAATCCACCTGCCGAGCGCGTTGTACGACGAAGAACAAATAGCCGCTGCCACCACAATCAGCGGCACGAAAGAGCGGTTCAGCAGACGAACGGCGGCGCTTCATCCGGTTCCATTCGATTGGGACCGAAAAGCCGAGGTCGGTGCGGCCAGAAAGTTCCGTTGGCTCCGGCACTCTGAGACCGGACCCATTCGGCTTGCGCCGCGTTATGCCGCAGAACCAGGAAGGGTACGCGTGGACGCCATCAAGAGAGAAGTTAACGCTGATGAACGCCGCGACCGTCGTAAGCTGCGCAGGGAGAAGCAGCGGACCGAAAACATCGGGCGCGCCAAGAAAATGCATCTCGCGCGGTTGGAGGCTGTGACGGAAAGCGGGTTTGCCCCACCGCCCCTCGAGCACTCTGTCTATGTTGGCTGCTCTGGATGGTTCTACTGGAAATGGCGAGGGCAGTTTTATCCGGGCGAGCTGCCAACCGCTGCCTGGTTCACCCACTACACCGACCATTTCGACACTGTCGAGATAAACGCTTCCTTCTATTCGTGGCCAACTCTGTCGAACGTCAAAGCGTGGCGCCGTCAGCCCATCGATCGCAAGTTCATTTACACGGTCAAAGTCTGCGAACTGATAACCCACATCAAGAAGTTCAGCGGCACGGCAACCCTCGTCAAAGATTTCGGGCTGATCGCCGATATCCTCGGCGATCGGATGGGATGCTTTCTGTTTCAGCTACCTCCCAGCTACCATTTCACGAAGGCAAGACTGAAGGGCATTCTAGGTCAGCTTGATCCAGCCCGACGTAACGTTGTGGAGTTTCGTCACGCCAGCTGGTGGAATGAGACGGTATACGCGGCATTTCGCGATAGCGGCGCAATCTTCTGCTCGTGCAGTGGGCCTCGTCTCCCTGATGTCTTGGTGCACACTGCCGATGAGATCTACGTGCGATTTCATGGCCCGAAGCGATGGTACCGGCATGACTATTCGCATAGCGAGCTGGCGGTTTGGGCGGACAGAATTCGCGGCAGCGGTGCAAGCAGAGCGTGGCTCTATTTCAACAACGACTATAACAGCTTTGCGCCGAAGAATGCCTTGACAATGCGGCAGTTACTGGAGCCACGCGCAGGCCATACGTCGATGGCCGGCCCCAGGAGGGTGGCTAGCAGTTGAGGCCGGCAGTTCCTAAGGGCCCGAAACTTGCCGTTCGCCCGTTGGTCGCAACCGCGACGATTCGCTTGGCAGTTCAATGGCCCGCGAATCTGACCTGGGTCCTTACGGGCGCCTGTGCCGTCTTTCCGAATTTCACAGCGGCGTCACATCATCTTACGCCGATCGCCTTCCCTGATCGGATGGATCGACCGGATTGAAGGTGAAAACGGACTGTCGACCGGGAACTTGCACGGGGGTCGCACATTCTTGGGGTTAGTATTTGCCAGAACCGGCGGCAGGGCGAGAAACGTGAAGTCCCCAGACTTTAAAACGCTATGGGCCGACAGCGAGTCGCTTGTGGCCAAGCGCAGGTTCGGACTTTGGCTCCGCATCCTCACACACGCCGCAGTCGCCATTGCGGCAGCCGCCGTCACTCTGGCCGCGGTGAATCTGGCCCCAGAGCCGGGCCTAATCCGCTCGATCGTTCCACACCGGTTCGACGCGACCGATCCACAATTCGCGCGCAGCATGAGCAACTACTCGCAGGGCCAGATGTTCAGCCAAAACGCCGTGCAGACCTTGGTCAACGGCGACGAAATTTTCCCGGCCATGTTGCAAGCGATCGGCTCGGCCCAATCCAGCATTGATATGGAAACCTATATCTATTGGTCTGGATCTGTCGGCTACAAGTTCGCCAATGCGTTGGCAGCGAAGGCCCGCCAAGGCGTAGAGGTTCGCGTGCTGGTCGACTGGCTCGGCAGCCTGCCTTTCGATGAAGACCTATTCCACATCATGACCGGTGCCGGGGTGCGGTTCCAACGTTATCGGCCGATCCATTGGTACACGCTCGATCGGGTCAACAACCGGACGCACCGCAAGCTGCTCATCGTGGACGGACAAGTCGCATTTACAGGCGGTGTTGGCATAGCGGACAACTGGTTAGGAGACGCCCGCAATCCGAGTGAGTGGCGGGATACCCACTACCAGATTGAAGGGCCTTCGGTCAGCGCCTTTCAGGCGGCGTTCGCCAAAAACTGGCTGGAGACAACGGGCGAGACCTTGCAGGGTGAGAAGTTTTATCCTCCCCTCAAGGGCGCTGGGCAGCTCGATGCTCAACTGATCATTTCATCACACCCGAACGGCTCCGAGGATATGGAGTTGATGATGCTGGCCGCAATCGCCGCGGCTAAGGACCACTTGCGCATCGGCATGGCCTATTTCGTGCCGGATGAAATCGCGCTGCAGCAGATCCTCGACGCCAGGAAGCGAGGGGTAGCAGTCGACATCATCGTGCCCAATTCGCTAACCGATGTCCCAACCGTTCGCAAAGCCTCACGCCACTTCTGGGGCCAGTTGCTCGAAGCCGGCGTGCGCATCTATGAGTTCCAGCCGACGATGTATCATCCCAAGCTTCTGATCGTCGACGACGTTTGGGCGAGCTTCGGGTCCACCAATCTCGACGAGCGATCTTTGCGGTTGAACGACGAAGCCTCACTGAACGTTTACGGCAGGGATTTTGCGCTGACGCAAATCGACTTGTTCAACCATGATCTTGAGCGGTCCAGACAGATCAGCCTGGCAGAGTGGCAGGCGCCCCCGCTGAGCGAGAAGATTACCGACTGGCTGGCCAGCAGGCTTCACACGCAGCTATAGCGTGGCAAGCGCTCGACGCTGGCAGCGCACCTTCGCGCCATATGGGCCGCCGGTCGACGCGATCCATGCGTTGAAGCTGGATCAGCGCCGTGCCACTAGCAAAGGCCGTTGAACGTTCAGGGCCGAGCTACCGCAACAAGGCGGCGGGCTTGGTTCGCCCGAGGACCTGGTGAAATGCCAACTCATCGGCATGAACCAAACCTGGGAATGTTGGTATTCCATGGAGCTGTCGTACGCTAGAAACGCGTGGCGCCGGCTACAATCTGGGTAGCGTGTAGAATCGAGGCAGCGATCCGGCCACGCCATGATCCTCATGGGCCGCGGCAGATCGGACTGCTCGTTTTATGGACACAAAATCAGCACAAACATTAAACGTCTCTCACGCTGAATGCTCGCTGGCCCAGCAAAACATTGCGGAGCGCCAGTTAAAAAACACCGGCCGAGTCCGCCGCAGGTAACGATTCATCCTTCGTTCACCATATGAGCGCACGCTAACGTAAGGTCATGCCGGTACAGCGTTCATGCCTAGGCCCCGGTGCCGTTTCACCCCCGCGCCCGGGGCCGCTTCTCCAGTTGGTTCTGAGCGGTAGCTCCGATTTGTCAGGCGGCAAATCCCCTTGACGACGAAAATCGACCAGCTTCACGCCGCAGGAGACCGATCCAACCTTCAGGAAGCCCTTCCAAACCGCACGTGGCGCCGCCATGTCACCTTCATGCAAACTCCGATCAACATGAACACCGTGGAGGCAACTGGAGTTCCAGATTGCCGCTCCTCTCGTGGAACACAAAATGAAGGCCGCCGTTTCCATGGGCCAATCAGGAGCGATTCGATGTTCAACCCGTGGATCGATCTGTCCCTTTCCGTGCTGGAGGCCCAGCAGGTCATTTTGCTTCGAACCATACGACTTGCCGAAGGTGGCAAGCGAGCCGAGCTGGAGGCAAAGCGCATGATGAGCGAAAAAATTGAAGCTGCGGGTCGTGCCGGAGCCATGATCGCCATCGGGGCTTCCGCAGACCGGATTGCTCGCTTCTATGGAAACAAAATCCGCGCAAACAGGAGGCGTCTATCGCGCTGACCGACAAGGGGTCGATCAGCAACCCAGTGGAACCTTGTCGACCGGCACCGCATTGATGAGCGTTTTCAACCGAGGGCAACCCCATGTCTATCATCGATAGCATCACCGGTTTTTTTCCTCGAAAGAGGAGCCCAAGAAGACTCCTGCAAACAAGGCGGCTTCCAGCAAGGCGCAGCCGAAGAAGGCGACCCACCGCCGTCAAGAAGACTGGCGCTGCTCCCGCGATGGCATCTCAATCAAGGGATAGCGCTGCAAAGGGAAAATCGGGGCAGCCCAAGGGCCCGGCGAAGAAGAAAGCATCTCGCTAACGCAGACTGTTTTTCTGCTCGGCGCAAACCCAAATCCCCGACGAGCCTCCTAAACAATACCAGTCCCGCCATTGGCTCCGAAACCGCTGCCATGGGTGAAGCTGAGATCGTTTGAGGCCAAGGCAACGTAGATCGGGCCAAGCTCCGCAGGCTGTCCCGCCCGGCCAAGCGGGGTATCCTGGCCGAACTGTCGAGCTTGCCGGGGAGTTGGCCGGCCGCGACCTGGAGCGGCGTCCAGACCGGACCGGGCGCGACGGCGTTCAGGCGAATTCCCTTCTTGGCCAGTTTGCTTCGCCAATCCCTTCGTGAAGATCGCTATGCCGCCCTTGGTCGTGGCATAGTCGAGCAGCTCCTCGCCAGGATTGAAGGAGTTGACCGAGGCGGTGTTGAAAATGGCTGCTCCAGACTTCATGTAGCCAAGTGCCGCCTTGGTGATCCAGAACATCGCATAAAGATTGGTTTTGACCGTCCTGTCGAACTGTTCGGGTGTAATTTCGTCGATCGATTTCTTAGACTGCTGATAGGCAGCGTTGTTGACGAGTATGTCGAGCCCGCCGAGCTCGCCCGCCGCCGTCTCAACGAGTTCGTTGCAAAAGTCCTGCTCGGTGATATCGCCTGGTATCAGGACCAGCTTGCTCCCGTCGTTTTTCGCCAGTTTCGCCAGGTCCTCGGCATCGGGCTCTTCTGTCGGGAAGTAATTGATCGCGACATCCGCGCCTTCACGCAGAAAGGCAATCATCGCCGCCCGGCCGATCCGGAATCACCGCCCGTCACGAGCGCTTTGCGGCCGTTGAGCTTGCCGGACCCGCGATAGCTTTCTTCGCCACAGTCAGGCACGGGCTTCATCTCCCGCTGCAGCGCCGGCCAGGCCTGCTTCTGTTCCGGGAAAGGGTTGCTGGTGCTGTGTGGCGACTATAATGTCGTTCCAGCCGAGGTTGACGCCGTAGTTCCGCGGCGTTGGTTAGGCGATGCAGTCTTCTTCCCGGAAAGCAGGACAGCTTACGCGAACATGCTGTCGCTGGGTTGGGTCGACGCGGTGCGACGGATGCATCCCGGCAAGGGCATCTACACCTACTGGAATTTTTCGTACCGCGGAGGCTACGACCGAAGTCCGGCTTGCGCATGGATCACTTGCTTGCAAGCCCATTGCTGGCCGCCAACAGTCGAGATGCCGGTGTTGATGTCGAAACCCGAGGCTGGGAGAAGCCGAGTGATCACGCACCGGCCTGGGTTGACTTCGGCGAATAGGGTTTTCCGCGATCGACAGCGCCGGCGAAGGCAAGCAATTTAAAGCGCTGATCTCCGTTCGAGATGCCCAAATCTGTTTCGCGACGGAACAAAGAGTTCACGCTCATGTTAGCCGCTAGCACGATTTGTTGCTCGCGAGGATCTGAACCATGAAAATCCGTTTGATATCCGCAGCGCTGTGGGCCTCCGTAGCGCTTGGCTTCACCTACCCCGCAATCAGCGCCGAGACGGCGCAGGATTTCGTCAACAAGGCCGCGGCAGGTGGCATCTTCGAAGTCGAATCTAGCAAGGCCGTTCAGGGCAAAGCGCAGGACAAGGCGATCAATGAATTCGCCCAGAAGATGATCGACGATCACGGCGCAGCCAACGCCAAGCTGCAGACGATCGCCGGTGAGCAAAAACTGCAGGTCCCAACAGAGACGGACGCGAAACACAAGAGTGACCTTGAGGCTTTGAAGAGCGCGAACGGGTCGGTCGACCAGCCGTACGTGAAGATGCAGCAAGAGGCGCACACTGAGGCCGTCAAGCTGTTTCAGGATTATGCGGCCGACGGGGACAACGCGGAACTGAAGACGTTTGCTCAGCAGACGCTGCCGACACTCAAGATGCACCAGGAGATGATCGAGAAGATCGCTTCAACCAAGACTGACGGCTCCGCCACAACCAGTACCGCTCCTGCGGCGACGAGCAGTGATCAGTCGAGTGCATCGGCACCGGTTCCGGGAGCCAACAGCTTCACGGAAGCGCAAGCCAAAAGCCGGATCGAGGACGCCGGCTTCTCGAACGTGAGCGCGTTGACGAAGGACGCCAAGGGCATCTGGCGCGGGACCGCCGACAAGGACGGCAAGCAGACGGCCGTCGCTCTGGACTTACAAGGCAACGTGGTTGCCGGCGCACAGTAACCCGAACCCAAACAATTGGAGTTGAAAATGACAACCGTGACCGGACTTTTCGATGATTATCAGGACGCCGCCGACGCCGTCAGTGAGTTGGAAGCGATTGGCGTGCCACGGGATGATATCAGCATCGTGGCGAACAATTCCGCCAATTGGTATCAGGCGGATGCGGCTTCGGAAACGGGCGAAGACGCAGCGGCCGGCGCGGGCGCGGGGGCTCTTGTCGGCGGCGCCGGTGGCCTTCTCGCCGGCTTGGGCATTATGGCGATACCCGGCATTGGGCCTGTGGTGGCAGCGGGCTGGCTTGCGGCCACGGCAGTCGGCGCCGTTGGGGGCGCAGCTGTAGGCGGAGCCGCCGGCGGAATTGTCGGTGCGCTGACGGAGTCCGGCGTCTCGGAACGAGATGCCCACACATATGCTGAGGGCGTCCGCCGCGGCAGCACTTTGGTAACTGCCAAAGTCGACGATCGGATCACCGGCGAGGCTGAACGCATCCTGCACGGAACACATTCGGTGAACCTCGACGAACGGCGTAGCGCTTATGAGGGAAGCGGATGGACAGGTTTCGACGCAAATGCCGAGCCTTATGACGATATCGAAGCTGAACGGGATCGCGTTCGTCGAACTACTCCCCTCTAACTAATTTGGCCCCGTCGAACTCCAGTCGGCGGGGCCGAAGCTAAAATATCTGACGTTCCACTATCGCCATGGTATTCTCTCTTCTGGGCGCTGTCCCTGTTTGGGATCCCGCCACGTGGTGGCGCCTGCCCGGCGTAGGAGTCCGCAAAAAATGGCCTTCACTGTCATATGGTACGGACGCAATGGCATCATCGACAAGGTAACGTTCGACGCCGAAAAGAGTGCTAAGGAACACGTAGTTGCTATGTTCCAGACCCGCAAGGGTGACGATGGTATCGTCTCAGTGGAGGTTCGCAAGGACAGCGGCGCCGTAGTCTTCAGCCATGCCGAAAACTAGAACGACCACGCGTCGCCCGGCCTCCTGGTCCTAGGCCTTCCAGACACAAGGCACGCGATCCAGCGCAACTTTCGGGGAAACCCTTGATCCTGCTTTTTCCACAAGGCAGCCGCGATCGGCTGCCGGTGCGCATCTTCATTCACGGCGGCTACTAGCGCATGTTCTCGAGAAAGGATTATTCCTACGTCGCCGAGACTGTAACCAAGGCAGGAGCCATTGCGGTCATCCTAGGCTACGCGCAGATGCCGGCGGTGAGGATGGCTACCATCGTCGACCAGTACGCCGGGCCAGGCTCTGGGTGATGAAAATATCGCAAGCCACGGCGGCGATCCCGGCATGTTGACCGTCAGCGGCCATTCCCGGCGCGCATCTCGCGACGTCGCTTTTCGACGATAACAGCCGACCATCAGGCATCAAGGGCGCGCTCCTGCTCGGCGGCATCTACGATCTGAGGCCGTTGCAGACATCGTTCCTGACCCGTGAGATCGCGATCACTGACGAAGAGGTGGAGCGATTCCCCGATCAATCATAGCTTCGATCCAACGGTGTACGTCGCGCTTGCGGTCGGGCGAAAGAAACGCCCCCTTCACGACCAAGCCAACTTTCGAAGATAAGCTCGAACAACAGGGGCTAGTCGTCTCTCGCACCAATCTCGCGGCGACCAATCATATGAGCAGCGTCCGTGACCTTGGTGTGGTTGGCAGCGAGGCTGAGGCGTTGCTGGGTAGTTTGCGGGGTATCCGCCAAGGTCTAAAATGAATCTTGGAGCGGCAGCTTTCGATGAGGGCTACGCCCACGGGCAAAGAGCGCACGCAACACTTGCTCGATATGACAACCGGCCCGCCGTGAGGTCGGACTCGACGCGGACCGACACATAGGCAGGCGGACGACCCGATAGCAGCAGGCGAACAGGCTACCATTTGCGATGACTGCTGCAGTTGAGCGATCACAAACAGTGGCAAGTCCTCACTAGGAAAAACACGCCCACTCCATAAAGGACGACGAGAATTCCGAGGGCGATCCAATAGCCCGGCTGCGCCATAGCCGCTAAATCTGAACGAAGCTGTTCCATTCCTACCAAACCATGCGCAAATATCGTTGTTCCAAGGGGCAACACTCCGCGCGGCACATGGCCTTCGGGAGTTCGAGCCTGGTGGTGACGGCGACGCGCTACTGTCGCTGGCAAACACGTCGCCGACGAGAATTGCAGCGAGTTTCATTTGCTCGCGTTCGTCGAGAGTAGGCGGTGCAGACGAAGGCTGACCGTAGGGTGACTCAGTTCCGGTACTTGCCAAACGACACCCGTCAAGATTTCGCAAATCCTCCCCATGCTTTGTGAGGGCCAGTCGATCCGCGCCATCACGGCCGTCATGGCATGAGCAAGAATACAGTCGCCAAGCTCCTTTCGGACGCTGGCGCTGTGTGTGCCGAGGATCAGGACAACGCCCTTCGCAACTTGACCAGCAAGCGGGTTCAGGTAGATGAAATCTGGAGCTTCACCTACGCCAAGGAAAAGAACGTGCGGGCCGCCAAGGCTGCGCCGGAATGGGCCGACGACACTTGGACCTGGACCGCTATCGATGCCGATACCACGCTTGTCATGTCTTGGCTGGTCGGCGGCCGTGACAGTGAATATGCGATGGCGTTCATGGATGATCTTTTCCGCCGCCTCGCCAATCGCGTCCAGCTGACCAGCGACGGCCACAGGGCTTACCTCGAAGCGGTTGAAGGCGCTTTCGGCGCAGATGTCGATTACGCGATGCTGATCAAGATTTATGGCACGTCGCCGGACAGCGCCAAAGGCCGCTATAGCCCCGCCGAATGCACCGGTGCCAGGAAAGAGCGGATCGAAGGAAACCCCGACATCAAGCATGTCAGCACGTCATTTGCGGAACGCCAGAACCTGACCATGCGGATGCACATGCGCCGCTTCACACGCCTCACCAACGGCTTTTCCAAAAAGGTAGAGGCCCACGCCAACGCGGTGGCGCTGCATTTCATGTACTACAATTCGTGCGCATCCATGCTTCACTGCGCATGACCCCGGCGATGGCCGCAGGCGTCACTGACAAGCTTTGGGAGATCGCGGATATCGTTGCCCTGATCGAAGCCGAGGAAGCCGAAAAGTCTATGGTTCGCGGCCCCTATAGAAGCAAGCCTATGGTGTCAGAAGATCCCCGTGGCAATGACTAGGATAATCCCGATAACCGCCAAGGCCATGACCACGACCATGGCGATCTCGAACTGACCGCCGCCGTTCCTCACGTGTTCAGTCATTTTCGCGCTCCCCAGTGCGCCCCGCCTCGTTCCCGATCAAGACCACATTCGCCTCCAGCGGAATCACCAATGTTAACGGCGAGTAAATAAATCCTCCTAAGAGCCTGGCTGAGGCGTATGCTCTCCCGGGAGGACGGCGGGTACGCTCGGGCCATAATCGCTGGCGCTGACAAAGACAGAGCGCGCCGGGAAGCGATGCTTTGCAGCATTCAATCGTAACAAGTCGGCGCGCGCTTGAGGAGACCCGGAAGCTCCTACGGCGGGTAAGGGAGCGTCAAGGGTCTCGAGAAGTTTAACGCGGCTAAGGGGCTGGCCGGTGCAGTGGTGATTTGGGGATGCGCCGCACCGGCCAATGCGGGGATAGGCGACAACAATCCGGTCCCGCGCTGATTGATTTATGGCGTGTTAGAAATTTCTCAATTAGGACTGAGTGTCCTAGATCGCTCGGGCCTAAAGACGCTTAAGACCGCGCCCTGTCCCTGGAAATTTCAAACTGACCCGCTACCCAAGATCGTCATCTTTGAAGTCAGGACCGATGAGATCAACCTACTCGAGTGGCGTGACCGCCGCATGGCTCTGCGCGATGAACGGACACCCGGGTGTTTTGAGGGCGAATCGTGATTTACCCGTCGGAGTCGTCATAGTGGAAGAGCCCGCCGGAGGGGACTGGCGGGCTCTTCGTCGGGACATGGACATCCCGACCGCGGCGGGAGCGCAGCAGCCAAGATTTTAGCCCGCCGCGCTCTGAACTGCGTTGGTGACGCGAAGTTCCAAATCTTCAGTTCGCTTCGTCTGGGAATCCTCGGGCGAGCGCGCTGTAGCTTTTCCTCGCCGCGATAAATCTCACAGGCCCACAGACTGGCTTGAGCCACTCGACCTACCCTGCAGCGATCCCATAGCGCCTGTGGTTGTGTGTATCGCCGTCCCACCGCCAGCGCGTTTGCAGTGCTCGGCTGGGCCACCCGTGGGCAGTGTAGAGCTTGGCTGAGACGACGCCCGACGTGGGACGGTCCTCGCCAATCGCATAGCGGCAGGTGCGCAGGATGCGGCGCTCACTTACAAGGAGGAACAAAGAACCCGACTGTCAGTTGGGAGTCATCCAACAGAATGTGTCGAGACCATGCGCCGTTGTCAGCTTACGTCACCAGCCCTTGGATTCCTTGTCTTGGTGTTCGGCTCGATGCAACAGGGTGCCGCTCACGCGCAAGCGCCCTGCCCGGCCAATCACGACAAGCTGCTCTCGGCATTGAAGTCCAATGTCAAGGCGAGCGGCGGTCCGCCGAATGGCGGCTTCGAGACCAATGAATGGGCGGCCGTCGTCGCCCGCGACGGCGCTGTCTGCGCCGTTGCCTTCAGTGGGCCGACGCCCGATGCGCAGTGGCCCGGCAGCCGGCTGATCGCGGCCGAGAAGGCCAACACGGCCAATGGGCTCAGCCTGGCGAACATGGCGCTTTCGACAGCCAATCTTTATGCCGGAGCGCAGCCGGGCGGTTCGCTGTTCGGCCTGCAGGCTACCAACCCCGTCAACCAGGCCGCAGCTTACGCAGGCGATCCCAGGACGTTTGGCAGCGCCAACGATCCGCTGATCGGCAAGCCGATCGGAGGCGTCGTCGTCTTCGGCGGAGGCTTGGCCCTTTACGACGGCAAGGCAATTGTCGGTGGCCTCGGCATCAGCGGCGATTCCTCCTGCGCCGACCACAATGTCGCCTGGCGTGTTCGCGCAGCCCTCGGCCTTGACAAGGTTCCGGCGGGTGTCAATCCCAACCGCAAGGATGCCATCATCTACGATCTCGATCCCGGCGGGAAAAGCGCCTCCGGCTGGGGTCACCCGCTTTGTGCCGGGCACGAGGCCGACATTGCGGCGGAACTCGGTTCCGGTGTCGAAGGCGTGGTGCCAAAATGAAGCAAGCAACGCAACCCGCAGCATCCAGTAGTGACCCGGCACGTACCGTCCGGCCGGCGGCATCGCGAAAACATTTTGTGGGCGTTCTCACAGCGATGCTGGTCTGCGCCCCCTTGATGGCAGCCGCCTCGGAAGCTCCGCCGGCGCCCGCGATCTCTCCGCCTGCCGCAGCCGCGCCGCCCGATGACGGGCAATGGACGATGCCGGCCAAGAACTATGCGTCGACGCGCTATAGCGAACTTGCGGAAATCAACGAAGGCAACGTCAAGAACCTGCAGATCGCCTTCACCTTTTCGACCGGGGTGAACAAGGGCCAGGAAGCAGCGCCGCTGGTGGTCGGCAGCACGATGTACATCGTGACGCCGTTTCCCAACATTGTCTACGCGCTCGACCTCTCCAAGCCCGGCGCGCCGATGAAATGGAAATACGAGCCCAACCCCGAGCCGGCCGCGCAAGGGGTTGCCTGCTGTGACGTGGTCACCCGTGGCGCGGCTTTCGCGGACGGGCGCATCTTCTTCAACACGCTCGACGGCCACACCATCGCGCTCGATGCGAACAGCGGCCAGCCGATCTGGAACGCCCATATCGGCAACATCAATATCGGCGAGACCATCACCATGGCGCCGCTGGTCGTGAAAGGCAAAGTTCTGGTCGGCAATTCCGGCGGCGAGATGGGCGTTCGCGGCTGGGTGAAGGCGCTCGACGCCGGTGACGGTCATGTGGTTTGGACCGCCTACGGCACCGGGCCAGATAAGGACGTGCTGATCGGTCCCGACTTCAAGCCGCATTACGATGTGGACAAGGGCAAGGATCTCGGCGTGACGACATGGCCGCCCGAAGCCTGGAAGACTGGCGGCGGCAACATGTGGGGCTGGATTTCCTATGATCCGGATCTCAACCTGATCTATCACGGCACCGGAAATCCCGGGCCATGGAACCCGGACTTGCGGCCCGGCGACAACAAATGGACCTCCGGCATCTTTGCCCGCGACCCCGATACTGGAGCGGCAAAATGGTTCTATCAATGGAGTCCGCACGACCTCCACGACTATGACGGAATCAACGAGCAGATCCTGCTCGACATGGACTGGCAAGGCAAGCAGCGCAAGGTCCTGGTCCGCCCCGAGCGCAACGGTTACCTCTACGTTCTCGATCGGACCACCGGCGAAGTTCTGTCCGCCAAGCCGTTCGGTCCCGTCAATTCCAGCAAGGGTGTCGACCTCAAGACCGGTCGGCTGATCGAAAACCCGGACAAGCAGACGGGCACCGGCAAGGTCGTGCGCGACATCTGTCCGACAGCGTCGGGTCTCAAGGACTGGCAACCTTCGGCGTTCTCGCCGAAAACCGGCCTTCTTTACATCCCGCACAACAATCTGTGCATGGATGAAGAAGGCGTCGAGGTGAACTACATCGCCGGCACCCCCTATGTCGGGATGAATGTCCGCATGATCCCCGGGCCGGGCGGCAACCGAGGCGCCTTCACCGCCTGGGATATCGCCGCCGAGAAACCCGCCTGGAGCCTCAAGGAGAACTTCCCCGTGTGGAGCGGCGCGGTGGTGACCGCCGGCGACGTGGTTTTCTATGGAACGATGGAAGGCTGGTTCAAGGCGGTGAGCGCGAAGACCGGCGACTTGCTTTGGCAGTTCAAGACCTCATCCGGCATCATCGGCCAGCCGATCACCTATCGTGGCCCGGACGGTCACCAATATGTCGCTATATTGTCCGGCGTCGGCGGCTGGGCCGGCGCCATCGTCTCGGGCGATCTTGACCCGCGCGATGCCACCGCCGCGCTCGGTTTCGTCAATGCGATGAAAGACCTGAAGAACGCGACCACGGCGGGAGGCACGCTTTATGTGTTCCGTCTGCCCTGATGTATTCGGCTTGATCCAACGTCTGGCACGGAAGGTGTTCGCGCGGACCGCGCTCGCCTTCGCCGCGCTCGTCTTGCTGCTCCTGTCGGCGACCGCCGGCGCCCGTGAACTCAGGGTCTGCGCCGACCCGAACAACCTGCCCTTTTCCAATGCGGCCGGTCAGGGTTTCGAAAACAGGATCGCCGAAATCATCGCCGGCGATCTCGGCGCCAAGCTGACCTACACCTGGTGGGCGCAACGCCGCGGCTTCGTGCGCAACACGCTGAAGGCGGGACTTTGCGATCTCGTGCCAGGCACGCCGGCCAATCTGGAAATGCTGCGCACCACAAAGCCCTACTACCGCTCCTCTTATGTCTTCGTGACCCGCCAGAACAGTCCGGATGTGACCTCTTTCAACGACCCGCGCCTGCGCGATCTGCGGATCGGCGTTCAGCTCATCGGCGACGACGGCGCCAACTCGCCGCCTGTCCAGGCGCTCGGCCGCCGCGGCATCGTCGGGCATCTCATCGGCTACCCCGTCTATGGCGATTACTCCGCTCCCAATCCTCCGGCGCGCATCGTCGAGGCGGTGGCGAGCGGCGAGATCGACCTCGCGGTGGTCTGGGGTCCCCTCGCCGGCTACTTCGCCCAGAAGCAGAAGGTGCCGCTGCGGATCACGCCGGTCACGCCTCGTATCGATGGACCGCAATTGCCGCTGATGTACGACATCTCGATGGGCGTTCGGCGCGAGGATGATGCGCTGCGCAGCGAAGTGAACAGCGCGCTTGCCAAACACAGGGCCGAGATCGACGCGGTTCTGACGCAATATGGCGTGCCGCGTCTCGACATGGCCGGGAGTCCGGTGCGATGAGACCGGCGGTCGTCATGCTTCTCTTGGCGGGTTTGGCGCTGGCGGCATGCCAGCGCGAGGAGCGGGACACGCGCCCGCAGTCGGCGCTCGGCTCCGGCGAGCAGCCGACGCCGGTGACAACCCTGGAACCCGGCGGGCAGCGGCCGTCCCCCTCGGACAACAAGGCGGCGAGCTTCGAGGCCAATGCTTTTCATCTGAGCGAAGGCAAGCGCCTGTTCGGCTGGTTCAACTGTTCGGGATGCCATGCCAATGGCGGCGGCGGCATGGGCCCGGCTCTGATGGACGAAAAGTGGATCTATGGCAGCTCCATGGAAAGCATTCACGCCACGATCCGCGACGGCCGTCCGAACGGCATGCCGAGCTTCCGCGACATGATTCCCGACGACCAGATCTGGGAGCTTGCGGCTTTCGTTCGCTCGTTGAGCGGCAATGCGCCCTCGGCCGCCGCGCCGTCGCGCGACGACGACATGATGGCGCATCCGTCGGAAAACCGCATGCCGAATGCCGCCACGCTGGGGAAGTCGCCGTGAAACGCTTCGCCTCGATTGCATTCGGTACGGCAACCGCCCTGTTTCTCCAGGGTTGCGCAGGCTGGCAATCGGCTCTCGACCCGAAAGGCCCGGCCGCTAGCGAGCTCGCATGGCTGATCTGGTTCTTCGCCGGGCTGTGCGCAGTGGTCTGGGTGCTGGTGATGATCGCCCTTGCAATGCCATTGATGATGCGGCCGCGCGAGCCCGCTGAACCGCTCGTGCTCGACGCCGGCGCCGACAATCGCAAGCTGCGCGTGGTGATGACCGCCGTCGGGCTGACCGCCGTGATCCTGATCGGGCTCACCTTGCTCAGCTTCTTCGCCAACAGGACCCTTGCCGCGATCGGCTCGGATGCCGCGCTGACCATTCGCGTCACAGGCCATCAGTGGTGGTGGGAGGTGCGATATGAGGACGCCACGCCGAGCCGCATCTTGACCACGGCGAACGAGATCCATATTCCCGCCGGCGAACCTGTGCGGCTTCTTCTCACCTCGACCGACGTTATCCACTCCTTCTGGGTTCCAAGTCTTTCCGGCAAGCTCGATCTCATTCCCGGCCACATGAACGTGCTCGATATCAAGGCGGACAAGCCCGGCGTCTATCGCGGGCAATGCGCCGAGTTCTGCGGCGCGCAGCATGCCAACATGGGCACCTTCATCATCGCCGAGCCGCGCGCAAAGTTCGACGCCTGGTGGAACGACCAGTTGCAGCCGGCCGCCGCGCCAATGAGCGGCGAGGCCAAGGCCGGCGAGGACCTCTTCCTGAATCGTCCCTGCGTGATGTGCCATAAGATCGGCGGCACGCCCGCGGGCGGAACGGTCGCGCCCGATCTCACCCATGTTGCCAGCCGGCAGACGCTGGCGGCCGGAACATTGACGATGAGCCGCGGCAATCTCGCAGCCTGGATAGCCGACCCGCAAGGCGTGAAACCTGGTTCGCATATGCCGGTGGTCGATCTGAGCGGCGACGAGCTCAACGCCATCGTCGCTTACCTCGAGGGGCTGAAATGAGCAGCGCGGATCTCACCAGCGAACGCGATCTGCCGCCGGAGCGCGAGGCGACGACCAGAGGCGATCTCGTACCGGAGCGTGACGGACCGCGCGACACCGGCATGGACGATGCCAGCCTGCATCGTTGGCTGGCGCGGACATGGCGCACGCCGCCTGGTATCATCGGCGCTCTGTCAAGCGTCGACCACAAGGTGATCGCACGCCGCTACCTGATCACTGCCTTCCTGTTTCTGTGTCTGGGTGGGCTGAACGCCGTCGTCATGCGCATCCAGCTCTCGGGCCCGCAACGCGGCCTGATCGGCCCGGATCTCTACAACCAGCTGTTCACGATGCACGGCGTCACCATGATGTTCCTGTTCGCCGTTCCCATCGTGCAGGCGACCGGCATCTATCTGGTGCCGTTGATGGTGGGCACCCGCAACATCGCCTTTCCCCGCCTCAATGCCTTCAGCTATTGGGTCTATGTCTCAGGAGGCCTCTTCGCCTGGGTGTCCTTTGCCCTCTCGATGGCGCCGGATGTCGGCTGGTTCGCCTATGTGCCGCTGTCCGGACCGGAATACGGTCCAGGTAAGCGTGCCGACGTTTGGGCGCAGATGATCACCTATACCGAAGTGTCCTCGCTGGCGGTGGCTGTTGCGACCATCGTGACCGTGCTGAAGCAGCGCGCACCCGGCATGTCGCTCGACAAGATCCCGCTCTATGTCTGGGCGCTCCTGGTCACTTCCTTCGTCGTCGTCTTCGCCATGCCTGCGGTGATGATCACCTCGACTTTCCTGATCCTCGACCGGCTCGTCGGCACGCATATCTTCAACCCGGCCGAAGGCGGCGACGCGCTGCTGTTCCAGCATCTGTTCTGGTTCTTCGGTCATCCCGAAGTCTACATCATCTTCCTGCCGGCGACCGGCATGGTCTCGGCCATCATTCCGGCCTTCGCCCGCCGTCCCGCCTTCGGCCATCTTGGCCTGGTCCTGTCGCTCATCGCGGTCGGCTTCCTGTCGTTCGGCCTCTGGGTCCACCACATGTTCGCAACCGGGCTGCCAAAGCTCGGCGCCAGCTTCTTCACCGCCTCCAGCATGTTGATCGCCATCCCCAACGGAGTGCAGATCTTCTGCTGGCTGGCGACCTTGTGGGACGGCAGACCGGTGATCCGCACGCCGCTGCTCTTCGTCCTCGGCTTCTTCTTCACCTTTGTCATCGGCGGTCTCACCGGCGTCATGCTCGCCTCCGTACCGCTCGACCTGCAGGTGCACGACACCTATTTCGTCGTCGCCCATTTTCACTATGTGCTGATCGGCGGCTCGGTCTTCCCGCTGCTGGGAGCTGCCTATTTCTGGTTTCCGAAAATCACCGGCCGCATGATGAGCGAGCGCCTCGGGCGCTGGCACTTCTGGTTGGCGATGATCGGCTTCAACGCCGCATTCTTTCCCATGCACATCGTCGGCCTATGGGGCATGCCGCGCAGGGTCTACACCTATCCGGCCGAGCTCGGCTGGGGGAACATCAATCTCTTCATCAGCGCCGGCGCGGTGCTCTTCTTCCTGAGCTTCGTGCTGTTCGCCTTCAACCTCGTGCATGGCGCATTGAGAGGTGCGCCCGCCGGCGACAATCCCTGGGACGCCGGCACGCTCGAATGGGCGACCTCCTCGCCGCCGCCCAGCTACAATTTTGCGCGCATTCCGGTCGTGACGAATGTTGAGCCGCTTTGGGCCGAACGCGAGGCGCTCGCCGTCGCGACCGGGCTTCGCGTCGATGCTCGCGAACTCATCATCTCGACGGTGGCGGAAGCCCATCCGGACATACGCGAGAAATCGGCGACGCCATCGATCTGGCCGCTGCTGGCGGCGATCGCCGTCGGCGGCACCTTCCTCTACTCGATCTTCACCCCCTGGGCGATCGTCTGGGGTGCCGCGCCGATCGCCATCACCCTGATCGGCTGGTTCTGGCCCAAGGGCGATCCGGAGGACGAGGAATGAACCAGCGTCCCGCCTTAGATATTTCCGACCTCCCGACCTTTGGACATGGCCCGCGCAGCCCGACCTGGTGGGGTACGCTCGGCTTCATGGCGTTGGAAGGCACGGGCTTTGCGCTGGCCGCCGGCGCCTATCTCTATCTGGCGACCTTATGGCCCAACTGGCGCCTAAGCGCTCCGGAGCCCAATCATTGGCCGGGGACTATCGTGACGCTGCTTCTCATCGTCAGCCTGGTGCCCAACCACATCCTCAACGGCTACGCCAAGCAATGCGCCATCGGACCGGTGCGGATCGGCATGGTGGTGATGTCGCTGCTCGGCATTGCGCCGCTCATCGTGCGCTGGTTCGAGTTTCCGGCGTTGAACATCTACTGGGATACGAACGCCTACGGTTCGATGCTCTGGGTGCTGCTCGGTCTGCACTCCACGCATCTGATCACCGACGTCGGCGACACGATCGTTCTGACGGTTCTTATGTTCACGCGTCATGGCTATAGCGGCCGGCGCTTCGGCGATGTCGGCGACAACGTCTTCTACTGGGATTTCGTGGTCCTCACCTGGATCCCGATCTACCTGCTCATCTACTGGGTACCGAGGTTAGGCTGATGGGCACGCTGCGGCTCGGCATGTCCTGGGGAGGTTTGTTGTCGGGGCCCCTGGCTTGGGCAATATCGACACAGTTGAACTACGCACTTGTTCACTGGCAATGCAATCGCCAGGTGCAGGTCGTGCTCCCGGTGGCGCTGTTGCTCGCGGTGTTTTCGCTGCTCGGCGGCGCGCTGTCATGGCGGGCAAAGCGGCAAGGCGCCGCCGCCTCCAAGCCGGAGCGCACCCGCAGCACCGAGGGTTTCGTCGCCGATCTTGGCATTCTCGCCGCATTGCTGTTCGCCCTCGTCATCATCATGCAGGGCAGCGCCGCGCTCATCCTCGACGAGTGCCTGCGATGAGCTTTGAGGCGTTCTTCTCGACCTCGATCTGCTATGGCGCCGGCGCGCCCGAGGGAGGATGGACGTTGGCGTTTCCCATCACGCTCCCCTTGGCGGCGATCGCGCTTATCTATGCGCTCGGCGCAAGCCGTCTATGGCGTCGCAGCAGCCGAGGCCGCCCGGAGCGGCTGCGACACGCTCTGTTGTTCGCGGCGGGCTGGGGTGTGTTGACGGGAGCGCTGGTCAGCCCGATCCATGCGCTCGGCGAGCGGGTGTTCTCAGCCCACATGATCGAGCATGAGCTGCTAATGGCAGTGGCGGCACCGCTCCTTGTCGCCGCCTGCCCCGGGGCGGCTTTGATGTGGGCATTGCCGGCCACATTTCGCCGAGGGACGGGAAAGCTCACCCACGGCAACGCGCTGCAGGCAGGCTGGGCCATCGCGACGCGCCCGCTCACTGCGACGGTCATCCATGGCATAGCGATTTGGATCTGGCACATTCCCGTCCTGTTTGAGGCAGCGCTGCAGCAGGGCGTGCTGCATTATGCGCAACATGCGAGCTTCCTCGGCACTGCCTTGCTGTTCTGGTGGGTGCTTCTGCCGCGCCCCGGGCGACAGCAGACCTATGGCACCTCCGTCATGCATCTTTTCTTCACCTCGCTTCACACTGGCCTGCTCGGTGTCCTGCTTCTGGTCTCGCCAAGACTTTGGTACCCGGAGAATGCCTCGGGCGCCGCGCTGTGGGGGCTTAGCCCAATCGAGGACCAGCAGCTTGCGGGGCTGGTGATGTGGATTCCGGCCGGGCTGATCTACGGCGGAGCCGCCCTGCTGCTCGCCGGTCTCTGGATAAGCAACAGCGGAACGAGGGAGGCGGCCCATGCGCTCCGACCAGGCTAGGCTGCTCGGCGGCGTCATCGTCGGGATCGTTCTTCTGACCATCGCAATTGCGGGGGCGACCTTGTGGACTGACCGGCGCGAGCGCGTTCAGCACGAGTCGGATGTGGCGACCGGCGGCGTGGGGGACCGCGCCATTCCAATCATGACCGCGAATGGCTGCTCCGGCTGCCACACGATCCCCGGCGTGCCCGGCGCGCAAGGCCAGGTCGGGCCGCGCCTCGATGGCAGCCTTGCCGACCGCATCTATATCGGCGGCGTGCTGGCGAACAACCCGGAGAACCTGATCCGCTGGATCCGTTCGGCAAGGGAAATCAACCCGCACACCGCAATGCCATCGACGAGGATCACCGAGCAGCAGGCGCGCGACATCGCGGCCTATCTCTACGGGTTGAGATAATCAGCAAGGCTGGACCCCCAAGCCGCGTCCGGAAACGCTTCGGAGCCAAGATGGAAAAACAAATGCGACCACCGGGCCGCTCGCCTGGGCAGTTACAGGAAATGTAAGCATTCCGCCTGGAATTGCATGAAGACAGAGCGGTTGCTACGACCGTGAACAGCGAACCGCTCCAATCGATCGCTCCTTTAGCGCTTAGCGCTGTCGCTGTCTGCCTCCGCGCGTGTCAGGAACGTCTGGGTGACCTGTGGCAGGTTGCTCTCCAGCCACTCGGCCATAGCTTCCTCTTCGCGCAGGTTCTGTTCGCACACACGGGCAATCTCAGCCTCGCCGACGGAATTGGCCGCGGCGATGAGGATCGTATAGGACGCAATTTCCATATGTTCGAACGTGTAGCTCGCCAGCAAGCCTTTCATGACTCGTCGCCGGCGAACACGCCGCTGATCGACTGCGCCGTGGCGGTCAGCTTGCCGCCCGCGTCTTTCAGCATGGATGACCCTTCGTCAAGGCCATCCAGGCAGGTCTCAGGCGCCTGGCCTGTTCCTTCGTCTCCTCCAGATGGCTGCGAATTCGCTCGCTGAGTTCCGGGTAGCTGTCTATCCGGCTCAATTGGCCCGACAGCATGGTCTCGGCCTGTTCCTCCGTTGCGTGGGCGTCCCTACCATTGCACGAGCCACTCGCGCGATTCAGCCATTTCAGTGTCTCCATCGGTTTGACGCCGACCGAACCGCCGGTGGCGTGGATTGTTCCTGAACGTGAGATCCGTTACGATGTCAGCGGCGAGGACGGATCGGAATCGGAGAGCTTCTCGCGCACCGACTCGTCGGTCTTGTCGGCCGTGGCTTTGACGACACCGCCGACCTTATCGGCCAGCGTCCCCTCGCTTGACGCCTGCCGCACGGCTTCGTCGCTCGCCGTCTGGTAGGCCTCGGCCGCGACTTGCTTTGCAGCGTCGAGGCCTTCTTTCAAAGTCTCTTCGGCACTTTCCCGAAGGCTCTCGCGATAGGTGCCCAATCGCTCGTCCTCGAGTTCTGTGTGAGGCAGCATGGCGCCAATTGCAGCTCCGATGGCGAGGCCGACGGCGGCCGCAGCGAGAGGCTGGTCCTGCAGCAGATTGTGCGCCGACCGGCCGGCGCTTGTCGCCATATCGGCCGTAGCTGCCGCCGAACTCGCGAGCGTATCCGCAGCGCTGCTTGCCACGTTCGAGACTGTGCCGGCTGCTTCGCCTGCCATTCCCGAGACAGTTCCGGCCGCGCCGCTGGCCGCTTCGGCCAGGGAGCCTGCCGCGTCCGAGGTCCTCGAGCCCATTCCAGCGCCGAATGCTCCATGATCAAGCCCGGGGCCGCGCCGCGTCACACCATCGGCACCAGCCGAAGCGCCGCTGCCCAACATCAGCCAGGCCAGGCCAGCGCCGATCACGGTCAGCGGCAATGGATTGTCCCGCACCTGGGCCTTCAGGTTGTGGACCATGTCGGACCCCGCGCCATCCCTGAAAAGCCCGGTGAACTCGTCGAAGAGCTGGCCGGGGGTCATCTTGTCGCGAATGGAGTCGGCGGTCGCCACCACCCTTGCGCGCGTGGCTTCGGCCTCCCGTTCGAGCTCGGCTGCGGATTTCTCGGTCATCTCGCTTGTTCCTTGATCACGTTCACGTCGCGCTTGAGCTGTTCCTGTGTGCGGTCCGGCGAGAGCTCGGAGGGCGCCATGCTTGCCATGCCGGTCCGCAACAGGATCACCCCCAGCACGGCAACCACCACACCGACGAGCAAGGCGGACCACCCGGCGCCCAGGCCAAGGCGGGCCAGGGCAATGACAAGCGCCTGCAACAAAACCAGCAGCGCCGCGAGCAGGCATATCGCGCCACCCAGCACCTCGACGGCGCCCGCGCCGGCCTTGGTCGCGCTCTCCGAGATTTCCGCCCTTAGGAGCCTGGCCTCCGTTTGCACGAGCGTGCTCACCTGTTGCGCCAGATCGGCGACCAATGTGCCGAGACTTGGGTTGTCCTGAGTGCTCATTTCTTCAGCTCCGCTGCCTTCCCCGGTGTGCCGCCGTCGGAACCCCAGTTGGCCGGCTCGTTATTCCGGCGGGTGCTTGTTCCCACGCCGGTTTGGCGGGGGCGTTCAGCCGTGACTGCGTCCTGGGCCGGGCGACGCGTGCCCGGCGGCGAAGCCTTTATGAAGCGGCCAAGTGCCAGTCCCGCCAGAACCGAACCAGCAAGAAGCGTTCCAGGATTCTGGCGGCCAAAGGACTGGACGTCTTCAAGCACCTGTCCGAACGGCTTCTCCTTCAACGAGGAGGACAGCCGTTCCAGGCCGTTCGCCGCATCCTGCATGAATTGCGAGGCCGCGCTCTGGTCGCTGTTGGCCAGGTGATCGCTCGCGGCGCGCAAGGCCCCGCCGAAAGCGGACAGGCTCGATCCGATATCGCGCTGCGTCTGCTCGGCCTTTTCGGTGACGGCCTGCTGGGCTTCGGCCGCATAGGCTCCGGCCCTGCGCGCGACTTCGTCGCGGGCATCGTGCAGCGCTTCGCCGGCGCTTTGGGTTTCTTGCTGGATCCGGTCGGTAACTTCGTCCTTGGCCCTGGCAAAGTCGGCGGGCTCGCGGCCCCGATCATTCTCGCGCTGCATGGTGCCTCCTAGTGGAAACCGAGGAAGGAAAGCACCGCGAGCACAACGACGATCAGACCGATGAGATAGATGACACTGTTCATGGCGCAGCCTCCTCGATGCCAGTCCGAACTTCGCGCCGGCTGCTATGTTCCGCTGCACGAGCAGCTTTTTAGCAAATTGTCATTTACCCTCAGGCCGCGCCTTGAAAGCGGCAAGCTCCTCGTCAGGGCAGAGCAGCCTGGGGTGTGTCGGATCGGAAATATCGAGCTTGTCCCAGGGAATGCGATAAAGGCCTTCACGCCGCCGCAACGCGAAGACGTCGAGCAAGGCGGTGCCGATGGTCGAGGCGGACAGGCGCTCGAACGCGGCGAATATCCCGACATGGAATTCGGTGACGACGAGGTCGTCACCATGCCGCTCTGCGATGATCTCCTCGATATAGCCGATGCTCCTGCCGTGCTCGGAGAGCACGCGCCTGCCGGCAAGATGGTCGAGATGCACAGTCGCCATAATCAGGCTCCCGGGATTCGACCGACCACATGTTCGCGCAGCCAGTCCTGCCAGGAGAAGATTCTGGTCCGGCGCACGTCGATATCGAATTCGATGTCGACGCCGATGTCGCGCACCTTGTTCCACCCGATCCGATGCGGCCGTGCCTGACGCTTGCCGCTCAGTCTTGCCGCAAGCCGGGCGGTCCATCGTCCGGGCACTACGCCAAGCCGGCGTGCCAACGAAATCGAGCCAAGCTCGATCGCAACAACCTTGGGCGGCTTGCCTCGTCTCAGCTCAGCCACCAAACCATCCACCTTGCCGATCTTGACCTGCTCGCGGTCGACGACCTGCTTGTCCAGGATATCGCGCAGCAACTGCATCAGGTGCCTCCGAATATCTGCAGCGGAACGGTCACTACCGCCAGCACGAAGCCGAGCGCGGTGACGAAGATCACGGCCGCGTTCGAAATGAGGCCGTTGCGGTGCTCGCCGACATAGCGTTCGTCATTCAGCAGGAAAAGGAACGGCACGACTGTCAGCGGCAGGCTGGCCGCGGTCAGCGCCATCGAGAAGATGGTGAGCTTCAACGGATCGAGACCAAGCACAATCGGAATGGCGGCAAGGAAGAGCGTCAGTGTGTAGGCGAGGCTGAATCCGGGATCGTCGCGGGGCTTGAGATCCTCGCCCCAGTTCCAGCCGAATCCCTGCGCGACGAGATAGGCCTGCTGCAAAGCCACCTCGAGCGCGGCGCCGAAGCAGGCGATGGCCAGCGAAGCAACGAAAAGGACAAAGCCCCAGAAACCGAATATTGGGATCAGCATCAACGGGAGCTGGTTGTAGTCGTCCACTTCGGCAACGCCATGAGCGCCAAGCACGAGCGCCGCCACGATCAGAACGCCCACGGAAATCGTGCCACCGAAACTCATGCCGAGGCCCGCAATCGCCCGATTGGTGCCGAGATAGCTCTTGTCCCACTGATCCTCGATCGCGCCCGAGGAATAGAACATGAAAAGGTACGGCGAGATCGAGGCGCCGAGAATGCTGACGGCCATGAACCAGTATTTTGCCGTGTCGTGATGCGGCAGGCTGGGCACGGCGCCGACAGCCACCTCTTTCCATTCGGGGCGGAGCATCACGGCCCCGACGACGAAGCAGAGCGTGACGAGGCCAAGCATCGACACGCCTTTCTCGATGAGGCCGAATGTGCCTTTCCACAACAGCAGCCATGCCAGGAAAGCCACCGGCAAGGCCCACCACTGGAAGCTGATTCCCGTGGCCAGTTCGGCGGCGATCGCAACACCGCCTATCTCGGCGGAAAGAACCAGGAAGTTGACCAGCAGCGTCGCCAGCAGCGGCAAGATGAACGCATTGAAGCCGAACCGTTCGCGGATCCCGTCGGCGATGGTGTGATGACTGACCGCTGCAAAGCGGCCGGCCATCTCGACCAGGAAGATGATGCAGATGGTGCCGAGCACGACTGCCCAGATGAGCTGGAAGCCGAACAGCGCGCCGGCCTGCGCCGCCGTCGCCATCGAACCGACCTCCAGGAAGCCCCCGACGCTGGTGACGACACCAAGTGAGATCTCCAGCAGCTTCTTCATCGTTCCGGCGAAAAATAGTTTCGATAGGCGGTGGCGAGATCTCCTTGGGCCGCCCGAAGCTCCTGTTGCGCCTGACCGGCCTGCGCATGCTGTTCGGCCTCGACCGCGCTCTTGGCCCGCTCTGCCGCGTTCGACAGCCGGCTGATAGCCGCTGCCAGCGCATCTCGCTTCGCGTGGTCCGACGGAGATGCCGATTCCACTTGCCGGCCGGCAACGGCGAGTGTCTCGGCGAAAGACCGCAGGGCAGAGGATGCGTAGCGGGACGGCGCGGCGCCGGAGAGCCAAACGTCGCTCACCAGCACCGCTGCCTGCGCCGTCGAGGCAGCAAGCTTTGATTGCTGGTCGACGGTTTCAGACGAAGAGCAGGAAGCAAGCGCCAGCGCCAGCAGGGGCAGGAAGGCCCAGCTCGGCCGGGCAAGGGTGCGCAACATCTCCCCCTCGTTGCAATCGCTTGAAATCACGAGGATAAAGCTACAGCCTCGGGAAAGTTCCTCCGTGCTCGGGTTTTGCGGTGGTATTGAGGCTGGCCGGCTTCCATGCCCGCCTTAGCTTCACCAATGTTTCCAACTCTATCGGGACGATCATGAACGGCGACCTTGCCAAAACATTGCCTGAGCGCGCCCGAAGCTGGGCAATCGCGCTCACGGACCAGAAGAGCGTCACCGGCACGCAGGGCGAGGCCGCCTTCGGTCCATGGCTGGCGGCGCAGTTGCGGGAGGACCCCGCCTTTCGCCACGCCGACGTCCGGACAATCGAGGTAGGACCCGGGGACGGCCGGCATTGCGTGGCGATGCTGCTTCGTGGGACGGGCCGCTCGACCGTCCTTCTGACCGGTCACTACGATACGGTCGCAACGCGAGACTACGGCGAGCTGGAAGAGCTGGCCACGCGGCCTGAAGCTTTGACGCGCGCCTTGCGTAATTCCCGGGGGACGCCGATACGCCTGCCGCCGACTAGCCCGCGCCGACCTGGAGAGCGGCCAGTATTTGGCCGGACGCGGCTTGCTGGATATGAAGGCCGGTCTTGCCGCCGGGTTGGCGATATGCGCGGATTTCGCCGAAACCGCCAATGCCGCAGGCAATCTGTTGTTCATCGCGGTGCCGGATGAAGAGAACAATTCGGCAGGCGCCCGCAAGGCGGCCCACTCGCTGACCGACATCAATGAGCAGCACGGTCTCGATCTTGTCGCGGCAGTCAATCTCGACGCGATCGCCGATGACGGCGACGGCTCGAAAGGGCGCATCATCGCGCTCGGGACAGTCGGCAAGCTGCTTCCGACCGCCTATGTGGTTGGCGTCCCAACCCATAGCGGCTTTCCGCTGAACGGCATCAATGCGGCAGCGCTCACCGCTTCCATCGCCGCGCGCGTCGAATGGGCAACCGAGCTGACGGAACATTGCGGTTCTTCGCCCGGCACCCCGCCTAGCCTGCTCGGAATCCGCGACGGAAAGCCTGGATATGACGTCACGACGCCGGCAACCGCCTTCGCCACATTCAATGTGCTCAGCTATCGCCGCACACCGGATGAAGTGCTCGACCGCTTCGACCGGCTTTGCGCGGAAGCCGCATCGAACTTTCAGCGCGAACTCACGCGCCGAAGTCAGCCTCAGGACGGCATTGCAAATCTTGCAAGACCCGTCCCGCTCTACCGGTTCGAGACGCTCGTCAGGCGTCTTGGCCCGCAGGAAAAGGACAGGCTCGATGTATACTCCGCCTTGATCGCTGACGGCGATCTTACGCTGCCGGAGAAATGCCGGTTGATCACCGAGGAAGCTTGGGGTTTGAGCCGCCTGACCGGCCCGGGGATCGTCACCGGCTTCGGCTCGATACCCTATCTTCCGACGAACCTTTCCGACGCGCCGGGGGCGATGCGGCTCAAAGCGATCGCCATGCAGATCGCGCGCGAATCGGCCGAACGCTATGGCAGCGCCATCGCCTGCGCCGATTACTTCGCCGGAATCTCGGATATGAGCTTTTTCGGCGAAGCAGCCGAATCCTCGCTCGATATCGTCGCCCGCAACACGCCTGCGTGGAAAGACAGCGTGCGCTGGCCGCTCCGGCATGGCCTGGCAAATGTGCCGACAGTCAACATCGGTCCGTGGGGACGCGACTATCACACGCCGCTTGAACGACTGCACACGCACTACGCGTTCAATGTTCTGCCTCACGTCATTCGGGATCTGTGCGCGAGCCTGCTGCTTCCGTCCGGTTCTTGACCGATGGTTCATGGCAGAGCGGACGCAGGCGTGTCTTAAATAGAGGTCCATGAGACCGGGGCCCGAAACGTTGCCAAGAGCGGTAACCTTGTCGATCATGGCCAAGATCGCCTGCGGACTGCTTTGATACACCATATGTCCGGCATCCGACACGATATCCCGAAGTGAGCGGCTTATCTCGGCATGCAGCCGCAGCGCCTCGCCCTCGGCGTCAAACAGCTGATCGCCGGCGCCGGCAATGATCCCGACAGGGACGGCGATGTCGGCGTATCGACGGTTTGGGAACAGTGCCGACGCCAGCATCAGGAAGGACTCAGCAGCGATGGACCGCAGTTGTGAGGGGCGGCTCGCCAACTCTCTTGTCATTGCGCGAAAGGCGCCGCGATCGCTGCGGGCTGGAATATCTTTTTCATCGCCCAGCGCCAGCTCAGCCTGACCAGCGGCGGCAGCACGGTATGGCGCAACACCGTCCCGATCAGCGGAACCGCCGGCAGCGCGGAGATGGCATGGGCCAGCCTTGGTGGCGGGTAATGATAGCCGGCGACCACCACAACGTCGGCGACGGATCGGGGATGCCGAAGCGCCATCTCGAGCGCCACGGCGGCCCCCGCGAATGGCCGACAACGATATAGCGCTCAATGCCAAGTGTTTCGGCGGCGGTCTGGATGAGATCGGCCTGGGCGCCGGCGGTCCAGGGTCTGCCTGCCGGGCGTGGGCTCAGGCCAAAGCCCGGTCTGTCGAAGGCAAGCACATGATAGGTGGCGGCGGCTTTGTCGAAGATACCGCTTGTTGTGAAGTCTTCCGCCGAGGCACCATTGCCGTGCAAGACTAGCAAGGATTGCCCATGGCCCGCCTCCAGGAAATGCAGCTTCGTTCCGCGATGATGGATGAAGCTCCAGCGCGGGCACGCAGCCAGGGCTCGGCTGGCAAGCAGACCGTTATACAGGCCTAGGCCAACCGTCGCCGCCGCAAGCAACAAAAACAGGTTTCGCCTCGGCTTTGCTGTCATGGTTGGAAATCAGGGTGGCGGAAGCAGGCGGCATTTGCGGCGGCGCTGCTCGCGATCAGGCCGACCCTTTCTGAGGCAGCTCCGTCTCTTCCTCGACCTGGTCCCGCAGGGCCTGTCGTGCAGGCTTTTGGTCGTCGGACTCAGGCGAGCGCTTCTGCCGCTCCAACTCGTGATCCACTGTTTTGCGCGAGCCTTCAGCAGGGTCCTGTTCAGGCAATGCCCTTGCTTGGCGGTTCGCCTGACCGCTCCTCGATCCCGACCCGATGGGACTGCTCTTTCCGGGAGACTTCGTCATTCTATGCGCCTTCGTTCGATCGGAATGTCTACGTCGCTGCCGTGCCTGAGTCGGAGTAGCGCTGAAACCTCTGGCGTCCGCCTTTTGTTCCACAACTGCGGACAACTACCGCAAGCCCTCGCTATCGTCCGATGCCTCTTGGCCAGGCTCGGCAGCTTCCAGGGCATCGATAATCGGCGTCAGCGAATTCGCCTCATCGGAATTCGATTCCGTCTCTACATTTTTCTCGTCGGTTTTTTATCGAGCGCGCATTGGATGGCATCTTCAATGTTGCCAACCTCCTGCTCCCGCACCTCGCGACCATAGCCGGCGGCATCGGCGTCCTGCTCGAACTGCTGCGCCAGCATCGGAACGCTGACCTCGGTGTCGGCCGGCAAGTTGCCGACATTCTCCTCTAGCCAGCTGCGCAGGAATTCCTTGGTCGCATTCATGGAGCACCTCCTCGACGCGAGATAACCGGACGATGGCATAGAGGTTCCCGCAACCGCGAAACCCCGCGGAACGAACGGGGCGATGGGCGGTTGGGAGTTGGAACATTCCGGTGAGGCATTCCATGGCTTTCCACGACGACAGCGTCTCACATGACCAGGACGGTCGGGTCCCGAGCCGGGAAAAGCTTCTGTTCCAGCCCAATATCTCCATCAACGGCCTGATCGATGATGAGACGGTAAGCTTCTTCCTCGGTCGCCTGGAGTCCGTCCGCAAAGACGATCAGGACATGGTCATGGAGTTGAACACGGGCGGCGGCGATGCGGATGCCGCTCGCCGCATGGCACTCGAGGTTCGGCTTTTCCGCCGGCATTCCGGCCGGGACGCTTTCTGTGTCGGGAAGACGAAGGTCTATTCAGCGGGGGTGACGGTCTTCGCTGCCTTTCCGAAACGCTACCGCTTCATGACTGAAGATGCTGTCCTTCTCGTGCATGAGCGGCGCATGGAAACGAGCATCGCGCTGAACGGCCCGATGCGATCCTGCATCCAGATCGTCCGCGAGCAGCTTGCGATGCTGGAGACGTCAGAAAAGCTAGAGATGGAAGGCTTCAGGGAGCTTGTCGAAGGCAGCTCGCTCAGTGCGGATGAACTTTATCAACGGGCCACGCAGAACTGTTACATCCATGCCGCAGACGCGCTCGGCCTCGGGCTGGTGCGCGACGTTCTGCGCTAGCGATAAGCGACACGAAGGCCCGCGCCGCTCGGTGTCAGACAACAGGGAGCCGCCGGCAACCGACCGGTTGCGGTGAGATGTTCCGAACGGAAAGAACAATCGCGGCGCCGACCAACGAGCGACGGCGAGCCGTCGTCAAATATGGCGCCGGAGGCAGCCTGAGCGTTGACTAGCCGCCTTAGAACTTAGCCGATCGATTCACGAACGCGCAGGCGACAACGGCGGGTTTTCATTTGTCAGTCTAAACGCGAGTCTGTGCGGGAACAAAGGCAGCGAACAATGGTTCGGTCCCAAGGAGCAAAGGAGCCTGGAGCCATGAGCATGCGGATATTCTTATTCCATCGGCGACCGCCGCGTTGATGATTGCCCTTCCGGCCTTCGCGGCTGACGACGTGCAGACCTTCGTCAACAAGGCTGCGATCGACGGGATGTTCGAAGTTGATTCGAGCAAGATCGCGCAGGACAACGCGAAGGATCAGCAGATCAAGGTTTTCGCCAAGCGAATGATCGCCGATCACGGTGCGGCGAATGCCAAGCTGCAGAAGATCGCCGGCGAGCAGAAATTGCAGATGCCGACGCAATCCAATGCCGAGCATAAGGGTGATCTGGAACGATTGCAGAGCACGACGGCCTCGCTGGATCAGCCTTACGTAGAGATGCAGCGCAAGGCGCATGCCGACACGATCGGCCTGTTCAAAGGCGTACAAATGCCGGCCATGATTGTTCCGGATCGGGACGATCAGAACGTCGTCGGTTGAACGTCAATTCGGGCGAGCTTTGCGCGCACGCAACGCGATCGCTGCGTCGAGCTTCCGCGCCAACTCCAACATCCGAGTAGGCGCATCCTCATATCTCAACGCGTCCAACGCGACGCTCATCTCGCGTTCCGGCCTCGTCGTCTCCGAAGACTCCTCCTCCGACCTGAGCACTTGACGAACCTTGCGTGCCATGCCGCTCCCTAACATGGGTTAATGCCTTGCCACTAACCCACTGGCGGAAAAAAGGTTCCTGTTCCGCTAATCGGGCTGGGCGACAAGCTTCTTGACGTGACGCGCCGAGATGATCGAAAACAGTGTCGCCTTCAGCCCCTGGCATGGTGTCGAAGCGCATTGGCCAATCGGCGCTTTGATGCGGATGCGGCCAGAGCGCCTACGCCAATTCCCAGAAATTCTGCTCCGAACGCAATCGCTGCCCGGTGCACGAGCCGAAATCGGCTTCATTGCCCTAGCCCAAGCCGAGGGTTGCTTCGCGCCAATCACCTAGTTTTGGCGAAGTCAACTAGGAACGGCTCCGCCGCCTCGCGGACCTGCTCAGGCGCCTCCCGGGTCTGGAAATGGGCGACGCCCGGCAGAAGCCCACGCTGGTAGCTCGCCGTAAAATGGCGCTCCTTGTCTTTCGGACGAAACCGGCAGAACGACGCGATTGTCCTCGCCATGAAGGACCAAGGTCGGCACCGAGATGAGCTTCGCTTCGATCTGCTTGCGCGCGAGTTCAGCGTAGCACGGATCGGGATCCGGCCTCGCCCCAGCGCGCGCGATAGGAATGCAGCGTCACGTCCGGCAGTCCGGATTTGCGAAAGACTTGGCCACCTGCTCGAACAGCGCGTCGTCGAACCAGCCTGGCGGGCTCCAACTGTACCACTGGAAACGCGCGAGGAGTGATCGTGCCATCGCACGAACTCCCTCCGCGCTCGGTCGCCATGAACCACTGATACCAGAAGGCCTTCGCCTGTTCCAAAGGCGGGGTCTGCGGCGGGCCGGGTTGCCATCCCAGCGAAAGCGCCGCGCGGCATGTTATCCTCCGCGGAAAGACCGAGGCGAGCAGATAGGCTATGCGCGCGCCAATCTGGGCCGACAATCGCGAACCGTTCGAGGTCGATAGCGTCGGCAAAGTCCAGCGTGTCCTGGGCCATGGCGGCGATCTCGCCCGAGCGCATCGTCGCGCCGGAGTGGAACGGGGCCCTTCCAAATCCGCGCAGCCACGCGTGAAGGTACGGAGCCCCGCGGCGTGAAGGAATGGCCCCACGTCCGCGCAAGGGCCGACGATATCGCAACCCGAGATCACTGCTGAAGGCGTGCGCTATTCGTTCGTCGCCCGACGCCGGAACATACGGCGCCCCTTGGGGTGCGGAAGCCCAGCGAGGAACGGCCATGAGCGGAAACCAGCACCCGAAATCGAAAAAGCCGAGCGACGCCGATATGAGTAACGATCCTGGCATCGGGACCTTCAAGGGCACCATCAAGGAGGGCGACGACCTGGAGCAGGGCGAGAACACGGTCGAGGGACATGTCGAGCACGACACGAACTCGGCAGACGGGATCAATCCGCGCCAGAAAACCCACGCGTCACATGTTGTTTCATTGACAAAATAGCAATTAAACTCTCTCGCGTTGCCAGACAGGAACATCAACGGGAGTCTCTTGTTTGACTGATATCGCAATCAGGCGATCAAACAGGAGACCTCCCATGATTAGACTCATCGCGGCTTCCGCTGTCGCAATCGTCCTGGCCACATCCGCCATGGCACAATCCAACGGATCCGGCGGCAACGGGACCGGCTCTACGACCGGCACCAACGGCGCAGGCGCCACCACCGGCACCAATGGCATGAACAACAACGGCAATGGCGGCACGCTTGATCCTAACGCCACAAACAGCACCACTAATAATCCCTCCGGCGGTATCGGCGACCGGTGCAAGGGCGCGGCCGGCAACGACATCCAGAACAACACGGCCAGCGGGACCACCACGTCCGACATGCAGAACTGCAATAAGTAGGCCCCTCGCTATCGCGCAATGAAGGCCCGCCAGGAAGGCGGGCCTTTCTTCGCTCACGATCTGGCGGCCGGACCGCCCGGCTCACATCCCATGATCGGGAACATAAAGGCAGAAGGAGTGCAGGGACTTATTATCGCCTCCAGGCTTGCGCTCGTGAAGATATTCGCGCGATCGTTTGATGCGGTGGTCGCTGTAGGGGATCAATTCTCCGGTCGAGAGCTGGTAGCCATATTTCGTCTCCTTCACGTCCGACGGCGGCGCCTGATAGCAGTCCACTCCGGCGCAGCAGGACGGCTCGTAGCGCCAGCCCGCCGGCGCCTGGTGCGCCGATCCGAAACGCAAAGAAAACTCGCAAGAACGCTTGCCGGCAACGCCAGCCGTACCCTTAACCGCGCCTGCGGACTTGGCAGGGCGAGACCGTGCCTGCCCGTCTCTGAAGCTGTCCATTTCTTCATTTCCGGCCGGCCGTTGTTGTGGCAGCCCGGAGGGACTATCCGTCGCGATGCCGGGATCAGTAGCCGAGGGGTGGCCCCGAACTTAGAAGTCACGCTATGTTTCATGGGCGTGGCTGCTCACTCGTTCACATAGGCGCCGGGCTGACGACCGCTCTTGGGCGCCTTGGCGTCCTTGCAGTGCTCCGCGACTGCCGGGCCAGCGCCCGAACTCTTTTCCGTCGACGGGCTTGGTGTCGGCTGCCGCCGCGGATTGCGGCCCTCCGATTGATGGGTCTTGTCCTCGACCTCGTCCTGTTTGGGGCTCAGGCCCGGTTCGACATGGGGCTTTTCGTTGCCCGCGGCATCCTGGGAAAGCTGGTCGCTCGGGTCCGGACCGGAGCTGGCGGGATGTTTCCTGGCGCCGGTCTCGCGGCGGTTCTGGCTGTCCCTCATGACGCTATCTCCGGTTGGATGAAGGATAACATCGGCCCGAGCACGGCGTTCCCATTGCCGATCAGCCGCCTCACCGCTTAGCGGTATCGCCGGGCTCATGCCGTCTGGCCTTGGCTGGCACGACCGGCCTGAGTTGGCGCAAGCCTCTGAAGAACTCCTCCGCATAGGGCAGCAGTTCGAACGGCGCTATCACAATCATCACGACGGCAATGTATGCCACCAGCAGTTGCTGTTCCTTCCAGGAGAGATCGAAGCGAGCCTTCTCAGATCCAGCTCCGAACAGCGCAAGGAACTGGCCCCAATGCAGCGCCACCACGATGATCAGGCCATCAGTGGGATCATCTCTAGGAAGCTGTGCACATGCTGTTCGATAGGGCTCACCGTGCGCGCTGTGGTCGCATAGCGCACGTCCTAAAGTGCTATCGCTTCGTGGACGAAGGAGGTGGCGATCATTGTGGCGATGACCAGGGCATTCACCTCGAGGAACATCGCTGCAAGCAACTCAACCAGACCGGAAAGACGAATACATCAGGATGAGGACCCATTGGGTCGTTCAGCACGACGCAGTTCCTATCCCGCGTCGCGCTTCAGCTTTGCCGCCTCGCGATCGAGCACGTCTGGATCGTTGCCGTATTTCAAAATCAGCGCGAGCGCCAACCCGCTTGGAATTCCTGCTCGTTCGGCAAGATTGCGAACACGTTCGGCATTCTCGCGCTCGTTGTGGTCTCTGGAGGCCTCGCCGTCCAACGTCATGGTTCATGGTTCCCGGCCGACACCCCGCCTCGTGCCGAACCGCAGGCTGGGGAGATGGTTCCATGTAGTCATCTGCCGTATCGATATCGGACGTGCGCCGCGAGCGGCCGGAACGGTTCACCCGTCACCGCGTTCTACGATCTGGCTTCCCAGCGACCTCATTTTCACGCGCGCCGGTGTTGGCGCAGCATGCCCTAGGGCCGAGGTCTCATCACGTCGAAATGCGAGTTGAAGGAGCTTCGCGTGCGAAACCTCAGGGGACTTCACCTCTTGATCGCGGAAGACGAGTGGCTGCTGGCCAGCGATCTAGCCAAGTTCTTTTCCGACATGGGCGCCATTATCCTCGGGCCGGTCGCGACCGTAGAGCAGGCCGAACAACACGCGCAGACAGCCGAGGCGGCCATCCTGGACGTTGATCTCCAGGGCAAATACGTTTTCCCGATTGCGGACGAGTTGATGAGCCGCAACGTGCCGTTCGTATTCTTCAGCGGCTGTGACCGGATCGCCATTCCCGAGCATCTGCGTTTCGCAAGCAGCCTGAGCAAGTCTTCAAGCCGGACCGCCCTCGCCGACGCGCTGTGCTCGCCAGAACCGCTGCTTGAGCCAACGACCGCTACTGTTGCGCAACCGACATCAGTGGCGGACGACGTGGTCTCGCTGTTGCCCAAACTCCGGCTCGCCGCGCGCCTGCTTCTGGACGATGCCAGAGCCTCCGATCGCCTGGTCGAACTGACCTTGGAAAGTGCACTTGAGGACATCGACAACAAACCTGCCGGCTCATCCACTGCCGACTGGCTCAATGGTATCATGCGCGGCATCGCGCGCGCCCGCGGAAGCTCGTTGCTGCACTGAAATAGCGGGTCCTTTCGGGGTAAAGGAGACGGCGAATGCCATCGAAGTTGCGATCTCCGACAGGGCAGCGTGGCGACATCCAAGCAGGCGCCTCGCAGGATAAGACGCCCGGCTTTGATCCGGCGGCCGCCCCTCTGGAAACCGATGCAGAGGCCGCCGCTGCGCCAAGTCCCCGTAGGTCACTTTGCAGGGTATATACCCAATTTCACGAATCAGGCGAGCTTTGCCAATGCAATGCGACCGCCGGAGAACGCTCCCGACCTGCAGCCGCGCAGGAACGACCCGGTCCTGGTCGTTGTCGCGCTGATTATCTTGGCCGCGGCCGCACTTCTTTTCGCCGCTGTCTTCCGGTAGCCGCTAAAGGAACATCGCTCCTCGTTCGAGGTTCGATAGGGCAAGGAGGCTTTGCCATGTTGAGCCTGAAAAGTCTGTTTCGCCATTTGTGGCGCTGGGAAGCACAGCCTGCAACGCACCCCTCTCCAGTGGACGCAATCGTGCGGGTGCTGCGCGAAGCGGAAAAGCAGCATGGATCCCGGCGTTCGAGACGACGGCTGAAAGTGTCCCGCGATTAGTGTCGCCGGCGGAACGAGGGGCCGCCGCGGCTACTCCTCGTCAAAAATATGCTCGTGGATAGTGCCCAGAATCTGCAGCTTCACGGTTTCGGGTGCCTCGGGCTGTACGAAAGGCATGAGAAGATCCACCGTCTCCTCCACCCGCCTTGGCAGGTCGGCGCTAGGATCGCTCAGATAGCTGCCATGGGCATAGAGGTTTTCGGTCAGCTTCTTGTTCAGATCGGAAAAGAGTCACATGGCTGCAGCTCTGTTGATTCCAACAGCCGGGGCGCCCGCCCGGTTCCTTCGTCCGGCGTATTGCAATTCAACCATGCGGAAATCCTGCCCAAGGAACATTCGGTTCGACCGGTTGTTCGGCCAAACAACTCAGGAGGATCGAATGGAAAACGGCAAACTGGCGGTCGTCACCGGCGCATCAAGCGGCATCGGCAAGGAACTCGCGAAACTCTGCGCCAGGGATGGCTAAGATCTTGTCATTGTCGCCGACGAGCCGGCCATCGAACGGGCTGCAGAGGCGCTCCAGTCGCATGGCGTCTCGGTCGACGCCGTGGAAGCCGACCTTGCAAGCGAGGACGGCGCCGACAAATTGATCGCCAGGATCGGCGAGCGCGACATCGATCTTCTTTTCCTCAACGCGGGCCGAGGTCTGGGCCGGGGCTTCGTCGGCCAGGATTGGAGCGAGGCACGCCGCGTCATCGACACCAACATCACCGGCACCGTCTATCTCGCCCATCGGCTCGGCCGCAAAATGGTGGAGCGCGGTCGCGGCAGGATCCTGTTCACCGGCTCCATCGCCGGCTTCATGCCGGGCACGTTCCAGGCAGTCTACAACGGCACCAAGGCCTTCATCGATTCCTTTGCCATTGCTATGCGTCATGAGTTGAAGGACAGCGGCGTGAGCGTGACCGTGCTGATGCCGGGGGCCACGCAGACGCGCTTCTTCGAGCGCGCCGACATGATGGACACCGAAGTCGGCACGCAAAAAAGGACAACCCGGCCGATGTGGCCAAGGACGGCTACGATGCCGTGATGGCCGGCGAGGAGCAGGTCGTCAGCGGCTGGAAGAACAAGATGCAGGTCGCCGCCGCCCATGTCACACCGGCCGGCACGCTTGCCGAACAGCACCGCAATATGGCCGAGCCGGGTTCGGCGAAGAATGGCTGAAAACGCGGGTTCTGATTCGGGAACATTCCCGCCCAGCGCGAGTTCGGCCGTACCGCTAAGCATCGACAACCATGGGAACAACCCGATGAAAGCTTTGACCTGGCATGGCAAAGGCGACATTCGCTGCGACCAGGTCGCCGATCCGGCGATCGAGAATGACCGCGACATCATCATCAAGGTTACCTGCTGCGCCATATGCGGCTCGGACCTGCATCTGATGGACGGCTACATGCCGACGATGAAATCGGGCGATGTGCTGGGCCACGAGACCATGGGCGAAGTGGTGGAAGTGGGCCGCGCTCACACGAAGTTCAAGAAGGGCGATCGCGTCGTCGTGCCCTTCAACATCTCCTGCGGCGAGTGCTGGTTCTGCCAGAACGGCCTGTTCTCGCTCTGTGACCGGTCGAACCCCAATGCCGAACAGGCCGCGAAGGTCATGGGCCAGTCGCCCGCGGGGCTGTTCGGCTATTCGCATCTGGTCGGCGGCTATTGGGGAGGACAGGCCGAATACCTGCGCGTGCCCTTTGCCGATGTCGGACCGATCAAGGTGCCCGACGGCATCGATGACGAGCAGGTGCTGTTCCTCTCCGATATCTTTCCCACCGGCTACATGGCGGCCGAGAACGCCGGCATCCAGGAAGGCGACACGGTCGCCATATGGGGTTGCGGACCGGTTGGGCAGTTCGCCATCCAGAGCGCGTGGATGCTCGGCGCCGGGCGCGTCATCGCCATCGACAAGGTGCCGGAGCGGCTCGCCATGGCGCGCGACTACGGCAAGGCGGAGACGCTCGATTTCAGCAATTCCGATATTTACGATGCGCTGATGGCCATTACGGGCGGGCGCGGCCCTGACAGTTGCATAGACTGCGTCGGCACCGAGGCCGACGCGACCGCCACGCCCGATTCCATGCTCGATAAGGCCAAGGCCACCGTCTATCTCGGCACCGACCGGCCGCATGTGCTGCGCGAGGCGATCTATTGCTGCCGCAAGGGCGGCACCATCTCGGTGCCCGGCGTATATATCGGACTGGTGGATCATATTCCATTCGGTGCGGCGATGAACAAGGGGCTGACATTTCGTATGGGCCAGACCCATACGCAGCGCTATCTCGAGCCGCTCCTGCAGAAGGTGCTGAGTGGCGAGATCGATCCGACCTTCGTCATCACCCACCGTGCCGGCCTGGAGAAGGGACCGGGCCTCTACAAGACGTTCCGCGACAAGCAGGACGGCTGCATCAAGGTGGTCATGCGCCCGCACGGCTGATCGCGCGCATCTAGGCAGAGAGGTTCGAAAATGGCTCAACCGAAAGACACATCCAAGCCCGCGGTGAAGTCGACCGACCCGGAGGGACTTCCACACCCCCATCGCGACGCGCAGGACAGCGATGCGGGCGCGACGCCCACCGCTCCGAAGACAGCGGGCGCTCGAGAGCCATCGGCCTCGCCGCTCGACAACCGTGTTGCCAACCGCAATGCCGGCAGGCGGCCCCAGGCCGGGCCGACGCCCAGGCCGACGGACAAGCCGCTCGATTGAACGGCACGACCAAATGCGGCAACCTGACCGCTTGCCGCAGCGCCGTTGCAGGGCCTCCCCTCCTCCAACGGCGCCATGACACCAGCTTCTCAACCAACCAGAGCAATTCCAGGAAAAATGTAAAGCGGTTTTCCGTGCGGGATTGTGTCAAATCAAAGAGATAGGCGTTTTGCCGTTTCCGTGAAACGGTGAAACACCCTAGCCCTTCCGGCTGCGCTCGACGAATTTGTTGAAGCGGCTCGTTCCGCCGGTGCCGGCTTTATCCTGATGCAGGAAAGCCAGATCGTTCTCGTCGAAAATGCGGAAGAATTCGTCCCACTCGATAGCGTCGAACGAATCCTCAGGCTCGCCGAAATCGATGCGCAGGATGCCGCCTTCGCCTTTCGTGCGGACGACGGCCGGTCGTCCCTCTCGTTCTTCTACCCATTTCCGGATCTCGTCGTGATCGGTGGTTGTCTTGGCCTCGGACATGGAACTCCCTTTCTCGCAGCGGGACCGTTGAGCTGTCCTAACAGCGGCCAACCGGCAATGTTCCAGAGGGTGGATGCCCTCCGCCAGGCAGTGCCGTCTCCTCAGGCGGGAACTTTGTTGAAGCAGGGAACAAACCTTTTGCCGCGCAGTTCGGGGCGCCGAAACCAAATCCGGAAGGGACATATCGTGAAACATGTGTTGGTTACGGGAGGGTGCGGCTTCATCGGCCGCCACGTCGCCCAGGAGCTCAGCAACCATGGTTATCAGGTGCGCCTGCTCGATGCGCTTGTCGACCAGGTGCACGGCGCCGAAGCCATCAATATTCCGACCGGAGCCGAGCTGATCAAGGGCGACGTGCGCGACCGAGATGCGGTCGCCGACGCGGTTTCGGATGTCGACGCGGTCATCCATCTGGCGGCCGAGGTGGGCGTTGGTCAATCCATGTACGAAATCGCCCGCTATGTCGGCACCAATGACCTCGGCACCGCGACCCTTCTCGAAGCTTTGATCAAGCATCCGGTCCAACGGATCGTCGTGGCATCCTCGATGAGCATCTACGGCGAAGGCCTCTACCAGACACCGGACGGCGAGCGGATCGACAATGCGCGCCGCAAGCCTGCCGAGATCAGGGAGGGCCTGTGGGATCTCAAATCGGCATCCGGCGAGACGCTGTCGCCAATCGCCACAGACGAGGAGAAACGGCCCGATCTAGCCTCGATCTACGCGCTGACAAAATATGCGCAGGAGCGCGCGGTGCTGATCTTCGGGCAGGCGTATGGCATCGACGCGGCGGCGTTGCGCCTCTTCAACGTCTTCGGCGCCGGACAGGCGCTTTCCAATCCTTATACCGGTGTTCTCGCCAACTTCGCCTCACGCCTGGCCAACGGCAAGCGGCCGACGATCTTCGAGGATGGCGAGCAGAAGCGCGACTTCGTGCATGTACGCGATGTCGCCACAGCGTTTCGGCTGGCGCTGGAGCAACGTCAGGCTGCCGGGCATGTGGTCAATATCGGCAGTGGACGCGCCTACTCGATCAGCGAGGTGGCACGTCTGCTCGCCAAGGCCATGGGCATTCCCAAGCGCCCGCCTGAAATCCTGGGCAAGGCGCGTTCCGGCGACATCCGCAACTGCTTTGCCGATATTGCCAAGGCCCGCGAACTGCTCGGCTTCGAGCCAAAGCATCGCCTGGAGAATTCGCTCGGCGAATTCGCGGCCTGGGTTCGCAACAGCATCGTCATCGATCGCGGCGCCGACATGCGGCGCGAGCTGGAAGAGCGGGGATTGGTCTCATGACCCAGACGCGCCGCCACGCCCGCAACGCCCCAGTCGCTATCATTGGCGGCAGCGGCTTCATCGGCTCCAATCTCGCCGACAGCCTGATGTCCGATGGCGAAAGAGTACTGGTGGTCGACAATCTCAGCCGTCCGGGCGTCGAGCAGAACCTCGACTGGCTGGCGCAAAAGCATGGTGACCGGCTGAGCACTGAAATCATCGACATACGCGATCTTGGCGCCTTGGCCACGGCCCTGGCGCCGGCCAAAGCGATTTTCCATCTCGCCGCTCAGACAGCCGTGACGACCAGTCTGACCGATCCCGCGCAAGATTTCGACATCAACCTCAAAGGAACGTTCAACGTTCTGGAAGCGGCTCGCGGCACTAGAGCCCCCGTGGTCTTCGCCAGCACCAACAAAGTCTATGGCAGCCTGCCTCAGATCGCGGTGCGGCAAGCCGGCGATCACTATGAACCGCTCGACGAGGAAGTGCGTACGAGCGGCGTCAATGAGAACGTCGGCCTTGATTTCTGCACGCCCTATGGCTGCTCGAAGGGTGCGGCCGATCAGTATGTGCTCGATTATTCCAAGTCTTACGGACTGCCGACCGCGGTGCTGCGTATGAGCTGCATCTACGGGCCGCGCCAGTTCGGCACCGAGGACCAGGGCTGGGTCGCGCATTTCCTTTTGAGCGCGTTCTCTGGCCAGCCGATCACGATCTATGGCGACGGCAGGCAGGTGCGCGACATTCTGCATGTGTCCGATGCGGTCGCCGCTTATCGCGGCGTGTTGGCCAGGATCGAAGACTTGAAAGGCCAGGCGTTCAATCTGGGCGGCGGCCCGCGCAACGCGGTCAGCCTGCGCGTGCTGCTGGCGGAGATCCCCGACATGGTCGGCCGTGACGTCGCGATCCGCCACGACCACGAGCGGGTCGGGGACCAGCCCTTTTTCGTTGCCGATACACGCAAGCTGCAGGCCGCGATCGGCTGGCAGGCGCACGTGCCATGGCGCGAAGGCGTCTGCGATCTCGCCAGCTGGCTGCTGCGGCATCGCCTCCAATCGCGCCCAGAAGCTACGAGGTACGTCGCATGAAGGTAGCCTTGGTCAATCCGTACTGGACATACGAGCACAGTATCTATTTCGGCTGCCGCCAGCCGCATCTGCCGCTGGAGCTCGGATATTCCAACGCAATGCTGGACGCCGATGGGCACGACGTTCTGATGCTGGACGGACAACTACAGGCCCTCGACAATGCGGCGCTGGCCGAGCGTGTGGCGTCATTCGCGCCGGATATGACAGTGGTGACGACCGCGCCGACCTATCTGTTCTGGCGCTGCGCGCCGCCCGAATTGCGCGTTCCCGGGGAATTCCTCAACCATCTCGCCGGACGCGGCGGACGCACCGTGGCGGTGGGACCGCACGGCTCGGCGACGCCCGCGCCGACGCTACGCAAGCTCGGCGTCGATATCGTCGTACGAGGCGAATGCGAGGAGGTTGTGACAGCGCTCGCACAGGAGAGCGATTGGAGCAAGGTTGCGCATACAGCCTATCTCCAGAACAACTTTCCGGTGTGCAATGGCGGCGTGCACGCCAGCCCGTTCGTCAATCATCCAGCGCTCGCCTGGCCGTCCGACTGGGTCGCGGCGCACAGCCACCACCACCACCGGTTCGATACCGTCCAGAATGGGTCCGGCGCCGAGGTGGAAGCCTCGCGCGGATGCCCTTACAATTGCAGCTTCTGCGCCAAGATCGATTTCCGCGATGCCTATCGGCGTAGGAAGCACGATGCCGTCATCGCCGAGATCGACGGGCTGATCGCGCAAGGCGTCCGCTATATCTATTTCATCGACGAAATCTTCCTGCCGCAGAAGGCGCTGCTGGAGGCGCTGGTCGAGCGCGATGTCCAGTTCGGTGTCCAGACTCGCATCGACCTTTGGAAGCCAGAGCTGCTCGAGCTGCTTGGCAAGGCCGGCTGCGTCTCGATCGAAGCCGGCCTTGAAAGCCTGACGGTAGAAGGCCGTGCGATGCTTGCCAAGCGCTGCCGGCTCAACACCGAGGATCTGGCCGCGCTTCTCATCGACGCCCGCCGCAACGTGCCTTTCGTCCAGGCCAATCTGATCGGTATGGTCGAAGACGACCCGGCGCTGGTGGATTACTGGCGCAAGCACCTGATCAATCACGGCGTCTGGGCAAGCGAGCCCGTACCGCTCTATCCGTATCCAAGCTCCCCCAGCTATCGCGAGCTTTGGGGCGAGCCCGACGATGTCGCCTGGGAGCGCGCGCATGAGCACTACCTCGCCTCCTTCCGATCATTCAGCGATATCCAGGACCAGCGCCCGCGTGCGCTGGCTGAGTTGGAGTCCTCATGCTGCAATCACTGATCCAGCGTCCGAGGCGCATCCTGATGACGACCGACGCCGTTGGCGGGGTCTGGCGCTATTCGCTTGACCTGGCGCGCGAGCTGGCGGCCGGCGGCGACAGCGTCGTGCTCGCCGGGCTGGGACCGGAACCTTCTCCGGAACAGGTCCGGGAGGCGCGGTCTTTCGCCACGCTGATTTGGCTCGAATGCCCGCCGGACTGGATGACGCGCGACGAGAAAGATCTCGACCAGCTGCCTTGCGAATTGCAGGAGATTGCGTCGGCCTATGCGATCGATCTCGTGCACCTCAATGCCCCGGCGCAGGCAGCCGGCCTCGAACTGAATTGTCCTATCGTCGCAGTGTCGCATTCCTGCGTAGTGACATGGCTGCATGTGGTGCGGGCGCAAATGGCCGTCGGCGATTGGACCTGGCAACGAGAGCGCAATCGGATGGGCTTTGACCGCGCCCAAGCGGTTGTCGCGCCGAGCAGAAGCCACGCCGACATGCTCGAAGCCTGCTACGGCTCGATCGCGGGCTTGGACGTCGTGCATAATGGTGCCCTCCCCGCCCCTACAGCTGCGCACCGCGAGTCGTTCGTTCTCGCGGCCGCGCGCTGGTGGGATGAGGGGAAAAACGCATCGGTGCTCGATGCCGCCGCTGCTTTGTGTGGCCTCCCCCTTTTTGCTGTGGGCGAAACTGAAGGCCCGGATGGACAGCGCGCATTCTTCGATCATGCCCTGTCACTAGGTTCGATAAGCCATTTCGAGGTTCGGCAGCTGATGGCGCGTGCCAACATCTTTGTCTCGCCATCGCTCTACGAGCCTTTCGGGCTGGCCACTCTGGAGGCTGCCTTTGCGGGCACCCCGCTGGTGCTGGCGGACATCGCGACCTACCGGGAGATCTGGGACGGGGCGGCGACGTTCTTCGACGCACGCGATCCGCATGCGCTTGCCGGCTGCATCGCCAGACTCTCGCGTGATGAAAACCTGCGACGCCGGTTTGGCCAGCGCGCCGCCCGACGGGCGCGCAAATTCCCGCTCAGCGCGCAGGCGGCACAGATGCGAGACATCTACGATCGGGCGGCGACAACCGCGGCGGGGCGTTGACCATGCGTTTTCTGTTCTACACCCATTCGGCGGTTTCCGACTGGAACCACGGCAACGCGCATTTCCAGCGCGGCACCATGCGCGAGCTTGTCGCGCGCGGCCATGAGGTGGTCGCGTTGGAGCCCGCCGACGGCTGGAGCCGATCGAACCTCCTCGCCGAGCAAGGCCCCTTCGCCGTCGAGCGCTTTCGCAAGGATTTTCCGGAATTGATGGCGGTCACCTACGACGCGGGTTTCCAGCACGAGTCGTGGCTCGCCAGCGCAGACGTCGTCATCGTTCATGAATGGACCGACCCTGAACTCATCGCTCGCATCGGCCGCATCCGGGGCCAGGGTGGCGATTTCACGCTACTGTTCCACGACACTCATCATCGCGCCATCTCGGCGGCGCAGGCCATCGCAGCGCTTCAACTCCATCATTATGATGGCGTGTTGGTCTTTGGCGAAGTGCTGCGGGAGAGCTACCTTCGTGCCGGCTGGGGCAAACGGGTCTTCACGTGGCATGAGGCGGCTGACGACCGGCTGTTCAAGCCGTGCCCGAAAATCGACCCCGTCTCCGACCTCGTCTGGATCGGCAATTGGGGCGACGACGAACGCAGCGCCGAGATCGACGAATTTCTGATCCAGCCGGCAAGCGCGCTTAGGCCATCGGGAACCATTCACGGCGTGCGCTATCCGCCGGATGCGCTGACGGCCCTCGCGGATGCCGGCCTGCACTATGAAGGTTGGATCGCCAATGCAGATGTGCCGAAGGCCTTCGCGCGGCATCGCGTCACCATGCACATCCCGCGCAGGCCCTACCGGGAGAGCCTGCCTGGCATTCCGACAATTCGCATCTTCGAGGCACTGGCCTGCGGGATTCCGCTTGTGTCTGCGCCATGGTCGGATGTCGAAGGGCTGTTCCGTGCCGGAACGGATTTCCTCTTCGCCCGAAACGGCGCCGAGATGCGAGGCCACCTCCGCGACGTGCTGAACGATAGTCAGCTTGCGGAAGCGCTGACCGCATCGGGGCTGGAGACCATCCTGTCGCGGCACACATGCCGGCACCGCGCCGACGAATTGTTCGCCATCCTCGCCGCATGCGGCAATCGCGACGCGGCCGAAATCAAACCCGCAACGGAGGCCGCCGCATGAAGATCGCCTTTTACGGATCGAGCCTGCTGTCGTCCTATTGGAATGGCGCGGCCACCTATTACCGGGGCCTGCTCAAGGCGCTTTCGCAGCGCGGCTATGACATCGTCTTTTATGAGCCCAACGTCTATGATCGGCAGCAGCACCGCGACATCGAGGCGCCGGACTGGTGCAGCGTCGTGGTCTACGAGCCGACCCCGCACGCGCTGATGCAAGTTGCATCGCGCGCCGCGCAGGCAGACGTCGTGGTCACGGCAAGCGGCGTCGGCTTCGAAGACGATGCGCTGCTGCAGGCAGTCCTCGACAATGCCCGCCCAGATGCGCTGACCGTCTTCTGGGATGTCGACGCGCCAGCGACCCTAAGCGAGTTGCGCAATGACGCCGAACACCCGTTACACGAGGCTCTGAAGAGGATCGGGCTGGTGCTCACTTATGGCGGCGGCGACCCGGTCGTCTGGGATTATCGTGCTCTTGGCGCAGCGGAGTGCATACCGATCTATAACGCGCTCGATCCGGAGACGCATCACCCGGTCTCCGCCAATTCGCGCTTTGCCTGTGACTTGGCGTTCCTGGGCAATCGCCTTCCCGACCGCGAGGCGCGCGTGGATGCCTTCTTCCTCGATCCAGCCCGTTCGCTTAGCGGTCAACGCTTCCTGCTTGGCGGCTCCGGTTGGGGAGACAAGCCCTTGCCGTCAAACGTGTCGTGGCTCGGCCATGTCGGCACGCGCGACCACAACGCTTTCAACGTCACGCCGAAAGCGGTGCTTAACATCAGCCGCGACAGCATGGCGACCAACGGCTTTTCGCCCGCCACCCGCGTGTTCGAGGCGGCGGGCGCGAGCGCATGCCTGATCACCGACGCCTGGCTCGGCATCGAATTGTTTCTTACCCCCGGCGAAGAGATTCTGGTCGCGCGGGACGGCGCCGATGTCGCCGAGATCATGTGCACGCTGACGCCGCAAAGGGCGAAGGCGATCGGCGCGGCAGCGCTGCGGCGCGTTCTGGCCGAGCATACCTATACGCTGAGAGCCCAGTTGGTGGATGACATCTTCAAGGCGCATTTCGAGCGCCGGGCAATGGAGGCTGCAGAATGACGAAACCGCTCGAAATCGTTTTCCTCGGCCTTTCCCTGTCTTCGTCCTGGGGCAACGGCCACGCGACAACTTTTCGGGGACTGCTCCGCGCGCTTCACGAGCTCGGCCATCGCATCACCTTCTTTGAACGCGACGTTCCCTGGTACGCGCATCACCGGGACCTGCGCGATCCCGATTTTTGCGACTTGCGCTATTACGAGACGGTCTCGGAGCTGCGCTGCAGCCATAGACAGGAGCTGCAGCGGGCTGACGCTGTGGTGATGGGCTCCTTCGTGCCGGAAGGCCGGGCAATCATCGACGATCTTGCTTCGCTGTGCACGGGACAGTTCTGCTTCTACGACATCGATACCCCGGTAACGCTTACGCGGGTTGCCGAGGACGATTGCGACTATCTTGCCCACCGGCAGATCCCCTATTTCGACGTCTATTTCTCCTTCACCGGCGGACCTACGCTGGCGCGGCTGAAGTCCGAGTTCGGCGCCCGCCGGGCGGAGGCGCTCTACTGCTCGGTGGACCCAACGCGGCATCGTCGCACCAGACAAGCCATCGAATGGGACCTTGGCTATCTTGGCACCTATAGCGCGGACCGGCAGCCCTCATTGGAAGCGCTGCTTCTGGAGCCTGCGCGCCGCTTGCCGGACCGCCGCTTCGTCGTTGCCGGCTCGCAATATCCCTGCGACATCGCCTGGCCGGACAATGTCGAGCGGATCGAGCACCTGCCGCCTTCCGAACATGCAGCTTTCTACAGCCGCCAGCGTTACACGCTGAACCTTACGCGGGCGTCGATGATCGCGGCAGGATGGTCGCCTAGCGTGCGGCTCTTCGAGGCCGCTGCTTGTGGCACGCCGATCATAAGCGACCGCTGGCCTGGGCTCGACGATTTTTTCCCGGGACCGGCGATCGAGACCGCGACCAATGCCGCAGATGTCGAGGAGATCCTCAGCGCCAAATCCGAGCGGGCTAGGCTCGACATGGCCAGACTCGCGCGCGCGTCGGTGCTTTCAAGACATACGGCCATTGCTAGGGCAGGTGAATTCGTTTCGGCGCTGACGCCGTCTGTCGACGCCCGCACGGCGATCGATCTGGACGTCGAAAGTGCAGCATAAGCGGCAGACAGGAGACCATCGAGATGCGGCGATCAAAAAGAGCTGAACATACACGGACGGCGCTTGTTGCCGGCGGTGCCGGTTTCCTCGGTTCGCATTTGTGCGAGGCGCTGCTGCGTGACGGCTATCGCGTGATCTGCGTCGACAATTTCCTCACCGGCAGAATGGAGAATATCAGCTCGCTGGTTGGTCAGGTGCGCTTTCGACTGATCAAGCAGGACGTTTGCACCCCGCTGGAACTCGGTGAACCTGTCCATCGCGTTTTCAATCTGGCCTGCGCGGCATCGCCGCCTCGCTATCAAGCCGACCCGATCCACACCACGCGCACCTGCGTCATCGGGACCCTCAATCTTTTGGAGCTGGCCGCCAGCAATGGCGCGCGCTTCCTGCAGGCATCAACCAGCGAAGTCTATGGCGATCCGGAACAGCATCCGCAGCGCGAGGACTATGTCGGCCACGTCAACTGCACCGGACCGCGGGCCTGTTACGACGAGGGCAAGCGCGGCGCCGAAACGCTCTGTTTCGATTATCTCCGAGCCGAGATGGCCGACGTTCGCGTCGCCCGCATCTTCAACACATATGGGCCCAGGATGGACCCCGCGGACGGCCGCATCGTCTCGAACCTGGTCATGCAGGCGATCGAGAAACGGCCGCTGACGATCTTCGGTGATGGCCTGCAGACCCGCTCTTTCTGCTATGTCACCGATCTGGTCGAGGGATTGCGCCGCCTGATGGATGTCGATCCCAATCCGCACCAGCCGGTCAATCTCGGCAATCCGGGAGAATTTTCGATCCTCGAGTTGGCAAAGCTGGTGCGCGAACTGACCGGCACCAGATCGCCGGTGAAATTCCTGCCTCTGCCTCAGGACGACCCCCGTCGGCGGCGTCCCGACATAGCTCGCGCGAAAGCATTGCTAGGCTGGTCTCCCAGGGTACCGCTCAGGCAGGGCCTGCTCCAGACGATCAGCTACTTTACGGAGCTCGATGAGGCGGCGATGGAGCCCATGGCGGTGATCGACAGGGCAGGTATCGGAAAGCTCCAGAACCTGCAGCTTTGAGTCACCGGCTTCTTTCCCTTGGGGCGGAACAACCAACCGAGATCGCGATTGGGCATGACAACCGCGACGGAGGAAGAGCTATGCAGCCGAAGCGACCAGTCAAGGACATCGAGCAGATGGCGGCGGTGCAAACCGCCGCTTTCCTGCGAAGAGCTTCCATCACCTATCTCGAGTGCTGCGTCAGCCTGATGATGACGCATCTGCAACGGGAAGAAGTGGCGAGCATCCTGGAGCAGGAAGCCGACATGCTGCGCAGGCTGGACTGACTCCTGCGTGCTTGGTCCTCAACAGCCCAGAAGCCGAACAATTCCGGTTTTGTAACGTTCGACTTGGCGCGTCGCACGCATCCGGTCTTCGTCGTTGGCCGATTGCCCTACAATCGTCCAGAGGCCGAGCTGAAATGCGAGATAGCCGGGCTCGAGATAGTAGACCAGGGCCCTGTTGATAGATATCGTCCGCTCGATGCGGCCGATGAGCTTCGAAAGCTCGGCGGCGGACAGGTCGTGCTCGACCCGCGCGCCGGCAATGTCCCATTCTATGCCCTGACAGCCGATAAGATCGTGCGATCGGCAATGATCGACCGCGTCCGTCTTGAGCAGGCTCCCGTCCGGGTGGACCAGAATTTCCCAAGCGTGCAGCCGTCCATCGATCTCGACCCGGCGCGTCGGACCCGGTGATGGCTGACAGGCAAACCATGCCTGCAAGGCATCCGCCGGCGTCTTGCCCAGCGCCTCCTCGCAGTTCTGCACCGACATGCGCGCGAGTTGGTCCAACGACGCGCCGCTCTCGTCCGTCTGCAGCCTGGCGGCTCGCCAGCCGAGGTAACGCCCAAGCCATTCGATCAGCAGATCCCTTGCCATCCCTACCCGGTCCAGCCTGTCGGCATCGATCCAGCGCTCGACCAGGAAACCGTGGCAGAGTCCGACCGGCTGAGCGCCAAAGCCCGCTTCGTGCAGTGCCTTGGCCGTACGCAGCTTGCGACCTCCGCTCTCGCCGAAGCCCGCGAACTTCGCCAGCCAGCGCTCACCGCTGGCCGAAGGCATGAATTTGCGCCGCTCGAATGCCGGAAATGCAGGCGGCCAATGGTCGGACGTCACTGAGATATGTTTGCGCCATTCGCCGCCGGAGATTTCGCTGAGTTCGACATCAGCCTTGCCGAGGAGGTTCGCCATCCATTGTCGAAGGCTCGGCGCGACGCATCCATCGAAGGCTGCTTCGAAGTCCGCGACATGGCATCGGCAGCGGCTCCACATCTCCTGGATGTCTGCCGAAGCGTGTGCGCCCGGCCCCCCGCGGTGACTTGGGAACAGGTGGATGCGCTCTCGGCAAATGCCTTGCTCCTCCAGCCAGGTTATAACCGCATGAAATGAGCTGCCGGAGAGGCCCGGGCCTTCATCCACGATCGCAAATCTGGCTTCTGGTTTGTCCCGCCAGTCACCAATCAGTTCGGGCGCAGCGCAGACGTGCCGGCGAAAGGGGTGTCCAATCGGCCTCACGCTCAGGGGCAGTGGTGCTCGGAGGGCGGCTGCGACCATTGCTGCCAGGCCGAGACCGATGCTGCGGATCCCGATGACACAGGTGTTTGCGTCGAGGCCGGACTGCAGCGCCGCAAGCAGATAGGTTTCCGGGTAGAGTGCGTACAGCGCGAAGCCTTCAGCCGGACCGGTGGTTATTGGGCTGCCGCAGTCGATGGCGGCAAGTTTTGCAAGCAGCGATGCATCGAGCCCTCCGCTTCGGGCAAATCCTTGTCGCCAAGATCGCAGGATTTCCCGCGACAACTCGACAAGGATTTCAGAACCCAGCTTCTGCCTCGACGACCTGCTGTCGACACCTTTGCTGTCGAATTCCGCATCGGCAAGGCCCTGCACAAGTTCAGAGGCGGTGACGAAAAGATCGACCACAGCAGCATGACGTTCGATGCCGGCAGGCAGATCGCCGATTGCTCCAGCGGCGGCCAAGACAGCCTCCCTGAGCTGCTGTGCGCTACGCGTTCGCTTGTGGTCGCCGAAGATGACCATACGGCTCCTTCCCAGCTGTCTGGCCGCCAACGCAGAGCCGCGCCTGTTTGATCCGGAATCAGGCCGGCAGTTTTTTGGAGATCGAGCAATTTTTCGCAGCGGGAAGGAACATTCGCGGCCACTCCCGGTTCGGCGCCGAGGAACTTACCTCCAACTAGAAGAGGCAGCGGTTTCGTGACATCGAAGAAAGTTCGCATCGGCATTATCGGCGTGGGCAATTGCGCATCATCCCTGGTGCAAGGTCTCTCCTATTATCGCCACGCCAACGGCAACGAGCCGATCCCCGGGCTGATGCATGCCGATCTCGGCGGCTATCACGTCGACGATATCGAGGTCGTCTGCGCCTTCGATGTTGCGAAAAACAAGGTTGGGCGCGATGTGGCCGAAGCGATCTACACCGCGCCCAACAACACCTTCCGTTTCGCCGACGTCGCGCCGACCGGCGTCAGTGTGGAGCGCGGCCCGACACTCGACGGCATCGGCAAATACCTTCGGGGTGAGATCGAAGAATCGAATGAACCGATCGCAGATGTAATCGCGCGGCTCCGCGAAAGCGGAGCCGAGGTTCTGATATCCTATCTTCCCGTCGGCTCCGAACAGGCCACGCGATTCTATGCCGAATGTGCGCTCGAAGCCGGCTGCGCCTTCGTCAATTGCATCCCTGTCTTCATCGCTTCGAGGCCGGAATGGCGCCAACGCTTTGAGGAACGCGGCCTTCCCCTGGTCGGCGACGACATCAAGAGCCAGGTCGGCGCAACTATCGTGCACCGGCTGCTAGCCAATCTCTTCCGCGAGCGCGGCGTGCGCATCGATCGCACCTATCAGCTCAACTTCGGCGGCAACACCGACTTTCTCAACATGCTCGAGCGCGAGCGGCTGGAATCGAAGAAGATTTCCAAGACGCAGTCCGTCACCAGCCAGATCGACGTCCCGCTTGAGGCCGGCAACATCCATGTCGGACCCAGCGACCATGTCCCGTGGCTGACCGATCGCAAATGGGCCTATATTCGGGTCGAAGGCACCACCTTCGGCGGTGTGCCGCTCAATGCCGAGCTCAAGCTGGAGGTTTGGGACTCGCCCAACTCAGCAGGCGTCGTCATCGACGCCGTCCGCTGCGCCAAGCTTGCCCTCGACCGCGGCATTGCTGGCGCGCTTACAGGACCCAGCAGCTATTTCATGAAGTCGCCGCCGGAGCAGTTCACCGACGCAGAAGCACGTCTGCGGACGCTCGCCTTCATCGCCGGCAATGACGAGCCGATGCTGGACGCCGCCGAATGACTACGACGTTTTTTCTGATTCGCCACGCGGCGCATGATCATGTCGGGTCGCACTTGGCCGGGCGGCTTGAAGGCGTTCGCCTCGGCGAAGCTGGCCAAGCTCAGGCGCTGCATCTCGCGCGACGGATGGCGCGAGAGCCGCTCGCGGCGATCTTGAGCAGCCCACGCGAGCGCACACTGGAAACAGCGAAGCCGATCGCCATCGCTTGTCAGATTGAGAAGTTCGCGATCTGCAGAGAACTCGACGAGATCGACTTCGGCGAGTGGTCGGGCAAGACCTTCGAAGAACTGAACGGCGATGCAAGCTGGCGGCTTTGGAACGAGCAGCGCCAGAGCGCCCGCACTCCGAGCGGCGAGACCATGCTGGATGTCCAGCAAAGGATGATCGGCCTGATGGACGCGCTGCGCGAAAATGGACAGGGTCAGTGCATCGCGCTTGTCAGCCATGCCGATGTGATCAAGGCGGCTGTCTGCGCGATCCTCGGTCTGCAGCTCGGCGATTGCTTCCGCTTCGACATCGCGCCGGCCTCCATCACAACGGTCGTCCACGGCGACTGGGGCTCCAAGCTGATCCGTTTGAATGAAATCGCCTGACGGAGCGGTAACCGATGCGCATGGTCATTTTCGGCCTCACCGTCACATCCTCGTGGGGTAACGGGCACGCCACGCTCTGGCGCGGACTGATTGGGGCGCTGGCGCGGCTTGGCTGGTCGATCAGCTTTTTCGAGCGCGATACGCCCTACTACGCCGGTGCCAGGGACATCGACCGGCTGAGCGGCGGCGATATCGTTCTCTACCAGGATTGGGAGTCCATCCGCCAAGGCGCCGAGGCCGCGATATGGGAAGCCGAGGTCGTCATCGTCACCTCCTATTGTCCGGACGCCGTGGAGGCCTCGCGCCTAGCCAACGAAAGCTGTCGCGGCCTGAAGGTGTTTTACGACCTCGATACACCCGTGACGCTGGCGAGCATCGAGCGAGGTGATTACCCGGCCTATTTCGAGCCGAAGGGCCTGCGCGATTTCGATCTGGTCCTGAGTTATACCGGAGGGCCGGTGATCGACACACTGAAGACCATTCTTGGCGCACATTATGTCCTGCCGCTTTACGGCCATGTCGACCCCAACCGACACCGGCCGGCGCAGTCCAGGCCCGAGTTCGCATGCGATCTGTCCTATCTCGGGACCTATGCCGCGGACCGGCAGGCGGGGGTGGAAAGACTGCTCGTCGCTCCAGCGGCCCGACTGCCGAACCGCCGTTTCGTCATAGGCGGGGCGCAGTACCCGCAGGACTTCCCCTGGAGCAGCAACATCTATTTCGTCAGGCACCTGCCGCCCGCCGACCACCCGGCCTTCTTTTCCTCCTCGCGCCTGACGCTGAATGTCACCCGCGAGGCGATGGCGCGACAGGGCTGGTGCCCGTCAGGCCGTCTCTTCGAGGCGGCCGCTTGCGGCACCGCGATCATCTCGGACGACTGGGCCGGCCTCGACAGCTTCTTCACGCCTGGCAGCGAGATTCTGTTGGCGGACAGTACAGGCGATGTCGTTGCCGCGCTCGGCCTGTCGGACAGTGAGATTGCCACGCTCGGCCGCCGCGCCCAGGAGCGCGTCCTCGACGAGCACACATCCGCGCATCGCGCTGCCGAATTGGACCGTATCCTGAACGACGCTTTTTCGTCCATGGCGAGTGGCACAATGGAGGAAGTTGTCTGATGTTGGGCATCGTGCCTGCCGCCGGTCGCGGCAGCCGCATTCAGCCGTTGGGTTTCTCCAAGGAGCTGCTGCCGGTCGGCAGCCGGCTGGATGGCCAGATCGAGCGCCCATGCGCGGTGAGCGAGTATCTGGTGCGACGGATGGTCTGCAACGGCGTTGATCGCATCTGCTTCATCATCGGTTCCGGCAAGTCGGATATCCTCGAATATTACGCCGGCGGCTATGACGACGCCGCGGCCATCTTCGTAGCGCAGCCTTCTCCGGTTGGGCTTTGCGACGCGATCTTCCGCGCGGCACCGCTTGTCACGCCTGAAGAAACGGTCCTGGTCGGCCTTCCGGACACGATCTGGTTTCCAGAAGACGGCTTCTGCCGCCTGGCCGACGACCGGCTGTCCTTCCTGATGTTTCCGGTCGATCGCCCGGAATTGTTCGACGCTGTCGTCCTCGATGGAAACGGGCGGATCGAGCAAATCCAAGTCAAGCAAGCTGACGCCGCGACGAACTGGGTCTGGGGGGCCTTCAAGATGCCGGGCCGTATCTTCCATGAGCTTGCCGCCCTTTGGCGCCAGCGCGACGGTTTTGACGAGTATTTCGGAACTCTGGTCAACGCATATCTTGCGGCGGGAGGCGAGGCTTACGGCGTCAAGGCCGGGACCGCCTATGTCGATGTCGGTACTTTCAACGGCTATCGCACAGCGCTCAGGCTGCTCGAGCGCAACGATGCGGTTGAAGATGGGACGTTGCCGATGGTCGCCGCGCAGGACTGCTCGCCAGCGCCAACCGTTCCAGGCGAAGGAGCTTAGCCATGCTGCGTTCCAGCACGGAAATACGTCGGCGCATCGACGCATTGGGGCCGTGGTTCCACAACATGGAACTGGCGGGCGTGGAGACCGCCCCCGATCATTTCCTCGGCAACTACCCGCTGATCAAATGGCGCAAATTCGCGGATGCCATTCCGTCTGATCTTTCGGGTAAATCGGTGCTCGATATCGGCTGCAACGCCGGCTTCTACTCGATCGAAATGAAGAAGCGCGGCGCCGATCGGGTGCTCGGCGTCGACTTCGACCAGGCCTATCTTGCCCAGGCCCGTTTCGCCGCCGAGATCGCGGACTGCGACATCGAGTTCAGGGAACTGTCGGTCTATGACGTCGCCTCGCTAGGCGAGCGGTTCGACATCGTGCTGTTCATGGGCGTGCTCTACCACCTGCGCCACCCCCTCCTGGCGCTCGACCTGATCCGCGCGCATGTCGCGGACGACCTGATGATCTTCCAGTCGATGCAGCGCGGCAGCGGCGACGTGCTGGCGCTCGAACAGAACTACCATTTCTGGACGCGCGACCTGTTCGACCAGCCCGAATTTCCGAAGCTGCATTTCATCGAGCATCGCTACGCCGATGACCCCACCAATTGGTGGATTCCGAACCGCGCCTGCACCGAGGCGATGCTGCGCAGCGCCGGTTTCGAGATTCTGCTTCACCCTGAAGACGAGATCTATTTCTGCCGCGCGTCCGGCGAACCGATCGGCACCGCCGCCGTCTATCCTTCGAAAGGAGAGACCCATGATTGAAGCCGCCATGATCTGGAACGAGCCCAACAACAAATCGCACTGGGATCCGGAGCTCGACCCGGACTGGCGCCGGTTTGCCACGATGGCGACGCTGGCGGCTGACGCAATCGGCCGAGAAAATCCTGCCATTACAAAGGTGCTGGGCGGCATTTCGCCGATCGATGCCGGCTTCATGACGCGCATGAAGGAGTTCGGCGTGCTCGACCATGTCGACGCCGTCGCCGTGCATGGCTTTCCGCTCGACTGGAACCTCTGGCAAATCCACGAGTGGCCTCACAAGCTCGGAGAGATCGCGACGGTCGCCGACATTCCGGTGTGGGTCAGCGAAGTCGGTGTGTCGACCTTCGGCGCCGAGGAGGTGCAAGTCTGGGGCTTGCGCCGGACGGCGAAGCTTTTGTTGGGACTTGCGCCGCGCGTGCAGTGGTACAGCCTCTATGATCTGCCGCGTTCCTGGGAGGCGACGACACGCCATCGCGAAGCGGAAGGTTCGTCCTATTACAGGCATTTCTACATGGGCCTGCTGCGCGAGGACGGCACGCCCAAGCCTGCGCTCGAGGAGTTCGTGCGCCACACTCCCCAAATGGGCCTGGTGCAATGGTTCCACTATGAGGACCATCGGCTGGACGACGCTGTTGCCTGGATGCAGCGTCTGGGCGTCACCCACCTGCGCACCGGGTTGTCCTGGGCCGACAGTTTTCGGCCGAATGCGCTGGACTGGTTCGATCGCCAGATGGAAGCGCTCGCTGATTTCAACGTCACGGTCACCTTCTGCTTCACGCCGGAGCATCGCGGTCTGCAGCCTCATCACACCAGTCCGCCCCAGGTCCCTGAGGAATTCGCCGAGTTCTGCGCGGCGATGATCCGCCGCTACGCTCCCGCGATCGGCGAGGACATGGCACCAAGGCAGCGCGTGTCGGCGGCATGGTGAGGGCGGGCGCGATCAGCGATGACACTGACTGTCCTCAACGTCGCCTACCCCCTCGCCCCCGTCGGGCCTGACGCGGTCGGCGGCGCCGAGCAGGTCCTCTCGGCGTTGGATCGTGCGCTGGTGCGACAGGGCCATCGTTCCATCGTCGTGGCATGCCAGGGGTCGCAGACGGCCGGAACCCTGGTCGAAACACCCACCGAAGCGGGTGTGCTTGATGAGGAGGCGAAGGATCGTGCCCATCAAGTGCATCGCAATGCGATCGCAGCCGCCCGCGCCCGCTGGCCGATCGATGTCGTGCATCTCCACGGCATCGACTTCGATGCCTATCTGCCCTGCGACGGCCCAACGCTGGTGACGTTGCACCTGCCGCTTGACTGGTATCCGTCCGAGGTGCTTGCGCCATCACGTGAGGACCTGTGGCTGCACGCGGTCTCGCCGGCGCAGCACAGCACAGCGCCGGCGGGATCGAGACTAGCGCCACCCATTCCGAACGGCGTCGATATCGAGGCGCTGCATGAGCCACGATCGCGACGCAATTTCGCGCTGATCCTCAGCCGCATCTGCCCTGAAAAAGGCATCCATCTCGCGCAGGAAGCAGCAAGGCGAGCCAGCGTTCCCCTGGCAATCGCTGGCAAGGTCTATCGCTACGAGACCCATCTGCGTTACTTTGCCGACGAGGTCTGTCCCCGTCTCGATCGGCAGCGGCGCTTTCTTGGACCGCTCGGCTTTCTGGCGAAGCGGCGGCTGCTCAACGCCGCCCGCTGCCTGATCATTCCCAGCCTTGCCGCCGAAACAAGCTCACTTGTGGCGATGGAGGCGCTCGCCTGCGGCACACCTGTCGTCGCGTTTCCGAACGGCGCGCTTCTCGATGTCGTCCAACCCGGCAGGACCGGGTTCCTGGTCAACGACGTCGAAGAGATGGCGGCAGCCATCGTAGATTCCGGAGCCCTGGACCATGAGGCATGCCGGGCCGAGGCGCGTCGCCGCTTCTCCCTGGAAGGCATGATCACATCCTATATGAATGCCTATGAAGCGCTGGCCAAGCTTGGCGCCGCTCGCGCGTTGCTGGGAACCGCCTGATGGGCGGTCTGCGCACCGAGATCATTCACGATCCGGAAGCATTTGAAGAGCTGGAGCCGTGTTGGTGGCGGCTCTGGTCGCGAAGTGTCTCGGCGACGCCGTTCCAGTCTCCTGCCTGGCTCATTCCGTGGTGGCGGACATTCGCGCCAGGCAATCTCGCGATGATTGCCGTGTGGACCGGAGACGATCTCGCAGGCCTGGCGCCGCTCTATATCGAAAGGCATGAGAGCGGCTTGCGCCTGCTGCCCATCGGCATCTCATTGAGCGACTATCTCGACGTTCTGTGTGCGCCGGCCTTGAAGGTGCAGGCCGGCGCCGCTATCGCCGAAGCTGCTCTGTCGCTGGAATGGTCGCAGTGGATCCTGCCCGACCTCTCGGCCGATGCCGTGTCGCTGAGCCTTGAGCTCCGGGATGCCGAAGAGCACCGGTCTATGGCGCACGCCTGTCCCGTGCTCATGCTCGACGGCGATCCAACTCTCGCCCGCTCGGTTCCACCAAGACGAAGACGTCAGTTGCGCCGCGCCGAGCGAGCTGCCCAACGAAGAGGACCCGTTGTTATCAGCCGCGGCGAGTCCGATCCGCAGAGATTTCTCGATAGGCTGATGCGGCTGCATGGCGCGCGCTGGGCTGGCGATGGCGGGGGCGTGCTGTCCGATATGGCCGTGGAATTTCATCGCAGGGCCCTGCCGCGGCTTGCCGACAACGGCCTGGCGCGATGCTTAACGATCCAGATCGGCGACGCCGTGGTCGGCGCCTATTATGGATTTCATCACCGCGACCGAGCCTATGCCTATCTCGGTGGTTTCGACCCGGCTTATGCAGACGAAAGCCCCGGCGCGATCCTGATCGGCCATGCCATCACCGAGGCCGCGAACGAAGGCGCGCGCGAGTTCGATTTTCTGCGCGGCCGGGAAGGCTACAAATATGGCTGGGGCGCCATCGATCGCTGGACAGCGCAGAAGGTCTGGACCCGGAGCACAGCACCGTGACCGCCTCGGGGCGAACCAGGGCCGTTGCCAGCCGCCTCCTCGAGGACTGCATGGCCGACGACCTCTCCGTCGACAACGCGGTAGCCAGGTTGGCCGTCAATGTCGATCAGGCGACCAGCCCGATGCAACTCGCGGATATCGCACTGGACATGCGCTCTGGTCGAATCTCCCGGCGATGCTGGTTGGAAGACATCGCGACGACCCTTCGTGGTAAGGCCGCCGCCTTCGACGAGGTCCGCAGAGCGGCTGCCTGCGTGTCGCATGACCGTGCCGACGGTGAAACGGACGCCATGACCGTCGAGCGGCTGGCCGGCGGCTTCGATCGGGCGGTAGCCATCTCCCCAGCGGCCAGCGTGCAATTGTCGTCGTTGGGCGACGAGGACAGGCTTTCGGCCACAACCGGAGAGGTTGCATTGTGGCTGGAACGTCAGGGCTTGCTCGGCGCCCACAAACACATATTGGATATCGGCTGCGGTATCGGCCGCCTCGAATATGTGCTCGGCGCCATGGCAGGACATGTCGTTGGCATCGATATCTCGCCCGGGATGATCGACATCGCGCGCCGGCGGTGCGCCGGCCTTGCAAATGTGGAATTTCATCTGACCTTGGGCCTTGACCTCGGTGATTTTGCCGATGCGAGCTTCGACTGCGTGCTGGCCATGGACAGTTTTCCCTACCTGGTGCTTGCCGGGGTTGCTGAGCGGCATTTCGGCGAGATTGCGCGCGTGCTGCGGCAAGGAGGAATGGCGGCGATACTCAACTATTCCTACCGGACTTCGCCGGACGCCGATTCCGCAGATACTAACCGTCTTGCCCGTGCATTTGGCATGGATGTCCTGGTCGACGGCGAAATGCCTTTCGGCAGTTGGGACGGCACGGTCTTCGTTGTCCGTCGGAGCGGCGGAACATAACGCGCGAGCGGCAGTTCGGTCGCCGAAGAGTTTCACGCAGGCAGACCAGGAGAAGAACAATGGCGACCGGCGGCAAGAAGCACATCGGCCGCGGCAGTCAGGGCAAGGGTTCCGGAACCGGAGCGAAGACAACGCTTGAAAAAGATATGGTTGGCGAGAACGATGTCCTGTCGAACCGGGACAAGAAGCAGCATACCGAGCAACGCGGTCTGGACGGCAACCGGATCAAGTTCGATCAGTATCAGGACCACGCGGCGAACCGCCTTACCAAGGACTGAGCTGATGCTCCGAGATCATCCGTTGCCACGAAATCCGCTGACAACGGATGGGAAATCCCACGGTCTGCGGCACGCGCTTCGCAAACGCGGACCGGGTATGCCTCAGTGAGATTGATGGGGCCTCTGTTTGTTAAGAGAATGCGATGTCTCGCACGAGAGAGAGCGGTCTTTGCGCCCAAGCGAACCAGGGCTTGGACCGGGAGATCGCATCGTTGCTGGCCGCTATCGAGCGGGAGAAGGTCCCTGACCGTCTCATCAACCTTGCACGCGAATTGCAAACCGCGCTGACTGAAAAGCGCAGAGCCGATGCGGCAGGAGCAGAGCGGTCGTGAACCACTAAATAGCCTACTTTACGCACTTAAAGCAGGTCGCGTGAAAAAGGATTCATGCGGCCTGCTTTATGTCTTTGATTTTAAGCATATCTTTATCCCGAACCTGGCCGACTCCCGGGAGACATGCTGTAAAACTCGACCGCCACGCACCTGCGTTAGCGCGTGCCGCTTTCCGTATCCCAATGATTGTCGGACAGCTGGCGGCGCCGCTCGATCAGCGCCTTAGGCGAGTTCTCCCCAAGAAACCCCAGAACGCTGGCACGTGCGCGGTTGAGGCGGCTTTTGACCGTGCCGACGGCGCAGCCGCATATCTCGGCGGTTTCGTCGTAGCTGACGCCCAGCACGCCGATCAGCATCAGCACCTCGCGCTGTTGCGAAGGTAGTTTCTGGATGGCGTGATGCACTTCCCTGGTTTGAACAGACCAATCTTGCGAGGGTTCCGAAATCGGCCGGCTGGAGGCGCAGTCAAGCAGCCCGGGCGCCTCCCTGGCCGCTGCTTTGACACGCGTGTAGTACGTGTTGCGCATGATGGTGAAGAGCCAGGACTTCAGGCGCGTACCCGGCTCGAACTTGTCCAGATTGGCAAGCCCCTTGGTCAGCGTTTCCTGCACAAGGTCGTCGGCATCGTCAGGCGCGCGACAGAAGGTCCGCGCAAAAGCCCGCAAGGCGGGAATGAGATCGACGATTGAAATCTGGTCGGTGCCGGGGTTCGGCAAATTATTTTCTCTGGATGACAATGTTCCGGCCCCAGGAAGGAGGAGTGGACTAGGGTGCAGACTGAGAATGTCTGAGAAATAGGAACGTTCCTGTTTCCATCGCTCGACCGAAACTTTTTGCGAGGCGGCGGCGCCATTCAGTGGGTTTCGATTCTCGGCTCCTCGAGATACCAGGACACGGAAATGATCACGATGTCCGATCCGCCGAACGAGAGCGGTTTGGCGTGCCGTCGGCGGGCGCGATGCGTATGCAGGACGTCGGCAAAGCTTTGCCCGTTTGTCGCAACTTCGAACACACACCGTGGCATTCAGCCATTGTAAGGCGCACCGAAGGTTACCGCATTCAAAATTGAGTGGTCGCGGCATGCTGGGGAACAAGGCTCGCGACAGAGCTGATCCCTCGCGCAACAATAGTTGGACATTGGCCTCATCTGCCAGGCGCTCGGCTTCCGATTGCGATAGCCCAATGAGCGGCCTGTTATTCACTTCTGCCGGGAGATCAGTTGATCGGTCGAAGACCAGCCATTCGTCGGTCGGATCCATGATAGCAACAAACCTCATCCCGTGCTCCCCTGACGTTAGGGCGTCCTAATATTTGGCGCGCCGGGATGTTCCAAACAGGAAGACGAGAATCGCTTTGCGATCGCTGCCTCACGCGAGTTCGGGGTCCCCGCTACTGCGCCTGCGGAACGTTGCGGAGAAGCGTTCCAGGTTCGACCTCTAGGAGGCTGTTGAAGAAGCCTGACGCATAGCCTTGAGGATGGCCTCGTCGCCGTTGTGGTAGGCGAATGTGATCTCGATCGAGCCGTCGTCGAGCAATTCGGCATGGCCATCGCCTGTGACTTCATCCATCTCGTCACATCCACTCCATGTGAAGTGAGCTATCGAGGGGCAGTAGCTCAAATCGAGGCCGGCTTGCAGGGCGCCAAAGGCGATCTCGACTTTGTTGTCGGGTCCGATGGTGATGGTTGCGGGTCCACCGAGGTTGAGGTAACCGCGATCCCACAGATCGGCTTCGATGATCCGCCAGCGGCCGATCAGTTGGCAGCCTGCGGGCGCGGTCATTCCGGGGCCGCTATGAGCTTGGGCAGCCGCACCAGATTGTAAGCGGCGGCCGCGAAGGTGAAGGCCCACCCGACGCGGTCGCGGCCGCGCAATTTGGTCTTCTCCTGCCCGGCGACCGTCTTGATCCATCCAAACGCCTCCTCAATGCGCTTGCGGATGCGCTGGCTGACGGCATAGCCGCTATGCCGCGTGGTGCGCCCATCGATCGACGAACGACGGGCGTTCGTGTTCTGCGCCATATGCGGCGTCGCTACGGGAGGCCGGACTGGTCACCTTCCGGGAAAATATCGTTCATATTCCCGATGTCGTACGCCTCAAAGCATATGCAGACTTCACCCCGAATTATCTCCATCTGTAGCTCGGCCGTCACTCGTGACGTTCAATGCGAACAGTGACCGAGAGGAGCAATTGGCCCTCCTCGTCCGAGACTTCCATTCTCCATTCTTCGATGGGGCCAAGCGAAAATTCCCGCAGCCGCACGACCGCTCTTTTGGGCACGTTTGAGGGCGGCCTTGACGGCCGCCCGGCGCCTATTCTCGGCAGCTCTCGCCGCGTCTTCTTCCCGCCAGCCGGTGACCAGGTCACGATCGAGCACATCTTCGATGTGGCGCGGGTCGAACACATGAAAGGTGATCTTGCGAGCGCGGCCGCGAAGTTTGACCGTTCTGGTTCCGGCGCTCTGCAAGCGACCGTCCCTCAGCCAGCGGTGCCGCTCGCCGGAGGAGATCGCCAGGATGTCCTCGACTTCGCGAGGGATCACCGGCAGGTCCTCGATGTCGCGCATAGCTTTGGACACGATCGCCGATGCCGCATCAACATCGACATCCGAGCCCTCCGGCAGGCGCAATGTAAGCACGCGGGACTCGATGCGGAGCAGATCTCTTAAGTCACACGCCAGGCGGGCGCGCATTTCGAGGAAGATGTCCCTGGCTCTCACAGACGATCCGCGTGTCGCAGCCGGGGAAAGAGGCCACTCCGCGACCAGCTTGGTGGTCGGGTCGATCTTTCGGCGGGCGGGCATCCCTTTAAATAGATCTCCGATAGAGTTCGCTTCAACACGAAAAGCCGCACAATCCGTGCTTGGCCTCATTCGAAGCCATCCGTCCAACAGCGTCAATGCACCTCCCGGTCCCGCAGATTGACGTGCAATGGACGCTCCCGAAAACACATGTCACAGCCTCTGCGAACGGACTATTCGGTGCCCGGCTCAATGCCGACCGTGTCGCCGTCGCCATGCACGGCGTCGCGATCCCAGTCGTTGGTCTTGCCGGGCGTTTTCGCGGCCGCTTCCTGCTTTTCTCGATCTGTGTCTTTCCGGGGTTGGCGCTCCTGGTTTTCAGTGGATTTCGATTTGTCGCCGCTGGCCATGCAAGCCTCCATGAGTTGACACCAATTTTCAACCGTCGGTCGGACGAACAGTTCCACGAAGAAGTTGAACCCACATCTGCTTCTCGCGTTGCAAGTCCAGGCGAAGCCACGCAGGGAGATCAGCAATGCCCAGGATCGCGACCTTTAACGTCAATGGGGTCAACGGCCGCCTGCCTGTGCTCCTGAAGTGGCTCGGCGAGACGAGTTATGACGTAATCTGCCTTCAGGAGCTGAAAACATCCGACGACAAATTTCCGATCGAAGCCATCCGAGACGCCGGTTATGGCGCTGTCTGGCACGGCCAGAAATCCTACAACGGCGTGGCTATTCTGGCGCGTGGGAGGGATCCGGTCGAGCGCCGCCGCGGCTTGCCGGGCGATCCCGATGACACGCACAGCCGCTATCTGGAGGCGGAGGTCGACAAGCTGGTCGTCGGCTGCATCTATCTACCCAATGGAAATCCGGCGCCAGGTCCCAGGTTCGACTACAAGTTACGTTGGCTCGAACGTCTGATTGAGTACAGCGGATCGCTATTACCAGAGCGCACCGTCCTTTGTGGCGACTACAATGTCGTTCCAACCGAAATCGACGCCGTAGTTCCGAGGCGCTGGGTGGGCGATGCCGTCTTCTTCCCGGAAAGCAGGGAAGCTTACGCACGCATGTTGGGCATTGGGTGGGTGGATGCGACGCGCCGGGTCCACCCCGGCAAAGGCATCTACACCTATTGGAACTTCTCCTATCGCGGCGGCTACGACCGAAGCTCAGGTCTACGGATGGATCATCTGCTCGTAAGCCCGTCGCTGGCGGAGACCGTTCGAGCTGCCGATGTCGATGTCGAGACCCGTGGATGGGAAAAACCGAGCGATCATGCACCCGCCTGGATCGACCTAGGCGGATAGGACCGACAAAGCGCGACCGGAGCAGGGACGACCAAGCCATCGCGACGCAGGCAGAGCAGGCATCGCCCGCGCACTTGTTGACACGCACGTTCCGAGGCAACTCAACTAAGACTTCGGCACCCTTTTCGCCGCCGCGAAGCCGCGATCCGATGCAATGAACCGCTCAAGCATCGGCACGATCAAACGCAGGGGATCGGTTCGCAGCTTCCCGGTGTCGAGTCCAAGGATCTCCGCATACCTGACCAGGTCGCGATGGAGTGGCGCCGGTAGCTCGACTGTGACTTTAACTGGCTTATCGTCGGCGACTGGACGAGCGGGGCTTCTTCAGCCCTGCGCAGGATGACGGGCCGGGATCGCGACGGGCGCGATTGAGCGCCAGCGTCGGCGCACCACCCGGTCTGCGAACGGTCCTTCTTTCTTTTCCCCTCCCCTTTTTTCTCTCCTCAAATCCGAACAGACTGCGAGTTTGGCGAGCTGCACCGCGATCGGCGGAAATCTTGATCAGGAGGCCATCGATTGCTATCTTTGTGCTCAATGAGAGCATGGAGGGCCCCATGGCCGGGAATCTGCACGTCCGTAATCTGGACGACGACTTAATCGCCAAGCTCAAGAGGCGGGCCGCCCGACATGGGCGCTCGGCTGAAGCCGAACATCGCGAGATTCTGAGACAGGTTTTGGAAACGGAGGTCGAACCCTCGTTCGATGAACTGGCGGCCCAGTTGCGGCAGCTCACTGGGCGGCGCAAGCAGACGCCCGCCGAGGTCCTGCTGCGCGAAGGACGTGACGAGCGGTGACGGAAACGCTCGTCATCGATGCCAGCATCGCCGTCAAATGGGTGGTGGAAGAAGACGGCACGCCTCTCGCGCTTGGCTTGCGGCAAAGGCATCGTTTGGCGGCGCCGGAGCTTCTGACGGTCGAGTGCGCCAACATTTTATGGAAGAAGATTCAGCGCGGCGAACTCAGCCGCGAGGAGGCGAAGCTCGCAGCGAATTTGCTCGAGCGCAGCGATATCGAATTGTTCGGTATGCGCGGGTTGCTCGCCAAGGCGACCGAACTGGCGACGGATATTGGCCATCCGGCCTACGATTGCATGTACATCTGTCTGGCGATGAGCAGGAATTGGCGCTTCGTGACCGCTGATGAGCGGCTGACGAGGGTGCTCAATCAGAAGGCGCCTCCCGCGATAGCTAATCTCTGCGTTACCCTGGAGCAGTTTTCGTCCGGCTCGCACTAAAGCAGCGAAAGCTGCGGTGGAGCGGCGTCGAATGCGCGAGAGATTACCATGTCGAGACAGGGCGTCCCGATTTGTCGGCCGGTGATTTCGCCGCCGATACGAGGTGGCGCGATCAAATGAAAACGCGATAACGCGTTCGCGCGCCGACCGTTCGAGGAGTTTATGACGGAGCGCTGTGCGCGGTTTTGCAGAACGCGCCCGGAGCTTTCGGCCCGGCTTGGGCTGATCGACGACGAACGCGACTCGGTTAATCTAGGCGCCGGCTGCTCGCGTCCCCTCTGGCCATGCACCTCAATGTCACGCGCCAGGGATTTGTCGGTTTCGGCAAGCTGTCGGCGCTTGTCGGCGAGCTCGTCCGAGAAAGCGAATGTGACACCGTCGCGTGACCGATAGGTCGCCAAGCGCTTCTGCGCGTAGCAGAGGCGATGACGATAGCATCCCTGTTCATCCTCGAAGGCATCGAGGATATGTTCCAACCGGGCAATCGCGCCCGGTGGCGTGGTGGTGACGGGCAGCTCGATTTCCGTCCCGGATCCAGTACGCACCAGCATGGTGGCGTAGCGATACCCGTCCTGGCCGAAGTGCTCTCCGGAGTATTCGACTTCGAATCCGCCGATCGTGGCGATGGCGCGGGCGCCAACGTGCTGGAGCTGCACCAGGGCGAGGATCTCGGTCATCAGCGCGCGGCGGCGATTTTGCGCTCCGTGAATATCCGGTCGCCAACGCGCATGCCGAAGGCCTCGCCCGTCGTCGGAACCAGCCGCGCCAGGTCCTGGCCGATCTCGGCAATCCGGCGTGTCGAGTATTCGATGTCGCGCTCGGCATCACGGAGCTGCCGGCGAATGGCGAACTGGTCGTCCTGATGCGCGGACCGCAGCCGCTCGAGCCGCGCGATGTCAGCTTCGAGGCCCGCCTTCTGCATCAGGCGCGGATCGCCGGACGCGATGGCCTTAGCCGTGGCAAACTGGTTGGCCTGGCCTTCGCCGAGGTCGTCGAGGCGGCGCACCGAGGTGTCGCCCGATAGCGCCGCAGCGATGAACCGGGCCTTGCGCTCGTTGTTCTTCCACATCTGGGCGTCCATCGAGCCTTCGGTGGCGTAGGCGAAAATGTCGACGACGTCGTGCTGGTTCCCCTGCCGCAGGATGCGGCCCTCGCGCTGCTCGATCTGCGACGGGAGCCACGGAAGGTCGAGATGATGCAGCGCCTTGAGCCGGAGTTGGGCGTTGACGCCGGCGCCCATCGTGTCGGACGAGCCAATGAGGAAGCGGACCTTGCCGGCACGCACGTCGCCGAAGAGGCGCTGCTTGGCCTCGGACTTCTTGAAATCCTGCAGGAAGGCGATCTCGGCCGCCGGCACGCCCGTGCCCACCAATTCATCGCGGATCCAGCGATAGGCGGAGAACCCACGTGTCGTCTCGACGTTGATGGTGCCGAGATCGCTGAAGATCATCTGCGCGGCGCCGGTGCGCTCGAACGGCTTGCCGTCCGGCCGGACGTAGGCGCTGTCGGCCGTCTCCTTCCAGATACAGTAGGCATTGGCGACAAGGTCGTTGAGCTTGTTGTCCGGCTCATCGTCATTGTCGGGATGGACCAGACGCAGGTCGATCGCCGCATGGCGGCCATCGGTGATGACCGAGAGCAGGATATCGTCGCCGGGCTCAGGCGGGCGTTCGCGCTATTCGATTGCCTTGATGCGGGCATCGAGGAGAACCTGATAGCGCTTGAATGCGGCCGAGGGCTTGGACGTCCTGATCTGGCGCGTGTCCGTCGAGAGCATCGGCACCTTGACATAGTCGCGCAGGTCCTCGGGCATGACCACGTCCGCGAAGGAGCGGAACATGGCGATCAGCTCCGGGACGTTGACGAAAGTGGCGAAGCGGGTGACCGGCTTGTATTTGCCGTTGGGCTGCAACTCGAGCTCGGTGGTGACATCGCCGAATGTCGAAGCCCAGTCGTCGAACTCGTGCAGGCCGCGCTCGGTCAGGGCCGCGTAGCCGGGGTAGCGCTGGACCGAGAACATCTCGCCCAGCGTGTTGGTGATCGGTGTGCCGGAGGCCAGCACGAGCGCCCGGCCCGGATTCCTTGTCTCGATGAAGCGGGATTTCACATAGAGGTCCCAGGCGCACTGCGAGCCATTCGGATCGATCCCCTTCAGCGTCGACATGTTGGTGGCGAAGGAGAGCTTCCTGAACTCCTGCGCCTCGTCGACGATGATCTGATCGACGCCGATCTCGGAGATGGTGAGCAGGTCGTCCTTGCGGGTGGCAAGGGCCTCCAGACGTTCCTTGAGGCCCTCCTTCAGCCGCTCGAGGCGCTTGCGCGAGACGCGATCGCCGTTCTCGACCTTGGTGAGCAGGACCTCATAGAGCGCGAGCTCGCCCTCAATCATCTGCTGTTCGAATGCGGACGCAACGCTGATGAAGCGGAAGGCGGAGTGGGTGATGATGATGGCGTCCCAGCTGGCCGTGGCCGCGCGGCTGAGGAAGCGATGCCGCCTGTCCTTGATGAAATTGGTCTCGTCGGCGACGAGGATGCGCGCCGTCGGATAAAGCGCCAGGAATTCTCGCGCGGCCTTGCGATGAATGAGCAGCATTCCGGGCCGCCGCCGGATTGCAGCCTGCCATCCCGCCTGCGACACGATGAAATCCGGCGACCGCGAGATGGTTTCGACCAGTGTGGACTCCTCCCGGTCCCAGACCTCGACCTTGAAATTGTCCTCTGCTGTTTTGCCCATAGCTCCGCCAGCCGAGCGAGCCGCCCGTGCCATTCATGAGTTCCTGCTGATCCGTCTGAGATAGAGAACAAATTCCTAGCCGGTCAATGGGTCCCTTGACTTTTTTGTTCTCATTTCGTTCACTGTCGGCAATATGCAGGCATCCATGAAGATGACCCTAAACCTAGAAGGCGCTTCGCCCGAAGAAGTGGCTCGCGGTATATCTGCCGCGGAGGCCGTTTTTGCCGAGGCCGGCATCACTGCGGAGGAAGCCGCCGACGGAATGTTCGCCCTCGAAGGATGGGACGGCCAAAGCTTTTCCGAGGACGCAGAGCCTACCGAAGACGACGATGCTGCTGCGGCGGTCTGGATGAAAGCTAACAAGGCTGCCCTTGAGGCCTGTTGTGCGGGCTGGCCAGAAGTGCCGCGCGAGCTGCGGCTTGAATTGCTAGAATGACAAGGCGCAGCCGCAGCATTCCACCGCCGTCGACCATCGATCGCGATATGCCGCACCAGGTCGCGTTGCCAGACGACATCTGCATGGACCGCAATTACACGCTGATTAGGCGGTTTCTTGACGAGCGCAGCATGTCCTGCCGGACAAGAGCGGTGACCGCGATTTGGGAAGACGGCAAGCAGGAACAATGGCGGTTGCACTGCTTCGCCGATCGCGAAGTCGCGGTGGCCTTCTTCGACCACTTCGGCGGCGTCGCTTTCGATCCGAAGCGTGACCGAGAGAACGGACACCCTCGTGGCGTCTGGCGCCGCCAGGGCGCCTACGAGCGAATTCTGGAAATGGGACCACTCAGCGTGCCCGAAGCCCTGCGCGATTAGGACCGCTCTGGCCGCACAGTCTCAACGGATAGCGACCCGGCCGGCAGCGGTCGCAATAGCTCACTCTCTGGTTTCGACAGGTCGAGCCAGGCGTTCCAGTTCTCGGGCTGAAGCACGACCACCTGCCGATTGTGATATGGCTCGACATCCGGCCCGGGATCGGTCGTCAGCATAGTGAAGGTGGGCGGCTTGTTGCCGGCCGCCTCACGCCAGAGTCCAGCGATGGCCAGGAACAGCGATCCATTCAGCGTGAAGCGGTGTTTCGCCTTTGGGTATTTGGTGCCTCTGAATTCGAAGAACGCCGACGCCGGCACGAGGCAACGGTTGCTATCAGCAAAACGGCGGTCCTCCGATCGGAAATTGAATACTGGCCCGCCTTTCGATCCCGAAGGGGGAAAACCGAACGTCATGGAGGCAAGTTCGATCGCCTCCCCGGCAGCGCGCATGATCGGCGCCGGATCATTGATGCGGACATCGTCTGCCTGCGGTAGGTCTAATTCGGTTTGATGGGCCGAGACCTTGAGCGCCAGCGACGCCATCATCCGGCAATATTCAGCCCAAGCGACGTGCTGCTCATAATCGTTGCACATAGAGTTTCCCACGAAAAAGGAACGCGAGCATCCCGGGCAGTCTATCACGGCGACGCCGGCTTTGAGGAACCGGCTAGGCCGATTTTCGCGCAGGCTTTGCCTTTGCCGATCCCTTGATACCCTCCGCGGCAAGGCTCTTCTTCAGCACCGCTGCCAGGTTGACGACATTCTCCTTCGGCTTTGGCGCCGGCTTGGGCGGCTTCTTGCCTTTGCGCTTGGCGTCGATCATAGCGATCAACGCATCCTCGTAGGTGTCTTCAAACTTTGACGGGTCGAACTTCGTGACCTTTTTGTCGATCAGGAGCCCGGCAATTTCGAGCAGATCCTTGTCGTACTTCGGGCTCTTCAGATCGTCGAAAACGCTGCGCTCTGAAACCATCTCGTTATGGGTGCGCAATTCCGTCAGGAGCATTCCTTTGCCGAACGGCTGGATGATAACCTCCCGGCCCCGCTGGTAAAGAACAACGCAGGATCGCGCCGCGACCCGCTTCTTGGCCATGGCTTCACGCAGCACCGAAAACGCCTCGACAGCGGCGCCGTCAGATGGGACGACATAATAGGGCTTTTCGAGATAACGCGTGTCGATATCGTCGATCGAAACGAAGCCTTCCACGTCCAGCGTATGTTGCGACGTGAGCTTCAGCTTCTTGATCTCGTCAGGCTCTATCTCGAGGAAGTCGCCCTTCTCCGCCTCAAAGCCTTTGATCTGGTCCTCCGAGGGAACGACTTCGCCAGTCTCTTCATCGATATAGGCGCTTTTGACTGGCAAGCCGTCTTGGCGATTCAGAATCTTGAAATGGACCTTCCCGGCCTCTGTGGTCGCACCCACCAACTTGACCCCGCAGGCGACCGACCCGACTTTTAGAAAGCCCTTCCAAACCGCGCGTGGCGCCGCCATGTGTTGTTCCTCACCGATCCAATCACATGGAACAGTTGGCGCCGAGCATGGTTCCCGCTCCGACCAATGCTATCAGGCAAGCATGCAGACGAAAGCGATTTACGATTCGGCGGCGGGAACCTTCACGCTCGAGAAAGGCATTTGGCGAGGGACGTTCCCGATTGCCGACTTGCCGAAATGGCTGACGTTCTATCGCCAGCAGATGCAACGGTATCCGGCGCACGCGGCCCAATACGCACCCGACGTGGAGGCGCTTGAAGCACTGACGGCAAGGCTTCGCGACTCTGACCGAAAGGAACAAGCGGCTGCGGCCGAAGTTGAGAGCGGATGAAGAGCTACATGGTCGAGGAGATGGCCGGCGACACGCCGGTCTCCCATTACACTGTCATCGCCGACACACCGTGGCAGGCCGCGACGGTCGGGACCAAGAAGGAGGTCCAGGGTCGCCGTGATGAAGCGCAATGGGTGCGCGTCACCGAGGAAAGCAACCGCGCGGTTTACAAGTACGCCTTCAAATAGGCCTGTGGATAGTAACCGCTCATTCACCATATCAGGGCATCCTAATTGAAGGCGCAAACAGCGCGCCTAATCTACCCGAGCGTCATTTGAGACGCGCCCCCGCCCAAACCTGGCGGCCGACGCTTTCATGTACCGGACCCCAAATCCCCGTATGCGTCGGCCGCTTGCGGCGTCCCCTCCGATGGAGACGGCTTGTGTGCATTCTTTGCACGGAAGTCGCTTCGTTACGTTCCGGCGCAGCGTGCAGGCATCTGATTTTGTGCTGCGCTTTCGAAACCGTGCTGTGAGGTGTGGCTTCCACGCATCTCCCGAACAATATCCACGCCCTCGAACTTCTGCCGGCGATCGGCGACGCCGAAGTAGATCTTGCGGATGGAGGATTGGATCATAGGGACGCTCCTTGGCCTTGAGCGGCCGGAGCGCGGTTCATCCCCTATGGATCACCATCTTCTTCGGCCCTTCTGGACCCTTCCCCCGCGGCCGCCTCTCCGCCCGGGCGGGTCAAGGGCCGGCGCGAGCCGGGCGAAGCTTCACCCTTGAGGCGAACGGCGGGCATGCGGCCCTCGGTTTTCTCCCCCTCTCCTCCTTCCCCAATTCTCGTCTTCAGATCGGCATTCCAGTCATCAGCGACCGGGCGCAGACGCTCGCAACCGCAGCCTGCCGCACCCGCGAGAGCGAGCAGCCGGCCGGCATATATGTCGCCCTGCCTGTTGTTATCCGTTGCCGCAACGAGCCGGACGCTGAGCCGCGCGACAAGCGCGCGGAGCGCCGCATCGGTCGCTGGCGACCAGCCGCCGCCGGTGCTGAGATAGAGCGTGTCGGCGCGAAAGCTCTCGAGCGCAGCAAGGCTCATGGCGTCGATCGCCGCTTCGGTGACGCAAAGGCGAAGCGCACCGGGTCGGCCGAGCCGGAACAGCACCTTGGCGCCGCCGGTGGCAAAGCCCCGCCACTCTGGGCCGCGCTCTTCCCAGCCGGTGAGTGCGCCACCGGCGTCGACATGGGCCGCCCACATCGAGCCATGCGGACCTTCGCACAGGACACTAGCTGCGACCGCAACGCGGATGATGTGTTCGGGCAGATGTCGGGCCTCGGTAAGATAGCACCAGGTTGCCGATCCTCGCCACGGCTTGCGTCGGGCTTGCCAGCGTTCCGAAATGGACAGATCGGGCTCGCGATCGCGGGACTCCCGCTGCCGGACCGGCCCGGATGGCACGAAGCCGACGAGACAGGCGACATCGTTCATGGCTTCGACGAAGGGCACGCCCTCGAGATGTTCGACCAGGCGAAAGACGTCACCCTTGTCGTCGCCAAGCGGGTCGAACCAGCCCTTACCGTCATGGATGACGATGATGATCGCCGCATCGCGGCGATACTTCATCGCCTTGCGGGTGCTCTGCTTGATGTCGAGGGCGAACCCCGCACGTTCCAGCACCGCTGCGCAGGGCACCTTGTCCTTCAGCCTTTCAAGTTCTGCTTTATCCATTTTTCGTTCGCGCACCTTCGCGGCGCCTCCCTTCCATTTCACGCTCGCCCCCTTCGGGCACAAACAGGAGGCCGCGAAGAGCAAGGCGGGCAAGGGCGCGGCATGCAACCCGACGATAGTGACGGCGTGCGCCGCGGCGCAGCTTCCCTTGCCGGGCGCAGCGCGCCAGCGGCACGGCGCTCCACCGTCAGTTCGGTGACGCTCCTCATCCGCGACCCCGATTAGCCTACAAACGCGCCGGACAAAACAGATAGCGCTCTGGCGACCGACGGCCAGACTTCCAGCCGGACAGGGCCCGCGGGTCCAGCGCGGATTCTGGTCGTGGAGGACGATTACCTTATCTCCATGGAGACCGAAAATACTCTGGTGGCTGCCGGTTTCGCCGTCTCGGCCGTAGCGCCCTGCGAAGAGGCTCTGAAAATAGCCGCATCCGGGCACCCGGTTCTGGCCGTCATGGATATCCGCCTTGCCGGACGAATGGACGGCATCGAGACCGCTGTGGAATTGTTTCGGAACCTACGGCCTCCACTCGGTTTTTGCGACCGCGCATTCCGATCAGGCTACCCGCAGCCGGGCCGCGGCAGCGGAGCCCCTCGGCTGGCTGGTGAAGCCCTATGCGTCAACGTCACTGCTTACAGCGGTTCGCAACGCACTTCGACTGTCCCCGGCTGCGCAGGCGTGAGCGACCATCGACGGGCGAGGCTCGGTTTGCCGCCGCTCATCCAATCTATACCATGGCTCATCGTTGCCTTGCGGGCAGCTTCGACGTCATGGACATCAGTCACGCGAAGCGTTGATCGCCTTGCCACGGCCCCCCGGACAGATGTCGATAGCCGGCAATCCGCCATTTGGGCCGATGCTCGTTGCCACTCGCTCCAGGTGAGCGATGCCCACGCGCCCATTCAATGGCTAGTGGCGGCGGGTCAAACGCCATAGTCCGTTTGCACTCGGAAGGCCCACGCGAACTGAAGAATTGGAGGCAGGAGCGGGCACCTTAAATTTTCTCGGCAATGGAACTTCCCCACCGAATGCAGGTTCCCTTGCGTAGAACGACTTAGGCAACTCCGGCCTGTGCGAGTTTGCTGCAGGCAGAGCGCCTCGCAACAGGAGACGGCCATGAAACATCAGACAATTCAAGACCTGAATGGCGTCGCGCAAGTCGAAGCGATCTTCCCGGTCATGCCGCGACGTCAGCGTTTGGAACGTTGGGCAGCGCTTCTCGAGCGAAATCCCGAGCGGTGCCTCGCCGCCTTTCCCGGTACGGAATACATGACCTTTGAAGTGCGCGAGAAAGCCCAATGCCTCGGCTCGCCGCTCAGCGTCGCTTTCGCCGATCCAATCTTATGCGCGCAAGGATTGAAGAACGATACGTATGGCGAAGCCAAGCGCTTCTTCGAGCTAGCGGATTGGCAGTTGCACGCAATTGTTTGTCACTGTCATGTCGGCGGCACAATGAAAGCCGGATGGGCTGCCGTGCAGGTTCGGTCTGCCATCGAAAAGGAAGGGGAGCTTTTCAGAAAATTGCGCGAAGCAATTGCCGGTTGGCCGGTATTCCGCTTTTTCACCCATGTGCGGGAGTAATGGCGCCTAGAGGCGGCCGGCGCCGCCGGACCAGAAAGTCTCCAAGGGAGATTTGGTGTGGGGTGATTCCGGCAAGACCAGCAGCGAGAACACCCTCTGAAGTGCCCCACCGCGGGAGCTATCCAAGTCTTTAGCGCAGGCCGCGCCTCTCTCGATGAGGCGCGGGTATAGAGGGTTAAATGCCAGCAGCGCGCACTGGTTAGCCTTACCCTCAGCGAACTTGTCGAGCGTCTCGCGGAGTACTTGCACGCAGCCTTCATGCCGAGTTGTTCTGCCGATCACGTCCGCGTCGCGCGGGTCATAATAGCGCCCGACCGTCGCGGCCCCGACAGGGCGCGCATCGAGCGCACTTGCCCCGGACAGGCTCGCCGAACTTGTCGAAGGATTTCCCGCGCCGGTCAAACTCCAGACCGACTTTTGAAACGCAGGTGGATCGACGGTGTGGCACGCCGTATCGGGCGGCTGGCGAAGGAAAGGCGCGTTTCTGAAGCGCCGCGGCCGCATCTTAAAGGCGCGATATACGATAGTGAAAGTGGTTGTGAATGTAGTCGTTGAAGTAGCGGCCTTTGACAAATGCGGGCGGAATGCCGCATAGACCTCAGTAGGGCGTCTGGTCACAAACCAGACCGATAGGAGCCGGCCGGATCATACTCGACCTTCTTGATCGAGGTCGTTGGCCCGTTACTCGCGTGCTCACCAAGAAAACATTGTTCCAACACGGAGGTGCCTGTCGATCGACTCCTCATCCCCTAAGAAAAAGCGCTTCCTCTTCGTCTCGCTGTCTCCCGCCGATAGTGGCTGCAACACTCGCTATGAAGGCTCCGATGATCATCGAAAGCGCGCCTATGAGCGCCGAGGTAGCGCTGGCCTTTCGAGCTTTGTCCGCGGCTGCCTTCGCCTTGTTTTTCGCCTCCTCGATACCAGCAAGAACCGTATCAACCCGCTTGGTGGCGTCCGCCTGCGAGAGTCCGGTTCGCGATGCCACGACACGGCCTAGGTAAGCCTTGTCTTCAGCCGATACTTGACCTGAGGCTGCGCTCGCTACCAGAATCCGCGAAACTTCGCCGACCGCCGCATTCTGGGTCTGGTTACCGGCGACCACGGCCGCACCGGAGTCCGTGGGCCTAAATAGCTGGTCCACATAGTAGCCCAGGGTGTCTGTCGCGGGGTTTCCGGCCGCCGCACCCGCCGACGCTCCCATCGCCGCGCCCGACGCGACGGTGGAGGCTGCCTGGACCCCCGCACCAACGATGGAGGACAGCGCGGAACTGAACACGCCAGCCACAAGAAGAGTGGCTAGAGCCCAAGCCAAGAAACCATGGGCAGTGTCACGGAAATAGACCTCATCGGTATGAACACTGACCCATTTCGTGCGCAATCGTCCCGCCAGGTAGCCCCCGACGCCGGACGACAGCCATTGTACGATGACCAGCCATACGCCTGCCGCAACCGCTGTCGCGGTCGGCGAGGGATTTGATCCGCTCCAAGGCGAAATGAAGGAAAGTCCCAGCCCAGCGCCGACCAACATGAGGATGACTGTCAGCGTGGAGACGGCTAGTGCGCCCGCGATTATCGGTCCCCAACTAACCGCTGAGGACGACGCCTCGACCGTTGGGTCAGATCGCGTGTCCGACGATACAAGATCGACCATCACCGGCCCCTCACCGAGCGAAGAGCATGATCAGAATGATAATCGGGATAGGAATTCCCAAAAGCCAGAGCAAGATACCGCGACCCAATGTCGGCCTCCTGAGTAGGATGAGAGACAGATTAACTGCGCTGACTTACTTTCGTTCCCTCATGCGAGGGTTTAAGGTGTTTGGCAGGGACCCACGGACGCCATCCGTCTCTCATGTCGCGGCTCCTGTCGAGTTGCTGGATGCACCTCGAGCGCAGTTCCTACCCGCAACTCGTCCTCCTCCCTCGGCAGGAGACGCGCCGCTCAAGTCAGTCCGAAGTGGAGCGAAATGTTCCGCCAGCAGCCCCATCCGGCAGTCCGGCGTCACGAACCTTTCTGGCGGAGGGTCTGATGCGTCGGGCCGTGCGCTATCTGGAGGGACAAGGCCTGCGTTAGAGTTTGGCTTAAAAATGAGCGCTCGCAATGAACGTTTCTGGGCGCAGCGTGATCTTTTGAACAGTAGCGTTGGTCTGGCGATCGAAATTCAACCAGAGCGCAACACGCCCGGCTCTTCATTGGGCGGGTCGGTTTTTTCGTCCAATGGATCGTCTCCCAGCACATCGGAGAAATTGACGGTCGCGATCAGATAGCCCGCGTCGTCATAGACTTTGACGTGGGAGTCTGAATGGTCGGCACCTGGCGGAAAAGAACTCGCCGCTGCCTTCGCCAATTCAACAGCCTTGGGACTGGCCAGGTCGATACTTGCAAAGTCTTCCTCGATCATGCTGGAGCGGCCACCAGCCACGGTCTCAAAACGAAAATTGGGCATGCAGTTTTACTGGAGTGACCATTCGAGACGCCTTAAGCGGATCATTCGTCTTTCTTGATCGGAAAGGTCGCATCGCCATCCTTCTTTCCCGAGATAACGCGCGGATCGGCGCTTACGACGCCGTCGTTCCTGCCGCCCTTGTGATGCTTCTCGGACTGGGCCTCGGCGTCACGTTCAGGAGCGCGATCCGATTTCGAGCCTGCTTTCGTTCTGTCGGCCAAAGTACTTCCTATTTCTTTGGGGCGGCTGGCTGAGCGGGCTGGACGCCCTGCTGGTCGCCGCCAGTGCTCGTTTCCGCAGTTGGATCCCTTTCGACCTGCGGATTCTTATCCGGCGGCTGGTTGCTGACCGAATTCGTCTTCGAGCCATCGACGCCGTTATCGCTGCATCCTGCGATGAGACCCGCGACCACCAACAAAGCCAATCGTTTCATGAAGCCATCCCTTTAGCGCTGAACTGCCGGCGCTCAAGAATGTTCCGAGGCCGCCGCTTGATGGCATCGGGCCGCAACTTGTCGAAGGTCTCCGCCCCGATCACAAAGAAGGTAAAAAGCTACGGCTCCTCCGGGCTCCGCGAGCTATTTTCGCGCGGAGTCGAGGAAGACCAGCCCTTGACGCGGGCCGCAACTGCGACCTAACTCAGCCATAGCAGCGAAGCCGGAATAGGCAGCTCGGCGAGTGCGGGGAAAGGCCGTAGCGTTCTCCCGCGTCGGCCACCTGATCCAACTCGGCCAAAATGCCCTTACGCCAGTCATTCAGCGTTGTTGATTGCGATCCCGGCACGGCTGGGTCGCCATGGATACGCCCGTTCTCAATGCCACCGCTATCCAAGAGTTCTTTTGTCGGAACAGTGAGAGCAAGCAGACAGTCGACGCTCTGTGACCAACCCGCACTCACTTCCCGAGTGTCAGATAGAGTTTGGGCAACAGCTCCGTTAGTCGCTCGACCGTGGCGATGCTGATGGCATTTTTCTGGCCGAAGATGCGTTCGAGAGAGGCCTCCGCGCTGGAATCGAGGCCGACGCAGAATGTATTCATTCCCGACCGGCTGAGACCTTGCACGGCCTTGCGCGCGTCTTCGACCAGATAGCGGCGATCATCGGCATCAATGTCCGATGGTTCGCCATCGGTAACGACCAGCAGCAAGCGCCTGTAGCTGCGTTGGCCGGCAAGGTCGGCGGCGGCGTGGCGTATGGCTGCGCCGAGGCGGGTCGAGAAGCCGCTTTGCAGGCCCGCCAGCCGTGCCTCGACCAATCCATCGTATGGCTGGCTGAAATTCTTGATCCTGATATAGCGCACATCCTCGCGGCGGTCCGAGCAGAATGCTGCAATTGCAAAGGGATCGCCGAGGCCGGACATGGCTTGCGACAGAAGCGCGGCGGCTTGGCACTCGACCTCCAGCACAGTCTGCTTGCCGTCGCGAACGCGTTCGCTGGTGGACTGCGAAATATCCAGCAGAAGCAATACGGACAGGTCTCGGCTGCGGCGCTCATAGCGGCCATGGATGCGCGGGCTCGGTGACTCGCCGATGCGCCGTGCAATGGCCGCGTCGATACAGGCATCGATGTCGAGGAACTCGCCTTCCGATTGTCGCCGCAGGCGTTCGGCGCGGCTGACACGAGCCGAACGGATCAGCGCCGTCAGCCTGCTGGCCAGATCGGCACGCTGTTCGCGCAGCCGGAGAATCCGCTCGGCGGGAGCGCCGGCATTGGCCTGATATTCCTTCACCGAAGTCCAATCCGGCTGGTCGCGGCCGGTGACATAGTCGAATTCGGGATAGCGTGCCACCAGCACGCCATCGAACGGCAGGTCCTCCACCTCGAACCGGCCGATATCGCCATCCGGATTGCTCTCGGGTTCGGCGCGGTCGGGACGTTCGTCATTGTCCTCTTGCCGTAGACGCGCGGCGGACAGGACGTGCTCGGCCTCCTCGGCCGGTTGGTCGTCATCGCCGAAATCCCACAGGCCAAGATTGTCGTCGCGGTAAGGCGGCTGCACGACATAGTTCTTGGCATCGAACTGCACCCGCATCTGGCCGAGATCGTTGCCGAGGAGATTCCCTATCCGGCGGCTGAGTTGCTGATCGTGCCAATCGTCTCTGGAAGCGAAAAATGCGTCACGGCCTTTGGCGACCCAAGGGTTGGGGTCTTCGAAGGCGGGATCGGCAAGCGCGCGGGCAAGCCGCGCGAACAGCGCCGGGGCGGTGGCGGCCGTGGTCACCGTGTGAAACGGCAGGAACAACCGCGCCAGTCCAGGCAATTCTTGCAAGGCCAACTGCTCGACGCGAGCATCCTCGATCAGTGAAACCAGCGCGATCTGCGCCGGCTTGAGGCCGCCGACAGGGAAGCGCTCTCGCGTGAGGCGCAGATGCGCGGCCAGATGGGCGACCGCCGCACGGTAGAGGCGTTCGCTGTCAGCGGGCTGGAAGCCGGGGAAGGATGAGGGCAAGCGCACCACATTGCCGTCGAAGCCGGCCCGGCGTCGCGCCTGCTCGGGGGCGTTGGCCGGCGTCTCGCGCAGCGGCGGCGTGTCGCCCCACAGCGCGGTGAGGAATGGCTTCAGGCGTGACTCCATATCGGCAAAGCCTATCTGCCCGCTGGTCCGTTGCAGCCATAGAAGTGCTGCGGCATCTTCCAGCTTGAAGAAGCGCAGCCGCCTCTGCGGATCGCCTTCGGCTGTCCTGATGCCGATGCGCACCCATGATTCCAGTCCGTCGAGCTCGGCCTGCCCCAAAAGCCACGGCATCTGGCCAAGCACCAGCGGCACCGATTCCGCTGCGCTGGTGCTGATATATTCGATGAGGCGCAGCCAGCGGGGGAACTGGTCTTTTCCCGCACTCCGAATGACAGCGATTGCCTGCTCGGGCAGCAGGCAAGCCGCAGTCCGTCCGGATCGAATGGCGAGCCTCGAGACGAGGTCGGCCAGATCTATGGCCACTGGCGGCGAGACAAGCCTCGATATCTCGGGCGAGTAACGCATGTAAGCGTCGGAAACCGCCTCGCCATAGCCAGCGCCGGACAAACGGCGGCATGCGCGAATCCATGCCGGATGGAAGTCGCCGGGGAAGGCGTCACGCACTTGCAGGTTCGGTGCCTCCTCATGGGTCGCATCGCGCCTGGCCGGCGCCGGCGCTCGCTCCGTCACGGTCGTCAGATACAAGCCGCGATGGCGGACTTCAGCGCGTCGCGCATGTCGGGATCGTCGGTGAGCGGCAACACCAGGGCGACCTCGCAAGCCTGTTCGATGGAGATGCCCTGACGGGCGAGCAGGCCGGCATTGATCAGCATCCGGGTGGAAGCGCCCTCCTCCAGTCCATGCCCCTTCAGGTTGCGCGCGCGATGCGCAATGCGCACCAACGTCGTGGCCAACTGGCGGTCGACCCCCGACTCGGTCGCAACAATCTCGGTCTCGACCGCTTCGTCCGGATAGGTGAAGGCGATGGCCGCAAAACGCTGCTTGGTCGATTCCTTCAGGTCCTTGAGCACGCTCTGGTAGCCGGGATTGTAGGAGATGACGAGCTGGAAGTCGGGATGCGCCTTCAGCACCTCGTTTTTCTTTTCCAGCGACAGGATGCGGCGATCGTCGGTCAGCGAATGGATGACGACGGTGGTGTCCTGGCGTGCCTCGACGATCTCATCGAGATAGCAGATGGCGCCTGCCCGCACGGCCAGAGTCAGCGGACCGTCGTGCCAGACCGTGCCGTCCGCGTCGAGCAGATAACGCCCCACGAGATCGGACGCGGTCATGTCCTCATGGCATGAAACGGTGATTAGCGGCCGTCCGAGCCGCCACGCCATATGCTCGACGAAACGTGTCTTGCCGCAACCTGTCGGGCCCTTCAGCATCACCGGCATGCGGGAGGCAAAGGCCGCTTCGAACAGCGCAACTTCATTGCCCACAGGTCGGAAAAAAGGCTCGGCGGCGATGCGAAAGTCGTTCAGTGCATCGTCCTTGGCCTCACGCACCGCCGCAGGGCCAGTCCCATGGTCCATTTCAATCTCCAGATGCGACATCATACGGCTTTAAAAATGGCGCGCCGCAGCCCCTCGCAGGCCGCGGCGCTTGGGAGGAGCCATCCCTCTAGCGATGGGCTGCCACCTTGTTGGGAATGCCTTCGATCGGGCTTTCGGGCGTGCCGACAGTCTGTCGGGTTATCGCCTCGACCTTCTCGCGCGTGCCTTCCGGATCGGTGATCCACTGCCTGTAGAAATTGAACGGGCAAACGGCATGTCCGCGCGTGTCGTCGCCGGAATTTATCAGGCCGGTATAGCCACGATGCAGCAGCTTGAAGATGTGATTCTGCGACTGCATGTTCTTGCGCGCATCGCGCAGCAGCGAGGTCGACAGCTGCGCATACTGGATGCCCATCTCCTCGGTGCCGCATTCGCCCAGCGTGCGCCCGTCGAAACCGATGATCGCCGAGTGGCCGAAATAGGAATAGACGCCGTCGAAGCCGGCCGCGTTGGCGACGGCGACATAAACGTTGTTGGCCCAGGCCATCGACTTCGAAATCTGGATCTGCTGTTCCTTGGCGGGATACATGTAGCCCTGGCAGCGAACGATCAGCTCGGCCCCGCGCATGGCGCAGTCGCGCCATATCTCTGGATAGTTGCCATCGTCGCAAATGATCAGGCTGATCTTCATGCCCTTGGGGCCGTCGGAGACATAGGTGCAGTCGCCGGGATACCAGCCCTCGATCGGCACCCAGGGCATGATCTTGCGATATTTCTGCACGATCTCGCCCTTGTCGTTCATCAGGATCAGCGTGTTGTAGGGCGCCTTGTTGGGGTGCTCTTCATGTCGCTCGCCGGTGATCGAGAAGACGCCCCAGACGCGGGCTTTCTTGCAGGCCTCGGCGAATATCCGGGTCTCATCGCCGGGGATGGATGAGGCCGTCTCGTACATCTCCTTCTGATCGTACATGATGCCGTGGGTCGAGTATTCGGGGAAGATCACGAGATCCATGCCGGGCAGACCGGTCTTCATCCCTTCCACCATCTTGGCGATGTTGCGGGCGTTGGCCAGCACCTCCTCGCGCGTATGCAGGCGTGGCATCTTGTAGTTGACGACGGCAACGCCAACCGTGTCGTTGCTGCTCGAAATATCGCCGTGATACATTTGCTGTTTCCTCCTCGGGTTTGCCGGTGTCCGTCTAGACAACCAGATGCTGGTGGATCATGTCGTCGCTGAGCTCACCGATCGGGCCGCCGACCGCTACGCTGCCGCGGTTGAGAATGGCGAAGTGCCGCGAGGCGCGGCGCGCGAAGGCGATGTTCTGTTCGACCAGGACTATCGTCAGGCCCTGCTTGCGGTTGAGATCGATCAGCACATTCTCGATCTGCTCGACGATGTTGGGCTGGATGCCTTCGGTCGGCTCGTCAAGCAGCATGACCTTGGGCTCAGACAGCAGCGCGCGCGCAATGGCGAGTTGCTGTTGCTGGCCGCCGGAAAGATTGCCGCCGCGCCGGCCGAGGAATTCCTTGAGGATGGGGAAGAGCTCCAGCACCCATTCGGCGATGCGCCCGCCGCCGTCCTTGGCGGCGAATGTGCCGACCATGAGGTTCTCGCGCACCGTGAAGGCGGGCAGAATGCCCCGGCCCTGCGGAACGTAGCCGACGCCGGCCAGAGCGCGCTTGTGGGTCGGCTGATCGACCAGTTCCTCGCCGTCGAGCCGGATCGAGCCGGTGGTGCGGCTCATCAGCCCGAGGATGGTGCGCAACAGCGTGGTCTTGCCGACGCCATTGCGGCCAAGCACGGAGAAGAAGTCGCCGGCCTCGACGTTCAGCGACACGGATTGAAGGGCGCGGCTGCGGCCATAGAAGCCATCGACATTGGCAAGCTCAAGCATGGCCGATCCCTCCCGAGCCGAGATAGGCGTCGCGCACCGCCTGGTTGGCCTCGATCTCGCCGATCGTTCCTTCGGCCAGCAACTTGCCCTGGTGCATCACGGAAATGGTCTCAGCGATATCGCGCACGAAACCCATGTCGTGTTCGACGACGATCAGCGTGTGTTTGCCGCGCAAGCCGCAGAACAGTTCGGCGGTTTTCTTCGTCTCCTGCTGGGTCATGCCGGCGGTCGGCTCGTCTATCAGGATAAGCAGAGGATTTTGTGCGAGGATCAGCGCGATCTCCAGCCACTGGGTCTGGCCATGTGACAGATGCGCGGCAGGCGTCTTGAGATCGTTTTCGAGGCCGACCAGCTCCGCCAGCCTTTCGATTTCCACCTTGTCATCGCCCTGCCCGAAGCTGAGCAGGTTGGACAGCACGCCGGGGCGAGCCGAGCGGCCTATATGCAAATTGTCCCAGACGCTGAGGTCGCGAAATACGCTCGGCACCTGAAACTTGCGACCGATGCCGGCCCTCGCAATGGCGTGCTCGCTCAGGCGATGAATGGGTTTGTCCTGAAAGCGCACCGCACCCGACGCAAGCCGCGTCTTGCCGCAGATCAGGTCGAGCGCCGTCGTCTTGCCGGCGCCGTTCGGCCCGATAAGACAGCGCAATTCGCCTTGGCCGACGCTGAGCGTGAGATCGGAGACGGCAACGAATCCGCTGAAGGAAACTCGTGCCTGATCGATGACGAGCTGGGGGCTGCTCATGACAGGCGCTCCAGGCGGGGAGCCTCGCCGACGGTGTCGGCCCGTCGCGACTGCCGTCGGGCAAGTGTGCGCCTGCGCTCAAAACGCCCGGCGATCGTCTCGACCGCGCCGGCAATACCCTTCGGCAGGAATAGCACGACGAGCACGAAGAGCAGGCCCATGATCAGCGTCCAGCTGTCGAGAAAGGTTTCCGATTCCGAAAGCGCACCTTGCATGCCGGTCACGATCAGCGCGCCGAGCATGGCGCCGAGCAGGCTCTGGCGGCCGCCGACAGCCACCCAGATCACCACCGAAAGTGAGATCGGCACGCCGAGGAAAGTCGGCGAGGCGAACTCCATGACGATCGTGTAGAGCATGCCGGCAACACCGGCGATTGCGCCCGAAACCGAGAAGACGAAGATCTTGTAGAGCGCGACGTCATAGCCGAAAAAGCGCACCCGATCCTCTTCGTCGCGTATTGCCTGGACGATGAGGCCGGCCTTGCTCTTGGTGATCGCGAAGGCAATGAACAACGACGCCGTCAGGCAGATAGCGACCAGATAGTAGATGGCCGGCCCATAGGCATCGAAGGCAAAGCCGGCGACGTCGAACTGCGCGAGATCGGTGATGCCATTGAAGCCGCCTGTATAAGCCTGCTGATCGATGATCAGAAGCTGTACCACCACCATCGCTGCCAGGGTGGTGATCGCGGCGTAGACGCCGGTGACCCGGCCGCGAAACATGAACCAGCCAAGCAGCGCGGCAAACAGTGCCGGTATCAGGATGCCGGCCGCGACGCCGACGCTCATCGAATAGAACGGCTTCCAGAACCAGGGCAGCTCGGTGACATTGTTCCAGACCATGAAGTCCGGCAGGCCGTCAGAACCAGTATGGACGGGAATGGTCTTCAGTTTGAGCGCCATGGCCATGCAATAGGACCCGAGCCCGAAGGTGGTGGCCTGGCCGAGGTTGAGGATGCCGGCATAGCCCCAGGACAGGCTGAGTGCGACGGCCAGCATGCCGAGCACGAGATAGCGGGCATATTTGTTGAGCAGGAACGCGTCGTCGAGAAACACCGGCACCAGCAGTATTGCCAGGCACACCACTGCATAGATCGCCATCTCGGTTTTTGTCTTGCCGGACACTTTTGCTGTTTCCCTGGATTGAATGTCTTGAGCGGCCTTAGGTCCGCGCATGGGCCGTGAAGAGCCCCTGCGGCCGGAACCGGATGAGTGCGACGATGGCGACCAAGACCAATGCCTTGGCGATGGTGTCGTTGGAGTAGAAGGCGAGGTAGCCGGACAGCTCGCCCAGGATGCCGGAACTCGCGAGCGTCCCCATCAGGCTTTGCGTGCCGCCGAGCACAACGACCATGAAGGCGTCGACGACATAGGTGGTGCCCATTTCCGGCGAGACGCTTTTCAACGGCGAGACGAGCGCACCGGCAAGACCGGCCATGCCGGCGCCGTAAGCAAAGGTCAGGCGATAGATGCGGCTGGTGTTGATGCCGAAGCTGGAGGCGACCGCGCGGTTCTGGGTGATGGCGCGGAGCTTCAATCCGAAATTCGTGTAGCGATAGATCACCCATGTCACGCCAAAGAGGGCGAGCGCGACGAACAGGATGAACAGGCGATAGGCCGAGTCCGTCGCGCCCAGGATCGTCACGCTCTTCGACAGCGACTCCGGCATCTGCACGTAGCGAAGCTCGCCGCCGACAACGAGGCGCACGGCTTGCTGCGCCATGACGCCTATGCCCCAGGTGGCAAGGATCGTGTCGAGAAGACGACCGTAGAGGCGGCTGATGACCAGCACCTCGACCAGCCATCCGACGGCTGCCATGATGAGGAAGATCGGCACCAGGCTCGCAAGCAGGCCCATGCCGAACTCCGCCTGGAGCGCCCAGGCGACATAGGCTCCGAGCATGACGAACTCGCCATGCGCCAGGTTGATGACGCCGGTGACGCCATAGATGATGGCGAGGCCAAGCGCGACCAGCATCAAGATCGATGCAATACTGAGGCCGGTCATGAGCTGCGATACGACGATGTCCATGGCATGCCTTCCGAGGAGCTGGCGGCGCTGGAGGCAGCGCCGCCGGTTTCGTCTCGCGGTCTCAGATTTGCTTGAGGCCTTCGGCCGTGCACCGTTGGTTCGGGTAGGCTTTGTAGGGCACCGGCTCCAGCCAATCGTCGGTCTGCTTGAGTATCTTGAACTGGCCGTCGGCTTGGCACTGGCCGATCTTCGGCCATAGCCAGGTGTGGAGGTTCTCCGGCTCGATGCGCACCTTGCCTTGCGGCGCCACCATCTCCTGGCCCTTCACCGCCTCGCGGATGGCGTTGGGTGTGATGTCGCTGCCTGCGAGCTTTTCAACCGCCTGCTTGAACAGATGGACCTGGAAGTAAGACGGCTCGGACACGAAGTGGGTGACCTTGTCGCCACCCCAGCGCTTCTTGTAGGCGTCGACGAATTTGTGGTTCTCCGGCGAATCCCAGACCATGAAGTAAGGCGCCGAGGTGAAGTGCCCGGCCGCCGCCTCGCCGCCCATCGCCGCGACCTCGTTCTCCGAGGTGGTGAGGCTTGCCATCGGCATCGTCGCGGGATCGAGACCGGCCGCGTGGTACTGCCGGTGCAGCGCCACGACGGAGTCGCCGACGACGGTCGAGAAGATGACGTTGGGCTTCTCCGCCTTCAGCTTGTTGATGACGGACGAGAATTCGGAATGGCCGAGCGGGACGTATTCCTCGGCCACCACTTCGGCGCCGAGTTCGGCCAGCATCTTCTTGCAGTAGTTGTTTTCTTCCTTGGGATAGATGTAGTTCGAGCCGATCAGGTACCAGCGCTTGCCGAAATTCTTGACCAGCCAGGGCACGAAATCATCCTGCTGCTGATTGGGCACGGCGCCGGTATAGATGACGTTCTTGGAGCACTCGCGCCCCTCATAGAGGGTCGGATACCAATAAAGATTATTCTGCTTCTCGAACACCGGCAGCACCGCCTTGCGGCTGGCAGAGGTGTAGGAGCCGAACACCGAGACGCATTTGTCGGACAGCACCAGCTTGCGCGCCTTTTCGGCGAAGGTGGCCGGGTCCGACGCCGGGTCTTCCACCACGGGTATGATCTGCATGCCGTTGATGCCGCCGGCGGCATTGATCTCCTCGATGGCCATGATCGTGGCCTTGTTCAGCGATTCCTCGATGATGGCCGTAGTGCCGGTCAGCGAGAAGAGGACGCCGACCTTGATCTGGCCATCGGCGGCTCGCGCAAGCGAGGCATTCTTGCTCCAGATATGCGGGAACCCGACGAGCGATACCGTGCCGAGCGCTGCGGTGGCCTTCAGAAAACTGCGACGGTCTTTATTCACCTTTTTCTCCCCTGAAAACGCAAAAGGCCCCGAAGCGAACTGCGCAAAGCAGATCGTTTCGAGGCCCTGTTGCCATTGATGTCTACGGCGCTATGCCGCTCGCGAACCCTGTCGTTCGCAACAAAAAACCCCACGCCTCGCTTCCGCGAATGCCGTGAGGTTCCATTACCCGTATTTCGTGAGCGGCACCGTTGCCGCCAATTCGAAAACGCTAACTGAGAAGGTCGTGCGAGTCAACAATGGCGTTGGCGACGGCGCCGATCGTCACACGCCGCTCCATCGCCTGCCGGCGCAGATGGTTGTAGGCCTCCTCCTCGGTGATGTTCTTCACCCGCATCAGAAGCGATTTTGCGCGCTCGACGCTGCGCATGGTGCGCAGGCTCTCATCCAGCTTGTCGATGCGCCCTCGCAGACGACGCTCGTAGAGGAAGTGGCTGCGCGCCAGTGACAGCACTGCCTGCACGGTTCGCGCGGTCGTGGGATAGTGGAGCACGCCGTGGGCCGCGCAATTGTGCAGAAGCTTCAGATCGAGCGGACCCTCGCTGCGATCGACGACAACCAAGGCAGCGCCTGGCTCTCCCGGAATCCAGGGCAGCCGCTGCGGCAGATCGGGAGAAAGAGCGCAGAAGACGACGTCGTAGTGAACAGATATTTGCGGCGGCATCGGCCATTCATGATGGATTTCGCAGCGCAGCCTTTGCAATTCGCGCAACAGGCGTTCGCCATCGTCATCGCGTTCGACGATAACGGCGACCTTGAGGTGCCACAGAGACTTGGCGGCAGAAGCGGAGGCGGCCTGGGCGAAGTGTCCCGCATCCTTTCGCGTGGTTCCCGCCTGCCCGGCCTTGTCACGATTTCTCATATCGACGGTCTCTTGCACGATTGTCCTCCCTTGTTGCCGTCGGTCAGGTCAGTTCCAGAGATTGCTGGCGAAGGCTGCGCCCGTACCCAAGCAGATACGGATCTGACCGGACGCAACTCTGCGATTCGTAGACGAGGTCGAACTGACCCTGCCTGTTGGCGCGGCCGATGCGGGTCCACAGATCCGCATGACCCCAGGTCGAGTTGATGACGACATCGCCTTGCGGCGCCTCAAATTCCGACCCCATCACCGAGGCGCGCAGGATTTCGGTGTCCATCGAGCCGGTCTGCTCGAGGGTCTTGGCGAAGACGTTGACCTGGAAGTATGAGGCCTCCAGGCACATGTTGGTCGGCTCGTCCTCGCCATAGCGCTTCTTGTAGCGCCGCACGAAGCTGGAATTGCATTCATTGCCTACGCCTTGGAAGTAGGGCGCGGCGGTGACGTGGCCTTCGCCCACATCATGGCCCATGGCGCGGATCTCGGCCTCGGTCGTGGTCAGGCTGGCGATCGGCATAACCTTTGGATTGATGCCGAGCTCGGCATAGGCCTGGTAGAGATAGACCGTGCCGTCGCCGACGACGGTCGAGAAGATCACATCGGGCTGGGCGCGTTTCACGTCGCGCATGACCGGCAGGAACTCGGCGCGCTTGGCGCCCATGCTGACATAGGATTCGCCCGCGATGCTGCCGCCGCTGTTGCGGATCAGCTCGCGCATGATCCGGTTGGATTCTCGCGGGTAGATGTAGTCGGAGCCGATGAAGTAGAAGCGCGTGCCATAAGTCTGCATCAGTACCCGACACAGTTCGACACTGTTCTGGTTGGGCGTCGCGCCGGTGTAGATGACGTTGGGCGAGAATTCGAAACCCTCATAGAGGGTCGGATACCACAACAGTCCGTTGAGCCGTTCCACCACCGGCAGAACCGCCTTGCGGCTGCTCGACGTATAACAGCCGAAGATCGTGCTGACGCCGTCCTCGACCATCAGCTTCTTGGCGTAGCGCCCAAAGGCGCTCGCCTCCGAAGCCGGGTCGTAGCAGATCGGCTCGATCGGTCTGCCGTTGACGCCGCCGGCGTCGTTTATCTCTTCGATCGCCGTCAGCGTGCCGCGCAATTGCGTTTCCTCGATCAGAGCCATGAAGCCCGAGCGGGAAAAGAGGACGCCGACGCGCCAAGGTTCGGAGGTATTGCTCGATCCGGTCAATATACACTCCCAAAGTTCCCCGACCGCATTTCTTGTCGTTGGACCGTGGCCACCGTTCATCCTGCGTGCAGCCACGGCGGAGGTCAACCGAGCAGTGACCGTGGCCAACTGCAAGCAGTGACCGTGATCAGTTGGCCAGCAATTCTTTCAATTTCCCATCGAGGAACTTGATGTCCTGCGGACTCGTGCCCGGGCCGCCGGCAAAGTGCCCCCAGACGGACTCGATCGGCACAAAGCTGGCATTGGGCATGTTGGCGACTTCGATCTCGCTGTCCTCGGGCGGGAAATAGAGGTCGGTCCGGCTTGGCATGACATAGGCTTTGGGCCTGATGGCCCCGAGCGCCTTCTTGAAATCGCCCTTGTAGATTTCGTTGTCGGAGATATCGCCGTTCTGCCAGGTCCACAGCATCGCGAGCAGATTGTTGGCGTCGCGGGCCAGGAAGTGCCCTTCCCAGAACGCCACCAGGAAATCCTCCAAATTCGAATAGCCGAGGTCTTTGAGGTCCAATTCCTGGCGATAGAATGCCTGCGAAAAGCCCCAGCCGGCATAGACGCGTCCGGCAGCGCGCAGGCCGCGCGTGGGGCGGTTCTCGTACCAGCCTTCCGCCCAGGTGCCATCGGCGGTGAGCGCCGCCTTGACGCCTTCGAGGAAGACGAAATTATGCCGCGAACATTTGGCCGAGGCGCAGAACGGAGCGATGAGGTCGACCATGTCAGGGTAGAGCGCGCCCCATTGAAAGGACTGCAGGCCGCCCATGGACCAGCCGACCACCAGCCTGATCTTCTCGATGCCGAACTTCTCCGTCACCAGCCGGTGCTGCGCGCGCACATTGTCGTAGATGGTGATCTTGGGAAAGCGCGGTCCGTTATACGGTTCCGGCGTGTTGCTTGGCGAGGACGAAAGCCCGTTGCCGAACATGTTCGGGATGATGATGAAATATTTGTCGGGATCGAGCGCCATACCTTTGCCGATCAGCCATTCATTGTCCTGTTGCTGGCCCGAATACCAGGTCGGATAGACGATGACGTTGTCCTTGTTGGCATTGAGCCTGCCGAAGGTCTTGTAAGCGAGTTTTGCGCCACGCAACGTGACGCCGCTCTGGAACGTGAAGCTGCCGAGATCGAAGATTTCATAGTCTGCCATATGGGTTCATCCTTTGGTTGAATGGGAAGACGGGACCAGCAAGCTGGCCCCGTCCTGTTCGTATGTCAGGCCGTGGCTCGTGCTGTTTGCGGCTGCCGGCCAATGACGGCATAGGCGATGCCGCCGGCCAGCATGGCGCTGATGGCCGTCGAGAAATGCGGTGCATAGAACTCGACAATCAGCGCGACCGCCGATCCGATGGCCCAGGCGATGAAGGCCGTTGGCCGCCAGTCTTCGCTGATCTCCGCGTTCTTGCGATAGAGATACTGGTCGACCAGAACGATGGCGCCGATGGGCGGCACCAGCACGCCGAGCAGCGACAGCCATTCGATGAAGAAAGCCCAGACATTGCCGGCGGCAATAACGATGCCGATTATGCCGAGCACCACCGCCATGACGCGCATGCGCGTATGCAGTATGCGCGACCAGCCGGTTGCCGAATTGTAGAGGCAGTGCGCGCAAACCGAGCCGAGATTGCAGTAGAGGAACAAGAAGGCGAGCACGCTGAGCCAGCCGATCTGCCTGCCGTTGATATAGCCGAACATGTTGTCGGCGCCGAACGGGTTGGCGTTCGGCACGGCCAGCGCCGCGGTCATCACGCCGCCGATCAGCATCGCCAGAATGTTGGCGAACGGAAACGCCGAGAAGGTCGCGATGATGGAGCTGCGTGAATCCTTAGCCCAACGGTTGAAGTCGGCGGAGACGGTGCCGGCGTCGATGAACAGCGCGATCACCACGGTGAGGCCAACGCCCATCGTCATGGTCGCCGCGCCGTTGTTGCCGGGATAGTCGAAGACCGCATTCCATCCGGAGGTGGCAGCGGAATCGAGCGCGACCCAGCCGCCAAGGATTACAAACAGCGGCACCGACACCAGGCCGATGAGATGCAGGCCCCGCACGCCGATAAAGGTGATGCCGATGTAAAGCAGACCGGCAACTGTGGTCATGGCGATATAGTTCAGCCCATAGGTCGAGTTGATGAGGGCGCCGGTGATGCCGGTTTGAACGGCATACCATCCGAGCAGCAGCGTCGACAGCAGGCCGGAAGCGAAGACGTAGCCCTTCTTGCCGAAGACGATGGAGGCGAGAAGAGCGAAGTTCATGCCGCGCCGTGTTCCCAGCACGCCGAGAGCGCCGACATAGGCGAACATGATGAGGTTGCCGATCACCATGGCCCAGAGGGCATTGCGGAAGCCCATGCCGAGCACGAGGATGGATCCGGTCATGGCACCGGTGATGATCATCGGGAAACCGATCCAGACGGTCGTCACAGAGAAAGTGCTTCGTCTGGCCGAAGCGGGAACGGGTTCGTGCTCGTATTCTTCGCCGAGGACGTGGTCGACTTCATCGAGCTTGTCGATGTCCGAGGTTTTCGTCATTGCACCCTCCTGGGTCAATCGCGTTGCGTGGAGGCCCGTCGTCGCGATGAGACGCCCTTGTCCGTCCCCGCGTTTCCTCGGGTGAGTGCCTTTGGCCGTGAATTGGTTGGATATGGATCGCAGTGGGCTGATGCCTTCTTCCGCGCCTCTCCCCGCTTTCCCGGCCAACCGGCGCCTGTTCCCCTTGGCTTCTCGGTCGGTATCGCACAAACGACAAAGGCCTCCCAATGGCTCCTGAAGCGGAGTCAAAGGGAGGCCCTTTTGCCTTGATATCTATATGGTGGCCTCGTTGCCACCTACCTGCTTAACAGGCGAATTAGACGCTACAGGCAAGGTGGTTTAGTGTCAAACACTATGTCATCATGCATTGAAGCCGAAAGCTCGCGGCCCACCCAACGGCCGGCCGACCAATGTCTTGATAACTCTCGCTATTACCCAGCGGGCTCTGGGCGCTGTGCCGCGCCTCGATGAACTTCCTGCGGCAACGAGGATCGAAGTTCCGGCAAAGGGCAGAACCTTCTCCAAGTGAATCCCTATCCAAGGCAACGGAGCAGGAACCGCCGAGCTAGTGAGTGGGGGGAAAGGCGGTAGCGCTCTCCCGCTACCAAAATCATTATAAACCATTGAAATGGTGCCGACGAACGTCGTAGACGCCGCCGGCTCCCGATATCAGTAGTCGGCTTCGCGAATGTCTCAGCGACTGACGGATATGACGCACGGCCGCATCGGCCTGGTTGCCGCACATTGCATGCCGTTTGTTTTGGCACGCCACTGAAAGCGCGTCGCGCTGAACCGGATTCAGGCGACGCGCTTTAAGTCTTTGTTTTGATGCATGTCGTTGTCCCAGAACCGCGCACACTTCTGGGCGACATGCATTAGTCCGACTTGGCAAGCGCTTTCACGATAAAGCGGATCTGCTCGCGCAGGCTCGCCTCGGTGTCTTCGCCGTGTTGGACGCAGTGCTCGATCAGAAGCGGATGGAAGAACGGCATGAAGGCGGTCTTGACGGCACGCGCCGCCTCTGCCGGGTCGCCGACCTTGAATTCGCCCGCCTCGACGCCCTCGCGAATGATCGCCTCGAAAACCGTCACCATCCACTCGATATGAGCTTTGACGATCGCCCAGTTCTCCTGCATGACCGCGACAATCATGTCGTGCATGTGCTTCTGCTCGATCAGCGTCGCCTTGCGATGCTGGTGGACAGCGATCAAAAGCCGACCGAGTTTCTCCGAGGCCGTGTCGTTCGCGCCTGCGATCACAAAGGCGATGTCGGCAGCCTCGGTTAGGATCCGCTTGCAGATGAACCCATTGATTGCATCCCTAGAGGGAAAGAAACGGTAGACATTTGCCCGGCTCATGCCCAGGTCGGTGGCGATGTCGGCCATCGTGGTCTTATGATAGCCAATGCGGCGAAAGTGCTCCTCCGCCACTTCCAAAATGCGCGCGCGCACCCCGTCGAGATCAGTTCGCATTTCGATCGGCTGGTTCATCGACGTCTCCGGAAGTGATCGATCAGACATGCCAAGCTCGTGCGGTCGGTCATCCGTGAACGGGTACGATCGCGCCCCCGCAGGGCAGGTTCCTGCGGGCGAGAAACTTGGCCCGGTCTTCTCCGGCAACCGGGTCCTATTCTGCAGCCATTGCCAGCCGCAGTTCTGGTTCCGGATCCTGCATCGGAGCTTCATGAGTCTCCACCGCTGTCGGTTTGATCCTGAACCATGCGGTATAGAGCGCGGGAAGGAAGAGCAGGATCAGCACCGTGCCGACCGCCGTGCCGCCGATCAGCGTATAGGCCATCGATCCCCAGAAGACGGAGTGCGTGAGGGGTATGAAGGCCAGCACCGCAGCAAGCGCGGTTAGGATCACGGGCCGGGCGCGCTGCACCGTGGCCTCGATGACGGCGTGATAGTCGTCCAGGCCGGCGGCTCGGTTTTCCTTGATCTGTTCGGTCAGGATCAGCGTGTTGCGCATCAGGATGCCGGCCAATCCTATCAGGCCCAGGATGGCGTTGAAGCCGAAGGGCTGATGGAAGGTGAGCAGCATCGGCACGACGCCGACGAGGCCAAGCGGTGCCGTCAGCACGACCATGAACATCGTCGAGAAGGATCGCACCTGCAGCATGATGACGATCAGCATGGCGGCGATCATGGCCGGGAAGATCTTGCCCAACGCGGTGTTGGCCTTCTCGGCCTCCTCGATCGATCCGCCCATTTCGATGCTATAGCCGGCCGGAAGGGATGCGATCAGTGGCTGAAGGGCTTTCCTGATCTGCTTTGAGACCTCCGGAGGCTGGGTCGCTTCGTTGATGTCGGAGCGGATCGTGATGACCGGCGTGCGGTCACGGCGCTTCAGGATCGGTTCTTCCAGACGGATCTCGGAATGACCGATCTGGTCGAGCGGAATCTGCCGGCCATCCCGGCTCATCAGCGAGAAATCCGCCAGGCGCGCCGGATCCAGCCGTTCGTCGCCGGCGCTGCGCGCCACGATGGGAACATTGCGGATGTCCTCGCGGACCTGTGTCACAGGAACGCCGGTCAAGAGGAACTGGAGCTGCTGGCCCACCTCCGCCGGGGAGAGGCCGATGAGGTTCAGCCGATCCTGATCCGGGACGTAGCGAATCACGGGCGTGCGATTGCCCCAGTCGCGGTTGGCTTGCCGCACGTCCGGGACACGCCGCATGACGTCGAGCGCCTTCTCGGAGATGCTGTAGAGTTGTGCCGGATCAGGCCCCATGACCCGGAACTCGACCGGGAACGGCGTGTAGGGGCCGAACACGAGCTGCGTGACGCGCACATTGGCTTCCGGCGCGAGCCCCTGTGCCACTGCCTCCCGAAGCCGATGCTTCAATTCCTCGCGCGCCTCGGCGTTCGGGGTCAGAACGACGATCTTGGCAAAGGCGGGATCGGGCAGTTCAGGCGCCATCGCGAAGAAGAAGCGCGGGGCGCCCTGACCGACATAGCTCGTGACGATCTTGGCCTCAGGCTGGCCGTCGAGCCAGTGCTCGAGCTTCTCGACCGTGGCGGTCGTCGTCTCGATGCTGGTGCCTTCCGGCAGGCGAACCTCCACCAGAACTTCAGGGCGGTCGGATGTCGGGAAGAACTGCTGCTTGACGGCGCCCATGCCGACAACGGAAAGCGCGAAGGCGATGCCGACGATACCTGAGGTCACGAACTTGTGGCGCACGGCAAAGGTGATGAGCCGCCGCAGGCGCCGATAGTTCGGCGTGTCGTAGATCGCGTGATGCCCCCCTTCGATCGGTTTGATCGCGGGCAGCATCTTGACGCCGAGATAGGGCGTGAAGACCACGGCGACGATCCAGGATACGATAAGGGCGAAACCCACGACCCAGAAGATGTTGCCGGCATATTCGCCGGCAGTCGAGCGCGCGAAGCCCACCGGCAGGAAGCCGGCGATCGTCACCAGCGTTCCCGACAGCATCGGCGCCGCGGTGTGGCTCCACGCGTAGGCCGCCGCCGTGATGCGGTCCATGCCCTCTTCCATCTTCACCACCATCACCTCGATGGCGATGATGGCGTCGTCGACGAGAAGACCAAGCGCCAGGATGAGGGCGCCGAGCGTGATGCGGTCGAAGAACCGCCCGGTTTCCAGCATGATGAGGAACACGGCGGCGAGCGTCAGGGGCACGGCGGCCGCCACGACGATGCCGACGCGCCAGCCCATGCTGAGCAGGCTGATCAGCAGCACCACGCCGAGCGCCATCGCGAACTTCATCATGAACTCGTCGACCGCCGAGGTGATGTTGACGGCCTGGTCGGACACCTTGTCGAGCGTCATCCCGAGCGGCAATGTCCGTACGATGACCGCCGTCCTGTCCTCCAGCGCCTTGCCGAGCGCGCGACCATCCCAGCCCTCCTGCATGACCGCCGCGAGCATGATCGTGGGCTCGCCCTGGCGCCGGATGAGATAGGTTGGAGGATCTTCATAGCCGCGACGGACCTCGGCGACGTCGGAAAGCCTCAGCGTCCGCCCCGCGGCAACGATCGGCGTGTCGGCGATCGCCTGGACACTGTCATACGCGCCATTGACCCTTATGAAGACCTGCGGCCCCTGGGTGTCGATCGAGCCCGCCGGCGTGACAGTGTTCTGCCGCTGCAAGGCGGCAACGATATCCCGGGCCGACACGCCGAGCGTCGCCAGTTTGGCATAGGAGAACTCGACGAAAATCTGTTCGGGTCGTTCACCGAGAATGTTGATCTTCTTGACGCCGGGTACGTGCAGAAGGTCCTGGCGGATCGCCTCGGCCTGCCTGGCCAGCTCTCGCATCGGCATGCCTTTGGCCTTGAGCGCGTAGAGGGCGAAGCTGACGTCGGAATATTCATCGTTGACGAACGGGCCGTAGACGCCAGGCGGCAGGTTGCGGGCCTCATCCCCGAGTTTCTTGCGGGCCTGGTAGAATTCTTCCTGCACGGCGGATGGCGGTGTGCTGTCCTTCAGCGTGACCGTCATATACGCATAGCCCGGCCGTGTGGTCGTCTCCACCCGGTCGTACCAGGTCAGCTCCTGAAGCCGCTTCTCTAAAGGTTCGGCGACGAGGTCCTGCATCTCGCGCGCAGTCGCGCCCGGCCACGCCGTCGTGACCGTCAGGGTCTTGATGGTGAAGTTGGGGTCCTCCGCCCGGCCGAGCATAAGGAAGGCGTAGGCGCCGGCGGCCACCAGCAGGAGGATGAAGAACAGGGTGACGGCGCGTTCGCGAACGGCGATCGCGGAAAGATTGAGGTTCATCCTCAGTTGCTCCCGCTTTCGGAGGCAGTCCTGACGCGAGCACCCTCCTGCAGGAGATGAGCGCCGAGCGACACGATGGGAACGCTGGAGCTTAGTCCAGAGATCACCGCGGTTTCGCTGGCTACACGAACAAGCTGGACGGGTTGAAAATGTACGGTCGACGTGCCCTTGTCCAAGACCCAGACGCCGGTCTTCTTGCCGTCGTCGAGCACGGCTCCCAGCGGCACCTGGACCTCCGGCTGACTGGCCTGGCTTGCGACCCGAATGGTCACCGTCGCGCCAAGCGGTGCCGCCGCTGCCTCGCCATCGAGCACATAGCGCGCCTCATAGGTGCGGGTCTGGGCATCGGCGGAGTTGGATAATTGTCGCAGATGTGCCGTATGAAGGTGCTCATCACCACCATACACGCTGGCCTCGGCTGCTGAGCCGATCGCCGGCCGTATCGTTTCGGGAAGCGCGACAACCGCTTCCCGGGGGCCGGCCTGGGCGATCCGGACCACTGTCTGGCCGGCGGAGACGACCTGACCCGGCTCGCCGAGTGTATCGACCACCGTTCCATCGGCGTCCGCCACCAGGACCGCGTAGGCCGCCTCATTCTCCGCGACCTTCGCATCCGCTTCGGCGGCGGCGAACTGGGCCGTAGCGGTATCCAGCGCGGCCTTTGCCAGTTCGTACCGCTGCGGAGTTGCAGCCAATCCGTCTTTCACCAAAGCCGCATAGCGCTTCTCGTCTGCTGCTGCCTGGATCAGGACAGCGTGTGCCGCAGCGGCGGCGTTACGCTTTGCCGTAAGCGCAAGTTGCAGATCGGTCTCATCAATTCGCATGAGCGGCTGACCAGCCTTGACTTGATCGCCAGCATCCACGAGGCGCTCGACAATCTTGCCGGGCACGCGAAAACCAAGGTTGCTCTGTACTCTCGCCGCTACGATGCCGGTAAAGCTGCGCGCAGAGCCGGTGACTTGCTCTCCCGTCACCAGTCTGACGATCGGGGGTTCCTGTCTCGGGTCGGCGGCGACGGAAGCGCCCTTCGCGCGATTGGCAAATGTGGCGAATGCCGTCGCTCCAGACAGCGCAATCGCACCTGCCCCCGCGATCAGGATCGCGCCCAGCATAATAGCGGCTCTCTTTTTCATGCCCGTCGCCTCATGTCGAAATAGATTGCGTTCACATTCTACGCCGTGGTCCTGCGTGTCGGCCGGCAGCGGCAGACTGCGATCAGTGCGACTGGTCAGCCCGGCAGCGCGTTGGTGCGCGGGTGCATGTCGGACACAGTCGAAACCGTCACCTCCTCGCCGGACCTCGAGAACGCGTAGAGCGAGCCCCGGTAGCCAGGCATGGAGAAGGCCACGGAGTCGCGGTCGGCGAGCCCCATGACGACGCGTTGCGGATCGCCTCCGCCCTTCGGCGCGAAGGTGGCAGTGACCTCCAGGAGACCGCCGTCGGTTGGAACGTAATAGACCACCATGTCGAGGCGTCCGTCGTGCAGGCTGCCGGCTTTGAGGGGGTGTCCGATGGTGGCTTCATCGGCAATGGCCGGCGTCGCCACGAACAGCACGGCCAGAAGCGAGGCAATCAGGGTTCTGCGGATCATCGTCGTATTTCCTCTTAATAGATTGTGATTGAACTCTATAGCATTTAGATTTCACATGCAATCTAAAAAGAAGAGACATACTCGGCCTGCGGCAAACCGCGACACCGATCATGGGCGAGCCACCTGTTTCGCATCTCCTCTTGATAGATTGCGTTCGGTCTCTAATTGAGATATAGATTTAATACGCAATCTAAAAGGAGAGCAACGATGCGCGTAAGCCGCATTCAGGCTGAGCAGAACCGGCAAACCGTGATCGATGTGGCCAGCCGGCTTTTTCGGGAGCATGGTTTCGACGGCATCGGCCTCAAGGATCTGATGAAGGGCGCTGGCCTGACCCAGGGCGCCTTTTACAAGCAATTCGCGTCAAAGGAGGACTTGGAAGCGCTGGCGTCCAGGCGGGCGCTGGAGCACGCATCGCGTCGATGGTCGGACGCGGCCGCGAAAAATCCCAAGGACCCGCTTGGTGCTGTGATCGCGTTTTACCTTAGTGCCGGACATCGCGAAGAAAGGATGGACGGCTGTCCGGTCGTGGCACTGGGCTCGGATGCTGCCAGGCAGGGCAGTGACGTAAAAGCATCGTTCGAAGCCGGGATCAGGGAATATCTCGAGCTGCTCGATGGGTGGGTTGGCGATGCCCACGGCGAGGATCCCGGTGGAAAGGCCATGGCCGTTCTCTCGACCATGGTCGGTGCGGTCGTCCTTTCGCGGGCCCTCAACGACGAGCAACTGTCGGAAAAGTTTCTGCAAGCAGCAGCCGAGAGCATACAGGCAGGGCTGGCCGCTGATCGCCAACGGGGAACGCCCCGATGACGAAGGCTTCCCCAACCAACAGGCGACGGATCCGACCGAATTTTCGGCGGCTATTTTCTCGGGCGCCTTGGCGCCAGTGGCTAGAAGCATTGCGCCGGTTTGAGGAGGCGGTCGACGCTACCGAGCTGGATCTCCTCGAAAGGCGAGTAAGGGGCCTCGAAGCGCAAGTCTCGGAATTGCGTACAAGGGCGGGGCAGGCGTGATGCTGACATCTTCGATTACGAACTTTTCGGTCGTTTGCACTCCGAGCGGCGAGACGGTCATCCAGCTCGGCTGGCTGCCCCCGCCGCGCCAGCCCCGAGCCACGCCAGTTGGCATCGGAGGAGTGCCGGAATCGAAAGGAGAATAGATGCGGCGGATTGTTGTTACGGGCATGGGCGCGGTCACCCCCCTTGCCGCCAATGTCGAAACGTCCTGGTCGCGTCTCCTGGCCGGCCGCTCGGGCATCCGGAGGCTCGCCGACGAGGTCGTTGGAGATTTGCCTGCGAAGATCGGCGGCGTGGTTCCCACACTGGAAGACGATTCCGAGGCCGGCCTCGATGCCAATGCCTTCGTGGCTCCGAAGGACCAGCGCAGAATTGACCGCTTCATTCTATTCGCTTTGGCCGCGGCGGAAGAGGCGCTGGCCCAGGCGAGATGGAAGCCGGATTCGGAGAGCGATCGGGTTCGCACCGCGACGATCATCGCTTCAGGTGTCGGAGGTTTTCCTGCCATAACCGAGGCGGTGCGGACGGTCGACCAGCGCGGTGTTCGGCGTCTTTCGCCGTTCACGGTGCCCTCTTTCTTGGTGAATCTCGCGGCGGGCCACATATCGATCCGCTACGGCTTCAAGGGCCAGATCGGCGCACCGGTGACGGCGTGCGCCGCCGGCATTCAGGCAATCGGCGATGCGGCTCGCATCATCCGCGCCGATGAAGCAGATGTCGCCGTATGCGGTGGAACCGAAGCATGCATGAACATCGTAAGTCTCGGCGGTTTTGCAGCCGCACGCTCGCTTTCGACCTCCTTCAATCACCGTCCCGATCAGGCCTCGCGTCCATTCGACATGTCGCGGGACGGTTTCGTCATGGGCGAAGGCGCAGGCGTCCTGGTTATCGAAGAATTGAGCCATGCGCTTGCGCGCGGCGCTGAACCGCTCGCCGAGGTCGTCGGCTATGGCACGACGGCGGATGCACACCACGTCACTTCCGGCCCCGAGGACGGCGATGGCGCGCGCCGGGCCATGGAGATTGCAATCGCTCAGGCAGGGATTTCGCCAAGCGAGGTGCGTCATCTCAATGCCCATGCAACCTCCACACCGGTGGGCGACCTTGGTGAGATCGAAGCGATCAAGAGTGTGTTCGGGCACGATTTCGGGATAGCCGTGAGCGGAACGAAGTCAGCGACTGGACACCTGCTCGGCGCCGCCGGCGGGCTTGGCGCGATCTTCGCGATCCTGGCGCTCAGGGATCAGATCGCACCGCCTACCCTCAATTTGAGCACCCCTGATCCAGCCGGTGAAGGGATCGACTTCGTCGCGAACCGGGCCCGGCCAATGGAGATGGAGTACGCGATCGCCAACGGCTTTGGCTTCGGAGGGGTAAACGCCAGCGCTCTGTTCCGGCGCTGGGAAGATGCCCGCGTAAACGCTGGAGCCCTTCATGATTGACGCTTTTGCTTCGGTCTTTCGGCCTCTCCCACTCTAATCCAACTCAAAGAAAGTGGCTTCCATGAATAAGATCAATCCTGGCGTTGCCATCGTCACAGGGGCATCCTCGGGCATCGGACATGCAACGGCCAACGCGCTGCAGGGCGCGGGCTTTCGCGTGTTCGGCACCAGCCGTCGCGCGGTCTCCAAAAAACCCGGCGGCGTGACCATGCTGACCTGCGACGTGACCGACGACACATCCGTATCGCAACTGGTCGACGAGGTGCTGGCCGAAACGGGGCGCATCGACCTGCTTGTCAACAATGCCGGCATGGGCCTGTTTGGCGCGGCCGAGGAATCCTCGACTGTTCAGGCTCAGGCGCTGTTCGACGTGAACGTCTTCGGAGTGTTCCGAATGACCAACGCGGTCCTGCCGACGATGCGACGTCAGGGCGAGGGCAGGATCGTCAATGTGAGTTCGGTGCAGGGGTTCATCCCCGCTCCCTATTTCGCGCTTTATGCCTCGACCAAACACGCGATTGAGGGCTACTCCGAATCGCTGGACCACGAAGTGCGCCCGTTCGGAATTCGCGTGGCATTGGTCGAGCCCGCCTATACCCGCACGTCGTTCGAAGAAAGTCTCGCCACGCCGGATCAGTTGCTCGATATCTACAACTCATCGCGCGCGGGCATGAAAGTGGCGGTGCGCAAAGCAATGGAAAAGGGCGATACGCCCGAACTGGTGGCCAAAACCGTTCTGGCGGCTGCGACCGATCCAGACCCGAGGAGGCGCTATGCGGCGGGAAAAACGGCTCGTCAGGTCAGTCTCCTGCGCCGCTTCGTCCCCGCGTCCGCATTCGACAAGAGCCTGCGAAAGCAGCTCGGCCTGCCGGTCTGAGGGCGCGCGGCAAAGCTCAGGCGCCCATTCGAGGGTGAGACTTTTGGTGAGCAAGCCGGCCCTTCCATCGCACTAACGAGGACATACCAATGAAGATCGGAATCATCGGCGCTGGAAACATCGGCGCGACCTTGGCCCGAAAGCTTGCTGCCAGCGGTCATCAGGTCAAGCTCGCCAATTCGAAGGGGCCGGACACCATCCGCGATCTAGCCCGCGACATTGGAGCTACAGCCGTGATGAAGGAGGAAGCCGTGCAGGGCGTCGAAGTGATTGTTCTTTCGATCCCGTTCGCAAGCTATCCCGATCTGGCCGGTCTCTTCACCCACGTGCCGTCCGACGTCGCGGTGATCGACACCTCCAACTATTATCCGTTCCGTGACGGCGCGATCGCGGAGGTCGATGGCGGCAAGCCCGAAAGCGTTTGGGTGAGCGAGCAGATCGGTCGTCCTGTCGTCAAAGCATGGAACGCCGTTCTGGCTACGACGCTGGCCGAGCGCGGCCAATCCAAAGGGGCATCCAGACGTATCGCAGTCCCTGTCGCGGGCGACGACGGGAAGGCCAAGGCCATTGCCATCCAATTGGTCGAGGCCACCGGCTTCGACGCGCTCGACGCTGGAAGTCTCAGCGACTCCTGGCGCCAGCAACCTGGCACCGCGGCCTATTGCACGGAACTGACGGCAAACGAGCTGAAATCGGCGCTGCAGTCGGCGAAGCGGTCTCGCGCTGCCGGCAATCGCGACGCCCTTCTCAGGCAATTCATGGCGGCCGGCGGTAGGCTGAGCCACGACGACATCGTGGCCCGTAACCGGGCGGTGACGGCGTAATCCCCGAAGCCTGACATTAACAACGGAGTAGAAACGTCGATCTGACAGGGTGGGGAACGCTTGTAGCGGTCTCCCGCTACCAGCCCTCTCCAGGGCCTCCAAAAAACCTAAGAGATCGATGGTGCGGACAAGCGTTGCGCCCCGATACGTCCTGATGCATCTCTTCCGCAGCCCAAATCGAGCTTAATTGAATTCGCCTTGGCGGCGGCCTATACGTCGTGGCCATGGAAACCATAGCCAGCGCCCAGAAAAACATCGCTCCGCTGTCCGGCAGCAAGCCTCATGCCGGACGGGCGGCGCCGTTCCTGCCGATGAGCCGCGCCGAGATGACGGCGCTCGGTTGGGATGAATGCGACATCGTGCTCGTCACAGGCGACGCCTATGTCGATCATCCGAGCTTCGGCATGGCGATCATCGGCCGCCTGCTCGAATCCCAGGGTTTTCGGGTCGGCATCATCTCGCAGCCCGACTGGCAGTCGGCGGAGCCGTTCAAGGCGCTAGGCAGGCCGAGACTGTTCTTCGGCATCACCGGCGGCAACCTCGATTCCATGGTCAACCGCTATACCTCGGACCGCAAGCTGCGCCATGACGACGCCTATACGGCGGGCGGTGAGGGCGGCAAGCGGCCGGACCGCTGCACGATCGTCTACACGCAGCGCTGCCGCGAGGCCTACAAGGACGTGCCTATCGTGCTGGGCGGCATCGAAGCCTCGCTGCGCCGCATCGCCCATTACGACTATTGGTCCGACAAGGTGCGCCGCTCGATCCTGGCCGATGCCAAGGCCGACCTCTTGATCTACGGCAATGCCGAGCGCGCCGTCGTCGAGGTGGCGAACCGGCTTGCCGCCGGCGACACACCGCGCCAGCTCGATTCCGTCAGGGGCGTCGCCCTGTTCCGCCGCGTGCCCGAGCACTTCACCGAACTGCACGCCGACGATCTCGATTCCGCCGACGAGGGCGCCAGCCGCACGCCCGGCGACACGGTGATCCGGCTGCCGTCCTTCGAGCAGGTCGAGGACGACCGCGATGCCTATGCCCGTGCCTCGCGCGTGCTGCACCGCGAGGCAAACCCCGGCAATGCCCGCCCGCTCGTCCAGCGCCATGGCGACCGCGACCTGTGGCTCAATCCGCCGCCCATCCCGCTGACCTCCGACGAGATGGATGCCGTCTACGACCTGCCTTATGCGCGCGCGCCGCACCCGTCCTATGGCGATGCCAAGATCCCCGCCTGGGACATGATCAAGTTCTCGGTGACGGTGATGCGCGGCTGCTTCGGCGGCTGCACGTTCTGCTCGATCACCGAGCATGAAGGCCGCATCATCCAGAACCGCTCCGAGGGCTCGATCCTGCGCGAGATCGAGAAGATCCGCGACAAGACCCCGGGCTTTACCGGCGTGATCTCCGATATCGGCGGGCCGACCGCCAATATGTACCGGATGGCCTGCAAGGACCCCAAGATCGAGGCGGCCTGCCGGCTGCCGTCCTGCGTGTTTCCCGACATCTGCCCCAACCTCAACACCTCGCATGACGACCTGATCCGGCTCTACCGCAAGGTCCGCGAGGTCAAGGGCGTCAAGAAAGTGATGGTCGCCTCCGGCGTGCGTTACGACCTGGCCGTCAAGAGCCCCGAATATGTCAAGGAACTGGTGACCCACCACGTCGGCGGCTACCTCAAGATCGCGCCCGAGCACACCGAGCGCGGGCCGCTCGACAAGATGATGAAGCCCGGCATCGGCACCTATGACCGCTTCAAGGAGATGTTCGACGCAGCCGCCAAGGAAGCCGGCAAGAAATACTATCTCATTCCGTACTTCATCGCCGCCCATCCCGGCACGACCGACGAGGACATGCTGCATTTGGCGCTCTGGCTGAAGAAGAACCGCTACCGCGCCGACCAGGTGCAGACCTTCCTGCCTTCGCCCATGGCGACGGCGACCGCCATGTACCATACCGGCGTCAACACGCTGAAGGGCGTGCGGCGCGGCGCGACCGACAGGGTCGAGACCGTTCGCGGCGGGCGGCAGCGCCGCCTGCACAAGGCATTCCTGCGCTACCACGACCCCGACAATTGGCCGCTGCTGCGCGATGCCTTGAAGGAGATGGGCCGCGCCGACCTCATCGGCCCTCGCCCCGACCAGCTCGTGCCGGCCCACCAGCCGCCCGGAACCGGCAAGGCCGCCGCCACGAAGCGGCCCGTGCGCCCGATCGGAAGAGGGCAGCGATTCACCACCAAGGGCGTGCCCTTTCCAAAGAAGTGAGCCGCAGGCGGCCGGTGCCCTCTCTGTAGCGTACCGTCAGGATAACTGGCCTGCCGGGTGGCGATCCAAGCCACAAGCAGATCCGATTCCGCCGGCAGTTTGGCGCCTCTATTTTGCCGTCCAGACCACCGTTGCAGCTTCCCAAAGCTGACGGTCTGCTAAGCCGGCACTAAGGCCTCGAATGGGGTGGTAGCCGTTACTCCGCCAGTCAGCCCGCTACCAACGATAATGCTCGCGTTGATGTCAACGCGAGCATTCAAAATTTCATGCAAGTACTCCTAGGCTATCCGCCCGCGTGGTCGTTGCCACCGTGCGCGGCGATGAACATGGCGACGGCCGACCGGCAATAGGACTGGATTTGGTTGTCATCCTCTGCTCTCGCCTCATCGAAGCGTGCGATAATCAGGAGATCGGAGCCTTTGAAAAGCGCGGCAAACAAGCGGGCGGACTGGAGAGGATCGGGCACATTCAGAACCGCCTTCGCGTGCAACTGACGCAACAGGGCCTCGATTTGGGCGATGATATGGGCGGGTCCAGCTTCGTAATGAAGCTTGCTCAACGACTTTTGGCTCGTCATGTCGGCCATGACCATGGCTTCGACATTGCGGACATCCGGGCGCAACAGCGTGCGAAGCAGTGATGATCCCACCGCCATGAGCTGATCTTGGGCCGAACCCTCGACGCCTTCAAAAAGGGCCTGTGGTATTAATTGCTGGCAGCGGGCAGCAAACGCCGCGCCAAACAGCGCCTCTTTGTTCTCAAAGTGCCGATAGATGCTGAGCTTCGATATCTTCGCCCGCTGGGCGACCTTGTCCAATGTCGTCGCTTGAAAACCCAGTTCCGCAAAAAGTTCGCCCGCCGTGTCGACGATCGTTTGTCCAAGCGCCTCGTTGGCGGGCCGGCCGCGCCGGGCCTGGGTATTTTTCTCGGTTACCACAATTCCAGTCCTTGACAGTATCCTAATTCTTGAATTACGATACCATGCAGTTCCTAAAATATGCAAGCCAATGGATAGGCTTCAACGGGACCAGCCCCCTCCATCCACAACAGGGAGCTTATCACCATGGATGATGTCATCATCATAGGCGGCAGCTTTGCCGGTCTCGCCGCCGCCCTGCAGCTAGGCCGTGCCCGCCGCAAGGTCACTGTTCTTGATACCGGCCTGCCGCGCAATCGCTTCGCCGGCCGCTCGCACGGCCTGCTCGGCCACGATCACAAGCCACCGCTGGACATCCTGGCCGAGGCGCGGCAGCAGCTGGCGCGTTATCCGGCGATCACGCTGGTCAATACCCGGGCCGACAGCATCTCCGGCGGCATCGACGATTTCTCCGTTCTCACTGACAATGGCGAAAGCCTCGGGGCGCACCGGCTGATCCTGAGCTATGGCATTACCGACCAGATGCCTGATGTGCCGGGCTTCGCCGAAGGCTGGGGCACGTCCATCGTGCCCTGTCCCTATTGCGACGGCTTTGAAGTCGCCGGCCAGCATTGGGGTCTCGTCTGGTCCGGCCCGCAGTCGCAAAATCAGGTCAGGCTGTTCCCCGATTGGACCGACAGGTTGACGGTCTTCGCCGATGGTCACGACATTCCTCCCGATATCCGGGCCGATCTGGCGCGTCGTAACATACCTGTCGTCGATGGCCGGATCACTGAAATCGCCCGTCATGGGGGCCATAATGCCACCCTCAAGCTCAATGTCGGCCCCGATGTCGCTGTCGACATCCTGTTCGCGCATCCGCGCAACAAGCCGTCCGCAAACTTGCATGAATCACTGGGCCTCGCCACGGCAAATACGCCCCTCGGCATCGTCCTCAAGGTCGATGAGCGCCGCGAAACCAGCATGCCCGGCATCTACGCCGCGGGGGACCTCACCAACCCCCTCATCCCCTCGGTCACGACGGCATCCTGGCAAGGCGCGATGGCGGGCATCTTCGCCCAGCAGTCGATGCTGGCTTGACAGCACAGATCCCCTCTCCGGTTGCCACGAATATCAGCCGCCGATTAACCAGCGACACTACTATGTCTTATCTCAGCCGCAGCCTGGTGGCTCCGCATCCCGCTGCATGACGGCGGCGAAGAAGCCGTCGGTGTCGTTGCGCGCCGGCGTCAGCGACAGATAATCCGAATGGGCTGAATTCGTCAGCTGCGGCGCCGCCTCGTTGAGCGGCACGGCGCGAAAAGCGGGATGTGCCGCCAGAAAGCGGGCCACCTGCTCCTCATTCTCCCCGGGCAGCATGGAGCATGTCGCATAGACCAGTCGCCCGCCGGGTTTCACCAGGCGCGCCGCGCTCGCCAGGATACGGCCTTGCAACGACACGAGATTGTCCAGGCCGTGTTCCTCCGGCGCGCGCCAGCGGGCATCGGGGTTGCGCCGCCACGTGCCGGTGCCGCTGCATGGCGCGTCCACCAGCACGCGGTCGAAGCCACCCTTGTGGCGCTTGATCCAGCGATCCGTTTCGCTGGCCAGAAGGCGCGTCTCGATATTGTGCAGCCCTGCCCGCCGAAAGCGCTCGGCACCGCGCTTCAAACGGCCCTCCATGACGTCGCAGGCGACGACGTGGCCCTTGTTGTTCATCTGCGCGGCGACAGCCAGCGTCTTGCCGCCAGCGCCGGCGCAGAAATCGACCACGCGATCGCCCGGCCGGGCATCGACCAGCATGGCGACAAGCTGCGAACCCTCGTCCTGGATCTCGACCTCGCCGGTTGTGAGCATCGGCAGGCTCGCCAGCGAGGGGCGTTCATTTACACGAATGCCGTAAGGAGCCATGGCCGACGCCTCCGCCCGCAAGCCGAGATCTTTCAACGCACGAAGCATGGCCTCGCGCGTCGACTTGATCGGATTGACGCGCAGGTCGAGCGGCGCCGACGTCAAAAGCGCGGCCATCTCTTGCCTGAACGCTTCCTTGAAACGGCGCCGCAGAGGATCGGCCGCCCAGGACGGGCATTCAAGGCGCACCTCTTCCGGCATGCCTGGATGGTCGATCGTGCCTCCCTGCAATTTGACCAGCAGCGCGTGCTCGCGATCCGTCAGGACGGCAGGTGAGAACTTCGCGCCATCGAACAAGCGTTTGACCTGATCGGGCGTCTTGCCTTCCTTCAGCGTAAGCCATGCAAGCAGCCGATTGCGGGCCGTATCCTCGCGCCCATGCCTGCCCAGCCACCAGCCAAGCCGTGCATGATGCCGCAGAAACGCATAGAGCAATTCCAGAATCTGGCCGCGGTCCTTGTCGCCGATATAGCGCCGGGCGCGAAACCACGCCGAGACGACCGCATCCGCGGGACGCGCGACGCTGTCGACTTCATGCATAAGTTCGATTGTGGCTTGCAGGCGGGCGGCAGGGGTCACGGAACGACGATCAGGCTGAAAACGCCTATATAGGCGACAGAACAGCTCCTGACCATTGTTCGCGCGGCTCCGCGCTCATCCCTTGCGTTCCTGCAGGATGTTGCCGCCGTCCACGACGAGGACGGCACCGTTGACATAGCTGGCTGCATCGGATGCCAGGAACAGCACGGCGGCCGCGACTTCCACGGGACTGCCGGCGCGGCCGAGCGGAGTGTTCCGCGCGGCGACGAGCTCCTCAGGCGTCGAGGCTCCGGTCGCTACCCAGCCCGGCGCCACGGCGTTGACCGTTACGCCGCTGCGGCCGACCTCCAGGGCAAGCGCATGCGTCAGCCCGACCATGCCGGCCTTGGCCGCCGAATAGGCGGCTTCGCCTTCGTTGGATACGTAAGGCCCGGTCACCGAGGCCATGTTGACGACGCGGCCATGGCCGCGTTGCACCATACCGGCCAGAAATCCGCGCGTGCTCAAGAAGGTAGTCTTCAGGCTGACATCGATGCCGCGGTCCCATTCGCTTTCGCTGAGATCGAGAAACCGCCGCTGCAATGCCGGCTGGGCAACGGTGCCCATCCCGGCATTGTTGACGAGGATATCGATCTCGCCGGCCTCTGAGCATAAACGCTCGACATCGCCGGAGAGCGTCAGGTCGGCCACGCAAGCGCTTATCTCGAGCCCCTCCCCTCGCAGTTCCTCCGCGCGTTGCTCGACGCGGGCAGAGGAAGCGGTGATGACGACCGAAAGTCCGGCCTCGCCCAGCGCCCGCGCGGTCGCCATGCCGATGCCGTCGGCGGCGCCCACGCCGGTCACCAGCGCTTTGCGAGACTTGCGGAACACGATCATTTCCTCTCCACGGTTAGAATGCTGGCATGCCGGCGCGGGCAATCACACCCGCGATGAAACCGATCCCACGCCGGGTTCAATAACCGGCACTGACGCCGAAATCGATCGAAAGCGCGGCCCCGGTGATCGGCGCAGCGCCCGGCTGGCAAAGATAGTGGATGAAGGAAGCAATCTCCTCCACCTGGATGAACCTTGCTTTGTCCCCTTGCGGATAGTGCCCGAGAAGCCGGCGCTTGTAGCCGTCGGGATCATCTCCACCATAAGTTTTGGCCTGATATTCGATCATCGGCGTTGCCGTGTCGCCGGGGCAGACGGCGTTGACCCTGATGCCTTGCGGCGCGAGCTCCAGGGCAAGTGCCTTGGTCAAGAGCACCAGCCCGCCCTTCGAGGCGCAATAGACGGAAGCCCCATTGTTGCCGACGATGCCGGCGTCGGAGGCAATGTTGACGATCACGCCTTGCGCCGCCGCCAGATGCTGGATGGCCGCCGAGATGAGGAAGAAGGCACCCTTAAGATTGACGTCCAGCACCAGGTCCCACTGCTCTTCCTCGACCTGGTTTGCCGGCCCCTCCAGCCAGACGCCGGCGGCATTGACGAGGATGTCGATCGCGCCGCCCCAGTCCCTGGCCTTGCCCACCACGTCGCGGCAGGCGGCGGCGGAGCGGATATCGAGCGGCAAGCCGATCGCGTCCGCCCCGGTCGCGGCAATCCGCGCCAAGGCGGCGTCGAGCTTGGGGCCGGGAAGATCGGCGAGCGCGATCCGCTCGCCGTCAGCGGCGAAACGCAGTCCGGTCGCCAGACCCATTCCCCCGGCGCCGCCGGCGATCAGGACAGTCCTGCCAGCCATTCGATAAACCTCCGCGAAACGCATCGCCCGGCAAAGGCAACCACGTCATTGGGCCATGTCGCATGGACCAGCCAGGCAAAACAATGATCTCAGCATGCCGTGCCGCCCGCGATCATCCCAGTTCGAGCGTCGTGATGCCGAAAACCGTCGAGGGGGCGTTGCCGGGCTTGCCGCCCTTGTACATGCGCGTCGTGGAGAAGCCCGGAACCATGCCGGCGGCCTGCAGCAGGGCGGTGAATTGAACCTGGCCGGCCGGCACGTCGATATGCAAAGCCTCGCCGGCGGTTGCGTTAGAGAGGTCCGCCAGCATTGCCAGGGCGAGTACCGTCCCGTCGGCGAACAGCGGCCCGACCTTGCAACCCTCCCGGCACCGGCGCGCCACGCCGTAGCCGGCGATGCCGTCCGATCCGGCTGAGCGCCGCGCAATCCGCGGCTGCTGCAGCCAATCGCCAAGGAAGGTTTCCCGCGCCGCCGGGAAGCATCGGCGGTCATAGGCGAACAGTCCGGCCATGTCGGCGGCCGTCACCGGCCGCATGTCGCCGCCGTCAGGCAAGCCGGCGGGGCGGCCGCTGTGGCGGACGGTCTCGTAGGCAGCCACGAAGCCCATGCGCTGGTAGTTGGCTCGCTGCTCGGCCACCCCGTCGAGACCAATGATGCGGTTGCCGAGGCGGGCCATGCCGGCCTCCCAAACCGCCTTGCCGTGCCCTTCGCCACGCCGGTCGGACCGGCAGATATAGAGGCCGATGAAGCCGAAAGCCGGGCCGTATGCGACGGCCGAAATGCCGGCCACCATCTCGCCGCCGACAAAGGCACCGATGAACCCCTCCGGATCGGCCGCCCGTAGCGCCGCGGCATCGCCGATGCCCGGATTCCAGCCTTCCCCCGCCGCCCAGCCGACAAGCGTTTCCACTTCGCTGGCGGTCAGGGTCCGGATTGTTCTCGGCATCGTTTCACTCTGTGGCAAAGGCCGCGCCATGGTCGGCCATCAGCGGCCACGATAGGCCGCCATCCGCGGCCTGCAAAGGGCTGGAGCCGCATATCCACCCCCGCTCTCTACTGGACCAGCGCCGAAGCGCAGACCGACGCAGCCTCCGCCATGCGCTGGCAGAAAGCGGCGCTGTCAAAGCGTGGGTCCACGACCAGCGTCTGGGTGTCACCTTGCGCCGGCAGGCCGGTGAAGAAGACTGGGGCCGGCTGTCCGCTGCCATGGGCGCCGGCATTGAAGGCAACAGTGCTGGCGGCGTCGATCGTCGGCAACACATTGGACGGCTGCACTACCAGGTTGGCGCCGACATAAGTCAGCTCATAATTGGCGGAGGCGCTGAGGCTTCCCTGTTCGATGGCGTAGCTTCCAGGCGCACTTGCCGTCGTGGCGTCGGTGGCGAGCGCGCCGGTCAGGCTGTCATTGTCGACCAAACCAAGTCCGCCGATCGTATAGGTGAGCGGCGGATTGGGCATGCCCAGCCGACGGCCTTGCGCGTCCGCCGTGACGGTGATCGCGCGCTTGGCGATGGTGAAATCAGCGCCGACGAAGGTGATGTCGTAGTTGGAATTCGCGGCATCGGTCAGCGTGCCCCGGCCGATGGCGTAGCCACCGGCATTTTCGCCCGCCGCGCGGTCGAGAGCGCCGACCAGCGCAGCACCGCCGCCGAGGTCGCTGTAGGCATAGCTGTAGGATGACGGATCGGCATTGCCATAGGTCTTGCCCTGGCCTGCCGTCGCGGTCACCGTCACGGAGCGTTTGCCGACGGTCAGGTCGGCCCCGATATAGCTGATCGCATAATTGCCGTTGTCGAGCGTCCCTTGCGTGATGCCGTAAGTGCCGACGCCAGACGCCGTCGTTGCCGACGTCGCCAGGGAGCCGATCAGGCTATCGCTGCCAACCAGGTTGCCCGAAGTAACCTGATAGGTCAGCGCCGGATTGACGTCGCCATAGGCACGGCCCTTGGCGTCGGCCGTCACCGTGATCGCGCGCTTGGCGATGGTGAAGTCCGCACCGACGAAAGCGATATCGTAGTTGGAATTGGACACGTCCAGCGTGCCCTCGCCGATGGCGTGGGTGCCGGCGTTCTCGCCGGCCACGCGATCGAGGCTGCCGGTCAGCGTCACGCCGCCGTCGAGATTGGAGACGGAATAGGTGTAGAGCGACGGATCGGCATTGCCGTAGATCTTGCTCTGGCCCTGATCGACGGTGACCGTTACCGCGCGCTTGTCGATGGTGAAATCGGCGCCGACATAGCTGATGTCGTAGTTCGCATTGTTCGCACTGGTCAGCATGCCCTGGCCAATGGCGTAGCTGCCGGCATTTTCGCCGGCATCCCGGCTGAGCGTGCCGACCAACGACGCGCCGGTGCCGAGATCGCTATACGTGTAGCCATAAGACGAAGGATCGGCATCGCCATAGGTCTTGCTCTGCCCCGGCGTCGCCGTGACCGCCACGGCTCGCTTTGCGACGGAAAGCCGGCCCGTGCTGTTGAAGGCAAGCGCGTAGCCGTTCTGCGCGGCGACGTCGCCGGCGTCGATGGTTATCATATAGGTCCCGGCGCCGAGTTGCTGGAGGGCAAGCGTATTGGGGGCCGAGAGCGTCGGCGTGCCGCTGTAGGCTGTCAAAGCGCTGTCACCAAGATAGGCGTTGGCCACCCCCGCCTGATAGCCCGACACCGAATAGCTCAGTGCCGGCATGGCGTCGCCATAGACCTTCGATGCATTGTCGGAGGTGAAAGTCAGCGTCGGCTCATAGGCGAAGACATAACGGTTGCCTGATGCGCCCACCGCGCCTCCGGCTGCGGTGTTCCAGATCGCGGTGTTGTCGCTGTCGAGGTTGCCGAATGTGTTGCCGTCCGGACCTGCGGCATAGGCCAGCCAGCGTCCGCTGGTCGCGGTGACGGCGTCGCTGCCGCGGTTGTTGATGAAGTGCGCCCCCGACAGCACCGGGTCCGCGCCACTGACCGTTGCATTCGCCGCGATGGTGAGATCGCCTGTTGTCCGAAGCTTTGCGGAACCGCTGGTGCTCACGCCGTTCGCGGCGACCCCACGAGCGTTCGTGACCCGGGCGACGGTCAAGCTGGTGCCATCCTGCAGATCGACGGAGCCGGCATTGCCGCCAACCGCTCCGACCTGGTTGCCCGCATTGGTAAGGCTGAAGCTCCCCGTGCCGCCAAGCCAGAGCGACGCCGCGGTCAGGCCGCCGGTCTGCGTGACCGTGCCACTGGACGACAGCGCCAGCGTGCCGCTGCCCACCGACAGCGCCTGGTCGAGAGCGAACGTCGTCGCCGCCGTCTCGATCTGGCGATTGGCGAAGGAGAGGCTGCCGACGGAGGTCGAGCCGACCGCCGAAGCGTAGGCGCTATTCAGCGCCGAGAGGGAAGCGATCGAACCGTCCGCTTCATCGACGCGCCAGTCGCCATAGACGTTGAGGTTCGAGATATTGCCGCCGGAGAGGCCCGTACGGAAAGTTGCACCGTTCTTTGCACCCGAGCTTGGGTTGGCAACGGTGTAGGCGACAACCGAGTTCGAGACCGTACCGGTCGGAAGGGCGAGATAGTAGTAGCCGTTGACGCCGGTCGAGACCGTGCCGAGGTTGACGCCGCCCGACACAACCGACACCAGCCCGGCATCGGGAACATAGGCAGGCTGGCGGACACCGGAACTTAGCACGGTCGCGCCGGCATCCTTGTAGGCAATGCCGGAGATCGCCTGCACGCCATTGGGGTAGAAACTTTTGAGATAGGGATAGAGGCCGCCCACGCCGCCGCCGTAACTGGCGCTCAATCCGCTGGCGCCGCCATTCTGAAAGCTGGAGGTGGAGAGGCCGACTATAGTGATGTCCGCTCCGCTGGCCGTGCCGTAGCCGATCGCAGGCTTGCCGCCCGACGTCGTCGTGTCGTAGGCGCCGCTGACCACGCTTTGGAAGTAGTTGGCGCCGATAAACCCTCCGATATAGGCCCCGCCGCTCACCGCGCCGGTCGCATAGCTGTCCGTGACCCGGCCGCCGACCGCGCCTATGGCCGAATTCGATCCGATGAGACCGCCGGCCGCCGCGCCGCCGCTGCCGATGTCGACGGCGCCCGAGGCGTAGACGCGATCGATGGTTCCCGAGTAACCATTGGTGCCCACGGCACCGCCGGCGGTGTTGGTGTCACGGGCACTGACGATAACCGTGGAGAAGCTGTCGGACAGCGCGCCGTCGTTTTCACCGATCAGACCGCCGGAGACCGACCCATAACCCGTCGTGAACAACTGGCCGGTCGAATAGACCTGTGTGACCGTGCCGGCATTCAGGCCGGCGATTGCGCCAAGTGTCTTGTTGCCGCGGATGGTTGCATCGGTGACGCCGACATTCTGGACCAGGCCACCCGCGCCGACATAGCCGAACAGACCGACATATTGAGCCGAGGGTTGCAATACGGACAATTTGTCGATGGCATGGCCAAGGCCATCGAAGGTGCCCGTGAAACCGTTGCCGCCATTCTGGACAGTGCTGTTGACATCGGTGCCGAGGGATATGAAGCCGAGACCGGCGTTCCAGCTTGAGGTAGCGCTGGCATCGATGTTCCTTGCCAGGGCGTAGCGCCCCGTCAGCCCGCTGTTGATCGCCTGCAGGCCGTTGACGTCGTAGATCAGCGTGTAGCTTTGGCCGTTGATCGACAGCGCCTGCGCTCCCGGCGCGCCGGTGAAAGTGGCCGAGGCGCCTAGCGCATAGGAGATCGTTCCGCCGGAGCCGCCATGATTGGTGACAAGCGAAAGCCCGCCGACGCCGCCTAGCGTGGCGTCGGCGTTGAAGACGATCGAGTGATAGGCGTCGAGCGTCAGCGTGTTGGTGCTCCACGTGATCGGCGCGGCAACGATGATGTCGCCCGCCTGAGAGCCGCCGCTGCCCGTCGAGATGGTGACGTTGGCTGTCGCGAGCAGGTTCTGCAGCGTCGTGACGTTGATGACGCTGTCGTTGGCGTTGGCGCTCATGCTGCCGCCGGTGTTGCCGGCGACGTTGGAGATGGTGACGTTGTAGGGGTCGAGCAGCAGATCGCCCGTGTAGCCGAAGCGGGCGCGCAGATCAGCCGAGCCGGTGAAGTCGAGGCGCTGCTTGCCCGAAACTTCGACGAAGCCGCCATTGCCGCTGACATCGCCGCCACGCGCCGAGATCTTGCCGGCAAATGCCGTCTGTTCGTCCGACCAGACGATCACCGTGCCGCCGTCGCCATTGCCGGTCGCGTCGGCGCTGATCACCGTGTCCTTGTCGATCTCGGTCGTCTCGGCCCGTTGCAGCGGGCCCGAGCCTTGTTTGTCGCCGCCAATCTTGACCGTGCCGCCGCCATCCTTGCCCGAGGCGTCGACAACAGCGCCCTTGAGCTTCAGCTTCCGCCCGGTGACGGTCACCTTGCCGCCCTGGCCGCTGGCCTTGGCCGAAACGTCGAGCTTGCCCGATACTTCGACCGAGCCGTCGGCGCCGCCAAGCACGATCTCGCCGGACTGGCCCGACACGGTGCGCGCCTCGACGAGGCCCGACATATTGACGGCCTGCCGCGCCGCTTCCTTGGCTGCCGCCGCCTTGATCTCGACCCGGCTGCCATCGGCGCTGATCACGCCCGAATTGGAGACCAGCGCGCTCGAGCCATCCGCCCTGGTCGGCACCGCGACCTGCAGGAACCCGTCGCCTGAAAGATCGAGCGTCGCCTCCTCGCCTGAGCCCAGCCCGACCTTGCCGAGCGGCACGCTGATGGTGCCGGAATTGTCGACGCTGCCGCCGATCAGGGCCGCATAGCCGCCTGAACCGATCGAGACGGACCCCTCGTTCGTCACCGCGGCAGAAGCGCCCTTGCCCTTGAACCTGAGCTTGCCGGCCTTGAAGTCCTCGTCGTCGATGTCGAGCGAGGAGCCGACGAAGCCGGCCGCGCTCACCTTGCCGGTCTTGGAGATGGCGATGCCGTTGGGATTGACCAGGAACACCTGTCCATTGGCGTTGAGCTGGCCGGCAATGGTCGACCTGGTGTTGCCGGTGACGCGGTTGAGCATCACCGACGATGAATTCGGCTGGTCGATGTCGACGCGTGCGCCGGCGCCGATGGAAAAGCTCTGCCAGTTGACGATGGCCGAGTTGGTCGACTGCTTGATCGCCAGCTGCGACGAAGACGGCTTGGAGATGGTCACGCCGCCCGACACGACGCTGCCGCCCGTCGGCAGTTCCTGCGCCCGGGCCGAGGTGAAGCCGACAAGCGCGGTCGAGCCAAGAAGCAACGCCGTAAGCGGCAGGTTCACGGTGCGAAAAAGGGGAAATGTGTCGCGCATGGCCGGCCCTAGAACTGGATGGCGCCGCTCAGCGAGAAGCGATCGCTGATAGGCTGATGGTCGTCACGGTGCTGACGGCCCCATTCGAGGGTCAGGCTCGTGTTGGTGGGATCGCTGGCGAAGGCCGTGCCGAGCTTGACGCCAAGCCCGTAGGAGGCGCCGACGGTGCTGGCGCTCTCGAGCGCCGTCGGCATTTCCAGCCGGACTTCGCCGACGGCGCCGAAGACGTAAGGCGAAAGCTGGACCACGCCGCCGGTGAAGGGCATGTACCAGGGCGAGGACAATTCACCGCGAACCACATAGCCGGAATCGCCTTGCAGTGCGCCGGCATCGAAGCTCGACAGTCCGGTCGCGCCGGCAAGGCCGATCTGCTCGGACTGCAGCAGCGGCTTGCCGAACGAGGTTTGCGCCCGGGCGAACAGATCGACGCCGAGATGGTCCGCCAGTTGCTGGCTGTAGCTCGCCGAGACCTCCAGCTTCTGGAATTCGGCATCCGCGCCCTGGCGCGACAGCGGCAGGAGCGGCGTGGCGTCGGCGGCCATACGCGCGCCGAGGCCGTCTATGCCGAATGAAGCCGTGATGTTGCCGACGAAGACGCCGCCGAGCGGCGTGAACCAGGTGGCGTCGGTGCCGAACCGGATGATGCGCAGCCTGTCCTCGGCGATGGGCAACGAGATCGGCGTGACGGCGTCGAGATGGTCGTTCTGCGCGTCGAAGGACAACTGGCTGCTTACCGTCAGCGCCCGGCTGCGGATCCAGGGATAGCGCAGCCGCGCGGAATAGCGCTCGAATTCGCTGCCGAAGCCCAACGAACCAGGCTCGGCGTCCGGATTGGCGCGCGTGCGGCTGGCTTCGAGATTGAGCGTCAGCCCGTCATAACCGATCGGGACGACGATACCGGCCGCGTAGTTGCGATTGCGCGGATCGTCGCTGGTCAGGCCCTGGTCGCCGCCATTGGGATATCCGCCGGCCCGCAGGTAGACGAGTTCGCCGAGACCGAGCAATGAATTGAAATCGACGCCGACGCCGGTCGACCAGCGTTGCAACGAAGGCGATAGCGAATTGTCGACGGTGAGTTGCCCGCCGATCGGCCGGTACTTGCCGTCGATGACAAGCACGCTGGCGCCCTTGGTCGAGCCTGCCTTCAGTGTCGAGCGCAGCCTGGCGCCCGGCGGGTCGCCGGCCAGCAGCAGCTTGCGTTCGATCGCGGACAGCTTGATGCCCTTTTTACCGACCAACGGCGCCAGCGTCGCCTCGACCCTACCCCTTATCCGTTCCGGCAGATTGCCGGTGTCGATCTTTTCAAGGAAGCCATCGACGACGACCAGCCGCAACGTCGCGCCGTTGGTCAGTTTCTGCGCCGGCAGCACCACCCGCGCCAGCACGTAGCCGGCGCGCGCGTATTCGGCTTCCAACTGGCGCGCCGCGGCGAAGATCTCGGCTGCCGTGACCGTGCGGTCGGAAAGTCCGGCGGTGACCTTGCGCGTTGTTTCGGTCATGTCGGCAAGGCCGCCCTCGATATGCACTCCGGCAAGCCTGACCTTCAGCTTCTCCGCGCCGGCGGGTGCCTCCAGTCCCTTGCTTTCAGGGATGGAGACACCTGCCGTGTCCGGCCCGGGTGGTGGCCGAAAGGTGGGCGGAGTGATCTGGCTTGCGGTCTGCGCGAAAGCGCCGGATGAAAGCCAGAGGCAGGCAGAAGCGGCGACAAGCGCCGTCTTGACGCCGCCATAGCCACACCATCCTGCCTCGCCGGGCCGGGGCCGGTCGCTGTATCGGAGTTTGCGGTTTTCATCGGCAAGGAAGCCGGTTCCGCCCATATGGCTCACGCAGTCACTCTCGATCCGAGACGGAAATCTGGGGCGCAAAGCGTTGCCACCGCCGATGCCGCGCATCGGGCGCCAGACCCTGTCCTTGTTTCTTTTTTCCCGGGAAAGCGCTCCCCGCAGCCCCGATGGCGCGGAACCTATGCCCGCTTGCCGAGACTCGTCAATTCAACGCAGGGCTGCGGGCTCGACTATTATTGGCACGGGTTTCCCGAGCCGACGCAAAGAGTTAGCAACGAATCCACCGCCTAATCGTTCGTTGTTCCAATAGGCAACTGGACACGGCCGGCTAAGACTGGGAATCTTCATTTGTCGTTGCTTGGAATCGCATGGAGTACCGCAGGAAATGCCGCAGAGTGCCGCAGAGATCGCCCGTCATCCGGCAGCGCTGCGCGGTGTGCAGGAACAGGCGAAGGCGCTCATCCATATTTATGAAACGAGCCCGCGACTGGCCGCCGTGTTTGCCACCCAGCAGCGCTGGCTGCTCGCTCATGTCGGCCTGGCGCTGCATTTCCGGCGCGATCCCAACGACCGCCGCACCGAAATGACGATGGCGCGTTTCATCGAGGTCGTGCGCCACAATTCCGTGGCCAGCCGCAACACCGCCGAGGCCTTCGTCAAGGAGATGCTGCACTACAACATCGCCGAATACATCTCGACCAGCGGTGATGGCCGCGCCCATCCCATGCGGGTCACGGCGGGCACCATCGAGACCTTCACCGGCTGGATTTACGCGCATCTGAAGACGCTCGACCACATAGATGGCGGAAGCCGGTTGGCAGCCTTCCTCGACCGGCCCGAAATGCTGCCTACCCTACAGCCGCTGATCGCCGATGGATTGCTGGCCAGCGAGGGCGTGCGGGAGCCTGGGCAGACTTTTTCATTGTTTATCTGGCTAAACAACGGCGGCATCGTCATGGACTGGCTGATGTCCGGCATCGATTCCGAGGACGTCCATCTCGATAGGATACCGACCGGCGTCATTTCGGTCAGCGAATTCGCCCACTGGCTGAAGCTCTCGCGCACCCATCTGGCGCGCAAGCTCCATGATGCCGAGGCGCTCGGCAGCATCGGCTGGGTCGGCCAGCGCGGTCATTCCGTGATGTGGGTTTCGCGGCAGTTCTACGACGAATACATGGCGGTCCAGGCGTCCAAGCTCGCCGTAGTCGACGAAGCCTTCGAGGGCTGTCTCTCGGCTCTGAAAGATAGTTGACCGTCAAAGTCGGCGCACCTCGCGCAAAGCCGCCCCCACGCTGGCGGGTGCCGGTCAAAACTGCTATCCGCAACTTGCGAGACTACAGCATCTTTGGGTGGAAGCTGGGAGGGTGCCTTGACCTATGAAGACATTGCCGGTCACCCGGCACTGCATGCTTGCGTGCGCGCACAGGCGATGGCGATGCAGCAGGCCTATGAAGGAAACCCGCGGGCATCCTCGGTCTTTGCCACCCAGCAACGCTGGCTGATGGCCCATATCGGTCTTGCCCTGCATTTCCGCAGAGACCCCAGCGACTACCGAAAGGAAATGACGGCGGCGCGTTTTGTCGACGTCACCGTTCAGCATGCGGTGGCAAGCCGAAACACGGCCCATGCCTTCATCAAGGAAATGCAGCACTATAATTTCATCGAGGTCGGGCCGGCGGGCGACGACGGCCGCATTCGCCCCCTGCACCTGCCCGCCATGACCCTGGAGCCGTTGATCGGCTGGATTCATATGCATCTGAGCACGCTTGATGCTCTTGACGGCGCGAACCGCCTGGAGACATTTCAAGCGCGGCCGCAAATGCTGGCCAAGTTGCAGCCCCTGATCGCGGACGGCCTGATTTCCTCGGTGCCGGTGCGCGAGCCGCAACAGACTTTTTCGCTGTTCACCTGGCTCAACAATGGCGGCGTCGTCATGGACTGGCTGATCGCCGGCGTCGACCCTCAAAATGCCGGCCAGGAGCGCATTCCCACCGGCGTGCTGTCGATTGGCGATTTCGCCAGGTGGCTGAAGCTGTCGCGCACCCACCTTGCGCGCAAACTGCGCGACGCCGAGGCGCTCGGCAGCGTCGGCTGGCTTGGGCGGCGCGGCCATTCCGTCATGTGGATATCGAAGGAATTCTATGGCGAATACGTCACCGCGCAGGCGGTCAAGCTTGCCATCATCGATACCGCCTTCGCCGCGAGCGTGACGTAAGCGGCCAACTGAGCGCCTTGCGCCTTTCTACCCGGCCTTCAGGATTGCGGAAAATCGCGGATCGAAGGCCCGGCTGATCGGCTCGGCCGCGGCGCCCACGGCGATCGCCCAGGGATCCGTGGTGCCGAGTTGCAGCCGCGGCAGGCGCCGAACGGGACGATCCGCGATCGACGGCAGCAGCGGATGCATGGCTTGGAGCAGAAGCCGGGCCAGCGCCTCGGGCGCGCTGCTGGTGAGGATGACGGTCTGCGGATCGAAGATCGTTTCGATCAGGTGCACGCCCCAGCGCAGGTCGGACGCAGCTCTTTCGACCCAGCCCGTGACCCGCGGGTCTTGCGCAAGCGCCAGTGCGCCGAGCGTCTCGTAGAGTCCCCTCTCGGCGGGGTCGAGGCCGAGATGCTGGTAGAGCGAGGCGAGCGAGGCGCGATGCTCCAACGGCGTGGAGCCGGGGCCGGCCGGCGAAAGCAACGCCATGCCGACCTCGCCCGCATTGCCGTTGCCGCCGCCGTAGAGTTCTCCGTTGAGGATCAGCCCGGCGGCTATGCCGTAGCCGACATAAAGGCAGACGGCGTGATCGACGCCATGCGCGGCCCCGACGATCCGCTCCGCCGTCGCGCAGGCCGCCGCGTCGTTCTGCAGGCCGACATTGAGCCCGGTGCCGGCCGCGAGCGCCTCCACCAGCGGAAATTGCTGCCAGGCCGGCATCATCCATTTGTTGTCGGGATTCTTCAGCCCGAACGGGCCCGGCATGGCGACGCCCAACCCGACCAGCCGCCGTTCGGACTGGGCAAACAAGGAAGCCAGCTCGCGCCTGACGCGGTCGACCAAGCCGAGGATGATTTTGACGCCCGTCGAAGGCTCGTCGAACGGCAGCCCCGCCTCGGCGCGCGCGATCACCTTGCCGACGAGATCGACCACAACGACGCGTGTCAAATGCCGGTCGATCTGCAGCCCGATGGCGAAGGCCCCTTCGGGAACCAGCCGGTAGGGCGTGAAAGGCTGCCCCCTGCCCTTGCGCACCGCATCCAGGGCGACAACCAGCCCATCGCGCTCGAGATCCTCGATGATGTTGGAAACCGCCTGCTTGGTAAGCTGCGTCGCCCGCGCCAGGTCGGCGCGCGAAAGCGCGCCGTTGAGCCGCAGCGCCTCGATCATGACGCGGCGGTTATGCGCGCTCGTTCCCTCCTGGTTGGTGCCGCTTTTGGCACGGATCGGGCTGATGTCATGCACCGTCGTTTCCCCTCTTGACTCCATTAAAGGATTGATCGACTAATTAAGTCAAGCGAATTGACTTAATAGGTGAGACCCGCGCGGCTCCACAAAAAGACGGCAAAGCTTTCGGGCTCCGCCGCACGCCGTTGGGACGGATCCGGTCATACGCGATGCGAATTCGAGGAAGCGGCCCGCCGCCCCTCGCAGCTGTCGAAAATGGGAGAAGACAAATGCTGAAATCGATCGGTAAGACACTTCTGGGCGCGGTGTTCGTCGGCGGACTGTTCGTCCCCCACGCCTTCGCCGAAACCACCTTGAACGCGCTCTTCATGGCGCAGGCCGCCTATAGCGAGGCCGACGTGCGCTCGATGACGGAGGCCTTCACCAAGGCCAATCCGGACATCAAGGTCAATCTCGAATTCGTTCCCTATGAAGGCTTGCACGACAAGACCGTGCTCGCCCAGGGGTCCGGCGGTGGCTACGACGTGGTGCTGTTCGACGTCATCTGGCCAGCCGAATATGCGACCAACAAGGTGCTGGTCGACGTATCGTCGAAGATCACCGACGACATGAAGAAGGGCGTGCTGCCCGGCGCCTGGACCACCGTCCAGTATGACGGCAAGTACTATGGCATGCCGTGGATCCTCGACACCAAATACCTGTTCTACAACAAGGAAATCCTGGAGAAGGCCGGCATCAAGGCGCCGCCGAAGACCTGGGAAGAGCTTGGCCAGCAGGCCAAGATCATCCAGGACAAAGGCCTGCTGAAGACGCCGATCGCCTGGAGTTGGTCGCAGGCCGAAGCCGCCGTCTGCGACTACACCACGCTGGTCAGCGCCTATGGCGGCGACTTCCTCAAGGACGGCAAGCCCGACTTCCAGAATGGTGGCGGCGTCTCGGCGCTGAAATACATGGTCGACAGCTACAAGTCGGGCCTCACCAATCCCAATTCCAAGGAGTTCCTGGAGGAAGATGTCCGCAAGGTGTTCGAGAACGGCGATGCCGCCTTCGCGCTGAACTGGACCTACATGTACAACATGGCCAACGATCCGAAGGACTCCAAGGTTGCCGGCAAGGTCGGCGTCGTGCCGGCGCCGGGCGTTACCGGCACCAGCGAGGTCTCGGCTGTCAACGGCTCGATGGGCCTTGGCGTCACGACGGTGTCGAAGCATCAGGACGAGGCCTGGAAATACATCGAGTTCATGACCTCGCAGGCGACGCAGAACCAGTATGCCAAGCTCTCGCTGCCGATCTGGGCCTCGTCTTACGACGATCCGGCCGTCACCAAGGGTCAGGAAGAACTGATCGCCGCCGCCAAGCTCGGCCTGGCCGCGATGTATCCGCGCCCGACCACACCTAAATACCAGCAGCTGTCGACGGCGCTGCAGCAGGCGATCCAGGAATCGCTGCTCGGCCAGACGACGCCGGAAGACGCGCTCAAGACCGCAGCTGAGAACAGCGGCCTCTGATCTGTCGTTCCTCGACGCGGGCGGCCTCATAAGCGAGCGCCGCCCGTGCTATTTCTGATCGGATGAAGGAAGAGAGGCGCCTCTGATGTCAGGCACCTGGATGACGACTCGCGCGTGGCTGTTGATGCTGCCGCTTCTGGTGATCATGGTGGCCGTCATCGGCTGGCCATTGGTCGACACGGTCAGGCTCTCCTTCACCGATGCCCAACTGGTCGGCACGGCGGGCAATTACGTCGGCTTCGACAACTACGCCAAGATGCTGACGAGCTCGAATTTCACCCGCACGCTCTCGACCACCACCTGGTTCGCGGTCGTCTCGGTCGCGGCCGAAATGGTGCTCGGCGTGCTGGCGGCGCTTCTGCTCAATCAGGAGTTCCGCGGTCGCGCGGTCTTGCGCGGGCTGATGATCCTGCCCTGGGCGCTGCCCACCGTCGTCAACGCCACGCTCTGGCGGCTGATCTACAATCCCGAATATGGCGCGCTGAACGCGGCGCTGACGCAACTCCATCTCATCGATGACTATCGGTCCTGGCTGGGCGAGCCCGGCACGGCGCTGGCGGCGCTGATCGTCGCCGACTGCTGGAAGAATTTTCCGCTTGTCGCGCTGATCGCGCTCGCCGCCCTGCAAGCGGTGCCGCGCGACATCACCGCTGCCGCGCTCGTCGACGGTGCCGGCCCGTTCAACCGCTTCCGCTTCGTCATCCTGCCCTATCTCGCTGGTCCGCTGATGGTGGCGCTGGTGCTGCGCACAATCGAGGCCTTCAAGGTCTTCGACATCATCTGGGTGATGACCCGCGGCGGCCCGGCCAACAGCACGCGCTCGCTGTCGATCCTCGTCTACCAGGAGGCCTTCTCGTTCCAGCGCGCCGGCTCCGGCGCTTCGCTGGCGCTGATCGTCACCTTGCTCGTCACCGTGCTCGCCGTCGCCTATGCGGCGCTGGTCAGGAAGACCGCGGGGAGCGCGACCTGATGGAACGCAAGAGCCCGCTCTTCACCGCTTTCGTCTATGCCTGCGCGATCCTGCTCGCCGCGGTGATCCTGGCGCCGCTCGCCTGGCTCTTCGTCATGAGCATATCGCCAGCCGCCGATCTTGCCGCCAAGCCGCTGCGCTGGTGGCCGCAGGCGGCCGACTTCTCCCGTTACGCGCAGCTTCTGTCGACGGCCGAGAACAGCGCCGGCGCCGCCTTCACCGCCTCGCTGCGCAACAGCCTCGAAGTCGCCGGCATGGCGACGCTTGCCGCTGTCGTCCTTGCCGTGCCGGCCGGCTGGGCCGTCTCGCGCACGCCTTCGGTCGGCTGGTCGCTGTCGATGGTGATCGCCACCTACATGCTGCCGCCGGTGGCGCTGTCGGTGCCGCTTTATATGGGCCTGTCCTGGCTCGGCCTGCTCAACAACGTCTTCGGCCTGGCGCTGATCTATCTGACGATCCTCGCTCCCTTCACCACCTGGCTGATGAAGTCGGGTTTCGATTCCATCCCGCGCGAGATCGAGGCCGCGGCAATGATCGATGGCGCCGGCCTGCTCCAGACCTGGCGCATCATCACCTTGCCGCTGGCGGCGCCCGTGGTGGCGACATCGGCGCTGTTTGCCGTGCTGCTTGCCTGGGACGAGTTCTTCTACGCCCTGCTCTTCACCTCCGACCAGCGGGCAAAGACCCTGACCGTCGCCATCGCCGATCTCGCCGGCGGCCGCGTTTCCGACTACGGACTGATCGCCACCGCCGGCGTGCTCGCGGCCTTGCCGCCGGTGCTGATCGGCCTCGTCATGCAACGCGCGCTGATCTCGGGCCTGACCAGCGGCGGAGTGAAAGGATAATCATGACTGCACAAAAGAACCGCCCCGCAGGGCTCGTCGCCATCGACCGCGAGATGGCGCGCCAGCATGCGGATGCGCTCGCCTCCTTCGAGAGCAATCGAGAGGCAGCCGCCGAGGTGGCCGCCTCGATCAGGAAGAACGGCAGGCTCGTCCTGCTCGGCATGGGCGCCTCGCATGCCGTCGCGCGCGCCGTCGAGCCGCTCTATCGCGCGCACGGCATCGATGCCATCGCGACGCCGCTGTCGGAACAGCTTGGCCAGCCGCTGCCGCTTGACGGCAGGACGGTGATCGTCACCTCGCAGTCCGGCGAGAGCGCCGAGGTGCTGCGCTGGTTCGCCGGGACCGGCGATCGCGCCGAAACCTTCGGCCTGACGCTGGAGGCCGGCTCGTTTCTCGGCCGGACAGTGCCTTGCCTCGTCGGCGCCGGCGGCACCGAGCTTGCCTTTGCCGCGACCCGCAGCCTGACGGTGACTTTCGCCCTGCATCTCGCCATCCTCGCGGCGCTTGGCGAAGATCCCGCCGCCGCCCTTGCGGCGCTTAAAGTGCCGGAAACGGTTGCAGTCGATGCCGCCCTTGCGGCGCTCGGCAATGTGGCGACCGTGGTCACATCGGGCCGCAGCCTGCAAGGTGTGGCCGAAGCGCTGGCGCTGGGCCTCACGGAACTGTCGCGCCTGCCCTGCTACTCGCTCGAGGGCGGCCAGCTTCGCCACGGGCCGATGGAAATGCTCGGTCCCAAGATCGGCATCGTGCTTTTCCGCGGCAACGACCCGACTGCGGATCTCGTCACCGCGATGGCCGAATCGGTCGTCGAAGCCGGCGCGCCGCTGATCGTCTTCGATGCCTCGGCCATGTCGCCGGTCGCGGGCGCCGTCACGTTGAGGTTCGAGCGTGCCTCGGGGCTGGCGGCGGTCTTTGCCATGCTGCCGGCGGCGCAGCGTCTGATGATCGCCTTCGCCGACTCCCGCGTCGAGAACGCTGGAACGCCGGTGCGCACCACCAAGATCACCAGGAGCGAATGATGCGGCCGCTCGCGGTGATCGGCAACGTCAATGTCGACCTGATCGTCGGGCCGGTCGCGCCCTGGCCGAAGGCTGGCACCGAGACCGTCGTCGACCACGACGACCTGCGCGTCGGTGGCCAGGCCGGCAACACCGCGCTCGCCTGGCAGGCGCTGGGCATCGACTTCGACATCGCCGCCAATCTCGGCGACGACCAGTTCGGCCGCTGGCTGCGCGATGCCTTCGGGCGCCGCGCGCAAAATTGGCCGGTTCGTCCCGAAGGCACGACATTGTCGGTCGGCATGACCCATCCCGACGGCGAGCGCACCTTCTTCACCACGCGCGGCCACCTGCCCCGCTTCGGCCTGGCCGACGTGCTCTCCGTGCTGGACGGCAATCGGCTTTCCGGCGGCTATGCGCTGCTCTGCGGCTCTTTCCTCACCGAGGACCTGACGCGCGATTACGACGCTTTCTTCGGCTGGACCGAAGCGCATGGCATCGCCGTTGCGCTCGACACCGGCTGGCCGATCGATGGCTGGACGGAAGCAAACTGCGCTGCCGCGCGCGGCTGGCTGTCGCGCTGTGCGCTGGCCCTGTTCAACGAGGTCGAGACGACGACATTGGCCGGCCTGGCAGATCCGGCGCAGGCGGCGCGCAAGATCCGCGACGGCATGAAGGGTGGGGCAACCGTCGTCGTCAAGCGCGGGCCCGACGGCGCGATCGCCATCGGCGCCGACGGCGAGCTCATTGAAGTGCCGGCACCCCGCGTCACCGTCGTCGACACGATCGGCGCCGGCGATGTCTTCAACGCCGCCTTCCTGGCCGCCTTGGCACAGGGACGGCCGCTGGAGAACTGCCTGTCCGCCGCCGTCCAGGTGGCGTCGCGCGCCATCTCAACACTGCCCCGCGACTATGGCGGGCCGATCCGATTCGAGGATGCCGTCCATGAGCGCGCTTGAAATCCGCGATGTCCGCAAGAATTACGGCAGCGTCGAAACGCTGAAAGGCATCGACATCGCGCTTGAGAACGGCGAGTTCCTCGTGCTGCTCGGCTCGTCCGGCTGCGGCAAGTCCACCCTGCTCAACATCATCGCCGGCCTTGCCGAGGCAACGAGCGGCGACGTTCTGATCGGCGGGCGGTCCGTGCTCGGCGTGCATCCGAAGAACCGCGACATCGCCATGGTCTTCCAGTCCTACGCGCTCTATCCGAACCTCACCGTCAGCCGCAACATCGGCTTCGGCCTGGAGATGCGCAAGGTTCCTGCCGCCGAGCGCGACCGGGCCGTGCGCGAGACGGCGAAGCTCCTACAGATCGAGAACCTGCTCGACCGCAAGCCCGGCCAGCTCTCCGGCGGCCAGCGCCAGCGCGTCGCCATCGGCCGGGCGCTGGTGCGCAAGCCGCAGGTCTTCCTGTTCGACGAGCCGCTCTCCAACCTCGACGCCAAGCTGCGGCTCGAGATGCGCACCGAATTGAAGCGCCTGCACGAGATGCTGCGCACCACGGTGGTCTACGTCACCCACGACCAGATCGAGGCGATGACGCTGGCGACCCGCATCGCCGTGATGCGCGACGGTCGTATCGAGCAGCTCGGCACGCCGCAGGAGATCTACAACCATCCGGCGACGCTCTATGTGGCTGGTTTCGTTGGCGCGCCCGCGATGAACATGCTGGAAGCGACCGTCGAGGAGGGCAAGCTCGCCATTGCCGGCACCGATGCGCGGCTGGCGCTGCCGGGCCGCTACGCCAATGCTGTCCGCAACGGTACTCCTGTTGTTGTCGGCATCAGGCCCGAAGCGCTACGCCTCGGATCGGACAGCGGTGCGGAACTGTCGCTACCCGTCGAGATCGACGTCGTCGAACTGACCGGTCCCGAGCAGGTCACCACTGCCCGCACCGGAACGCGACGGCTGACGGCGACCTTGCCGCCGCAAGCCCGTGTCGCCAAGGGCCAGCCATGCGCCCTTGTCTTCGACGCGGATGCGCTTCGCCTGTTCGATCCGACCACCGGGAAGGCTCTCTGAGAAGCGATATCTCCCGCGCGGGAGATGTCGTCACATCGCGAAGCTTGTACTCACGGCACGCTGCGCGCCTTCGGCAACACCGCGCATGGGGAAAGCTTATGAAGAAAACCTATGAGAAACCGACGTTGAACAAGCGTCAGAAATTGTCCAGCGTCACGGCCGTCTGCACGCCCTCCACCTGCGTCGACTGACCTTCTCTGCGGCAATTGGAAAACGGCGCCGCTTTCGCGGCGCCGTTGCGGTTCAATCGATATCGAACGAGACACCCTGGGCCAGCGGCAGCGCCTTGGAGAAATTCACCGTGTTGGTGGCGCGGCGCATATAGGCCTTCCAGGCATCCGAGCCGCTCTCGCGGCCGCCGCCGGTCTCCTTCTCGCCGCCGAACGCCCCCCCGATCTCGGCGCCCGAGGTGCCGATGTTGACGTTGGCGATGCCGCAATCCGAGCCGTCGACGCCAAGGAAGCGCTCCGATTCCTGCAGGTCGCGGGTGAAGATCGATGACGACAGCCCGGCGCCGACCGCATTGTGCTGTTCCAGCGCCTCGTCGAAATCGGTGTATCTCATCACATAGAGGATCGGCGCGAAGGTCTCTTCCGTCACCGGCGATACCTGCTTCGGCATCTCGACCAGCGCCGGATGCACGTAATAGGCGTCCGGGTGGCCGTTCTCGACGCGCGCGCCGCCCGTCACCTTGCCGCCATGGGCGATGGCTTCCTTCAGCGCCTTCTGCATGTTGTCGAAGGCGCCCTTGTCGATCAGCGGACCGACCAGCGCCTTGCCTTCCAGCGGATTGCCGACCGAGACGGACTGATAGGCCTTCTTCAGCCGCGGCAAGAGCGCGTCGTAGACGCTGTCATGCACGAACAGGCGCCGCAGCGTCGTGCAGCGCTGGCCGGCAGTGCCCATGGCGCCGAAGGCGATGGCCCTGAGCGCCATGTCGAGATCGGCGGTGGGCGTGACGATGCCGGCATTGTTGCCGCCGAGCTCCAGCACGGCCCGGGCAAAGCGCTTGGCAAGCCTCGGACCGACCTCGCGGCCCATGCGCGTCGACCCGGTGGCCGAGACCAGCGGCACCTTCGGATGGTCGACCAGCACCTCGCCAACCGCGCGGTCGCCGATCAGCACCTGCAGCAGGCCTGCCGGCGCATCGGTGCCGAAGCGCTTTGCGGCGCGCTTGAAGATCGCCTCGCAGGCAAGCGCGGTCAGCGGCGTCTTTTCCGACGGCTTCCACACCACGGCATCGCCGCAGACGAAGGCGAGCGCCGAATTCCACGACCACACCGCGACCGGGAAGTTGAAGGCCGAGATCACGCCGACCACGCCCAGCGGATGCCAGGTCTCCATCATGCGGTGTCCGGGGCGCTCGGTGGCGATGGTGAGGCCATACAATTGCCGCGACAGGCCGACGGCGAAATCGCAGATGTCGATCATTTCCTGGACTTCGCCCAGACCCTCGGACGGGATCTTGCCGACCTCGATCGACACCAGCCGGCCGAGTTCGTCCTTATGCGCGCGCAATTCCTCGCCGAGCAGCCGCACCAGCTCGCCGCGCTTCGGTCCAGGCACCAGCCGCCAGGCCTGGAAGGCCTTGTGCGCGGCATCGATGGCCTTGCCGGCGTCCGCTGCCGAGATCGACTTGAGCGCCGCGATCTCTTCGCCCGTCACCGGGCTGCGCACGACAAGGTCGCCGCCGACAAGCGCATCCCTGGCCACGCCCAGTTTCTCAAGAAGTGAGGCCGTTTCCTTGGCTAAGCTTATGGATTTATGTGCGATGTTCATTCCAAACTCCTGTTTGTTCGCGCTGACCGAAACGCGCGGCACCGATTTGCCGGGCGGCGTCTGCCGTTTCAGTCCAGCGGCGAGGTCTTTGCTTTTCTGTCCGGCATAGAGCTCGCAATAGGCCTTTGCGGCAGATGCCGTGCTCGGGTTTCGACCATCCTGCCTATTCCGCCGCCTGCAGGCCGCGCAGCGCGCTCCGGCAATTCTCGATCGACCGCCTTTCGATGGCTGCATAGTGCGCGAACTCGTCGACAACGCTGGCGCCGAGAGCGGCTTCGAAAACTTGCTGGTTGGGGCTGGCGGCAAAAGCCTCTGTCGCCTCATCGCCGAGATTCGACTGGAAGATGCCGGCCGCGCTGACGGGAAGGAAATCCTCGTAGACGATCGGATCGAAACGCAGCAGCCCTTCGGCCAACAGCCTTTCGACATCGTCATCGCGCCCGCCGCGGGCTGTGCGCCCGAGCTCGGTCAGCGAATAGGTGAAATAGCCAAGTCCAGCGGCTCGGATTTCCTCCCAGCTGTCCGGAAACGACTTGAACCGCCCGGCCAGCGCCGCGCCGTAGTCTGCCGCATTCGAACCATCCGCCGACGGCGTGGCGATCTTGCGGGCCTCGTCGAGCAACCTGTCGTAGAGTGCCCTGCCCTTCGGCGTCAGCGCGATGCCGCGCTGCTCGATCTCGCCGAAGCGCGCCGTGTGCGAACCGGTCATCCAGGCGCCGTCATCCGATTGGAACGACACCGGCTCTTCGAGTGCCTTGAAGGATGTTTGTCTGAGCAGGACCGGGCACCGGCGGGTCGGCGGACCTTCGACAACCGCCTTGGGTTCGATGCCTCGCAACGGCATGCGCGCCTGCACCGCGTCGATATCGAGCGTGCGCGGCGTGAGGTGATTGATGTGCGGCCCCTTGAAGGACACGACATCGGCAACCAGCCGATGCTGACGGTGCAGTCTTTGGTACATATCCGCGCTTACGCAGGCCCGATCGTGCCAGCGGAATGTCTCGAGGATCTCGTCGACGAAGCGGTCGGCGTCACGCCGATCAAGGCCACCCTGCCTCTCGGCCTTTTCGGTGAGCGCGATCGCGCCGTCGCTGAAAATCCGCCGGGCCGCGAGAACCTGCTGCGCCTCGGCCCGCAGCGTCTCGTCGCCGATCAGGTCGAGACGAAGCAGGGACGTGAAGACGCGAAAAGGGTTACGGCTGAGCGTCCTGGCGTCGACCGGCCGGAACGCCGTAGCATGGACCGGCACGCCGGCGGCGCTGAGGTCGTAGTAGCCTACCGGATACATGCCCATGACAGCGAAGACGCGCCGCATCATCGACAGTTCGGCGGGCGTCCCAAGGCGGATCGCCCCGTGCCGCTCCTGCGAGATGCGATCGAGCGAATCCGTGGCTTCCAGGCTGGTCCGCAGCTCCGGATCGCCGGCCAGCACTTCCGCGTTCGCCTCGGCGACCAGCTCCATCAGCATGCCGTAGGCCGGGACCTCGACCTTGTACATTGCCGACATCGCCGCCGAAAAGTCGGCCCGGATATCGTCGCGGGAAACGAAACCAGCGTCTCGCATCGGTGCGCCTCACTTCGAAGAAAAGGAAAGATCATTCCAGATAGGAGTGATATCTGCTTTCTTTAGAGGTTGTTTTTGATAAATTCGACTGGGTTGATGCGAGATACGCATGACACTGAGCAGAAAGCTGATACCGGACCTGGTCGCGGTCCAGGCCTTCGAATGCGCGGCGAGGCACGCGAGCTTCACGCGCGCCGGGCGTGAGCTCAATCTGACGCAGAGCGCGGTCAGCCGGCAGGTCAAGGAGCTCGAGCGTTTCCTTGGAACCCTGCTGTTCGAGCGGATCCGGCAGCGCGTGGTGCTTTCCGAAGACGGTCGGCGCTTCCTGCCGGAAGCGCGCAAGCTCTTGCAGCAGACCGAGGAGACGATGCTGCGCGCGATGTCGTCGGCGGATGCCGCGTCGAGCCTGAGCATCGCCACCTTGCCGACATTCGGCAGCCGCTGGCTGAGCCCCCGCTTGCCCGATTTCTTGCGCCGCCACCCGGGCGTGATCCTCAATGTGGGATCGCGCTCGACGCCGTTCGACTTCGAGGACGAAAACTTCGACATGGCGATCCACTATGGCCAGCCGGTCTGGGCGCGCGGCACATGCACTTATCTGTGCAGCGAGTCGATCCTGCCGGTGGCAAGCGGCGCGCTGGCGAAGGAAGCGGGCGATATGGCTCCCGCGGACCTGCTCGAAAAGCCCCTGCTCCACTTGGCGACCCGCCCAAAGCTGTGGTCGCGATGGTTCGAACATGTCGGCCTGCCGACCGAAAGGGCCTGCAGGGGACACCGGTTCGATCAGTTCTCGATGATCATCGAAGCCACCATCGCCGGCATGGGATATGCGCTCCTGCCTCGTTACCTGATCGATCGGGAACTCGCTTCCGGCAAGCTTGCCGTGATGGTCGACAAGCCGATCACGACCGAAAACAGCTATTACGCCGTCGTGCCGGAATCGGGCCGGACGAACGAGCTTGCGCAGCGCTTCACCGCCTGGCTGATAGGACAAGTAGCAGGCACGGCATGATGCGGCGGTGGCAAGCCGACCTGCCGGTTGCACTACGCGACGACCCGCCAGCACCCGTTCCTCCGCCACGACCGTCCTCCAACGCCTTCTAAATCGGTGGATCGCCGATCGCGCCATTGACGTTCTCCTATAGTGGAATTATGGAGATCGCATGCTTTTCGATCATGTGATTGTGGGTGGCGGCTCCGCGGGTTGCGTGCTTGCCAACAGGTTGTCCGCGGACCCCAGGCGCAGCGTCTGCCTTGTCGAAGCGGGGCCGGACACGCCGCCGGAAGCCGTTCCGGACGCGATCTATTCCGACGCCTTCCTGCCGGACTATTTCCAGCCATATCGCTACTGGACCGGCCTCGAAGCCTATACCGGCGCGCTCGGCAACAAGTCCCAGGCGCAGGTCAAGGCCGACATGAAACCCCGGCGCTACGAACAGGCCCGCGTGATGGGCGGCGGCTCGTCGGTCAACGGCCAGGTGCTCATCCGCGGTCTCGCCGCGGACTACGACGAATGGCAGGAGCTTGGCGCTTCCGGCTGGTCCTGGAACGATTGCCTGCCTCTCTTCAAGCGGATCGAGCGCGACCTGGATTTCGCCACGCCGCTGAGCGGCACGCAGGGACGCATCCCGATCCGCCGGACATTCCCGGAGCATTGGAGCCCGTTCGCGCTGGCCTTTCGCGACGCTGTCGGAAAAGTCGGCATCCCCTATCTCGACGACAGCCACCAGCAGACCGGGGACGCCTGTTTCCCCTTCGGCCGCAACAACGCCTACAATCATCGCGTCTCCGCGGCCGCCGGCTATCTCGATGAATCGACCCGCCGCCGCCCCAATCTCCGGATTCTCGCTGGTTCCACCGTCCGCTCGCTGACATTCGAAGGACGCAGGGCAACCGGCGTCAATGTCGTCATCAAGGGACAGGAACAGTGGATCGAGGCCGGAGAAATCATTCTCTCGGCCGGCGCGTTGCACACACCTGCCCTGCTGATGCGTGCCGGAATTGGCCGCGCGGAGCATCTTGGCGAGGTGAACGTTCCGGTTCTATGCGATCGCCGCGGCGTTGGCGAAAACCTGCTCGACCACCCGCTGATTGGCTTCGGCGTCCACCTTCGCGACCATGGCCGGCTCTCGCCCGCCGCGCGAAACGGCTTCCTGATGCATATGCGCTGGAGCTCCGGCCATCCGGATTGCGCGCCGGTCGACATGAAGCTGACCGTGTCCGGGCGCTTCGCGGCAACCCGCCTTGGCCAGCGACTGGCCACGGTCAATTTCGGCCCCAACAAGGCTTACTCGAAAGGCATTGTCCGGCTCAACGCCGCGTCGCCGGAAGCCGAGCCGTTCGTCGCCTTCAATTACCTGTCTGATGAACGGGACCTTGCGCGGTTCAAGTCGACCGCCAGGCGGGTCGCCGGTTTCCTGTCCACGGATCCGGTGAGCGGCTTCGTCAGCGGCTTCTGGCCAGGCATCTATGCCGAGTCGCTGCGCAATCTCTCAGCGCCGACACCCTGGAACAGGCTCGTCACCAACGTCGCCGCGAGCCTGCTCGATCTCGGCGGCCCGGCACGGCGCATGGTGCTCGGCGCGGCCGTCGACCAGCGCTTTCCGCTGGAGCGCACGCTTGCCGACGATGCGACGATGGAGGCGTGGATCCGCGCCGGCGTGCAGGGCGACTGGCACCCCTGCGGCACCTGCAGGATCGGCGCCCCGGACGACCCCTACGCCGTCGTCGATCCGAAAGGCCTGGTCTATGGCGTCGAGCGGCTGCGCGTCGCGGACGCCTCGATCATGCCCTCCATACCGAGCGCGAACATCAATCTGACCACGATGATGATCGGCGAGAAGATCGCGGACAGCATCTTAGGCGCATAGGTATGCCGGCCACGGCGGCGATCTTCGCGCCCAGGCCGGATACGGTTCAACCGAGATAGATCGAGACCACGCGCTCGTCGACGGCCAGTTCCGCACCCGGCCCCTCGAGCACGATCTCGCCATGCTCCATGACATAGGCGTGGTGGGCGATTTCCAATGCCATGAGCGCGTTCTGCTCGACCAGGAGGACTGTCGTGCCGGCCGCGTTGATGGCCTGGATCGTGTCGAACACCTGCTCCACCACCAGGGGCGCGAGGCCCATCGACGGCTCGTCCATGAGCAGCACCCTTGGCCGCGCCATCAGCCCGCGCGCTGTTGCCACCATCTGCTGCTCGCCACCCGAGAGCGTGCCCGCGACCTGACGGCGCCGCTCCTTCAGCCTGGGGAACAATTCGAACATGTGGTCGCGGTCTTCCGCGATCGCCGCATGATCGGTTCTCGAAAATGCGCCCATCAGCAGATTTTCCTCGACCGAGAGGCGTCCGAAAATCCGCCGCCCTTCCGGCACCTGGACGATGCCGCGGCGCGTGATCTCGTGCGGCTTGAGCGCCGCCGACGATTGCCCGTCTATCCTTATGCTGCCGTTCTTGATCGGGATCAGCCCGCTGATGGCGTTGAGCGTGGAGCTCTTGCCGGCGCCGTTGGCCCCCACCAGCGCGACGATGCCGCCATCCACGATCTTGATCGAAACGCCGCGCACGGCTTCGATGTTGCCATAGGCAAGCGACATGTTCTCGATTTCGAGGATCATGGATGGCCTTCCTTCGCGGCGGAAGCCAGCGCGTGCTCGATGCCGCTCGCCACGCGCTTGGCGCCACGACTGCCGCCCGATCCGAGATAGGCTTTGATGACGTCGGGGTTGCGTTGGACGTCGACGGGAACTCCGTCCGCGATCTTGACGCCATGATCCAGCACGACGACCTGGTCGGACAGTTCCATCACCATCTTGATCTGATGCTCGATCAGAAGAATGGTGATGCCGAGCTCGTCGCGCAGCCTTCGGATGAAGACGGCCATTTCGGAGGTCTCGCTCGGGTTCATGCCGGCAACAGGTTCGTCGAGCATGAGCAGGCGCGGGCGCGTCGCGAGCGCGCGCGCGATTTCGAGGCGCCGCTGCTCACCATAGGAGAGATGGTCGGCGACCATGTCGCCCTTGCCCTTGAGGCCGACGAATTCGAGCAGTCGATCGGCCTCGATGGCGGCCTCGCGCTCCGCTTCGCGATTGGATCTGAGGTTGAGCAGCGAGCCCCACCAGCTCGAATGCTTGAGGTGCAGATGCATGCCGACGAGCACGTTGTCGCGCGCCGTCATGTTCCGGAACAGCCGGATCGTCTGATAGGTGCGGGAAATGCCGGTGGCCACCACCATGTCGGGCAACATGCCGTCGATGCGCGTGCCAGCGAAATACACTTCTCCCGAGCTTGGCGAGATCATCTGGGTCAGGCAATTGAAAACGGTCGTCTTGCCCGCTCCGTTCGGCCCGATGATGCTGCAGATCGCCCCTTCCCGAACCTCGAGGTCGAGCGCGTTTATGGCCACCAGCCCGCCGAAGCGCTTGCCCATGCGCACGGCGCGAAGAACAGCGTTTTGCGTCATGGCCGTGCCGCCTGAGCGCTCCGGGCGCCTGTCGCGGGGACTACTATCCTGCGCCGCCGGCGACCTGCCGGCCACAGGCCTTCAGGCATCAGCCGCATGGTGAGGATCAGCGCCAGTCCGTAGAACAGGTAGCGGAATTCGCCGAATTCGCGCAGCGCTTCCGGCAGGCCGATGAGGACCAGCGCGCCCAGGACGACGCCGGACAGGCTGCCCAGCCCGCCCACGACGATCAGCGCCAGCACGTTGATCGACATCAGCAACTGGAAGCTCGAAGGAAACACCGAATTCACCATCACCGCGAAGATGGAGCCGGCCAACCCCGCGAACGCCGCGCCGAAGGCATAGGCGAGCAGCTTGCTCTGCACGAGGTTTATGCCCATCGCCTGCGCGACATCCTCGTCCTCGCGCAGCGCGATCCAGGCCCGGCCGAGCCGCGATCGTTCCAGCCGCCAGGCGCAGTAGGCGGCGAAAATGGCCGCGGCGAGCGTCAAGTAGAACAGCGACACCGCGCTGCCGAACTGGAAGCCGCCGATCTGCGGCTTCGGTATCTGCAGGATGCCCTGGGCGCCGCCGAGTATGGGTGCGGCCGCATCGGACTGAACCACGATCCGCACGATCTCGCCGAGCCCCAGCGTGGCGACCGCGAGGTAGTCGCCCTTGACCCCGAGCACCGGGATGCCGAACAGGATGCCCATCAGCACGGCGCCGAGAACCGCGAGCGGCATTGCCGCCCAGAACGGGAAGCTGGGCACTGCCGTGTAGTGCGCGAGCGCAAGCGGGCTGTCCGCCGTCAAGATGGCGGTGATGTAGGCGCCGGTCGCGAAGAAGGCGACGAAGCCCAGGTCGAGCAGGCCGGCAAGGCCGAGCTCCAGGTTGAGGCCCATGCCCATCAGCACATAGAGCCCGATCAGCAGGAAGACCTGCGCGATGTAGGGACCGCCGGCGATCGGAACCAGGAGCAGCAGCAGCAACACCAGCAGTGCAGGCGCGGATCGACGCCATGGATGACTGCCGGCGGAGCCGGCAAAACCGCCGGGCCTGCGAACCAGAAACGGCAGGGCAGCGAAGGCCAGCGCGATCGCGAAGATCGTCAGCCCTCCCCTGGCGGTCAATCCGTCCCAGCCATAGAACCACGGGGCGAACCAGCGAAACAGGGCGTTGCTTTGCAGGATGACCTGGATGAACTCCTGGAACATGCCGCACAAAAGCACGGCGAGCGCGGCGGGGAAGATCAGGCGCCGGACCTTGTGCGGCAGGCGTTGATAGAGTGCGCCGGCCGAAGCCGCGACCACCGAGCCGGCGACCAGCAGGCCGGCACCCGAAATGCCCGGTTGTCCGAAGGTCAGCAGCCGCGCCAGCGGCGGCGTGAGCGCGATGAAGATCGAGCGCAGATTGATGCTGAGGATCAGGCTGGCGAACCCGGCCGCCAGAAGGCCGGCAACGAGGCCGGCGAGCGGAGCAGTCCAGAAGACCGGGCTGCGATCTTTCGCGGATGTTCGCTGGCTGAGCAGTCCGACCAGAAAAGCGATCGCCAGCAGCGCGGTTTGCGCGAGCGTCAGGACATTGGCGACGACGGGGCGGGCGTTCATCATCGCCAGCAGCCCGACGCTCCCCAGATAGATCGCGATCAGCGCCGCGCCGGCTCCGGTCACGATGCCGCGCCGCAAGTGGCGGCTCAGCCGCCCGTCGAGATCGTCCTGCTGCACGCTCATGCCCGCTTCTTCGCCATGGCTTCACCGAACAGTCCTTGCGGCCTGAAGATGAGGACCATCAAAAGCACCAGGAAGCCAATGGCGTCACGCAGTTGATAGGGTGCCGTTATGCCGAGCCCATCAAGGAACAATGCCGGCCCGACGGCCTCGATCAGACCGAGGAACATTCCGCCGACCATAGCGCCCGGTATGCTGCCGATGCCGCCGAGAACGGCGGCGCCGAACGCCTTGATGCCCGGCGCGAAGCCCATGAAGAAATGGACCTGCTGGTAGATCAGCGCATAGCAGACGCTGGCGACACCTGCCATCGCACCGCCGAGCGCGAACGCGAAGACCACGACGCGGTCGACATCGACACCCATCAGGGAAGCGGCGGCCTTGTCTTCGGAGACGGCCCGCATCGCCATTCCCATGCGGGTGCGATGAACGATGAGATAGAGGATCACCATGGCAGAGATCGCGCAGCCCATGACGAAGAGGTTGATGACCGGGATCCGCATGCCCAGCGGGGTGACGACGGCATCCTGCCAGGGGGTGACCGGATAGGACTTGACGCCGGAGCCGAACATGCCGCGCACGGTCTGTTCCAGCACGAACGACACGCCGATGGCGCAGATCAACGGCGCCTGGCCGGGACTGTTGCGAAACGGCCGATAGGCGAACCGCTCGGTGGCCAGCGCCACCGCGATGCATGTGACCATTGCGATCGTGAAGATGGCGAGGATCGCCAGGATCGGATGCGCCGCCAACAGCCCGCTTCGCGATGCGCCGGTGGCGACGAAATAGCCCGCGAACGCTCCCGTCATGGTGATGTCGCCATGCGCGAAATTGATCATCCTGAGCACGCCGTAGACCATGGTGTAGCCAAGCGCGATCAAGGCATAGACGCTTCCCAGCGTCAGCCCGAACATGGCGAAGTCGAACCACTGGGCGAGCGAGTAGCGCCCTTCGAGCAGCGTGGCCACGGTGCCGAACAGCGCGATGGCAGCCACCGCGCAGCGCAGCACCCACATGAAGATGTCAATGCCGTTGATGCGCTTGCGGGCGCTCGCTCCCGGCGCCGCCGTGATAAGGCTTGTCTCGCTCATTCACTGTCCGATGCAACTGCCCTCGTGGCGCGGCACGCCGATCGACTGGCGTACCGCGATGAGCAAGTCCAATCAATTTCAGGGGTAGATTTTCTTCGGGTTCGTACCGATCGCGAAGCTCGAGCGATCCGCGCTCTGGTATTGGTAGATGCCCGGCTTGAAGGCTGAGCACTGGCCGTCGGCGGTGCAGGAGATATCGCCGCTCATGCCGCTGAACTTGATCGTGAAGAGCGCGTCGTGAAGCGCCTTCTTGTCGACGACCACGGTGCCGTCGGCCTCGGTCTTGGCCGACTTCTCCAGCGCCATCCTGAGCAGCGTCAGCGCGTCATAAGCGTTGGCGACGAAACCCGATGTCGGCGCTTCGCCATACTCGTCCTGGTAGTTCTGCAGGAGCTTGGGATAATCCTTGCCCTGGGCCTCGGGCGTGACGTCCGGGAACGCGCCGTAGAAGCCGATGACCGCGTCGCCCGCGGCATCCATGATGTCAGGCGACATCGTGCCGCCGCCGCCGATGAAGGCGACCTTCTCGAGCCCGGGGGTCTGCTTGGCCTGTTTCAAGATCTGCGCGGTCGCGGGAACGAAGATCGGCACATACACCGCGTCGGGCTTCTCGGTGGCGATGCGCGCCAGCAAGGGGCGCATGTCGACATCCGTCGGCGCGACCGCTTCCTGGGACGCGATCTTGCCGCCTAATCCGGTGAAGGTCTTGGCCATCTCCGCGGTAAGCTGCTGCGTATAGGGGCTGCCGTCATGAATGGTGACAACGGTCTTGGCCTTCAATCCATCATGGATCCATTTGGCATCGGCCGGCCCCTGGTCGGCGTCGCTGAACACGGTCCGCAGGAAACCCTTGTAGTCGGCCTTGCGGTCCGGCGCGGTAAGGGACGGCGCCGTCGCGGAGGTGCCGATGCTGACCAGGCCGGCGTTCCACAGGATCGGCGCGGCGGCCGTCGCCTCGCTGGAGCAGGACGGGCCGATCACGCCGACGACCGCCGGATTGGAGGCGAGCTTGGTCGCTGCCGTCTGGCCGCCTTCGGCGCTGCACTGACTGTCTTCGGCAAGCAGGCGGACCGGATGGTTGAGGATCGTGCCGTTCAGGTCCTTGATGGCCAGTTCGACGCCCCGCTTCTGGTCGTTGCCGAGAGCGGCATCGCCTCCGGACAGGACCCAGTAGCCGCCGATCACGATCGGCGCGCCCGGCTCGATCCGGACTTCGCTGGACTGGGAAAAGGCAGCGCCGGCAAGCGCCAGATAGGCCACAGCCCCTGCAAACGCACGCTTGCAGATACGTTTCGACACAGTCATTCCAACCATCTCCGTTGTTTAGGCGCGCGAAATCGATGCGATTCCAGATTTTATTCTCGAAACAGCATGAGTACGCGCCAATTTCTCCGCATGTGCGCAACTAATACAGCGCAATCAGTAAATCGATATTCGATTCATCTGGATTGCACTTCAATTTTGTTGTACAGATTCTGGAGAGCTTCCCCTTTTTATCTATGGAAAGATGATATTCCACGATAGGAGAAACGTCAACAGGCGTCCCGACGATGTGTGCGAAGGGTCGTGACGATTCGTCAAACTGCCGCTAAATTGTCGCTATCTCCTCTTCCCCAGACCGAGGCCTGATGCCGCCAGCCCGCACCGCCGAAATTGAAACCAACCCCACTTCGAAGCCATCCATGCTTCTCGCCAAGCGCATAAAGGCGCTGCGGGACGAACGGGGATGGACGCTGGACGTGACCAGCGAGCACACCGGTCTTTCGCGCTCGGCTCTCTCCAAGATCGAGCGGCAGCAGATGTCGCCGACCTACAACGCCCTCAACAAGCTCGCGCAGGGCTTTGGCATCGGCATGATGCAGTTGATGGAAGGTCGGACCCCCGAAAAATCTGAGGACGTTAAGCTCACCCGCAGCGACGAAGGATCGATGCATTCGACATCGCTTTACCTGCTGCGGTTCCTGGACGCAGGCCTATATGCCAACTCGCCCTTGATCGTGACGGAGTTCACCATCGAGGCGACGGACATTTCCCAGTTCGAGCAATGGGATCGCCACGACGATGAAAACTTTGTCTATGTCCTGGAGGGAACGGCCCTCTTCCACAGGGAAGGCAGCGACGAGCCGCTGAAGATCGGCAAGGGCGACAGCATCTGCTTCGATGCGCGCATCGGCCACGCCTTCACCAGCCCGACGGGCAAGCCTGCCCGCGCGTTGTCCGTGACCATCAGAATGTGAGCGGTCTCGGCAACAGGATCAAAGCGGCAGCCTGCGTCCGATTCCCATGGTCGTGGCCCTGTCCACCACAAGGCGCGCGACTGCCACGTCGGCAAGGCCGGAGCCGGCGAAGATAAGAGCCCTTCGGCCCGCCAGGGGTTGATCGGTCCTGGCTTGCGAGAGCAGATCGGCAAGATCCTTCTCCAGCACCCGGTCGGTATTGTAGCCGCGGCCCGGCGGTACCTGGTCGCGGTCGTCCGTGGCCAGCAGTTCTATCTCGCCGAACGATCGACGTTGCCAGCTGTAGCCCAAATCCACCATTGAAACGAACGCGTCGCGTTTGAGCCACGACGCATCAAGGAAACCGTCGTTCAGGGTTCTGTGCGGCACGCTGCTGATGACGATGTCGGCGTCCTCGATCGCCGCCCTCGGCGCTTCCATCACCTCGGCGTCATATCCCATCGCGCGGGCCTCGTTCACGAACGCTTCGGCGGTTTCCCTGCGGCGGCCATAGGCAAGAACACGCGCCAGGGGAAATGCCGCGCCGAATGCCTGGAGATGGCTTCTTGCCTGTTGGCCGCAGGCAATGAAGGCGATGCTTCGCGCGTTCGGATCGGCGAGTCGGGTGGCGCCGGCCGCCGAGATCGCCGCGGTCCGCATCTCGGAAATCCAGGTGCCATCGATGAACGCCACCGGCAGCCCCGTCTGTGCCTCGTTCAGGATGATCATCGGCCAGAAATCACGCTGGCCATGCCCGGCATTGGCGGCAAAATAGCCGTACCATTTCAGGCCGGAAAAACCCGACAAATATCCGCCCTTGCCGTCGAAATATCCGCCGTTCGCCTCGAAGGACATCGGCTTGGCGGTCCGCGCTCCCTGCGCCGCCTTGGCCTTGAAGGCATCGCTGACCGCGGCCAGCAGATCCGAAGGCCCGATCTCGCAGCGCAGCACATCGTCGCGCGACAGATAAAGCAGTTCCCCGTTGCGGCTCATCATCGACTCACTGTTTCGCGGCGGATTGAGAGAAGCGTCTGACATCGAAGCCCGCAATCGGGATCGTCTGGCGTTCCTTGCAGATGAGTCGCGCGACAATGTCACCCGTCACCGGCCCGGTCGAAAAGCCGATATGACCGTGGCCGAAGGCCAAGACGACACGGTCGTGGTTGGGCGCGAGCCCTATCACCGGCAGGCTGTCGGGCGTGGACGGGCGATTGCCCGACCAGACCGGGCCTGCGGCTTCGCCAAGCGGCAAGGTTCTGGCTGCCTCCATGGCAGCAAGATCGAGCTGACGCGGTCGGGGCGGGTCGTCGGGCCGGCAAAGCTCGACGCCCGTCAGCAGCCGCACCTCGCCATTCATCGGCGCCACGACGAAGCCGGCGCTCGTGTCGTTGATGGCGCGGCCAAGGCTCGCGCCCTCCCGCAGCCGGTAATGCGCGTGATAGCCGCGCTCGGAGGCCAGCGGAATCCGATACCCAAGCTCCCGCAGCAGACCGCCGCTCCAGGCGCCGGCGCTCACCACCGCATGGCCGGCATGGACGACGCCGTCGCGCGTTCGAACATCGACGCCCGTCGCAGTCTGGCGCAGGCCGGTCGCGCTGCCCTTCAGGAATTTGCCGCCGCGCGCGCGAAACGCGGCCGTGAAGCGGCGCACGACTTCGCCCGGACTTTGGACCGAGCCCGTCTGCGTGAACAGCAGCCCATGCGCGTAGCGGCGCGCCAGAAACGGTTCGAGCTCATAGATCGCCTCGCCGCTGAGAAGCTCCGTCTCGACCCCATGCTCGCCCAGAATTTCGCGCTCCAGAGCAATACCAGCCAGATTTGTGTCCGAGCGGTAGAGCCGAAGCCATCCGTCGCGATGGATGAGCGGGATCGTCCCGGCGATCTCCCCCAACGCGATGTGACGCGCGAAGGCCGCCTCGACGAGCGGATTGAGAATGGCGGCGCTGTCGCGCTGCGCTTGTTGGTTGGCGGCGCGCAGGAAGCGACGCAGCCACGGCCACAGTGCCGGCAAGGATGAATAGCGCAGCCTGACGGCTGGGTCCGCGTTGCGCGCATATCGAAAAAAATTGTTCCAGATGCCAGGTCCGGCCACCGGCAGAATTGACCCGCGGCTGAGCACTCCGGCATTGCCGTAGGAGGCACGGCGATACTCGTCGTCCGGATCGATGACGATGACCAGCCGCCCGCGCGACTGCAGTTCCAGGGCGGCCGACAGGCCGACAATGCCGCCGCCGATGACGGCGACGTCGTGCATCTGCTGCGTGGGATCAGGCGACATGCACGAACTTCTTGACCAGGTAAGGTTCGAGCCCTTCGCTGCCGCCCTCATGGCCATGGCCGCTTTCCTTGATGCCGCCGAAAGGCGTTTCGGGAAAGCTGACCGTGAAGGTGTTGACGCCTACGAGTCCGGCCTGCAGGCCGTCGATCATGCGCCGTTGCCGCTTCGCGCTGTCGGAGAACACGAAGGACGACAGGCCCACATTGATGTCGTTGGCGCGCTGCAGCGCCTCAGCCTCCTTTTCGAAAGGCGCGACGAGCGCCAGCGGACCGAAGGGTTCCGTGCGATAGGCATCCGCCTCGGGGTCGAGGTCGTGGAAGATGGTCGGCTGAAAGAAATTGCCGACATTGCCAAGGCGAGCGCCGCCGATCACGCCGCCGCCGCGCCGCTGCGCATCGGCGGTGAAGCGCTCCATCGCCACCACCCGGCGATCGTTGGCGAGCGGGCCCATCTGCACGCCGTCCTTGCGTCCATCCCCAACGACGATCGCCCTCGCATAGTCGGCAAAGGCCTCGAGGAAGGCATCGTAGACGCCGCGCTGCACGTAGAACCGGGTCGCGCCGTTGCAGACCTGGCCGGCGTTGCGGAATTTCCCCGCGGCAGCCATTGCCGCGACCTGCGCTGCATCGACATCGTCGAGGACGATGACGGGCGCATGGCCGCCGAGCTCCATGGTGCTGCGTTTGCCGTGGGTTGCTGCCAAGGCCGCGAGCGACTGTCCCACCGGCACCGAGCCCGTGAACGAGATCTTGCGGATTTCCGGCGAGCGGATGAGGCCTTCCGATATCTCGGCGGGATTGCCGTAGAGGACGCTGACGACGCCTTCGGGCAACCCGGCCTCGAGCAGGCATTCGACCGCGATCAATGTGGCGCCGGGCGTTTCCTCCGCGGGCTTGATCACGATGCTGCATCCGGCCGCCAGGGCGGGCGCGATCTTGCGGATGGAGTTGATGAGCGGAAAATTCCAGGGCGCGAAGGCCGCTACCGGTCCGACCGGCTCGATCTCCACGAGTTGGCGATTACCGGGAAAGCGCGAGGGAATGATCCGGCCATAGGACCGGCGCGCCTCATCGGCAAACCATTCGAGCGTTTCGGCGGAGGCGTCGGTCTCGCCGCGCGATTCGGCAAGCGGTTTGCCCTGCTCCGTGGTGATGGTCCAGGCCAGTTGCTCGCGCCGCGCGCGCAGGGCCGCCGCCGCGGCGCGCAGGATCGACTGCCGCTGATGGCTGGAGGTCTTGCGCCACTGCTCGAAGGCGCGGCCGGCCGTTTCGGCGGCTGCACGGATGTCGTCGGCCGTCGCGATCGGCAGCGCGCCGATCGTCTCGCCGGTCGCCGGATCCACCACCAGCCTTCTATGCCGCTCCGCCGCCCCGATGCGCGACTTTCCGATGATCAGCGTGATCTCGCGATATGCGTGGGCCATCGATACTCCGGAGATTGTCGTTGCGGATGACATTGCAGTTGATTCCACTATAATGGATTTATATGGAAGAGGCGAGCGCCGTCGACCGACGAAATGACGGACGAATGGGAGAACTGAATTGGCGATCTATCGCGTGCGCGGCGACGCGCAGAGTTACGGGCACGAAATAGGCATCCTGCTGATCGCCTGTTCGAACCCCTTCCCGCCCGGAGATGTCGGCAACGCATCGAGCTACCGCTATCCCGTGCTTTACGAGACGATACGCTCGGTCACGATCGACAGCCTGATCAACGAGGGCGACCGCTCGATGGCGCGGGACGTGATCGCGGCCGCGCTCAGGCTGCAGGATATGGGGGTGAAGGCGATCACCAGCGACTGCGGCTACATGCTCCATTTCCAGGACGAGGTGGCGACCGCGCTGAAGGTTCCGGTCATGCTGTCGAGCCTGCTGCAACTGCCGCTGATCGCCGCCACGCTGGCACCTCGCGCATCGATCGGCATCATCTGCGCCAACTCCAGCCGGCTCACCCAGCCGCTTCTGTCGCTTGCCTATCCAAACCCGACGCGCGACGTTCATATTGTGGGCATGGAGGACGCCCCGGCGTTCCGCTCCGCCATCCTTGACGAGGAAGGGACGCTCGACACCGACGCGGTCGAGGCGGAAATCGTCGAGCGTGCGAAGGGCCTTGTCGCCCAGCACCCGGAGGTCGGCGCCATTCTTCTGGAATGCTCCAACCTGCCGCCTTACGCCGCCGCCGTTCAGCGCGCGACAGGGCGGCACGTCTTCGATTTCCTGACCATGATCGACTTTTTCCAGGCCGCGGGCCGCCGGCATGCCTATCGGGGGGGATACTGATGACGCTGGCCCACCGCCAAACCGAGAAGAGCAACGGTTTCAGCGCGAGAAAAAACATCAATCTCGACAGCGTCGATCGCAAGCTGATCGCCCTGCTCGTCGCCAACGCGCGCGAATCCGTCACCGACCTGGCGAAGAAGCTCGGGCTCGGACGCACCACGGTCCACGAACGGTTGGCGAGGCTTGAACGCAATCGGGTCATCGCCGGCTATTCGACGATCCTGTCGCGGAGCCTCGAAGGCAATTCCAACCGGGCGCTGGTCATGCTGAGCATCGTCCAGCGCATGCAGCCAGCGCTGATGGAGCACCTGAAGATGCTTCCGGAAGTGTTGAGCTGCTATACGGTCAGCGGCGAGTTCGACCTGATCCTGCTCGTCGAGGCGCCGCAGATGGACGATGTCGACGCCGTTCTCGACGAGATCATCTGCCTGCCCGGCGTGGAACGCTGCCGCACCTCGATCATCATGGCCACCAACTTTCAGCGCGGCAACGGGCAGGCCATCGCTGTCGGCTGATCAATGGTCCGGCAGGACCGCGCGATCGGCCAGGCGCGGCCCGGCCTCGGGTTTCAGGTCGAGCGGATCGCGGCCCAGGCGGCGCAGCCAGGACATGACCGGCGGCGCGACATCCGCGATCGATTCGACCTCGATATCGATGAATGCCGGACCGTCATGCGCGAAGGCTTCGCCAAGCGCGGCATCGAGCTCGTCCGCCGTTCGCACATGCCACGCGCGCAGCCCGAAGGCGGCGGCGATCGCGGCGGCGTCGAGTTGCTTGAAGTCCACCGAATAGGTGGCGTTGTGGCCATGCAGCCGCTGCAGCGCCTTTATCCAGCCGAAGCATCCGTTGCTGAAATGGATGAGCAGCGCCGGCACATCGAGCCGCACGATCGTTTCGAGCTCGCCCATCGACATGGCGAAGGAACCGTCGCCGAACAGTCCGACCGGGCGGATCTCCGGCCGCGCCAGCCAGGCGCCGACCACGGCGGGCAAGGCATAGCCGAGGCCGCCAAAGGCGCGCGGGATGATGAACGTCGAGTCCGGGTTGGACAGCCGCAGAAGCCGCGTCATGTGCGGGGTCGGCGTGCCCGGGTCCGACAGGATGGAATAAGGCTTCTTCTCCAGATGCGCGTTGAGCGCCTTGACCACGCGTTGCGGCTTGAGCGGCACGCTGTCGCCCGTCAGCTCCGGCTGGACATGCTGCCAGAACGCGCCGCGCCAGGCGTTCAGCTGGTCGATCCAAGCCTGATGCGAGCTGCCACCCGGCGCCTCCAGCGCCAGGAGTGCCGCGAGAACGGCATTCACATCCGCGCAGATGTTGAGCGCATTGTCGGAATTGTTGCCGAGGGCGACCGGATCGATGTCGACCTGGACCAGGAGACGTTCGGCGCGAGGCGTGGGAAAGGTCCAGCCTACCGTGACGACGGAGCCCATCCGGCACCCGAGATAGACTAAGAGGTCGGCGTCTTCGACGGCCCTGTTGGCGTGCGGGTGAAACCCGTTGTCGCCGATCACGCCGATCGCCAGCGGATGGTCGTCGGCGAGCGCGGACTGGCCGGTGATGGTGTTGACGACCGGAACATTGAAGCGCTCGGCGGTCCGGCGCAGCAGCGTTCCGGCGTGACCGCGATTGACCCCGCCCCCCGCGATCAGAAGCGGCTTTTTCGCTTCGCCGATCATGTTGGCGAGGAGGCTTACGTCCTCTAAGCGCGGGCTTGCCGGATAGGCGGGGAAGCGGGTGCAGTTCCGATCGGCATGAAGCGAAACCGTGGTGGGATCGACCTCCGCGCCGAGCACGTCCTCCGGCAACACGAGATGCACGGCGCCGGGCCGGCCGGTGGTGGCGACGCGGAATGCCCGGCGTACATATTCCGGGATCTTGCCGGCCGACTTCACCTGCCAGGAGCCTTTCGTCACCGGCTCGAACAGCTTTGCGCATTCGAGCTCCGTGATGACGCCTTGCGCCTCCATTTTGAGAGGTGTGTCGCTTGTGATGAGGATCATCGGCAGCGACGAGAAATTCGCTTCTGCAACCGCCGGCAGCGCATACATGGCGCCGGCGCCGCTTGGCACCTCCATCACCGCCGGTTTGCCGGAGAGCCGCGAGAAGCAGTCGGCCATGAAACCGCCGGTCCGCTCGTCGCGCACCATCACATGGCGCACCTTGCCTTGAGCCTGCCTGAGCGCATCGTAAAGCGCGACATTGGTGTCGCCCGGCACGCCGAACACCAGGTCGACGTCGTGGGCGATCAGCATTTCCATCAACAGGTCGGCGCCGCGCATCTGAAACAACATCTCCTATGATCGTCCGTCGACCCTAGGCGCAATGATGCTCGGATACTTCCGACACTTTGTCGGTTTGGGGCCCTTTTGCCGTCAATCGGTTGGCAGCTTCGAGGGGTTCCATCCGCGAATGGAAATGGCTGACCCCACCTGAAGTCCAATATGGACCATTTATCCATGATCCCCGACGAACTTGTCGTTTAAGCCTTTCCTGCCGCTCGGAGGCGCGGCGTTGGGAGGTTCCACGAGCTATGCAAGCCGTTCTGACGGTCACGAATCTGCGCAAGTCGTTCGGCGGGGTCCAAGCGCTGAAAGGCATCGACTTCGATCTGCATGCCGGCGAGATCCATGCCCTTTGCGGCGAGAACGGCGCGGGCAAGAGCACGCTGGTGCGCATGATTGCCGGCCTCATGCCGCCGGACGAAGGCGAGATCCGCGTCGACGGACAGTTGCTGCGGCCCGGCGAGCTCACCGATCCGAAGCTCGTTTCCGTCGTCTACCAGGAGCTGTCGATCATTCCGCATCTGTCCGTGCTGGACAATGTGCTTCTGGGCGACCCCGATATTTCCCAGCTCTACATCCGCGCCCGTTACAGGACGCGTGCACGCGAAACCCTCGACCAGCTTGGTCTGTCGGATGTGCCGCTCAACCTCGAGGCCGGCAGGCTCTCGATCGCCGAACAGCAGCTCCTCGAAATCTGCCGCGCCGTGATGCGCGGGGCGCGCGTTCTGATCCTCGACGAACCGACGGCGAGCCTTTCCGACGCCGAAATCCAGCGGGTCTTCGCGACGGTGCGCTGGCTGCGCGCCAAGGGAACGGCCGTGGTCTACATCAGCCATCGCCTGCCGGAGATCTTCGCGCTCACAGATCGTACGACCGTGTTCCGGAACGGACAGCGCATCCTGACCAAACCGACCGCGCAATGGACCAATGACGAACTCGTCGCCGAGATGATCGGCCGCGAGGTGACCTCGGCCCACGCCACGCGCAACAGGGCCAGCGCCACGGCGGCGACGGCGATCGAACTCGCGGGGCTCGGGGTCGCCGGAAAATACCGCCCCGTCGATCTTGCCTTCCGCGCCGGCGAGATCGTCGGCATCATCGGTCAGCTGGGGTCCGGCGCCAACGCGCTGATCGAAACGCTGGCCGGCCTGGAGCGACACTATGCCGGCACGATCAAGGTCGGCGGTTCTGCGGTCGACGTCACCTCGATTGCCGCGGCGAGCCGTGCCGGCATCGCCTATGTCTCGGAAGACCGTGGCGGCAAGAGCCTCTTCCTCGGAGCTCCCATCGAGGTCAACCTCACGGCGGCGATCCTCGACCGCCTCAACCGCTTCGGCGTCCTGACGCTCGCCGATGCGCGCAGAGAGGCGAGCGAGCTTGCCCGCCGGTTCCAGATCGACGTCCGCCGGCTGCCGGCCGCGGCGTCGACGCTTTCGGGCGGCAACCAGCAGAAGGTGGCGATCGCCAAGTCGGTCGCGCTCTCGCCCAGGATCCTGGTGCTGAACGAGCCGACCCGCGGCGTCGATGTCGGCGCCCGGGCCGAGATCTACCGCGAAATCCAGGCGCTTGCCCGCGAGGGACTGGTCGTCCTCTTCTTCTCGACCGACCTGGAGGAAATCCGGGAGCTCTCGCAGCGCGTCATCACCGTCTTCCGCGGCGAGATCGTTCGCGACCTGCCGGTCGAGGAAACGACCATGGATTCCATCCTGGGCGACGTCGTGCGCGGCCCGGCCATCGGGAGGGCGGCATGAGCATCAACGGCAACATAAGGAGCGGAGGCAGGGCCTTGGCCGGATTCGACGCGACGGCGCTCGGCGCCAGCCTGATGCGGCCGGAACGCATCCAGTCCACCGCCGTGTGGGCGGCAACGGTGCTGTTCGCCCTGTGGGCTTCATTCACCATTCCCGGCTTTTCCTCCGGCGCCAACGTGTCCGCGATCATGTACTCCACCTCCGCCGTCGGCATTGCCGCGGTCGGCATGGCGCTGATCACGCTCTCCGGCAATCTCTTCATGCTGTCGATGGGCGCGACCGCTGCCGTCTCCACCATCCTCTTCGCATCCTTCCTGCATTTCGGCCTGCTCGCGAGCGTGGTCCTGGTGGTCCTGATCGGCGGGCTGTTCGGCTTGGCCCAGGGCATCGCCGTCGGTGTGTTCCGCACCAATCCGATCATCACCACGATCGCGATGGCCTCGATCATCACCGGCGCCGGCTCTTTCTATTCCGGCGGCCTGACGGTCGTGGGCCAGGGAGATGCGAGCTGGCTCGGAGTTGGGCGGACCCTCGGCCTGCCCAACCAGATCATACTCTTCCTGCTTGCGGCGATCGTGCTGAGCTTCCTCGTCGAGCGGACCCGCTTCGGGCGGGAGCTCCGCCTGATCGGGCTGAACCCGAAGGCCGCCAGCTTCACCGGCCTTCGCGTCGGCCGCACCCTGGTACTCGCCTATATGCTGGCCGCCATGGCCGCGGCCTTCGCCGGCGCGCTCTATGGCTCGCAGGCGGCGCAGGGCAACCTCAAGCTCGGCGCGGGGCTGGATTTCGACGCGATTGCCGCCGTGCTCGTCGGCGGCGTGGCAATCAAGGGCGGCCAAGGCCGGGTCCTCGACGCGGCGATCGGCGCCGTGTTCCTGGCGATGATCTCCAACATCCTTTTGCTCAAGGGCCTGTCGCTGGAAATCCAGCTCATCGTCAAGGGCCTGGTGGTGATCGGCTCGGTCATCCTCGGCGCGCTGGCGCTCGGCTTCCGGAGGTAACACCATGGCCGCGATCCGCAAGCCCAAGATGATCTCCGGCGCAACACTGCTGCGCCTTGTCCTTCTCGCCGCCCTCGCCGCCGCCTTCGCGATCTGGAATCCGGCATTCATCAGCGGCCGCAATCTCTATGCCCTGATGCAGTCCTTCGCGCTGCTCGGCATGGTCGCGCTCGGCCTGTCCCTGACGATGATTGCCGGCGAGTTCGACCTGAGCGTCGGCTCCATGGTCGCCGTGGGCGGCCTGATCACGCTCGTCATCGGCGCCGGCAATCTCGTCCACGGCATGCTCGCCGCGCTCGCCTTCGCCGTGCTTGTCGGCCTGGTCAATGCGATCGTCGTCAGCCGCTTCAAGGTATCGTCGCTCGTCGTGTCGGTCGGCTCGATGATGGCGCTCTCCGGCTTCGCCTTCTGGCTCGCCGGCGGTAAGGTCATCAGCACCGACAATTTCGACCCCGGCATGGCGCTGGACGATCCGCTGCTCACCGTCCTTTCCTGGCGCAGCCTGGTGACGCTTGCCGCCTTCCTGCTCGTCGGCCTGTTCATGCACTACACGCTGATGGGACGCGACATCCGCGTCGTCGGCAGCAAGCCCCAGGTGGCGGCGGCGCGC
>NZ_VFUA01000199.1 GCF_006440735.1 Mesorhizobium sp. B2-7-1 | reverse complement strand
TCCTGTCGGTCGGAATGGCTGCCGGTTGCATGTGCGGTTCACTGCCCCTTCAGTGCGACCGGAGACCTGCCACCGCCGGGAGTCGCTTATGCAACGTCCAGTCGCGGCCGCGGCGGCCGCCGAAAACGCTGTCATCACCAAGGCCACGCTGCGCGCGGCCGACCTGCTCGACATCACCGCCAGGACGCTCGCTTTGGTCATCGGCGTGTCGGAAGCGACGGTCTCGCGCATGCGCAAGCAGGAATTCCTGCTTGAACGGGGCACCAAGCCGTTCGAGCTGGCGGTGCTGTTCGTCCGCCTGTTCCGCTCGCTAGACGCCATCGTCGGTGGCGACAAGACCGTTGCCCGGGCGTGGCTGAAAAACTCCAACACCACGCTCGACGGCACGCCGATCGAGAAAATCCTGACGATTGCCGGATTGGTCGATGTCATTGCCTACCTGGACTCCCGGCGCGCTCTCGTCTGAGGCCGTCAGGCTCGAAGGCAAATACTGGCGGATGGTCGAGGCGCAGCACCGTGTCTCGACCCTCAAGCTCGTCGACACGCTCGACGAGCAGTCGCTGCTGGAGGACCTCATTGAGGACACCAAGCCGCAGATCCCGCTGGAGTGCCGCCATCTCCACTACCTGCTGGCGACGCCCTTTCGCTACGGCTCCGTCTATCCGTACGGCTCGCGCTTCCGCCGCGCAGGCAAGACCAAAGGCGTCTATTATGCCGCCGAGACGGTGCTGACGGCGGTGGCGGAAATGGCCTTCTACCGCTTGCTGTTCTTCGCGGAGTCGCCAGCGACGCCATGGCCGAACGACGCGGCGGAATACACCGCCTTCGCGGCGGCGATCAGATGCGACAGCGCGATCGACCTGACGCGGCCGCCGCTCGATCGCGACGAGAACGCCTGGACGCAGCCCACCGACTACACCGCCTGCCAGGCGATCGCCGATGTCGCGCGTGAGGCCGAGCTGCAGGCGATCCGCTACCGCTCGGTGCGCGATCCCAAGGGCGCCAACATCGCGCTGTTGACCTGCAAGGGCTTTGCCAAGGCCAAACCGCTCGAGCCGCAGACTTGGCGCATCCGGATCGGCTCCTTCGGCTTGCAGGCGATCTGCGAGTTCCCGGACAAGAGGCTCGAATTCTCACGCACCGCCTTTGCCGATCCGCGACTGGCCGGCATGCGCTGGGAGCGCGACCACTGAACTCGGAAAACTGTATCGATATTCGGGTCAGGGCGAGCCGAGAATGGTGGCTACCGAGAACCGGAGCGGAGCGTACTTGAAGTACGTGAGCACCGGAAGCGCTGGAAGCCGCCATTCGCAGGCCGGCCTCACCCGAATATCGATACAGTTTTAGGCCAGGATGTTGACCGCTCGCGCCGCCACCAACGCGATCGTCAGCAGCGAGATCATCGCTTCGGCCATCATCAGGAGCTTGGCGCGCTGCGTGAGCGGTAACGTGTCGGTCGGCGAGAACGCCGTGGCATTAGTGAAGGCCAGGAAGAAATAGTCGACGAAGCCCGGCAGCCAGCCCTGTGTCTCGCGGTCGGGCAGCGTCATTTGCGGGAACAGGAAGTCGGCCTGCGCGCGCTTGACCAGGCCACAGGTCGGCGGGCCGCCGCGGTCGGTGCTCCAGAACCATAGCGCGAAGACGATCACGTTGGTGACCCAGATGTTGAGGGCATCGACGAGCAGCGTCGTGCCGGCGCCGGCATGCCCTTCCAGCAGCGCTCGCACCAGGAAAACCAGCGATCCGCAATTCATGACGCTGATGACGCCGGTCATCACCAGTGCCGTGCGGCGGATATAGAGGCGCAACTGGCCGATCGCGTACCAATGCTCGTGGTCGACGGCGGTGCGCGTCTGCATCTGCGTCCATGCCGTCGCGATCGACAGTGGCAACAGCAGCGCCGCTTCCACCGTCGGGGCCAGCCAGCGCGGACCGAAGGACAGATTGTTGATGACCAGAAGCTGCAGGCAGATGATGACGAGGACCGCGGCGCGCGCCGACCAGAAATCGAGCCCACGGTGATGGATGACGGCATGCTGGTGGCGCATGGAGGAACCTGTATTGCTGGAGCCACGGCGCCCTGAGCCGGCTCCGGCAACGATCAACCGGCCCGTCCTGCCCGAAGCGCCGGCGACGGGTTCCGTCGCAATCTTGGTTTTACAATGTTGCGGAAGAATACATTTTCGTAAGCTTTTGCTATCGGACTGTTCAGCAACCCACCGGTGTGGTTTTAGGCCCGCATGTCGAGAACCAGCGAATCCGTTCCTCTTTGGCCTGCGGCGGGCGCGGCGGGAGACAGTCTGTCTTCCGCATGGAACGGCCTGGTCCGGCACCCGTGGCGGCTGCTGGCGCTTTTATGCCTGATCCAGATCGCTTGCTGGACCGTCATGCCGGCGATCGTCAACGTTGGACCGCCCGGCGACGTCGTCGAGGGTTTCATGTGGGGCCGCGAATGGGTGCTGTTGACCTACAAGCACCCGCAACTCCCGTGCTGGCTGCTCGAGATCAGTCATCTCCTGACCGGCTCATTCCGCTGGCCGCAATACATGGTGTCGCAACTGATGGTCTCGGCGACTTTCGTCCTGGTCTATCTGCTGGCGCGCGACATCATGGGCTCGACCCGCGCGCTCGCCGCCGTGCTGTTGATGCCCTCGATCTATTTTTTCGGCTGGCCCACCCCGCAATTCAACCATGACTACGCGCAGATGCCTTTCTGGGCCGCAATCTCGTGGCTGCTATGGCGCTCGGCGCGCGACGGACGGCCGGGCTGGTGGCTCGCCCTCGGCCTCGTTGCCGGCATAGGGCTCTATGCCAAATTCTCGACGGCTCTGCTGCTGGCCTTCGGCGGCATCTGGATTCTATACGACGCCCGTGCCCGAAGCCGGCTCGCGACCCCGTGGCCGTGGCTCGGCCTCGCGGTTTTTCTTGGCGTCGTGGCGCCGCTGGCGATGGAGCTTGTCCGCCTCGACTTCCTGCCGCTGACCTATGCCGAGCATCGCAACGCCTGGGTGATCGCCCACCGCGCCCGGCTTTACTATATCGGCGTTCAGCTTGCCGGGCTCGCCGCTGTTCCCGTCGTGCTTGCCATTTCCGGCCTGCTGCGACGGCAGCCCGGGCCCGCGCAAGAACCCTTGTCGGCCTACCCTCCTCCCGAACGGCGCGCGGTTGTCTACCTGGCTTGGATGGGTCTGGGGCCGGCGCTCCTGATCATGGTCGCATCGCTGTTTACCGGCACCGGCGAATCCTGGGGCGCGACGATGTACAATCTCGTCGGCGCGCTGGCGATCGCGCTCCTGGGCCACCGGCTGGGACAAAAAGAATTGCGCCGGTTGGCAGTGTTGGCGCTGCTATGCGTAGTCGGCGTGTCGAGCGCCTATGCGGTGACGCGCTGGACCAGCTGCAACATCCTCGGCCGCCTGCAGCCAATGTGCTGGCCGGCGCGGTCGATCTCGCAGACGGCCGATGCGATCTGGCACGAGGCGGTATCCGCGCCGCTGGGCATTGTCGGCGGCGACGACAGCGTGGC
>NZ_VFUA01000198.1 GCF_006440735.1 Mesorhizobium sp. B2-7-1 | reverse complement strand
ACGGGGGGTGACATGCAAGGGCGCGGAAATAGCGGCGGCAACAGCGGAAATAGCGGCGGCAACAACGGAAACGGGAACAACAGCAGCGACAACGGTAACAACGGCAACAGCAGCGACAACGGTAACAACGGCAACAGCAGCTCGACGAGCGCTAGCGCGGCAAGCACCGCCGATGTCGATAGTCATGTGAACGCCGTTACCGGCGACAAGGTCGAGGCCACACGCAACAGGATCCAGGTCACGCACCGCAATGGAATGAAGGAGAGGATCGAGAACGGCCGGTTCAGGATGGAAGACAAATACGGACGCACCATCGTCGACCGCAAGGCCACCATGGCCGATCTCAATCGCCTGAAGAATTTGTGAGACAGAGTTTGTGAGAGCGAGGTTTTATCGGGATTAGATCTTAAGGGACCGAAGGTCAGCGCTGCAAAATCAGGTTGCCACCTTTTGCTTCGTCTCTACGGTCCTGATCGTCTTGCGATAGAATTTGGCTACTCACCTTACCCCCGCCTTCGTGCGGGGGTAATTTTTTGCCTCGGCAAAAGCCTGCCCGTTGCGACATTGGTCAGCCATGGCGGCGGAAATGGTCCGACTGCCCGGGGCATGGGTCGTGGGCCGCTTTCGTCGCTCCGGCGGAATGTGAATTCTGGTTCGGGCCAAGACACCGGTTCCGCCTCGGCTGTGCCGCGAGCGGAACTTCGGCCATCCGAGGTGGAACCGCGGAAAGGACGGAATGCACCGACCCGCCTGTAGAAGGCCAGCCTACCTTGTGCTGCGCGGCGCCGCCGCGCTGGCGGTTGTCGTTGCGCCCTGTCTGTCGGTGCCGGGCAGCATGACCAAGCTCGTATCGACCGCCGCCTATGCCGGCAACGGCAATGGAGGCGGCAACGGGAATGGCGGAAACGGCGGCGGTGGCAATTCGGGCTCGTCCGGCGGTTCGAATTCCGGTTCGGCAGGTGGCTCGAATTCCGGCAATGGCGGCGACAACGGCAACGCCGGCGGCAATTCCGGCAACAGCAATGCCGGCGGCGGCAACCCCAATGCTGGTGGCGGCAACCCCAATGCCGGGCCGGGCAACAACAGCGGCAAGGGCAATACCAATCCCGGTGGCAAGAACAGCTACACCAATGCCACAACCGGCGACACGCTCTCGATCAACGGTGACAAGATCACCGTCATTCACCGCAACGGCATGAAGGAGCAACTCCAGAACGGCCGTTTCGAGATGACGGACGCGCAAGGCCGTACCATCATCGAGCGGCAGGCGACGGAGGAGGACTTGAATCGTCTGCTGAGCCTGTGAGGGCCGGGAGGAGCTACCCCTTTTTCCGCGCCCTTGCATGTCACCCCCCGTCCATCGAGGCGGGGGTGATTGCGTTTGAGGGAGGGAAGAGGAACTGGAGAATTGAAGAACTGAGGAACTGAAGAAAAGGGAAGCCTGGCTTACCAGCCCTTCAATTCCTCAGTTCCTCAGTTCTTTACTGCCTTTCCCTCGCCTCATGCATCAGCAGCGCCGCCTCGGTGCGGTTGCGCACGTTGAGCTTGGCGAGCACCCTGGTCATATGATGCTTGACCGTCTTCTCCTGCAGCGACAGCCGGGCGGCTACCTCCTTGTTGCTCAGCCCTTCCGCAACCAGTTTCAGGATCTCGGCCTCGCGGCCGGTAAGTTGGCTGAGCGGATCGGGCTTGCTGCCGGTTGGCTGCAACAGGTCGGAAAGCAGCCTGGCCGAGAGGCTCGGCGACACGTAGCTCTGGCCGTTGGCGACGTCCCGCAGGATCTCGGCCAGCGCCTTGGAGCCGACGCCTTTCAGCACGTAGCCGCGCGCGCCGGCCTTCAGCGCCTGGGCGACGTCGGCATTGGTCTCCGACACGGTGAGCATGACGACCTTCTGCTCGGGCATGGCTGAAAGGATGCCGGCGAGCGCGTTGAGGCCGCCGCCCGGCATGCTGATGTCGAGCAGCAGGATATCCGGCGTGCTGGCGCGCGCCAGCCTTTCGGCGTCCTCGGCGCTGGCGCCTTCACCGACAAGCTCGAAGCCGCCTAGCTCGCCGAGGCTGCGCGCCACGCCCTCGCGAAACAGGGGGTGGTCGTCGACTATTGCGATGCGAATGGATGCGCTCACGGTTGCTCCTCGACAGACAAGGTGATCACCAATCTTGTTCCTTCCGGGCCGGACAGTGTCTCGAACTGCCCGCCTATGCTTTCGATGCGTTCCCTGAGGCCCGCAAGCCCAAGGCCTTCGCTTCGGCCCGGATCGAAGCCCGGGCCGGTGTCCAGCACCTCGACCAGGAGCTTGCCGCCCTTCGTAGTGGCTCTAACCTGCTGGCCCTTGCCCTTGCCATGCCGGAAGGCGTTGTTCAGGCCCTCCTGCACGAAGCGATAGATGCTGATCTTTTCCGAGGTGCCGAGCTCCGGCAAGCGCTCGGGCAACGTTAACAACACTTTGGTGTCGGTTCGGCGCTCATGCTCGGCCACCGCCAGCCGCAAAATGTCGGCGATGGCCTGCGTCTCGATCTGCGGCAGCACCAGCCCGTTGCAGATGCCGCGTATCTCGCGCATCGCTTCCCCGAGCGTCTTGTGGATGCCGGCAATCTCGGCCTCGCGCAGCGAGCTCGACGTGGTCGGATCGACCAGCACCGGGCTGTCCATCCTGAGCGCGGCGAGCGCCACCAGTTGCGCCGGCCCGTCATGCAGGTCGGCGCCGATGCGCCTCAGATACCGCTCGTTGATGGCGGTGGCGCGGCGCGAGGCGCGCTGCACGCGCTGGCGCAGCGACGAGTTCTGCGCCAGCGCCGCCTGCAGTTCGGAAACCTTGGCCTCGAGCGCAGCCTGCTGGGTGACGATGGTTCGGCTGCCGCGGAAAACGATGCCGGAGAGCAGGGCAAGCGCCGCCGCCGTGGCGCCCGCCACCACCAGCCAGCTCCACAACAGGGCCGAGTGCAGCGATTCCTCGAAGTCGCCGGACAATTCGTAGAATTCGGTCACCGCCACGACTTCGCCCGACCAGGGCTCGCGCACCGGGTTGTAGATTTCCAGCAGCGGAACGCCCATCGACCGCTCCTTGTCGTCTTCCTCGTCCTCGAGCCTGTTGTATTTGACCATCACGTTGCCGGCGAAAGCAGCGATGAGGTTGGCGTTGGGCTGGACCTGCCTGCCGATGAGGTCGGCATCCTTCGAATAGAGTATCGTGCCGTCTCGCCGCCACAACTTGAACGACACCAGCCTTTTCCCAAGCGCGCCCTGGCCGAGCGTTTCGTCCAGCGCTCGCTTGACGGTGTCGTCGAGCTCCTGGCTCTTGCGCATGTCAGGCAGCAACGGCGCGATCACGCTGTCGACATAGAGCGCGGTGGTCGCAGCTGAATTGTGCATGACGCCGTCACGGATCTGCGATGTCACCCATAGCCCGACCACGAGCATCACGGCTAGAAGGCCGATGCCGCCCGCGATCACGAACTGCCAGGCCAGCGAGAGCCCGCTCCAGATTCGTGCAAGTCGTTTTAAATACCTCCCAAACATCGACACCGCTCACCCACCCGTCAACGACA
>NZ_VFUA01000197.1 GCF_006440735.1 Mesorhizobium sp. B2-7-1 | reverse complement strand
CTCCCCTACTCCCCTACTCCCCTACTCCCCTACTCACATACCCGACCACGCCTTCGTCCGTCAGTTCCGCCAAGGCCAGCGACTGGTCGAGATGCGCGGCGCGCCAAGCGAGCATTTTCTCCGCGAACTCCAGCCGCACCGGCAGGTAGGCCGGATCGCTGGCCACGTTGTTCAACTCGTCGGGATCTTTCGACAGGTCGAACAGCAGCGGCGGCAGGCCGCCGCCGAAATGGACGTATTTGAAGTCGGCCGTCCGGATGACGGCGAGGTTGCAGGCGCGGGATTCGATGCCGAAATGGCGTTCGGCTTCGCCTTTGGCGACCGTGCGGAAATCAAACTCCCAATGCGCGGCGTCGCGCCAGTTCGCCGGCTGCCTGCCGTCGATCCAGGGCGCGAGCGAACAGCCGTCGAGATGGCGCTGTGGCGCGGCGCCGATCAGGTCGAGAAGGGTCGGGAAGATATCGACGGCTTCGGTGAAATGGCCCACGGACGAGCCGGCCGCGGCGCTGCGGCGCGGATCGCGGATGATCAGCGGGATATGGTAGCTGGCGTCGAAGAAGCCGCCTTTGCCGAGCATGAAATGGTCGCCCATCATCTCGGCATGGTCGGAGGTGAGCACGATTACGGTGTCGTCCCAGGCGCCCGCCGATTTGATCGCCTGCCAGATACGGCCGAGCTGCGCGTCGACCTCGGAGATCATGCCGTAATAGATCGCGCGGATGCGGCGGAAGTTTTCCTCGCTCCAGTCCGGCACGTTGCCTTCTATGCCGGGAACGAATTTTGTCCGCTTCTGCCGGTCGAGATCGTAAGCGAGATAGGGGTGGCCTTCCGCCTCGGCCTGCCAGCTTGCAGCGCGCCGGAAAGCCGGACCGTCGGCAGGATCGTACATGGCGTTATAGGGTTCCGGCACGATGAAGGGCGGGTGCGGGCTGATGAAGGAGATATGCGCGAACCACGGCGCGCTCTTCTCCTGCTCGCCGAGCCAGCGGATGAATTCGCCGGCCAGGAAAGCGGTCGGCGTCTGGTCTTTCGAATAGACCGGCGGCGCGTTGGTCGCGTCGCGTTTCGCCTGCTCGTTGGCCGGACGGTGGATATCAGGGCTGCCGGCGCCGGTGTCGATGCCCTGCGCGCGCAGCCATGACAGCCATTGCTTCTGATGCTCGGGCAGGGCCTGCCGCACGGTGAAGCCCGGCAGCACGCCTTCATAGCTGCGCAGGCGCGGATCCTCGGCCGCTAGCTGGCGCGGATCGAGCGAGACATCGGTGTAGCCGAACAAAGTAGGATCATAGCCCGCCGCGCGCGCCGAAAGCGCGATGTTGCCATGGCGCGCATCGAGCGGCGTGCCGTTGCGGCAGACACGATTGTTCATCTGGTAGAGCCCGGTGTAGAGGCAGGCGCGGGCCGGCGAGCAGGGTGCTGCCCCGCCATAGTGGCGGCGGAAGAGCACGCCTTCCGAGGCGAGCGCATCCACATTCGGTGTCTTCAGCGTCGGATGGCCGGCCGCCGACAGGCAGTCGCCGCGCCACTGGTCGCAGGTGATGAGGAGAACATTCGGGCGGCTCGTCGGATGGTCCAAGATCGTGTCCTTGTGGAAGCGCCCAGATGGAACGGAAATCACCGGGGTTGCAAGTCAATGCCGGTGATGGATTGGTGAACATATTTTGAACAGTCGTTCACTTTTATGACACAGTCCATTCTGTGTTTGCCCGCTTTGCCGCCGGCCCGCCTATCCTCATATTGGCGTGGACAGCGGCGAGGGCCGCACAAAGACAAGGGAAGGAGCACGATCATGCTCAATCAGATCCAGGGGCTGCATCACGTCACCTCGATGGCGAGCGATGCACGCCGCAACAATGAGTTCTTTACCAAGAAGCTCGGCCTGCGCCGGGTGAAGAAGACCGTCAATTTCGACGCGCCGGACGTCTATCATCTCTACTATGCCGACGAGGTCGGCACGCCGGGTTCGGTGATGACCTATTTCCCGTTCCCCGACATCGGCAAGGGCCGGCACGGCGTCGGCGAAGTCGGCACGACGGTGTTCTCGGTGCCGGAAGGCACGCTCGCCTACTGGGAAAAGCGCTTCGCCGATGAGGGCGTGGGCAACGTCGCCCGCTCGGAAAGTTTCGGCGAGAAGCGGCTGACTTTCGCTGGACCTGACGGCGACAGTTTCGCGCTCGTCGAGGACAAGGCCGACAAGAGAGCGCCCTGGGTGAAGGGCGGCGTTCCCGGCGACGAGGCGATCCGTGGTTTCCACTCCGTCTCGCTCCGGCTGAAGGATGGCGGCGCCACCGAGGAGCTTTTGAAGTTCATGGGCTATGAGGAAGTCGACAAGTCCGGCAACGTCCGCCGGCTGGCCATCAAGAACGGCAATGGCGCCGATGTCGTCGACATCGAATCGCTGCCGGGCGCGGGCTTTGCCAATCTCGGCGCCGGCTCGGTGCATCACGTCGCCTTCGGGGTCGAGGACCGCGCCAAGCAGCTCGAAGTGCGCAAGGCGCTGATCGACACGGGCTATGGCGTGACGCCGGTCATCGATCGCGACTATTTCTGGGCGATCTATTTCCGCACGCCGGGCGGCGTCCTGTTCGAGGTGGCGACCAACGAGCCGGGCTTCGACCGCGACGAGGACACCGCGCATCTCGGCGAGGCGCTGAAGCTGCCGACGCAGCACCAGCATCTGCGGCCCTATCTCGAAGAGCACCTGCAGAAGCTGGAAGGCTAAGCCATGAGCAAGGACGCTTACATCCACAAAATGCTGCCCGGTTCGCCGGGCAGCCCGCTCCTCTTCGTCTTCCACGGCACCGGCGCGGACGAGAACCAGCTGCTGACCTTCGGCCGCGAGCTGTTGCCCGGCGCGACGATCATCTCGCCGCGCGGCGACGTGTCGGAGCATGGCGCTGCGCGTTTCTTCCGCCGGACTGGCGAGGGCGTCTACGACATGGACGACCTGGCGCGCGCGACAGCGAAGATGGCGGGCTTCGTCAAGGCGCATGTCGAGGCTGTGAAGCCTTCGGCGGTATTCGGCCTCGGCTATTCCAACGGCGCCAATGTCCTGGCTTCGGTGGTGTTTGCGGAGCCTGGCCTGTTCGATGCCACGGCGCTGATGCATCCGCTGATCCCGTTCGAGCCGCAGGTGCAAGGGAGCCTTGCTGGACGCCATATATTGATCACGGCCGGCAAGCGCGATCCGATCTGCCCACCCAATTTGACGTCGCGGCTCGAGGCCTATTTGCGCGCCGACGGCGCCGATGTCACAGCGGAGTGGCACGACGGCGGGCATGAGGTTCGGCCGAATGAAATCGAGGCGGCGCGGCGGCTTTTCGCGTCGGCGCCGACTCTAAAAGATAGAGCATGATGTCGTCCGAAAACCGCTCCACACTTTTCGGCATCATGCTCCAAGGAGGCAAACAAAATGGCTGACCAACTGCCCGAGATCGAACTGGAAGACCGCGGCTCCAAGGGGCGCTACGTGCTGCGCGGCCCCGGCGGCGCCGAGGCCGAGATGACCTTTACCAAGATCGGCGAGCACCAGCTCATCATCGACCACACCGAGGTGCCGGACGTGTTTCGCGGCCAGGGCGCCGGGCTTCGGCTCGTCACCCGCGCCGTCGAGGATGCTCGTGCCGCCGGCAAGAAGATCATCCCGCTCTGCCCGTTCGCGAACGCCCAGTTCCGCCGTCATCCGGAATGGGCGGACGTGCTGAAGCAGTAAGGTTTTTCCCTTCCCCCCTTGTGGGGGAAGGTGGCCGCGAAGCGGCCGGATGAGGGGTGTTCCAGGGAACACGAACGTCTTACTCCGCTGGAGCACCCTTCATCCATCTCGGCGCTAACGCCCCGATCCACCTTCTCCCACAAGG
>NZ_VFUA01000196.1 GCF_006440735.1 Mesorhizobium sp. B2-7-1 | reverse complement strand
CTGGGACAACGACATGCATCAAAACAAAGACTTAAAGCGCGTCGCCTGAATCCGGTTCAGCGCGACGCGCTTTAAGAGCAATTCCAGGAAAAGTGTGAGCGGTTTTCCGTCCAGAATTGCGTTAAAACAACAGAGCATTTTCAAACAAGAAACCCGGCCGAGGCCGGGTTTCTTGTTTGAAATCAAATGGATCGCTTATGCGCTGACGCGGATATCTTCCGGCTCGCGCAGCACATAGCCGCGGCCCCACACCGTCTCGATGTAGTTCTGGCCGCCGGACGCCGCGTCGAGTTTCTTGCGCAGCTTGCAGATGAAGACGTCGATGATCTTCAGCTCCGGCTCGTCCATGCCGCCATAGAGATGGTTGAGGAACATTTCCTTGGTGAGCGTCGTGCCCTTGCGCAGCGAGAGCAGCTCCAGCATCTGATATTCCTTGCCGGTCAGGTGCACGCGCTGGCCGCCGACCTCGACCGTCTTGGCGTCGAGATTGACCACCAGATCGCCAGTGGTGATGACCGACTGGGCATGGCCCTTGGAGCGCCGCACGATCGCATGGATACGCGCCACCAGTTCGTCCTTGTGGAAGGGCTTGGTCATATAATCGTCAGCACCGAAGCCGAGGCCGCGCACCTTGTCCTCGATGCCGGCCATGCCGGAGAGGATCAGGATCGGCGTCTTGACCTTGGAGAGGCGCAGAGTGCGCAGCACTTCATAGCCCGACATGTCGGGGAGATTGAGATCCAGCAGGATGATGTCGTAGTCGTAGAGCTTGCCGAGATCGACACCTTCTTCGCCGAGATCGGTCGTATAGACGTTGAAGCTTTCCGATTTCAGCATCAGTTCGATGCTCTGTGCGGTTGCACTGTCATCTTCAATCAGCAGAACACGCATTTCATTCCCCTTTTCTGCTGCCGGACCGCGTCACGACCCGTCCGGAACCCGCAGCAGTGATTGCCTGAACAGAAGGTGCCACCGACTGGTTAACAAATCCTAATTTCGTGCCATCCACGATACCAGATTTTTTAACCCCTTTCTACACCCACTTGAATCTAATAACGAATCACAGACCAAAACAGCTGATGCACCACATTAATAAGTCAGCCTAAGTGACTCCAGAGACTCGCTGGCCCGGGCTTCCGCCGAGTGCCGGAATTTTTACCCGGCCTTAAGTCCTCGCCCGTATGATTAACAATGCCCGTAAACGAATGGTTACCGCCGGCAAAAATCTTTAGGGCTTTGTTTCCCATAGCCCAGGGAAAGCCGGGGGAAACGGGCGGCGCTTGGGTCGTTCCGGGCGCACTGGGCGGTATTGCAAGTGTGCGTTTGCGGAGTATCGAGTCATGAAGTCACGTGAAAACCTCGTTCGGCTGAAGCAGTTTCAGGTGAATGAGAAACGGCGCCAGCTCCTGCAGCTGGACATGATGATCGCCGAGTTCGAGCGCATGGCCGTCGAGCTGGAAGCGCAGATCATCGCCGAAGAGAAAAAAGCCGGCATCACCGACATCAACCATTTCGCCTATCCGACCTTCGCCAAGGCGGCTCGCCTGCGCCGCGACAACCTCAGGAACTCACAAAGCGACCTCGCCCAGCAGCGAAGCGCTGCCGAATCATTACTTGGCGAAGCTGAAGCGGAGCTGTCCAAGGCCGAGATGCTGGAATCGCGGGACACCAAGATCCGCGAGGCCGAAACGGGCGGCCGCAGCGCCATGATCGGCTGATCGCCGGGCGCATTCGCAGTCATGCCGGAGACCTGCCGGCATCTTCAGAACCGGCAATCGGTAAAAATCGGCCTTGCCGCCTTCAGGGCACGGCGCCCATCTCGCCATGATCGGCCGATGCCCGGGCCCTGGCATCCTTTATTTCGGGCGCATGCTCTTCCGCCCAGGAGCGGATTTGGCTGAGCAGGCCCGCCAGGTTCTGGCCAAGCTCCGTCAGCTCATACTCCACGCGCGGCGGAATGACCGCAAACACCTCGCGCCGCACGAGGCCGTCGCGCTCCAGCACACGCAGCGTCTGGGTCAGCATTTTGGGCGTGATGCCTTCCAGCTTGCGCGCCAGCTCGCCATTTCGCAACCGGCCGCGCCGCAGCGCGCAGACGGCGAGATAGACCCATTTGCTGGCCAGCATCTCGAGCACCGTATGCGACGGGCAGGTGCGCCGGAACGCGTCATAGCCGAATGGGGATCTGTCTTCGCTATCCATGAGGTCTCTATATATAGAAAAGGTACATACTCGACAATCGAATATTACTATCCGAATAATAGCGGCACAATCACTCGAACAGGAGGCGTTCATGCGTGCCGCTATCCAGACTTCCGTCGGCGGACCCGAGGTCCTTTTCGTGGCCGACCAACCCGACCCGGCGCTCAAGCCCGGTGAAGTGCTCGTCCGCGTCAGGGCGGCGGGCATCAACCCGGTCGACGGCGCCGTGCGCGGCGGTTTCTATCCGCTGCTCGGCGAACCGCCTTTCATCCTTGGCTGGGACATTTCGGGGACCGTCACGGCGCTCGGAGACGGCGTGACCGCCTTCAGGGTCGGTGACGAGGTGTTCGGCATGCCGCGCTTCCCCAAGCAGGCTGGAGCCTATGCCGAGCTTGCCGCGGCGCCGGCGGACGAGATCGCCGCGAAACCTGCCGCCATCGACCATGCGCATGCCGCGGCCTTGCCGCTGGCTGGACTGACCGCCTGGCAGGGCCTTGTCCGCCATGGCGGCCTGCAAGCGGGCCAGCGCGCGCTGATCCATGCCGGAGCCGGCGGCGTCGGCCATCTGGCGGTACAGATCGCCAAGGCGCGCGGCGCTCATGTCATCGCGACGGCCAGCGCAGACAAGCTCGACTTCGTCCGCTCGCTCGGCGCCGACGACGTCGTTGACTACACCAAGGGCAACTTCGTCGAACAGGTCGGCAATGTCGATCTTGTGCTGGACCCCATCGGCGGCGACCATGCCGACGAGTCGCTGAAGGTCGTGCGTGATGGTGGCGTCCTGGTGTCGCTGCTCGACGTTCACGACGCCACCAGGGCGAAAGCCAAGATGCGCGGTGTTCGCGTCGAGCGCATGTCCGTGGTGCCCGATCGCCAGGGCCTTGTCGAGCTCGCCAGGCTCGTCGATGCCAGGAAGCTCGTGCCGCATGTGGCGAAAGCCTTTCCGCTCGACGAGGCGGGGGCCGCCCACGCTTTGCTCGCCACCCGGCCGATCGGCAAGGTCGTGCTGACGGTCTGAGGCTTCTGCAAAATCGAAAAGGGCGCGGTGTTCCGCGCCCTTTTCCTTTTACGTCTCTCCGGCCTAGAGCAATTCCAGGAAAAGTGTGAGCGGTTTTCCGTCCGGAATTGCGTCAAAACAAGGAGATAGTGCGCTTCGCCGTTTCCATGAAACGGTGAAACGCACTAGTGCCGGTATTGCTGGATCCGCGTGGTGCGCAGCCCGGCAAGGCCATATTCATCGATCGATGCCTGCCAGGAGAGAAATTCTTCGGTGGTGAGCTTGTAGCGCTGGCAGGCTTCCTCAAGGCTGAGCAGGCCGCCACGTACCGCTGCGACCACTTCCGCCTTGCGCCGGATAACCCAGCGCCGCGTGTTCGTCGGCGGCAGATCGGCGATCGTAAGAGGGCTGCCGTCGGGCCCAATAACATACTTGACTCTAGGTCTAACCAGATCGGTCATCGTACTCTCTACTAAAAACTCAAAGACCCAATCCCCGCCACAGTACCGCCACAGCTTTAAAAATTGCCTAAGCGAACCCTAATCACTAGGTAAGGATCGTGAACGCCCGGTTAGGATTTCGTTTAGAATTTGAAACAGCGGCCTCCAGGCCCTGAAATTGCCCGGAATCTCGTCCTGGGCCGCAAGCTGGCGCATACGTGGCGCTTGACCTATATTCCGGCCATTGGCATTGAGCGCCGCACAGTGAAAGCATCATGAACAGCCTCGATC
>NZ_VFUA01000195.1 GCF_006440735.1 Mesorhizobium sp. B2-7-1 | reverse complement strand
GCTGATCGACGGCATCGATATCCGCCAATACCATCCCTCGGAGGTCCGCGCCGCGGTCGGCATCGTCGCGCAGGCCGGCGACCTGTTTTCGGGAACCATCAAGGAGAACCTCTTGATGGCGGCGCCGGAAGCGACCGACGAGGAGATCATCGACGCCGCGAAAGCCGCCGGCGTCGACGACTTCGTCTCGCGGCATCCGCGCGGCTACGACATGAATGTCGGCGAGCGGGGCACCAATCTTTCGGGCGGGCAAAGGCAGGCCGTGGCAATCGCGCGACTGCTCTTGACCAAGCCGAAGATCGTCTTCCTGGACGAGCCGTCGGGTTCGATGGACCTCGCTTCCGAACGGCAGTTGATCAAGCAGCTCAAGGTGGCGTTCGACCGCAGCACGACGCTGATCGTGTCGACCCATCGCTACAGCATGCTGGAGCTTGCCGACCGCCTCATCGTCATCGACCAGGGCCGCGTCGTCGCCGACGGGCCGAAGGAACAAGTCATCCAGGCACTGCAAAAGGCAAATGCCTGACCGGAACGTATGGACATGCTTGCAAGGGAAGACCGGCCACCACTTTTCGCCTCGGCGTCCGTCTATATCATCGGGGCGCTGTTCGTGTGCTTCACTGCCTGGGCATCCTTTGCCGAGGTCGATGAGATAGCGCGCGGCGAAGGCAAGGTCATTCCCGCTTCGAAGACGCAGATTATCCAAGCCAGCGAAGCCGGCGTGGTGCAGGAGATCGCCGTCCAAATCGGCCAGACCGTCAAGAAGAACGACCTCATCATCCGCCTCGACAACTCGGGCAACACGTCGAGCCTCGGCGAGGAGAAGGCCAAGGCGCGAGCGCTGCAAGCGCGCATCGCACGGCTGCAGTTCGAGCAGAGCGGCAATGTCGAAGGATCGTTCCCCTGCCCCGCCGAGATCCAGAAGGCCGCGCCGGAAATCTGCGACAACGAGCAAAAGCTGCTCGTCGCCCGCCGCGACAATTTCGAGGTGAAGCTGTCGGTTCTCAAATCGCGTCTCGACCAGCGCGAGAAGGAACTGGACGAGGCCGGCGCCAACGCCGATCGCCTGTCCAAGAGCCTGGCCGTCACCGACCAGGAAGCGGCGCTGGTCGAACCCATGGTCAAGAAGGGCCTGATGGCCAAGACCGAGCAGATCCGCGTCGAGCGGGAACAGACCGACCTTCACGGACAGCTGACCCTTGCCGGAGAGACGATCAAGAAGGGCAAGGCGGCGATCACCGAGGCACAGCTTCAGGTGAGCGAATTGGGTCTGCAACTGCAGCAGGAAGCGTTGAGCGACCTGACGCAAGCGCTCGCCGATCTTTCCGTGGTCGACGAAACCATCCGCGGCGCCACCGACGCGGTGGCGCGCACCGACATCCGCTCGCCGGTCGACGGCATCGTCAACACGCTCGACGTCAACACGCTCGGCGCCTTCGTCCAGCCAGGCGCGGTCGTGGCCGGCATCGTGCCGACCTCCGAGACGCTGCTGGTGGAGGCGCGGGTTTCGCCGCGCGACGTCGCCTTCATCCAGCCGGACCAGCAGGCGCTGATCAAGGTCACGGCCTATGATTTCTCGATCTTCGGCGGCATCGAGGGCAAGGTCTCCAACATCACCGCCGACAGCCTCGTCGACCAGAAGACGGGCGAGCCCTACTATCAGGTGCGGGTCGCGACCGAGAAGTCGACGCTGACCAGGAACGGCAAGACCTATTCGATCATCCCTGGCATGATCTGCTCGGTCGACATCAAGACCGGACGCAAGACGATCCTCAACTATCTTTTGAAGCCCATCAACAAGGCGCGTCAGGAGGCGATGAGTGAGCGATAGCGCCATCCACCACCCGGACACTTCGCGCGAAAGGCTGCTGCCGGCGCTCGCGGCCGAGGATTTCGGCCCGGAATTCCGCGTCGTGGCGCGCGGCGGCGTGCGTCGTGGCATCCGGCTGGAGCGCGCCTTCTGGGTGTCGCTGAAGCAGATGGCCGAAAGCCGCAAATGCACGATCGGCATGCTGGTCGAGGAGATCGCCGAACACCATCCCGACCAGGGCAATCTCACCTCGGCGATCCGGGTCACCTGCATGCGCGGCCTTGCCGAGGAAAGCATGGAGCTGCGCAAGCTCGCTTCGATCCGCACGATCAATGCGATCCTGGTCGCCTGCCCCTCGCCCGCCTTCGCGCTGTCGTCGTCGAAGAAGATCCTGGCCTTCAACGCGCCGTTCCAGCAACTGGTCAGGCGCCAGTTGCCGAGCGCGCCCGGCGAGGATGGGCGGCAGGACCTGAAGCTGGCGCTCGATCTCAACGTTCCCGACATCTTCGCCCGGCTCGACGCCAATGGCGAGACGCCGGTCACCAGCGGCTTCGTCATCGGCGCCGGCGAGCGCCGCTATCGCGGCCAGCTCAGCGCCGTGCGCGCGCCCGTCACCGAGCCGGAACTGCTGATGGCTTTCGTCTTCAACGGCTAGTTCCTCAACACAGAAGTTTTGACCGGTTGGTTAGTGTGCGTTGGCAGATCCCCGGCCTTGGCGATTGGCCGAGACGCCTATCGCGATCGTCATCCACGGGCGGAGCAAGGAGCGAAGCGACGCGCGCAGACCCGAGGATCCATGCCGTGACTTGGAAGCGCCGCGGCGGTCCGGAATTCGGCACCGTTGCACACTTCGATCCAGGTAACGGAATGGATTCCAGGGTCTGCGCGCGTCGTGGCTTCGCTCGCCGGAGCTTGCGCGACAACAAGCAAATGGGCAGTTTCCGCGTTTCCGGAAACGTTTAGCCGCCCCGATCTACCGCCTGAGATCCGAAGCCACTGATGGTTCAGGCGCGCCTTCGCCGGGTGCCACCGTCGTGAAGCCGCCGGCGATATCGGCGATCTGCGCGCCGGACTTCGACCCGTGGATCCAGGCGCGATCGGTGCTGAAGGAATAGAGCGGAACATAGTCGGGCAGATCGCTGTCGCGCATGACGGCGTTGCCGAGGCTGTCGAGGATGAAGGCGCCGCTTCCCGTGCTTACCGACAGGACGGCATGGAAGAACTTGCGGCGACGATCCTGGAGCACCACCAGCGACATGCTCTGCGCCGGGATCCCGGCCCTGAGCAGCGCCGCCATCTTCAGTATGGCGAAATCCTCGCAATCGCCGGCGCGATGCTCGAGAATTTCCGAAGGCTTCGCCCAGTAGTCGAGCTTGCCGTAGACGACGCTGTCCTTGCGATAGGCGATCAGCCGGTTGATGCTGCTGTTGACGAAGGAAAGCTTCTCGCGAAATCCCTTGTCGGCGGCAATCTTGATGATCTCGGTGAAGGCCGGGCTCTCGCGGTCGCAGACGCTGCCCGCGGTGCAATCGACGATGGCTTTGTAGACGGGAGCCCAGCGCGCCGCGACCGGGAAGTTGCGCATCGACAAAGCGACCGAGCCGAAGACACCGGGGATGATCGCGGCGGTCTGGATCGGGTCGATGCCGGGCTCGGCCGTGGCGATCGACTGCGCTTCAACCTGATAAGGTACAGTCGGCGTATAGCCCGTCGAAACGTCCGCGATCCGGTAAGCGGCGGCCAGCTGCCAGGAATGCGGCCGGGCCAGCGAAACGCCGCCGAGACTCGCCGGCGCAAGCACCTTCTGCAGAGCTGGGTTCACACTGGCGGATGATGGAATTGCCTGAACGGCAAGGCCGACCGCCAGCAAGAGTACCTTGATCCCCGTCATGCCCGGGGCTGCTTTTTGTATTTTCATAACGCCCACCTTTGACTGTGGACGCTACCAATCTTGTCTCAAATTATCGGAAAGGAAGGTGGGTAAATTTCCGCGAATCACTCTATTCTATTTTCCATCAAATTTTATTCAAATTTATACTTTCATTTACCAAGCCAGCTCGACGCGCCGCGGCCACTCCCGCATCCGTCAAGATCATGCATAACTGCATATATCATCACGATTTACCAAGTGTAAAAAATGCGATTCTCTACATATTCGAATATATGAAATGGATTGACCGTCTGTTGCAAAGTCCGGGCATGACGGGGATCAAGGTACTCTTGC
>NZ_VFUA01000194.1 GCF_006440735.1 Mesorhizobium sp. B2-7-1 | reverse complement strand
GTCGCGAGAATGATGTGCTTGGCGGTATAGGTGCCCTCGCCCTTGACGCCTTTCGGCACCGGCGGCTGCGGTTCCATCGGCTTCTTCGCGGTCTTCGAAACGACGACTTCACCGGGTTTCGAAAGCTTCGCCTCGCCCCAGATGACGTCGACCTTGTTCTTCTTCATCAGGAAGCCGACGCCGGTGTTCAGCCTGAGCGACACTTTTCGCGAACGGTCGACCACGGCTGATGTATCGGGGCTGACCTTACCGCCCTCGAGCTTCAGGCCGTAGTCCTTGAGATGGTCGGAATAATGCATGATCTCGGCCGAGCGTAGCAGCGCCTTGGTGGGGATACAGCCCCAGTTGAGGCAGATGCCGCCCAGATGCTCGCGCTCGACGATCGCCGTCTTGAAGCCAAGCTGGGCGGAGCGCACCGCCGTGACATAGCCGCCGGGGCCTGAGCCGATGATGATGACGTCGTAGGATTCAGCCACGGGGTTTTCTCCCTGATCTTTCTAAGGGTTAGAGTGAGAGCATGACACGCACGAGCGGCGCCAGAGCGTGGCCGATCCGCCGCGTGTTTTCAGCATCGAGATGGACGCCGTCGAGCGGCGTGGTGGTTGCGACGGTGCCGGCGTCGAAGAAGCCGCAGCCGGCCTCGTCGGCAAGCGCAGAATATTGCGGCGCCAGCCGCCTGGAGGCGTCGTCGCCGCCAGCGAACATTTCCTTGAATTCGGCATTGTCGGTGCGCGAGACGGCGGGCGGCGCGACGATGAGAATCTGCGGCGCGTCCCAATCGAACGGATAGTCGTGGCCGCGCACGATATCGATCAGGCGCTGCACGCCCTGCTTGGCGGCGACCGGATTGCCGTGGATCCATGGCTTCATGTCGTTTGAGCCGAGCATGACGATGACGAGATCGAGCGGCGCGTGGCTGGTCAGGATCGTCGGCAGGACGCGGGCGCCATTGCGGTCGGCGCCGGCCAGATGATCGTCGAACGCCGTGGTGCGGCCGTTGAGGCCTTCGGCGATGACCTCGACGTCGCCGCCGAGCTCGGCCCGAAGCACGCTCGGCCAGCGGTCTGCCAGCGCATGGCGGCCAAGGCTGGCGGCGTCATAGCCCCAGGTCAGGGAGTCGCCGTAGCACAGAATTGTCTTCACGCCTTCGCCCCGCTTCTACCAAAACCTGTCCTGACAGGCCCCACCCGCCAGCGCACGAAGAGCCACTGCACGATGATCGTAACGATACCCGGCAGTATCAGTCCGGCCATCATCGGCACGTCGCGCCTTACCACGTCTGCGCTGGCATCCGTATAGGGTACCAGGCCGACCAGCAGGATCAGCAACATGGCGAACACGATCAGCGACCATTTTCCCACCTTGGCGACGGCCATGGCCGGATCGGCCATGAACTGCGCCATGAAGAAGACGGCGGTGACGACGAGGGTTACCAACATCGAGACCATGAAAACGACGATGTATTCTTCCTCGGCCCCGGTGGCGACGGCGAGTTCCTGAGCCACCAGGCCGCCGGCGAAGCTGGAAAGGACGAAGGCGAAAAGGCTGGTGAAGAACTTCCGCACCGCCTTTTCCTTCTTACACCAGCATGCCCATCGGGTTCTCGATCATGCGCTTGAAGGCGCCGAGCAGCTCCGCGCCAAGCGCGCCATCGACCGCGCGATGGTCGGTCGAGAGCGTCACCGACATCACCGTCGCTATCTTGATCTCGCCCTTCTTCACCACCGCCCGCTCCTCGCCGGCGCCGACCGCCAGGATCGTCGCATGCGGCGGGTTGATGACGGCGGCAAAGTCCTTGATGCCGAACATGCCGAGGTTAGACACCGCCGTCGTGCCGCCCTGATACTCCTCGGGCTTCAGCTTGCGGCTCCTGGCGCGGCTGGCCAGGTCCTTCATCTCGTTGGAGATGACCGACAGCGTCTTTTCATCCGCATGCCGGATGATCGGCGTGATCAGGCCGCCGGGGATCGACACGGCAACCCCGACATCGGCGTGCTTGTGCTTGACCATGGCGCTGTCCGTCCAGGAGGCGTTGGCGTCCGGCACCGCCATCAGCGCCATGGCCATCGCCTTGATCACCATGTCGTTGACCGAGAGCTTGTAGGCCGGGGCCTCGCCCTTATCGGTCTTCCTCATCGGGGCTGCGGCATTCAACTGCGTGCGCAGCGCCAAGAGCGCATCGAGCTCGCAATCCAGCGTCAGATAGAAATGCGGGATGGTGGACTTCGCCTCGACCAGGCGGCGCGCGATGGTCTTGCGCATGTTGTCGTGCGGCACGAGCTCGTATGAGCCTTCGGCGAACAGCTTCAGCACCTGGTCGTCCGACATCGGCTTGGGCGCAGGGGCCGGAGCGGACGGGGCGCCCGCAGGCGCCTTCGCCGTCGGCGCGGCCTTGGCGCCGCCGGAAGCGATCGCCGCCTCGACGTCGACCTTCACCACGCGGCCATGCGGGCCGGAACCGGTCAATGCCGTCACGTCGACGCCGGCATCCTTGGCGATTCGGCGGGCCAAGGGCGATGCAAAGACGCGATCGCCGGCGGCGTGGCCGTTGGCGACGGGAGCGGACTCGGCCTTCGCCGGCGCGGGCGCCGCGGCGGCTGCAGCCGGCTTGGGGGCTTCCTTGGGCACTTCGGCCTTCGGGGCATCCGCTTTCGGCGCCTCTGCCTTGGGAGCCGCGCCGCCACCGCTCTTGGCCGCGGCGCCGGTATCCTCGCCCTCGCCGGCCAGGATGGCGATCAGCGCGTTGACCTTGACGCCTTCGGTGCCGGCCGGAACCACCAGCTTGGCGACGGTGCCTTCATCGACAGCTTCGACTTCCATCGTCGCCTTGTCTGTCTCGATCTCGGCGATCACGTCGCCGGGCGAAACCTTGTCGCCTTCCTTGACCAGCCATTTTGACAGATTGCCCTCTTCCATCGTCGGAGAGAGCGCCGGCATGGTGATGTTAATTGGCATGTTGTCCTCCCGACCGGCTCAGCGATAAGTGACGGCTTTGACAGCCTCGACGACTTCGCCGACGTTTGGCAGCGCCAGTTTCTCGAGGTTCGCCGCGTAAGGCATCGGCACGTCCTTGCCGGCAATAGTGATCACCGGCGCATCGAGGAAGTCGAAGGCGCGCTGCGAGACCTGGTTGGCGATGTGGTCGCCAACCGAGTTCTGCGGAAAACCCTCTTCCACCACCACGAGACGGTTGGTCTTCTTCACCGAGGCGATGATGGTGTCGAAGTCGAGCGGCCGGATGGTCCTGAGATCGATGATCTCGGCATCGATGCCCATGCCGCGCAGCTCGGCCTCTGCCTTGATCGCATAGGTCATGCCGATGCCGAAGGAGACGAGTGTGACGTCCCTGCCCTGCTTGTGGATACGCGCCTTGCCGATCGGCAGCACGAAATCGTCGAGCTTCGGCACGTCGAAGGAATGGCCGTAGAGGATCTCGTTCTCGAGGAAGATGACCGGGTTCGGGTCTCTGATCGCCGCCTTGAGCAGGCCCTTGGCGTCGGCAGCCGTATAAGGCATCACAACCTTCAGGCCGGGGACATGGCTGTACCAGGCGGCATAGCACTGCGAGTGCTGGGCAGCGACACGGGCGGCGGCGCCGTTCGGGCCGCGGAACACGATCGGAGCGCCCATCTGGCCGCCGGACATATAGAGCGTCTTGGCGGCCGAGTTGATGATCTGGTCGATTGCCTGCATGGCGAAGTTGAAAGTCATGAACTCGACGATCGGCTTCAGCCCGGCCATCGCGGCGCCGACGCCGACGCCGGCAAAGCCGTGCTCGGTGATCGGCGTGTCGACCACGCGCCGCGGCCCGAATTCCTGCAGCAACCCTTGAGTGATCTTGTAGGCGCCCTGGTACTCGGCGACCTCCTCGCCCATGACGAAGACGTCGCCGTCGCGGCGCATTTCCTCGGCCATGGCGTCACGGAGCGCTTCGCGCACCGTGGTGGAAACCATCTCGGTGCCGGCGGGAATGTCCGGATCCGCGGCGACCTCCGTCTTCGGCGCGGCAGCGACAGGAGCGGCAGCCTCGCTCTTGGCCGCGGCGGGCGCCGGGGCTGGCGCTGCGCTCTCAGTCTTAGGCTCTTCTTCGCCGATGCCTTCGCCGGCCTTGTCGACGTCTTCACCATCGACGGCAAGCACGGCGATCACAGCATTGACCTTGACGCCTTCGGTGCCGGCGGGAACCACGATCTTGGCGAGCGTGCCTTCATCGACAGCTTCGACTTCCATCGTCGCCTTGTCTGTCTCGATCTCGGCGATCACGTCGCCGGGCG
>NZ_VFUA01000193.1 GCF_006440735.1 Mesorhizobium sp. B2-7-1 | reverse complement strand
ACGAGGCTCTTGATGTGGCTGGTCTGCGCCACCCGCCAGGGATTCCCCTGATACGATTCAGAATGGCACCATTTCCATGGCTTGGCCGGCATCGCGAAGCCGTCGAAGGCCGACGGCTGCACGTTCTGCTCCGCCCCGACATAGAGGCTCTGCAGATTGTCCGGCAGCGTGGCGAGCGCCGCCTTGCCGTCGGCGAGAGCGGCTGTCGGGAGTGCCAGCCCGGCGAGCAGCAGAGCCGGGAGAAGTATGCGAACAGCATGCGTATCCATGGTCGAGTTCCCCTTTGGTTTTATATATGATAGCATATTTTAATAGGTAATAGAAACTTTGCGCGCTTGTCAATCGCCGCCGAGATCAGCAAATTCCCGCGGACCGGAACGAACGGGACCAGAATCAGATGGTTGGGCCAAGGAAAAGCGACGTCGCCGCGCGGGCGGAAAAGACGCCCGGCGAGGGGCAGGCAACCTATCTCGCGCCCGCGCTGGAGAAGGGCCTGGACGTGCTCGAGCTGCTTGCCCGGCAATCCGAGGGACTGACCCAGAGCCAGATCGCGCAGCAGCTCAGCCGGTCGCTGCAGGAGGTCTACCGCATGGTCGTCTCGCTGGAGCGCCGCGGCTATATCCGCCGCGGACCGCAGGACGAGGCCTTCAGGCTGTCGATGAAGCTCTACGACCTGGCGCTCGCTTTCCCGCCGATCGAGATGCTCACCACGGCGGCCAATCCGATCCTGTTGCGGCTCGCGGCCGAAACGCAGCAGTCGATCCTGCTGACGGTGCTGGAGGGGGCTTTCATCCGCACCATCGCCTATGCCGACAGCCCGGCGCCGCTCGGCTTCCGAGTGCGGCTCGGCACATCGAGCCCGGCCGAGCATACCGCCTCGGGCCGGGTGATCCTCGCCTTCCAGCCGCCAACGATACGGGAGTGGAATTTCGATGCGCTCGCAGCCAACGGCATCGATCGCGCGGAATTGCGACGGGTGCGGCAGCGCATCGAAGCTATCGCCGCGCGGCACTACGAGCTGATCGCGGGCGAAAACATTGCCGGTATCACCGATGTGAGTTTCCCGATTCTCGATGGCCGGGGGCAGGCCTTGGCCGCGCTGACAATGCCTTTCCTTCAGTCGGTGCGCGGGCGGGTGCCGATCCAGCAGGCAGCCGCTTCGCAATTCAAGGCGGCCTGCGAGCTGTCGAACATCTTGGGCGGCACGCCGCCGGCGCCCGAGTTCCCGCTATCGGATCCATTGACCCGCGCTCCACATCCCGAATGAGCAGCTTCATACGGCGCGGCGCATTTATCGATTCCCCGACACCGCACAAGCAAGAAAAGCGGAAGCAGGCGAAGGCTTTACGACGACATTTCCTGGCGAGCGCTCTTTACCTGATGCGACACTGCCTCTAAAACCGCGCCGCTGCCGGACGCCTCCGGCTAACCCTCTGCATGCCGCAACGCATCCTGCGGCATGCATTTCACCACCCGCGCTCGTTTGCGGGACTGGATAGGAGAACCCTGATGCCGAATTCCGTTTCCCTGACGTTTCCCGATGGCTCGGTTCGCGACTACGACGCGGCGCTGACCGGCGCGGGCCTTGCAGAATCGATCTCCAAGTCGCTGGCCAAGAAGGCTGTCGCCTACAGCCTCGACGGCACCGTACGCGATCTTTCCGATCCGCTCGGCACGTCCGGCAAGGTCGAGATCATCACCCGCGAGGATCCGCGCGCGCTGGAACTCATCCGCCACGACACGGCGCATGTGCTGGCAGAGGCCGTGCAGGAGCTGTGGCCGGGAACGCAGGTGACCATCGGGCCAGTGATCGAGAACGGGTTCTATTACGACTTCGCCAGGAACGAGCCGTTCACGCCGGACGATTTCCCGGCGATCGAGAAGAAGATGCGCGAGATCATCGCCCGCAACAAGCCGTTCACCAAGGAAGTGTGGCCGCGCGAGAGGGCGAAGAAGGTCTTTGCCGACAAGGGCGAGCGCTACAAGCTCGAACTGATCGACGCCATTCCGGAAGACCAGGACCTCAAGATCTATGCCCAGGGCGACTGGTTCGATCTCTGCCGCGGCCCGCACATGGCTTCGACCGGGCAGATCGGCAATGCCTTCAAGCTGATGAAGGTGGCCGGCGCCTATTGGCGCGGTGACTCGAACAACCCGATGCTGACGCGCATCTACGGCACGGCCTTTGCCGACCAGGCGCAGCTCGACGCCTACCAGACGCTGCTGGAAGAGGCCGAGAAGCGCGACCACCGCAAGCTCGGCCGCGAGATGGACCTGTTCCATTTCCAGGAAGAGGGGCCGGGCGTCGTCTTCTGGCACGCCAAGGGCTGGAAGATGGTGCAGAACCTGATCAACTACATGCGCCGCCGCCTCGACGAGCATGGCTATCAGGAAGTCAACGCGCCGCAGGTGCTGGACAAGAGTCTGTGGGAGACGTCGGGACACTGGGGCTGGTATCGCGACGCGATGTTCAAGGTCACCGTCGCCGGCGACGACACCGACGACGACCGCGTCTTCGCGCTGAAGCCGATGAACTGTCCCGGACATGTGCAGATCTTCAAGCATGGGTTGAAGTCTTATCGCGAACTGCCCGTAAAGCTTGCGGAGTTCGGCAATGTACATCGCTATGAGCCGTCGGGCGCGCTGCACGGACTGATGCGCGTGCGCGGCTTCACGCAGGATGACGCGCATATCTTCTGCACCGAGGAGCAGCTTGCCGCCGAATGCCTGCGCATCAACGACCTGATCCTGTCGACCTATGCCGATTTCGGCTTCGACGAGGTCAGCGTGAAGCTGTCGACGCGGCCGGACAAGCGCGTCGGCACCGACGAGGCCTGGGATCATGCCGAGGCGATCATGAGCAATGTGCTGGAGACGATCCGCGCGCGCTCAGGCAACCGCATCAAGATCTCGATCAATCCGGGCGAGGGCGCGTTTTACGGGCCGAAGTTCGAATATGTGCTGAAGGACGCCATCGGCCGCGAATGGCAATGCGGCACCACGCAGGTCGACTTCAATCTGCCGGAGCGCTTCGGCGCCTTCTATATTGGCTCGGATTCGGAGAAGAAGCAGCCGGTGATGGTGCATCGCGCCGTGTGCGGCTCGATGGAGCGTTTCCTCGGCATCCTGATCGAGAACTATTCCGGCCATTTCCCGCTGTGGTTCGCGCCGCTGCAGGTGGTGGTGGCGACGATCACCTCGGATGCGGATGAATACGCCATGAAAGTGGTCGAGCGGCTGAAGGCCGCGGGGCTGCTGGCCGAAGCGGATCTGCGCAACGAGAAGATCAACTACAAGGTGCGCGAGCATTCCCTGGCCAAGGTGCCGGTCATCCTCGTCTGCGGCAAGCGCGAGGCCGAGGAGCAAACCGTCAATATCCGCCGGCTGGGCTCCCGCGACCAGGAATCGCAGAAGCTCGAGGATGCGGTGAAGTCTCTCGCCGACGAGGCGGTTTCGCCCGATCGCAAGCGTCGCGCAGCCTAAACTGCCAGCACTCCCTGAAATGGCGGTGGCGCGTCCACCGCCATTTTCATATGCCTGTCACGCCAGCCCTGTAACGAGCCGCCATGCTCAAATTGAAACTGCGGGAAAGACGGTTTCCCGAGCTCTCCTACGCCAATGCGCATCAACCGGTGCTGACGCGCTGGTTCATCCATTCCGTCGAGGGCTTGTCGGGTCGCGACCGTTTCGCCGTGCTTTACGATTTCTGGCGCCGCCAGGTGGTGCCGACCGGCGACCGCGTGTTCAGCCGCATGCTGGAGTTGATCGACGTCAAGGTCCACAATGCCGTGCAGTGGCCGCCGGCGGCGCTGCCGGACACGCCGCTGGTCATCGTCGCCAACCACCCCTTCGGCATCGGCGACGGCATTGCCGTGCTTTCGCTCGTCGAGCAGTTGGGCCGGCCATTCCGGGTCATGATCCACAAGGACCTGCTCAGGATCCGCGAGATGGAGCCCTATTCGCTGCCGATCGATTTTTCCGAGACCAAGGAAGCGCTGAAGAACAACATGGCGGTGCGCCACGAAGCGGTGCGGCTGCTGAAGGAAGGCGTAACCATCGTCGTCTTCCCGGCCGGCGGCGTCGCCACGGCGCCGAAGGGTTTTGGCCGCGCCATTGACCTGCCGTGGAAGATGTTCCCGGCCAAGCTCATCCAGGACGCCAAGGCATCCGTCATCCCGATGTATTTCTCCGGCCAGAACGGCCGCTTGTTCCATCTCGTCAGCGGTCCGATGAACATGGCCGAGCGCGACAACCGCGTGGCGAAGTTCATCGGCAAGGCGTCTCTGACGCTGCGCACCTCCTTGCTGATCCGCGAGTTCGCCCGCCTGTCGGGCAAGGCGATCGAGGTG
>NZ_VFUA01000192.1 GCF_006440735.1 Mesorhizobium sp. B2-7-1 | reverse complement strand
GGCAACGGTACCTGGCAGAGTTCCTCGGGCAACGACAACTGGACCGAACAGACGGGCCTGATCAACGCCGCTTATTCGGACGGCGCCTTGGCCATCTTCGCAGGCACCGCCGGCACGGTGACGGTGGACAACGGCCTCGGCCAAGTGACGGCAGCCGGCATGCAGTTCGCCACCGACGGCTATGTCATCCAGGGCGGTGACATCGGGCTCGTCGGGCCACAGTCGACCATCAGGGTCGGCGACGGCACCAGCGCCGGCGCGGGCTACACGGTCACCATCGCCTCGGCGCTCAGCGGCGACACCCAGCTCGTCAAGACCGACGCGGGCACGCTGGTGCTGACCGGCACCAACAGCTACACCGGCGGTACCGCCATCAATGGCGGCACGCTGCAGGTCTCCGCCGATGCCAATCTCGGCGATGCCGCGGGCGGGCTCTCCTTTAACGGCGGCACGCTCGACACCACCGCCAGCTTCGCCAGCGGCCGCGCCGTCGATGTGCTGGGCCAGGGCACGATCTCGACCGATGCCGCCACGACGCTGACGCTGAACGGGATGCTGTCCGGCGCCGGCGCCTTGACCAAGAGCGGCGCCGGCACGCTGGCGCTGACGGCCGACTCGTCCGGCTTCACCGGCACCACCGCGATCGGCGGCGGCACGGTCAACGTCTCGGGGAGCCTGTGCGGCACAGTCAATGTGCTCTCCGGCGGGCGTCTCGAAGGCACCGGCACGGTCTGCGACACCACCAATGCAGCGGGCGGCACGATCGCCGCCGGCAATCCGGGCGTGCCGGGCACGCTTACCATCGCCGGCAACTACACCGGCAACGGCGGCACGCTGGAAATCGAGACGGTGCTCGGCGACGACAGCTCCGCCACCGACCGGCTGGTCGTCACCGGCAATACGTCCGGCAGCACCACGCTCAAAGTGGCCAATCTCGGGGGCGGCGGCGCGCAGACGGTGGAAGGCATCAAGATCATCGATGTTGGCGGCACCTCGGCCGGGACGTTCTCGCTTGCCGGCGACTATGTCTTCCAGGGCGACCAGGCCGTGGTCGGCGGCGCTTATGCCTACCGGCTCTACAAGAATGGCGTGAGCAGCCCCGATGACGGTGACTGGTATCTTCGCTCGGCACTGATCAACGGATCGCCGCAGCCACTCTACTCGCCGGCCGTGCCCATTTACGAGGCCTATCCCGGCGTGCTGCAAAGCCTGAACGAGCTCGGCACCCTGCAGCAGCGCGTTGGCAACCGCTCCTGGACCGGCGCCAGCCAGGGCGCCGACGAGATCGGTAGCGTGCCCACCCAGAGTGCGATCTGGGCCCGCATCGAGGGGGCGCACACCAAGCAGAGGCCGGAGAGCGCGACCACGGTCTCGGACTATGACGTGACCACCTGGAAGCTGCAGTCTGGCTTCGATGGCCTTCTCTATGAGGATGCTACAGGCATTCTGCTGGGCGGCCTCACCTTCCACTATGGCACGGCCTCGTCCGACATCTCCTCGATCTATGGTGTAGGCTCCATCCAGGCCACCGGCTACGGCTTTGGCGGCTCGCTGACCTGGTATGGAGACAATGGCTTCTACACCGACGGCCAGGCTGAGGTGACCTGGTATGACAGCAATCTGAAGTCCGCCACGCTGGGCAGCGATGTCGCCAAGGGCAACAACGGCTTTGGCTATGCGCTGAGCATCGAGGCCGGCCAGAAACTCGCGTTGCAGGGCAAGTGGACGCTGACGCCGCAGGCTCAGCTCTCTTACTCCTCGGTCCGCTTCAACAGCTTCACCGATCCGTTCGGCGCGGCGGTATCGCTGAGCGGCAGCGATGTCCTCACCGGCCGCGCCGGCCTGTCGCTGGACTACGAGGATGCCTGGACGGGCGCGCAGGGCAAGGTCAGCCGCTCGCACATCTACGGCATCGCCAATCTCTACTACGACTTCCTCGACGGCAATGACGTGGATGTGTCCGGGGTTGGCTTCCACGAGCACGACCAGCCGCTCTGGGGCGGGCTCGGCCTCGGCGGCTCGCTCTCCTGGGCCGACGATCGCTACACCGTCTTCGGCGAGACCTTCGCCAAGTCGAGCCTCAAAGAGTTCGGGGACAGCCGGGCAATCGGCGCCAAGCTTGGCTTCAGCGTGAAGTGGTGAGCGGGGCCGACTGGGATCAAGATTCGGGGCGATGTGTCCCGGACGAACGCCTGATGAAGATAGGAAGAAGATGAAGCGGAAGAATTTGGGTAGGAGCCTCCTGCTGGTGGCAACCGCGCTGCTGGTCATGGGCTTTGCCATCTCGGCGTTTGCAGACGAGACCGCCTTGCCGGGCGGAGCGACGTCGCTCAGAGAAGGACATGGCGACTGGACAGTGGCTTGCAACGCCACGACGCAAAGCGGTGCGGCGGGCAAAGCGTGCTCGCTCTCCCAGGAGCAGGCCGACGGACAGTCGCGGCAGCGCATCCTGGCGGTTGAGCTTCGGCCCAATGGGGACGTACTTCAGGGAACGCTCGTGCTACCATTTGGCCTCGCGCTCGATCAGGGAGTGACGCTGCAGATCGACGACGGTGTCGTGGTTCCGCCGCTCCGCTTCCGTACCTGCCTCCCTGGCGGCTGCATCGTCGATCTCAGCTTCGACATCGAAACCGTGGCGGCCCTGCGTAAGGGGACCAGCCTCAAGGTCAAGGTGGTCGCCGATGGCGGCAAGGAGACGAATCTGGCGCTTTCGCTGAAAGGGTTCCCGAGCGCGCTCGATAGGACGACCGCGTTGCTGCAATAGCCATTCTCGCCAGGATCGCTGCTCCTGCGCTTCGGCCTCCTTACACATCGCGGATGTGAGAAGTGCAAACCGTTGGAACCTCCTGTCTGGTCGAGCGTTAGGCCGGCTCCAGGGGTTTTAGTATTTCATGGAACAACGAGCTTTGCCCTCCAGCATTTCTGGCGCGCGATCCTTCGGGGATAACAGCGAGGTCGAAGGAGACCGCGCGGTTCTACCTCCCGGCAGTGAGCTGGAGGATTTCTTCGAGAATGCAGCCGTCGGGCTCCACATCGTCAGCAATGACGGCACCATATTGCGTGCTAATCGAGCCGAACTGGACCTGCTCGGCTATGCCCCGGACGAATACATAGGCCGCAATATCCGGGAAGTTCACGCCGATCCCGCCACGATTGACGACATCTTGGATCGCCTTTCTCGGCGCGAGCACCTCCAGCATTATCGCGCCAGGTTGCGCGCCAGGGACGGCTCCATCCGTTGGGTGGAGATTAGCTCCAATGCCCGTTCCGCTGGCGGACGGATGATCAACACGCGTTGCGTCACCATCGATGTGACCGAAAAGGTCAAAGCGGACGAGCTGCTGCGCGAGCAGGAGCAGAGGCTTGCCCTAACCTATGACAGCGCTGGCGTCGGAATAGTTGAGGCTGACGCTGAAGGCCGGCTGCTGCGGGTCAACGGGCATTTGTGCCATTTGTTGGGCTACACGCAGGAGGAGTTGATAGGTCGACCGGTTTTTGATTGGACCTATCCTGCCGACGTCGAGGTCGATCGCGCGAAATATCGCCAACAGGTCGCCGGCAAAATCAAGAGCTACGCGATCGAGAAGCGGTTCGTGCGCAAGAACGGGTCGATGTTCTGGGCGGTCGTAACGTCTTCCAGCGTTCTCGACGCCAGCGGGCAGTTCCGCTACGCGGTAAGGGTCCAGCACGACGTCTCCGAGCGGAAAGAGATTGAGGCGATACTCGCCCGACGGGCCGAGGAGCAGGCTGCGTTGCATCAGTTGACGGAAATGCTCCAGCACGCCCTGACCCCTGAAGGCGTCTATGAGGCGGCCCTCGACGCAATTCAGCGCGGGCTGAGATGTCAACGTGCTTCTATTCTGCTGTTGGACGGCGGTAGCATGAAGTTCGTCGCCTGGCGGGGCCTGTCGGATGCATATCGAGCCGCCGTCGAAGGCCATTCGCCCTGGTCCGCGGCAGACCGCGATCCGCAGCCTATTTCCATGAGAGACGTGGAACACGCCGAACTCCCCGACAGCTTGAAACAGGCAATCCGGACAGAAGGGATTAGCGCAGTCTGCTTCATCCCGATAACTGAAGGCGGGCGTCTGCTGGGCAAATTCATGGCCTATTTCGACGAGCCGCACGATTGCACGGCAGAACAGCTGGACGTCGCCCAGACAATCGCGCGCCAGCTCCGCTTCGGCCTTGAGCGAGTCAGAACTCAGAAGGCGGCCCAGCGGCTGGCGGCGATCGTGGAGTCCTCCCATGACGCCATCGTGAGCAAGGATCTGAATGGCATCGTCTCGACCTGGAACGGCAGCGCCGAACGCTTGTTCGGCTATACGGCCGCGGAGATGGTCGGCAAGCCGATCGCCACCATTATCCCCGAGGATCGCCTGGGCGAGGAGCCTCTGATCCTAGGGCGCATCCGCAATGGCGAACTCGTGGATCACTTCGAGACGGTCCGCCGCCGCAAGGACGGAACGCTGGTGGATATTTCTCTCACCATATCGCCCGTGCGGGATGCATCAGGCCGCATCATCGGGGCTTCCAAGATCGCCCGGGATATAAGCGACAAAAAGATTGCGGAAGCGAGGATACAAGACAGCGAGCGCCAGCTTAGAGACC
>NZ_VFUA01000191.1 GCF_006440735.1 Mesorhizobium sp. B2-7-1 | reverse complement strand
AGGTCTCGTCGGCGAGGATCTCGTCGCCCTCTTCCTCCAGCTTCATGGCGATCTTGCCGTTGCGGTTGACCTGGACGAAATCGGACAGCTTGTTGCGGCGCACGGTGCCGCGCGTCGTGGCGAACATCACGTCGAGCTCGCCCCAGCTGGTCTCGTCCTCGGGCAGCGGCATGATCGTGGTGATGCGCTCGCCCTGCTCGAGCGGCAGCATGTTGATCAGCGCCTTGCCGCGCGATTGCGGGTTGCCGATCGGCAGCCGCCAGACCTTCTCCTTGTAGACGATGCCGCGCGAGGAGAAGAACAGCACCGGCGTATGCGTGTTGGCCACGAACAACCGGGTGACGAAATCCTCTTCCTTGGTCGACATGCCGGAGCGGCCCTTGCCGCCGCGGCGCTGCGCCCGGTAGAGCGACAGCGGCACGCGCTTGATGTAACCGGAATGGCTGACGGTGACGACCATGTCCTCGCGCTGGATCAGGTCCTCGTCTTCCATATCCGAACCGCCCTCGGAGAGCTCGGTGCGGCGCGGCGTGCCGAACTCGTCGCGGACCGCGATCAGCTCGTCCTTGACGATCTGCTGGATGCGGGCGCGCGACGACAGAATATCAAGGAAATCAACGATTTCAGCGCCGATCTGATTCAACTCGTCGGCGATCTCGTCGCGGCCGAGCGCGGTCAGGCGCTGCAGGCGCAGTTCAAGGATGGCGCGAGCCTGCTCCTCGGAGAGATTGTAGGTGCCGTCCTCGTTGATGCGATGGCGCGGATCGTCGATCAGCTTGATCAGCGGCGCGACGTCGTGCGACGGCCAGCGCCGTTCCATCAACTGCTCGCGCGCCGTCTGCGGATCGGGCGCGGTGCGGATGAGCTTGATCACTTCGTCGATATTGGCGACGGCAATCGCAAGGCCGACCAGCACATGGGCCCGCTCGCGCGCCTTGCGCAGCAGGTATTTCGTGCGGCGGCTGACGACCTCCTCGCGGAAGCCGACAAAGGCCTTCAGCATGTCGATCAGCGTCAGCACTTCCGGCTTGCCACCGTTGAGCGCCACCATATTGGCGCCGAACGAGGTCTGCAGCGGCGTGAAGCGGTAAAGCTGGTTGAGGACGACATCGGCCACGGCGTCGCGCTTCAATTCGACGACGACGCGGTAGCCCTGGCGGTCGCTCTCGTCGCGGATATCGGAAATGCCCTCGATGCGCTTGTCGCGCACCAGCTCGGCCATCTTCTCGATCATCGAAGCCTTGTTCACCTGATACGGAATCTCGGTGACGATGATCGACTCACGATCGTTGCCGCGCTGTTCGATCTCGACGCGGCCGCGCATGACGATCGAGCCGCGGCCCGTCGAATACGCGTTGTAGATGCCGGAACGGCCAAGCACGATGCCGCCGGTCGGGAAATCCGGCCCGGGCACGATCTCCATCAGCGCCGTCAGGTCGATCGCCGGATTGTCGATGAGGGCGATGGCGCCGTTGCAGACTTCGCTGAGATTGTGCGGCGGGATGTTGGTGGCCATGCCGACGGCGATGCCGCCGGAGCCGTTGACCAGAAGGTTCGGGAAACGCGCCGGCAGCACCTTGGGCTCGCTGCCCGAGGCGTCGTAAGTATCCTGGAAATCGACGGTTTCCTTGTCGATGTCCTCCAGCAATTCATGCGCGACCTTGGTGAGCCTGGACTCGGTGTAGCGCATCGCCGCGGGCGGATCGCCGTCGATCGAGCCGAAATTGCCCTGACCGTCGATCAGCGGCACGCGCAGCGACCAGTCCTGCGCCATGCGCACCAAAGCGTCATAGATCGAGGCATCGCCATGCGGATGGTATTTACCCATCACGTCGGCAACCGGGCGCGCCGACTTCACATATTTGCGGTTCCAGTGGTAGCCGCTCTCATGCGAGGCGTAGAGGATGCGGCGATGCACGGGCTTCAGGCCGTCGCGCACATCGGGCAGCGCACGGCTGACGATCACGCTCATGGCGTAATCGAGATAGGAGCGCTGCATCTCCTCGATGATCGAAATCGGCTCGATGCCGGTGGGGCCGCCGTCCGGCCCGCGCGGTGTCTTCTGGTCGGTCAAATCAGGTCACAATCCAGTCGGGAATCACTGCCTGCTTATATAGGAAGCCTTGCCGAAACTCCAATGTCGGCCGGACTTTTCCAGAGACAATTTTGATGGTAATTTCAAATGGATACCGCTGATTGCGACGATATGGCCACGGTCATTTTCGTCGCCATGCGGCAAGGTCGGTCATGGATCGGGCAAAAACCGCAAGTGCTGTGAACCTGGCCTCATGGCTGCCCTTGCGGGCGCTGAGCGGCTGGAGCTTCAGGGACCTCAACGGCGATCTGGCGGCCGGCATCACGCTGGCGGCGATCGCCATTCCCGAGCAGATGGCAACGGCGCGGCTTGGCGGCTTCGCGCCGGAGATCGGCTTCTTCGCCTTCGTCGCCGGCTCGGTGGCCTTTGCGCTGTTCGGCGCCAACCGCCACCTCTCGGCCGGCGCGGATTCGACGATCACGCCCTTGTTCGCCGGGGGCCTGGCGCTGATCGCCGCCTCCGGCTCGCCGCATTACCTGGCGCTGGCGGCCATGCTGGCGCTGATGGTGGGGCTGCTGGTGGCGCTCAGCGGCATTTTCCGTCTCGGCTGGATCGCCGATCTCCTGTCCGTGCCGGTCACGACCGGCTTCCTCGCCGGCATTTCCGTCCATATCATCGTCTCGCAACTGCCTTCCTTGCTCGGTCTGCCGCCGGAAAGCGGCGAGACGGTGCGGCGCGTCGGCGAGATCGCCGCCAATCTCCACCTCACCAATCCGTGGAGCCTGGCGATCGGGCTTGGCGTGTTCGTCCTTGTCTTCGCCTCGGAGTATATCAGCGCTCGCATCCCGGCAGCGTTGATCGGCATGGCCCTGGCGACGCTTGGCGTTGTCGCCTTCGATTTGAAGAACCGGGGCGTCGAAGTGCTCGGCGCCTTGCCCAACGGGCTGCCGGCCCCCGGCATGCCGACCGCCGACTTCCAGGACGCGCAGGCCCTTGTCCCGCTCGCCCTGCTGATCGCCATCGTCGTCATGGTGCAGACGGCGGCCACCAGCCGCTCCTTCGCGCCTCGGGACGGCGAAGCACCCGATATCAACCGCGACTTCGTCGGCGTCGGCGCGGGCAGCATCGTGGCCGGCCTGTTCGGCGCCTTTGCCGTCAACGCCAGCCCGCCGCGCACGGCAATCGTTGCCCAGACAGGCGGCCGCTCGCAGCTGTCGGGCCTGATCGCTGCGACCATCGTCCTGGTGCTCGGCGCTTTCGGCGGCAGCCTGCTTGCCAACGTGCCGCAGGCAGCCCTTGCCGGCGTGCTGATGTTCGTCGCCCAGCATATCCTGCGCTGGCAGGTGTTCGCCAAGGTCTGGCGCCAGGCCAAGATCGAGTTCGCGCTGATCCTGATCACCATGATCGCCATCGTCATCCTGCCGATCGAAACGGGCGTCGCGATCGGCATAGGGCTGTCGTTGCTGCACGGCATCTGGGGTTCGACGCGCACGGAGCCGATCGAGCTGGCCCAGGTGCCGGGCACATCGGTCTGGTGGCCGCCGAGCGGTTCCAGCCCCGGCGAGCAGCACCCCGGCGTACTGGTGGCGGCGTTCCAGGCGCCGCTTTCCTTCGTCAACGCCGACCGTTTCAAGCGCGGCCTCACCGACCTGATCGACGCCAGGAGCGACGACGTGAAGCTGGTGGTGCTGGAGGCCAGCAACATCGTCGAGATCGACTACACCGCCGCCCAGGCGCTGATAGACGCCATCCGCCATTGTCGCGACAAAGGCGCGGTCTTTGCTATCGCACGTATGGAATCGCTGCGCGCCCAGGCGGCGCTGCGGCGGTTCGGCATCGCTGAAATTGTCGGCACAGAGCGTATCTTCCACAGCGTCGACGCGGCGATCAAATCACTTGGTCCGGGGAAGCCGCAGCACAAAGAACAGGATGGAGTGCCATGATTGACCCCCGAGAACCGATTGTGACCCCGGTCCCCGTTGACGAACTGAGGCCGACACAGATCACGGTCGGCATGCGCGAAGTTGGGCTGAAGCGCCAAATGATCCGGGCGCAGGACGCACGCAGGCAGACCGGGGCTTTTCTCGGCAGGCACATGGTGCCGGTCGTGCTCGGTCCCAAAAAACGCAACTACGTCACCGACCACCATCATCTCGCCCGCGCGCTCCTCGAGGAAGGCGTCAAGGACGTGCTGGTGACGGTGATCGCCGATCTGTCGGCGCTCGACAAGGACGCATTCCTTTTCATCCTCGACAACCGCGGCTGGATGCATCCGTTCGACGAGAGCGGCCGGCGCCAAGACTATGCGGCCATACCGAAGACGATTGGCGCGCTTGTCGACGACCCCTATCGCAGCCTTGCCGGCGAACTGCGCCGGCAAGGCGGCTTCGCCAAGGACACCACGCCGTTCAGCGAATTCCTGTGGGCGGATTTCTTGCGCCGCCGCATCGCTCGCGCGGCGGTCGCGAAGAATTTCGACAAGGCGATGAAAGACGCGCTTGCCTTGGCCAAAAGCAAGGATGCGGATTACCTGCCGGGCTGGTGCGGCCCGACGGACGATTGACGGCAAGAGCTAGAGCAATTCCAGGAAAAGTGTGAGCGGTTTTCCGTCCGGAATTGCGTAAAAACAAGGGATAGAGCGGTTCGC
>NZ_VFUA01000190.1 GCF_006440735.1 Mesorhizobium sp. B2-7-1 | reverse complement strand
GGGACAACGAGAACACAACGGGGCGGTCCCAGTACGCCTCGGCGCGCCATGCTTAAGATGCTTGGGTTGGAGACGAAGCGCCTGCTGGCAAGGAAACCCCGCCAAACTTCAGCATTAGTCTTGGGATTGCGGTGCAATCCTTGGCACGACTGCTTGCGCCTGTAAAACAAGCCCGGTAGAGCTGATTTTCCAGAGGGTTTCTCTGGTTGCGGGCGGGGAATTACGGTGGTCGATCTAGCTGATCCGGCTTACAAGCGGATTGTAACCCTACTCTTTCGAGAGTGGACGGCGGCCGATGCTGTGGTCAATCAAGCACACACGCTCCGGCCTGAACTCGCATTCGGACCTGCAATGGAGCTACGAGCCGCTGGAGCGGCGCTCCGCGACTGCATGATGGCGCTGGTAGGTGAGGGGCCAAGAACGCCAATAGACGACATAGCGTTTCGTTTGCTGGACGGCGCCTTAGGAATATGCCGCCGCGCCCGCCGCAACGCGGTTGATAGCATTATCATTTTTCTGAATGAATCTCTGGACAAAGCTCTTGAGGATTATGGCACCGATAGGCTCCTGAGCCTCAACGCCGGTCTACCTTATTTCAAGGATCAACTCTTAGAATGCCGGAACCTGCTGGAGAGCGCTCGTCGCCGCCCTGATGCCGAACTTGTTCGGGATTATGAATTGTTGGAGATTAAACTTCCGGAGCTGATCGACAGGTTTCAGAGGCTAGAGCTACCCAAGCGTACTCGCTTTTCAGTACGGAACTCACAGGCCGTGTGGCTGCTTTCAGCCGCGGTAGCAGCAGTCGGCGGTGCTTTGGCGGCTTATGCCCTTAAGTATCCTCCGACGGATGGACTAGGCGGCTTACCTATCTTCGCGCAGATAGTTTTGGCTCTAGGTTCGATTATCATCACTGCGACAATTGCCTTCTTATCGAAGGCCTCGCGCGATGATTGATCCGCCCGCCTCCTCACTAGAGATAACCCGCTGGGTGATTGGCCTTGCAGGCTTTTATCTCGTGCTTCGGATGTTAGTTGCTCTGTTCCTCAAAAAAAGGCCGCTTTGGAGCATCTCATTCATATTCGATGCGGTGGTGTTCTCCACGTCTGTGCTGTTGCTAGTCGGATGTTGGTATCCTCAGACGCTCAAGGCTCTCGGGGATGTATCGCTATACCTCGCGCTCGCCGGGATGGTCGGCATCGGAACTAGCCTGGGCTCTGTCTTTCAAAGGGACCCCGTCGAACCCCGTAGGCCGAGACCTCCGAGCGGAGAAACACTCAATTACGTCCTGTCGGATAATGACGTTTTCACAATCGCGCGGGAAGCCGAACAAACGCCTGTCGAAGCCTTCGAAGACGACGAAGCGCCGCCGCCCTGATACGTACAATTGCGGCATTGGCTGCTGATTCAGGAAATAAAATGAAGAAATCACTTTTGTTGCTCGGCTTGGTGATTGCTTTGGCGGGCTGTGAAACCGCGTCTCCATCACACGAGAAGGTCGACATCAAGTCGTTGCCTGAATACCAGGAACATATGGGCTGCTTGGCTGGTCAGGCCGCACGGTATTCCAAGGTGCCGGGTTCCGCGCTCGAACTCGGGATAATTGGTTCTTCAGCCTGCAACAGCACGCGGGCGAACTTGTTTAGCGCTCTTGAACGAGTAGAGAGCCGTGCTTATGCGCAAGGCTATATCGGCGCCTCGGAGCGGGAAGAGCCGAAGATTCTTGCTGCGGCGATTATCAAGCGGCGCGGATATTGAGCCTAAAGAGGCTCAGGTGACCTGGGCCTTATGCTTCCTGCCACAAGATTCGATCCGCGCCGAAGAAGCGCGGCCGGGGAAGCAATGGTGGGCTGGTGCCGAAACGTGCCGGGCCCTCATTCTCATTCCAGGTCGCAAGGCGCAAGGCTCCGACAAGGCACGTCGGCATCTCGCCGATGCAAAAAAGCATCGCTGCCCTTTCTTTCACCTCGCCACCATAAGCAAATCGCGGGCCAAGGCCACGTTGCCGCCATAATCGCGGTGGATGCGGATTACGGGTGATGCTGCGGGCCTATGCCCTGCGCTCCTTGGAACCTGGGTGGCGGCAGCGCGTTTCTGGCAGCCGGACGATGCGGGTCATGGTTGGCGAATTGTTAAGTTTGCCACCCCTAGAGTGCGGACAAAGCCGCCCGGCAAGCGATTGAGCGAGAGCGATTAAGCAAAGAATGTCTGCCATGAGAACCAGCCGCCGTTTCTTCCTTACCGGGGCCTCCGCGCTCGCCGCTGCTTTTGCCGCCGGCCATGCCAACGCCCAGGATGTCATCGGGGACATTCTGAAATCCTCGACCCGTGGCAATTGGGACGACCAGTTCGACGCCCGCGGCACCGACACCAACAAGGTCGCCTCGACGCTGCCGATCTTCAGCCAGCAGACGGTGGCCTTCACCGAGCAGGCCGTGGCGCAGTACCAGAACATCGTCTCCCAGGGCGGCTGGGAACAGGTTCCGGCGACCAAGAAACTGCAGCTCGGCGTCGACGATCCTGATGTCGTTCCGCTGCGCAAGCGCCTGATGGTTTCCGGCGACCTGCCACAGAGCGCCGGCATCTCGACGGCCTTCGATTCCTATGTCGACTCGGCGGTCAAGCGCTTCCAGCTTCGCCACGGCCTACCGGCCGACGGCGCCATGGGCAAATACACCTACACGGCGATGAACGTCTCGGCGCAGATCCGGCTCGGCCAGTTGCAGACCAATCTGCAGCGCCTGAAGGAAAAGGCCGGCACGCTCGGCAGTCGCTATGTGCTGGTCGACATTCCGGGCGCGCAGGTCGAAGCGGTCGAGAACGACCGCGTCGTGCTGCGCCATACCGCGATCGTCGGCAAGATCGACCGCCAGACGCCGATCGTGAACTCGAAGATCAATGAGATCATCGTCAATCCGTACTGGAATGCGCCGGTCTCGATCGTTCGCAAGGACATCATTCCGCTGATGCGGAAGGACCCCAACTACCTCAAGGAAAGCCACATCCGGTTGTTCGCGCCGGACGGCAGCGAGGTCGATCCGATGACCGTCGACTGGTCGACGGACGATGCCGCGAAATACCGTTTCCGTCAGGATCCGGGCAGCAACAACGCGATGGCCTCGGTCAAGATCAACTTCCCGAGCCCGGACGGCGTCTACATGCACGACACGCCGCAGCAGAGCCTTTTCGGCAAGCTGATGCGCTTCGATTCTTCCGGCTGCGTGCGCGTCCAGAACGTGCGCGACCTCGTCACCTGGATCTTGCGCGACACGCCTGGATGGGACCGCCAGCATTTCGAGGCCGCGATCAAGACCGGCGAGAACACGCCGATCAACGTGGTCAACCCGGTGCCGGTGCACTTCCTCTATCTGTCGGCATGGTCGACGGCCCCGGGCGTCGTGCAGTTCCGCGACGACATCTATGGCCTCGACGGCGCCCAAGAGCTGCAGATCAGCTCCGCGCAGTAAGAGATTGATCTTGAATTGAAAAAGGCCGCTCTTGCAGCGGCCTTTATTTTGCGTCACCTGAATATCGGCGCGCCTTAGATCAGCCGCTGGTTCACCAGCCGCGCCACCGCTTGCGCGCGGTTCACGGCGCCGAGCTTGCGCCTGGCATTGTCGACGTGGAAGCGCACCGTGGCTTCGGCGATGCCGAGGATCACCGAGATTTCCCAGTCGGTCTTGCCCTCCGCGACCAGCGCCAGGCTGTCGCGCTCGCGCCGCGTCAGCCTGACCGCAGCGGTCGGCGGTGGCGAGGTCAGGCTCATCAGCCTTTCCGTCAGCGCAAGGCCCGCCATGTGGATGGCGAAACGCTCGTCCGGCGAATAGTCCCGCTTGTGGAAGCCGAGATGCAGCGAGGCGATCGCGCCGTCGCCGCCATAGGAGGTGGCGCAGAGCGCGTCGTCGATATGAGCCTCGCTCAGCGCCTCCCAATAGGCGCCGTATTGCGCATCGTCGCGCGGCGCGAAATCGCTGAAGCGGTAGCTCGTACGGCTCTCGCGGATGGCGCCGAGCAACGGGTTGCATTCGAAGCAGACATAGTCGAAGGCCGGGCTGCCCGGCCAGCCGCTCGGCGCCAGCCTGGTGATGAAGCCGCCGGCCGCCCAATGGCTGGCCGACGTCAGGATCGCCGCCGGCCGCCGATAAAGCCGCGTCTGCAGATAGGAGGCGCCGAGATCTTCCATTGCCGCGAAGAAGGCCACGCTGGCATCTTCGGCTGTAGACGCCGCATACGCCGCTTCGACATGCGTCATCAATCGTGACAGCATCGCTTGCCCCAATTTCAACCCACCCGGAACGCACGGTCGCACGGGCTGTTCCATGCCGCAAGGGCAGGGGGCATCGGTCTGTCAACCCGACGCTTTCGGGAGGTTGATGGACTTGCCCGCTCGCGTATCAGGAAAGACGCGGCGCCAGCCACCCGCACACTTCTGGCGGTAGGGTGCGGACCGGCGCCTTGTTCTGCATTTGCCGCGCCGATTCCAAGGCCTTGGCGTGGCGGCCGGCTACCCGGTGCCCCTTAGCAGCCTTTGCGCTGACGCCGGGTGCCGGCCGGTTTTTTGGGAATTCCTTCGGTTGGCGCTCCAAGTCTGCGAGCCGCCGCCAGATGCGCCCCGACATTGGGGCCGCTCTCGAAGGGGAGCGGAGCTTGGGCGTGGGGCCGTCGGGGCGCGTCTTCGGCATTTGGAGCGGTCCGAGGCCACCTGCAGTAAAGACAATCGCACCTGCACGGGGAGGCCATTGCGGCGCCCTGACGGGGCGGCGCAGCCTCAAATAGCTCCCTCGCCAATATCCGAGGGCTGCCAAGACTCACCCTGCCTGATGATCC
>NZ_VFUA01000019.1 GCF_006440735.1 Mesorhizobium sp. B2-7-1 | reverse complement strand
CCGACAGGCCCGTGACCGTCTGCGTGTAGATCGAATTGTCGATGCTGGGCACGATCAGCCCGATGGTCGTCGAGCGGTTCGAGGACAGGCTGCCCGCAAGGTGGTTCGGCAGGTAGCCGATCTCGCGAACCGCCTTCAGGACCCGCTCGCGCATGTCCTCGGACACCTTGCCCGGCTCGTTCAGCACCCGTGAAACGGTCATGGTGGAGACGCCGGCGCGAACCGCGACGTCGCGCATCCTGGCGCTTCCATTGCGCTTGCTGGTGTCCTCGGATGATCGCCTGGGCATGTTTGTTATCGCTCGGTCCGGCCGGCGCGCATCAAATCATTACCGTGTCGAACAAACAAGCTGTCGGCGCCGGTTGGAGCAATTCTGTTGTTACCGATATCAAAATCGGGTAATGCCCAAAGGAGGAGGACGCCGCGATGCCGGCGTGGAGGATTTGCGATGGGCGTGTATTCCTGCGTCGGCGTGACGGAGCAGTCGCTGCTGCGCTATGCCGATTCGGCGCGTTCGGCGCAGCAATTGATCAGCCAGACCCTGACCCAGCTCTCGGGCTATGCGCTGCTCCTGCTGACGTCGCGCCGCCAGGTGGCGCTGGCCGAGGGCGCCTTGTCCGGTGCAACCCAGGCTGTCGCGCAAGCGGCCGAAGCCGTTCGCGCCTTGCAGGCGCCGGAGCCGGCCGCCCACCATTATCATCATATGCGCGGCGCCGCCGAGACGCTCATGGAAGCCTGTGCCGCGGCGACGGCCTGCCGCGGGGCGCATGACAGATCGGACAAGCGGTTCGACACGCTGACGCGCGCCTTGCGGGCGACGAGCGATCATCTGCGGGCGACGGCGCGACTGCTGCCGGGTTTCGAACTCATCGATTTCGGCCAGGCCTGCTGCGCCGTCCACGCGCCGCGCCTGCCTGGGCAAGGCATCTAATCTATAAGGGAGGATTGAATGGCTCACTACTCGATCTGGGTGCTCGAATATGCGGCGGTGGAGAAATTCCCCTTCAGCGTCATGATGTACGGGCCGCAGCACCAGGGCACGCGCAAGCTTCCCTATGCCTATGCGCTTCTTAAAGGCGGCGGCGAAACCATCCTGATCGATACCGGTTACGACCATGTTGCCTATGGTGAGCAACTGGCCACCGCCTACGGCGTTTCGAACTACCACGGTCCGCGCGCGGTTCTCGCCGAATGCGGCGTGAAGCCGGAGGACGTGACCAGCGTCTTCATCACCCATGCCCATTTCGACCACATGGGCGCCATGCATTTGTTTCCCAACGCCAAATTCTACGTCCAGAAGAGCGAGCTGGACAAATGGGTCTGGGCGCTCACGCTCGGGCCGGAATACCGCTTCCTGGTGGGCGGCGGCGATCCGGCCGACATTGTGCGCGCGGTCGAAGCGGCGAAGGAAGGCCGCATGATCTGCATCGACGGCGACCAGGAAAACGTGCTGCCGGGGATCGACGTCCATCTCGCCGCCGACACCCACACCTATGGCAGCATGTATGTGACTGTCCGCAACGACGGCACCAGTGGCGGCGAGGACCGCTGGATCTTCGCAGGCGACCTCATCTACACCTACGACAATCTGACCGGGCTCGATCCGGCTGCGCCGCAGATCGTGCCGATCGGCCTTGCCGTGGGCAGCCAGCACAATCTGATCTTCTCCAGCGCCGAGATGCTGAAATCGGTCGGCGGCGAGGTGCGCCGGGTGATCCCGGTGCATGAAGACAGGCTGCGTACCACATTCCCGTCGCGGCTGACGGACAGGGGGCTTCAAGTGGTGGAGATCGCCCTTGCCAACGGCGAGCAGAGCTGCGTCGGCTAGAGCAATTCCAGGAAAGTGTGCGACGGTTTTCCGTCCGGAATTGCGAAAAAACAAATCCCCAGATGGGGAGGAGCAAGGCTGGGGACTTAGCCCCAGCCTTGAATCTGTCAGAGCTTGTCGGCGCCCGCGACGAAGCCGCCGCCGTCGATCACCACGGCCTGCCCTGTGATGAAGGACGCGGCGTCGGACGACAGGAAAAGCACCAGCTGCGCGATTTCGGACGGGTCGCTGATCCGGCCCATCGGGATCATCGGCAGCACCGTGTCCTTGGCGCTCTGCTCGCTGCCGAACATGCCGCGCAGCAGCGGCGTCATCACCGAGCCGGGCGCAATGGCGTTGACGCGGATGTTCTTGCGCGCGACTTCCAGCGCCACCGAATTGGTGAGGCCGATCACGCCCCATTTGCTGGCGCAGTAGACCGCCGTAGTGGCAAAGCCCATGACGCCGAACAGCGACGAGGTGTTGACGATCGCGCCGCCGCCCTTGGCGGTCATATGCGGGATCTGATGCCTCAGGCCATTGAAGATGCCACGCAGGTTGACATCCATCAGCAGGTCGTAGTCGGCGTCCTCGAGTTCGTGCACCGGGGCGGTCTTACCCGGCACGCCGGCATTGTTGAAGGCGATGTCGATGCGCCCGAAACGCTCGAAGGCATGCTTGTGCAGGGCCGCCATCGCCTTGCTGTCGCGAACGTCGACTTCTTCGAATTCGATCTCGACGCCAAGCGGCTTGACCTCGCCCTTGAGGCTTTCCCCGGTCTCCGCGCTGATGCCGGAAACGTAGAGATTGGCTCCGGCCTTGGCGAAGGCCAGCGCCGTGGCCCGCCCGATGCCGGTCGTCCCTCCGATCAGGATGACGTTCTTGCCGGAAAAGTCATAGGTCACTTTCATGTCTGCTCCCATCTCGTTCGAGCTGTTACGCGCTCGCGGCGCTCTCCATTTCGGCTGCTTCAGCCATAGCCCTAGCTTGATACCGATAACAAGAGAAATCAGCTGAGCAACGCGATCTCGCCCGTTTCAAATCACATGTGGCGGCGCAAAGCCGAATTTCGCGGGGCAAGCGATGGTGGCTATTGCCGGTCTGCTAAAACTACCATATGGTACCGGTACCAAGATTAAGCGGCAGACACCTCCGTCTCATGTCGGCTCGCGCGAGCCACAACGGAGTCGTGCATGCAAGCGGCCGATAGGGGCGCCCGACGGACACGGCTAGCCGATGTCCCGGCGCCCCTGATCGGAGTCCGAGGAGAGGAAACGGTCGGCCCGCCATGGGCCGGCACCAACGGGAGAGGAGGATTTCCCAGATGAAAAGGCTTTTGCTTGCCTTACTGACCGCCGGAACGATGATCGTTTCAACCGCAGTGCAGGCGCAGGACCACAAGACGCTCGGCATCGTCGCGCTGCTGGCCAACGATGCGCTCAACATTGCGGTCATCGGCGGTGCGACGGATGCCGCCAAGGCGGCCGGCTGGGACGTCAAGGTGACCGACACCCAGGCCAGCGCCGATCAGGCCAACGCGGCGATGAATAACTTCGCGGCCCAGCACGTCGATGCCATCTTCGTGCTGGCTTTCGCCAGCAGCTCGATCGGCTCCGGCCTGGCGGCGGCGCGTGACGCGCACATCCCTGTCGGCACCTGGGGCGGCGAGATCGTCCCCGGTATCGTGGCGACGACCAGCGGCCGGCAGGTCGGCGACGATTCAGTGAAATACCTTCTGGAGAAGGCCGGCGAAAAGGCCAATGTGCTGGCTATGACCTTCCATCCGGGCAAGCTTTGCATCGACCGCGGCGTGGCCTTCGACGAAGGCGTCAAGGGCAAGTCGGACGTCAAGGTGGACTACAGCGAAGTGGTCGCGCCCGGACAGGTCCAGTTCGGCAACGCCACGGCCGCGGCCTGGCTGACCGCGCATCCGGCCGGCGGCGACACGCCGCTCGCCATCTGGTCGTGCTGGGACGAGCCGATGCAGGGCGCCGTCGCGGCGCTGCGCCAGGCTGGCCGCATCGACGTGACCACCGTGTCGATCAACGGCAGCGCCCAGGCCCTGCAGTTGGTCAAGGAAGGCGACATGACGGCCACCGTCTGGCAGCCCGCCTATCAGGAAGGCAAGGAAGTGTTCCAGGCCATTCTCGACTCTCAGAAGGCCGGCGATTCCTGGCAGCCGAAGACCATCGAGATCCCCGGCGTGGTGGTGACCAAGGACAATGTCGACAAGTTCATGGCCGAACATCCCAATGGCATGTGAGACCTGCCGGTCGGGCCGCTCCGTGAAACGGAGTGGCTAGGTGTCGGCGACCGCTTCGGCCGCCGACGCATGGATGCGCATCCGTGGCCTGACCAAATCCTTTGCGGGAGAACTTGCGCTCGACCGCGCCGATCTCGACATCGAGCGCGGCCGGGTGCACGGCCTTGTCGGCGCCAATGGCGCCGGCAAGTCGACGCTTATTCGTTGTTTAGCCGGCGTCACCAGCCCGGACCAGGGCAGCGTGATGATCGCGGCCAACGAGCTTCAGATGGGCTCACCACAGGCGTCGGAACGCGCCGGGCTCGCCTTCATCCATCAGGAACTCAACCTGATTCCGCATTTCAGCGCCCTGCAGAACATGCTGCTTGGCGCGCCGAAGGCGACGCGGTTCGGCATGATCGACTGGAAGCGCTCGGGCGTCGCGGCGCGCGCCGCGGCCGAGCGCGTCGGCATCCGTTTTCCGCTCGATACCAAAATCTCGGAGCTGTCGGTCGCCCAGCGCTGGCTGGTCATGATCGGCAAGGCGCTCACGCGAGACGCCAGCATGATCGCCATGGACGAGCCGACAGCCTCGCTCTCCGAGCCGGAAAGCGAGCAGCTCTTCGCCATCATCCGCGACCTTGCCGCTCAGGGCGTCGCCATCCTCTATGTGTCGCATCGGCTGGAAGAAGTGCTGCAGCTCTGCGACAGGATCACCGTGCTGCGTGACGGCCGCATCGTCAACGAGGCCGAGCGCGGCGCGCTGGACAAGAAGGGATTGGTCCGCGCCATCATCGGCCACGCCATCCGCACGCCGGACGAGCGTGACCGGCTTGCTGCCGACCGCAGCCGGCAGCCGGTCTTTTCCGCGCGCTCCATTGCCTGGAAGCAGGCGGTGAAGGATGTGAGCCTCGATCTCTACAAGGGTGAGGTTCTGGCGCTGGGCGGGCTGGTCGGGGCCGGCCGCACCGAATTCGCTCATCTCGTCGCCGGGCTCGCTCGCCCGGAGGTCGGCCATTTCGAACTGGACGGCAAGCGGCTCCACGTCGCCAACCCGTCCGAAGCGGTGAAAGCGGGCATCGCGCTGGTGCCGGAAGAGCGTCGCTCGCAAGGGGTGATGCTGCAGCAGTCGGTTGCCTTCAACATCAACATCTCGACGCTGAAGCTGCTGCGCAGCGTGCCTGGTCTTCCGTTCCTGTCCGACGCCAAGAGCCGACGGCAGGCGGAAAGCCTCGTTGCCCATCTCGGCATCAAGACGCCGGGCGTCGCCGCCAAGATCGCCGGCCTTTCCGGCGGCAACCAGCAGAAGGCGTTGATCGCGCGCTGGCTGAATGCCGGCACCAGGCTTTTGATCCTCGACGAGCCGTCGCGGGGCGTCGACGTCGGCGCGCGCGAGGAGATCCACGACGCCATCCGCGCGCTTGCCCGTTCCGGCGTCGGCATCCTGGTGATTTCCTCCGACGTGGAGGAACTCACGCTGCTGGCCGACCGCGTCCTGGTGATGCGCGAGGGCCGCATCACCGGCGAACTCACCGGCGCCGACATCACCGAAGCGCGCATCATCGAGCTCAGCTATCAAGACGCGCATGACGATCAAGGAGAAGCCGCATGACGGCCGAGACTGTGCCCGTGGCAAAGGAAGCGCCGCAGCCCCGCAAATCCTCGTGGAAGCGGACCGCGCTGATCGGCCTGTCGCGCTACGGAACGATCATCGGGCTGCTGCTGATGGTGCTGTTCTTCTCCATCAATGCCCCCGGCATTTTCCTGTCGCGCGCGAACTTCCTCAACATCCTGAGCCAGGCCTCGCTCACCGCGATCATCGCCAGCGGCCTGACCTATACGTTGGTCGTCGGCGAGTTCGATCTCAGCATCGGCTATGTCGCGAGCTTCGTCGGCCTCATCGTCACCGGCCTGATGGCGTATGAGGGCTTTCCGATCTGGCTGAGCATCGCGTGTGCCCTGGCTCTCGGCTCGGGGATCGGCATCCTCAACGGCCTGCTCGTCACCAAGGTCAGGATCAATGCGGTGATCTCCACGCTCGGCATCGGAACGATGCTGACGGGCATCGGTTTCACCTACAGCGCCTTTCCGATCGCCACCGGCATCCCGCGCGCCTTCACCGACATCTCGCTCGGCCGGATCGTCTTCGGCCTGCCCAACCCGGTGATCATCATGGTCGTGGTGTTGCTGGCGCTGTGGACGGTGCTCAACAAGACCGATATCGGCCAGAAGATGCAGGCCGTGGGCAGCAATATGGAGGCTGCGAGGCTCTCGGGCATCCGCGTCGACCGCATCAAGATCTTCGCCTTCGCCACCGCCGGCTTCTGCGCCGCGCTCACCGGAACGCTGCTGTCGTCGCTGCTCGGCAGCGGTACGCTGGCCGCCGCCGACGGCTATCTGCTCGACGCCTTCGCCGCGGTGTTCCTCGGTTCCGCCACCTTGCGCGAGGGCGAGTTCCACATCACCGGAACGCTGGTTGGCGTGCTGATCCTGGCGGTCGGCTTCAACGGGCTCAGCATCTTCGGCGCGCCCACCCATTTCCAGCCGATCTTCAAGGGCGGGATCCTGGTGCTGGCCGTCGGCATGTCGGCGCTCGCCCGGCGCTACGCCGCCTCGGCCTGAGAGGCGTAACGTCGACCGAGACAGTCTCGGGCTTTAGAGTGGTTCAGCGTTTCACGGAATCGCCGAACCGCTCTAAGTTTTGTTTTTACGCAATTCCGGACGGAAAACCGCTACGCACTTTTCCTGGAATTGCTCTAGCCGAGATATTTGTTGAGGATCGACATGCCGCCGGAGCGGATCGTCTCCGGCTTCATCTCGTCGACGATCTCGCCATGCGTCATGACATAGAGCCGGTCGCAGACGCGGGTTGCGACGTCGGTGCGCTGTTCGACCAGAAGCAGCGAGGCGCCGCGCTTGCGCAGCTCCAGCATCGCCTTGACCACGATGTCGACGGCGACCGGAGAAAGCGCCACCGAGGGTTCGTCGAGCAGCATGATCTCTGGGTCGCTCATCAGCATGCGGCCGATCGCGACCATCTGCTGCTCGCCGCCGCTCAGGAACGACGACAGCCGCTGGCGGTAAGCCTTGAGGACCGGAAAGAGATCGTAGACCGAGGCGAGCAATGTCTGGGTGCGGGCCTTGTCGTGCCGCAGATGCAGGGCACCCAGGAGCAGATTGTCCTCAACGGACTGGTCGAGGAACAGGCGGCGCCCCTCGGGCGCGATCGCGGCCAGTCCGCGTGCGATGCGGTGCGTGGGCAGCGCCGAGACGTCGGTGCCGCCGATCCGGATCAGGCCGCGCCGCTGCTTGACGAGGCCCATGATCGCGCGCAGCACCGTCGTCTTGCCGGCGCCGTTCGGGCCGAGCAAGGCGACGGCCTCGCCCTTGCCGACGCTGAGCGCCACGTCGCGCACGACATCGAAGCGGCCGTAGCCGGCGCTCAGCGCGTTGATTTCGAGAGTGGGCTGCTCGCTCATTCGCCGAGATACACCTGTCTTACCACCGGGTCGGCGCGCACTTCGTCGGCCGAGCCGGTGAGGATCACCTCGCCGGCGTTGAGCACGGTCACGCGATCGCAGAGCGGGAACAGGAAACGCGTCTGGTGCTCGATGATGATCATCGTCACGCCCTGGGTTTTGAGATTGGCCAGGATCGCGGCCAGATGCCTGACCTCCTTGGCGGAAAGTCCGGTCGCCGGCTCGTCGAGCACGATGATGTCCGGCCCGGCGACGCAGACCGAGGCGAGCTGGGTCAGTTGCTCGATGCCGTGCGGCACGTCCGCCACCTGCCTTGCCGTCCAGTCGCCGGCGCCGACGAGGCTGAGAGCCTCGCTGGCGCGGCGTTGCATGGCCGCGAGATCGCGCCGGCCGGAGGCAAGCATCGGCCAGAGCGGCGCGCGGCCGACGATGCGCGGCACGCGGTCGAAGAGCCCGACCATGACGTTCTGCGTCGGCGTCAGTTCCTTGACCAGCTGCGCGGCCTGGAAGGTGCGCCGCAGTCCCAGCCGCGAACGGCTGCTCGCTGGCATGCCGTCAACGCGCGTGCCCTTGAGCAGGACCTCTCCGGCATGCGGCGTCAGGCGCCCCGATATCACATTGGCCAAAGTGCTTTTTCCCGAACCGTTCGGGCCGATCAGTCCGTGTATGTGGCCGCGGCGGACGGCCAGGTCGACATTGCGCAGCACCTTCGGGCCGAGCCCGTAGCCGAATTCGATACCCCGGCATTCCACGATGACCTCGGAGTCTGTCGGCGAAGCGGGCGAGGCCGCGGTGGCGGGCGCGGTGGGCATGGCTTCGGCCGAGGCGGCTTCCGCGGCCGGAGCAATGCCGCCGGCGCGCCGGGCAAGCGCGCGCCGCGCGATACCGACGACGCCGTCGGGCAACAGCGTGATCGCCAGGATCGACAGCGCTCCGTAGACGATCTCCTGCAGCCAGGGATTGATGTTGACGACATTCGGGAACATCGAGACGAACATCGCGCCGACGACCGGACCGATGCTGGTGTTGATGCCGCCGATCAGCACCATCACCAGCACGTTCAGCGACACTGACCAGTCGAACTGGCTAGGAGAGACGACGCCGAGGAAGGAAAAGAGCCAGCCAGCCCCTCCGGCCATCGCCGCCGAGACGCCGAAGACGCCGACCTTGATCGCCGCAGTGCGGGCACCGGCTGCCTCGGCGAAAGGCTCGGCGTCGCGGATCGAAAGCAGGATCGGGTAGAGCGGCGAATGGCGGATGTTCCAGACCAGGCCGAGGCAGGCGAGCAGCGCCAGCATGATGCACCACACCAAGGGTGTGCCGAGCCATTCCAGGCTTGCCGGGAAATCCGGGAAGGCCGGGCCGAGCAAGCCCTGCAGGCCGCCGGTGACGGTGACCATGTCGGTCGCCAGGACCGTCAGCACCAGCGTGAAGATGAAGGTGGTGATGGCGAAGTAGAGGCCACTGACCCTGAGCGACATCGCGCCCACAGCCATGCCGATCAGCCCCGTCGCCGCCAGGACCAGCGCCAGCAGGCCGAAGGCGTTCCAGCCATAGTCGTTGGCAAGGATCGTCGTCGCGTAGGCGCCGATCCCGAAAAAGCCTCCCTGGCCCAGTGAGTAGAGGCCGAGCATCCCGGCCACCAGGTCGAGGCTGATGGCGAGGATGCCGAAGACCGCGGCCACCAGCACCAGGCTCTGGAGGCCGAGGTCGGTGTGGGCGACATAGGCGGTCGCCGCCAGATAGGCGATCAGGACGGCGGCCAGCCCGGCGGCGCGCCAGCGGCCGATGCGAAGCCTTGGAGCGGCGGTGCCCGACTGAGTATCGAATGCAGGGGCCATGCTCGACCTCAGCCGCGCGTCACGGCCACCCGGCGCGGGCGAAACAGTGGATTGCTGGTGCTGAACAGGCCTTTGGGCGAGACGATCAGGATGAGCACGAGCACGATGAAGGGAAACCAGTCCGAAGCCTGCGAATTGATCAGCGCGTTGGCGCCTTCGGCGCAGACGCCGAGCAGCAGGCCGCCGAACATCGCCGCTATCGGCCGCTCGGTGCCGCCCCCGATCATCATGGCGATGAAGCCGTAGGTGCCGAACGTATCGCCGAGATAGGGATTGGCGAAGGTCGAAGGTCCGATGAGCAGGCCTGCGATCCCGGCGTAGATGGCGGAGATCGCGAAGGCGACGATGGCAACGATAGTGGTGTTGGCGCCGATGGCCGACGCCATCTCGGGGTCGGCCGCCGTCGCCATGCCGAGCTTGCCGAACAGCGTGTAGCGCCGCACGATCTCGAAGCCGGCGGCAAGCACCGCGGCGGTGACGATGGCGAGAAGCTGCTGTGCGGTCAGCACCGCGCCACCGATCGGCAGGCTGATGCCGTTGAGGATCGGCGGGAAGGCTTGCGAGGTCGGGCCCCAGATATAGGCGGCCGCGTTTTCCACGATCACGGCGAAGCCCAGCGTCGACACCAGCCAGCCGAAGCTGAAGCGGTTCGACAAAAGGATCGGCCGCACCGCGATGACATAGGACAGGATGCCGACGATGCACGAGCACGCCAGGCCGGCAAGCGCGGCCAGCCAGACCGGATAGCCGGAAGAGGCGAGCTCGGCGGTGACCATCACGGTCACCATCATCAGCTCGCCCTGCGCGAAATTGATGATGCGGGTGACGTAGAACGAGATCGCGAGCGCCATGCCGATCAGACCGTAGATCGATCCTATCGCTACCCCGCTCAACACGAATTGCAGCACTGGTGGCTTTCCCCTCTCCTCCGGCCGGCGTCGCCTCCTCAGCCGGCTTGATCGCCTCGCGGGAGACGCTTCCGTTGGATAGCCGCCCCGGTTCATCCGTGAACCGTCGGGCCGGGGTTCCATGTCGCCCCGGGGTTTCATACCGAATGTCCAGCTCTGGCATGCTGCGCCGGTACCAAAATACCTAGTCGAAAGTGACAGTCCGGAAATAGCTGATGCGAGTGACATAACAGCTATGAGCGCAGCGATTGGACGGCGTTTCGGAGCGTTGAAACGCGGGGCGACGAGGCCTGCCCGGGACGTGCCTTCATGCGCGAAGAGATCAGGCCAATTTGGCACAAAAAGTAAATAAAAATAATGAGTTAGACCGAGAATCGAGCTTCATTACGATCGCGTCGGCTATCGTGCTCGGCGGGTTTCTGCAGCGGCGTTTGGAAGGTCGCGGAACCGGTTCCGGAGCGCTGGCGCTCGCGTTGACAAGGCCGGGCAACGGGATAGCAAAATTCGAGACCGAGAGGGCGCGGGAAGCGCAGGGCAAATTGAGCGATCGGGTTGTCGGTTCATGCCCACCGATCGCAGGGAGGAAAATCAAACATGAGAAAACTCGCGACGACTTCCGCGATGTTGCTGGCCACGACGGCGTTCTGGGGGCTCGGCGTTCAAGCCGGCGCCGCGGATGAATATCTCATCGGCCTGATCGCGGGAACGACCGGCGCCTATGGTTCGACCGGCGTCGCCACCGTGAACGGCTCGCAGATGGCGGTCGATGAGGTCAACGCCGTCGGCGGTGTCGATGGCCACACCTTCAAGCTCGACCCGCATAACGACAATGCGTCGGCCACGCTGTCCGGCCAGCTCTATGAAAAGCTGATGTCGCAGGGCGCGATCGCCATTGCCGGTTCGCCGGATACGGGCCCGGTCACGGCGCAACTGGCGCAGCGCCACAAGTTCCCGACCATCGGTGTCGTCGACGATGGCGGCCTGACCGTCAATCCGGACGGTCCGACCAGCCCGCCCAATCCGTGGGTCTTCGACTTCGGCCTCAACACCTTCGCCTGGGGCGAGAAGATCGGCCAGCATGCGCTCAAGCACTGCCCCGACGGCCTTGCGGTGCTGCATGATCCATCCACCTATGGGCAGGGCGGTCTGTTCGGCATCCAGCTTGCCTATGACAAGGCCGGCAAGAAGATCGCTATGGATCACGCGATCACCGAGAACTGGTCGACGGGTGCGACCGCCGGCCTGATGCCGGAGGTCAACGCCATCAAGGCGGCGGGCATCAAATGCGTCGACGTCTGGCTGACGCCGCAGGATCAGGCCGCCTTCGTGCAGGACCTGCATTCGATCGGTTATGACGCCATCGTCTACGGCAATGACGAAACCAATGCCGACGACACCTACTCGAAGCTGGCCGGCGACCTTGCCGACGGGACCATCACCGCGATGCTGACGACAGAGCTGCATCCGGGTCCGGAACTTTTGGCGTTCAAGGACGCCTACAAGAAGAAGTTCAACGTCGATGCCACGCCGTTCTCGGCCGGCGCCTATGACAGCATCAAGATGCTGGCGCAGGTCATCAAGGACGTGAAGTCGACGAAGCCGGAAGACCTGCAGAAAGGCTTCAACGCGGTCCAGGGCTTCAAGGGCATGACCGGCACCATCGGCTTCACCGAGCAAAGCCACATCACCATCACCGCCGAGCAGGTGACGTTGGTCAAATACGACGCAAAGAGCAAGACCTGGGTCGAAGTGACCGACTGATAGTTCTCGCGAAACGGATCGGGGCCGGTCCTATCGGGCCGGCCCCATTTTTCCGTGTCCGTTTTCTAAAGCTGAACCAGCCAGGCTTCCGGCACCAGCCGGTAGCCCGCGCCAGCCTTCACCAGATGCGCGAAGCCGGGAAGGTGCAGGTGCCCGCCGGTGACGAGCAGCCGCTCGTTGGCGACATGCTCGAAGATCTTGCACCGGTTTTCATGCGCCAGCGCTTCGTCGACGTCGAACTCGCTGGTGACCTGCGGCCGCGGAATCTGGATCTCCGGCACATGCACCGTGTCGCCCCACATCACCAGCGTCTCGCCGGCCGAGTCGAGCTGATAGCCGCTATGGCCGGGCGTATGTCCAGGCAGCGGCAGCTGCCTGATGCCCGGCACCACGTCCCCGCCATTCGTCGGGCGGAAGCGGCCCCGATATGTCGTCAGCAAGGCATCCGCCGAGCCGGTATAGGGCACGGCCGCCGCCGACTTTCCGCGCTTTTCCGGATCGGACCAGAAGTCGAGATCGTCCTCGTGCACGATGATCTCGGCACGCGGGAAGAGCGGCTTGCCGGCCGTGTCGATGAGGCCGCTCGAATGGTCGGGATGGATATGCGTGAGCAGAACGGTATCGAAGTCCGCGGGCTTGAAACCGGCGGCCTCGAGATTCTGCGGCAGCAGCCCCATGGAATAGACCGTGGTCGATCCGCCGCCGGCATCGACCAGGACGGTGTTCTTGCCGGTCTCGATGACGAAGGCATTGACCGTCAGGCGCGGCTCCGTATGGCGGAACTGCTCGCGCATCAGGCCCTCCATGTCGCCGCGCTCCGTTCCGCGCAGAATGGCCACGCTGATATCGAGGAAACCGTCATTGATGACGGTGATCATGGCATCGCCCACTCGGCGTCTGTAGACCCCCGGCGTCTGTTTGCGCGGCTCTTCCGTCATCATTTCCTCCCGGTGTAAGGGGCGCCTTAGCGCCCCCGTCTGTCGGTCTGCAGTTTTGCGTGATTGGCAAGGCGGAGTGAAGCGACGAGGCTGTGCGGAATCCGGATAACAGCTATGGCGCTTATCGCATGGCAAGCCTTGCCGAACGCGTCCGGCCTTCTGCTCCCAAAGCTCCACCCAATGCCGCGCGCTATGCCCGATCCGACATGAAACATAACTGATATTCTCTGAGCGGATATGTCTTGAGCCACCCAAAAAGGGGATGGTCGCCCGGAGGAAAAGCAGGTCGCGAAGGGGGTTCGCGACCGGGCCGAAAGGCCTGGTTCGGGAGGTGGCGCAATGGCCAAGGCGCGGTTGTCGCAGGAGGGCGTGGTGTTCGCGCTCGCCGTCGCGCTGTTCGTGGTCTTTGCCGCCACGCTGAACAATTTCCTGACCGCCGGAAATTTGATCGCACTGGTACGCAGCGTCTCCATCCTCGGCATATTGGGCCTCGGCATGGGGCTGGTCGTCATCGGCCGCGGCATCGACCTTGCCATGGTGGCGACCATGGTGGTGTCGCTGTCCTGGGTGCTTTCGATGGCGCAGGCCGGCACGCCCTTCGACACGGCCCTGGTCTACGGCGCCCTGCTGGCGCTGGCGATCGGCCTGGCCAGCGGCATCCTGATCGCCTACGCCGACATACCCGCCATCTTCACGACGCTGGCGATGGGCCTCGTGATGTACGGCTCGGGACGAGCTTTCCTGTTCCAGATCGACGTCCAGAATTCGCCCGCCGGCGTCGCGTGGTTCGATGCCCTCGGGCAAGGGGCCTTTCTCGGCCTTCCGATGCCTATCGTCGCCTTCGCGGTGCTGGCCGCGCTGGTCGCGCTCGTGCTGATGCGCACGCGCTTCGGCCGCTTCGTCTATGCCGCCGGCGACAACGCGCTCGCCGCGCGCATCACCGGTCTGCCGCTGCGCCCATTGATCGTGGCGCAATATGTGATCAGCGCCCTGATCGCCTTCCTCGCCGGCGTGGTGATGGCCGCTGCCGTCTCAGGGATGAGCACCCGCGTCTACAACTCGACGATGATCTATGACGTGCTGCTGGTCGTCGTGCTCGGCGGCATCAGCCTCAGCGGCGGCCGCGGCAGCGTGCGCAACGTGCTGGTCGGAACGCTGCTGGTCGGCGTGCTCCTCAACGGCATGACCATCCTCGACATCACCTACACGACGCAGAACCTCATCAAGAGCCTGATCCTGCTGCTCGCCATCACCGTCGATAGCTTCATCAACCCGAGGGACGAGCAGACTTCGCAACAGAGCCAGGGCGACATCTGAACAGAGCTTGCAATCTCAACGGGAGGAAACCATGAAATTCAGAAGTATCCTGGCGGCCGGGCTCATGGCGCTCGGGCTGGTCGGGGCCGCTCACGCCGATGACGGCCTCGACAATCCGTCGCGCAATCCGTTCTATGACGGTCTCAAGGGCAAGCGCGTCGTCTTCATTCCGCTGGCCATGGGCTTCGACCTGACGGAAGGCTGGGCGGCGATCATGCGCAAGCAGGCGGCCGACCTCGGCTACACGCTCGAGATCCGCGACCCGAACTGGAGCACGGATGCCGGCACGCGCGCGCTGACGGCGCTGATCGCCGAGAAGCCCGACCTGATCATCGCCCACAATCCGGACGTCCAGTCCTATGCGCGCCTGCTGAAGCGCGCGATGGACGCCGGCATCAAGGTGGTCCAGCTAAATCTGGAATCGGTCGTGCCGACCGACGCCTATATCGGCGCCGATTGGTCGCGCGTCGGCTATATCGAGGCGAACGCGCTGGTGAAGCAGTGCGGCACGGGATCGGGCAAGTCCGGCAAGATCGCGATCATCCGCGGCCAGCCCACGGCAGCGTCGGATCTCTACGAGCTCTATGCCTACAAGCAGACCTTCGCCAAGGACCCGGCTATCAAGATCGTGTCCGAGCAGGCCGCCCAGTATGATCCGGCCAAGGCGCGCGCCATCATGGAAACGGTGCTCCAGCAGCATCCAGACCTCTGCGGCGTGGTCGGCAACTGGGATAACCAGGATGTCGGCGCGGGCGCTGCGATCCAGGCGGCGGGCAAGGCCAACGACGTCTATGTCGTGACCTCGGGCGGCGGCAACCAGATCGGTTGCGACAACATCCAGAAGGGGCTGCTGGACCTGATCATCAGCTATGACGTGCCGCTGCAGGGCAACGCGATCAACCAGCAGATCGTCCAGACGCTGCTGTCGCCCGCCAAGGCCGGTGAATCGAAGACCTCCTACTACACGCCGCTGACGCTGCTGACCAAGGACAATATCGGTCCGCGCACCTGCTGGTCGCTCGACCAGTTGAAGTGAGCCGGGGCAAGTCAATCAGCATCATGTCCAGCGACACCCTAGCGTCACTGCGCTCGCGCTATCTCCCCGATCAAATGATCGGGGAGATCATGTCCAAGCGATGGGTCGACAACGCCATCCCTTTCACCGCGCTGGCTCTGACGGTGCTGGTGATGGGATCGATCATTCCCGATTTCCTCTCGCTGTCCAGCCTGTCGGATCTGGCGCGCCAGTTCGCCGAATTCGGGCTTGTCGTCCTGGCGCTCACCGTCGTCATGATCTCGGGCGGCATCGACCTCTCGGTGGCCTCGGTCTTTTCGCTTGCCGTACTGTTCTCGCTCATCGGCGTGAATGTCTACGAGCTGCCGGTGCCGGCGGTTCTCGCTGGCATTCTCGTCATGGGAATGATCTGCGGCGCCATCAACGGCGTGCTGATCGGCTATCTGCGGCTGCGCGCCTTCCTGACGACGCTGGTCAGTCTGATCATCTTTCGCTCGCTCTACGAGATCGTCTTCGTGCGCATGTCCACCTCGATCATGTCGGGGTTCTCGATGTCGGATCTGTGGGTGTTCATCGGCGAAGGCACGGTGCTCGGAGTTCCGGTGTCGCTGGTGATCACGCTGATCATCGCGCTCGCCTGGCATCTGGTGCTGTCGCGCATGCGGCCCGGCTGGCGGCTGACGGCCGTCGGCGGGGCGCGCCGCTCGGCCTTCAATGCCGGCATCGACGTGCGCTTCATGGTGTTCCTCACCTATGTCGCGTCGAGCACCATGTGCGCGCTCGCCGGCTTCCTGTTCGCGGCCCGGCTCGGCAGCACGGGATCCGACACCGGCGTCGGCCTGGAGGTTCAGGCGCTGACCGCCGCGGTGCTCGGCGGCACCGCCATCGGTGGCGGCCGCGGCTCCGTCGCCAAGGCAATCATCGGCAGCCTGCTCGTGCTCATGCTGACCAACGGCCTGATCAATCTCGGCATCAGCGGTCCGATAAATTCAACGATCCTCGGCGCGATCCTTTTGCTCGCCGTCTTCGTCGACATGCGTTGGCAGAAGCACCGCCACCGCATCCTCGCCAAGGTCTATGTCTCGCCCGCCTATCTGTCGTTGCCGCCTTCGCCGCAAGTCGATGCGCCAGGCTCCCCCTATGTGCTCAACGACCGGCTGCGCTCCGTCGAGATCATCGGCCTCGGCGCGATCGAAGGGCCGGAGGACGTCATCCTCGATCGCGACGACAATCTCTATTGCGGCACGCGCCACGGCGACATCGTGCGCTTCTTCGGTCCCGACCATAAGCGCTCCGAGGTGTTCGCGCATATCGGCGGCCACCCGCTCGGCATGGCCTTCGACAAGATCGGCAATCTGCTCGTCTGCATCGGCGGCATGGGGCTTTTCCAGGTGGCGCCCGACAAGACGGTCACCAAGCTGACCGACGAGACGAACCGCAGCTGGTTCTCGGTGGTGGACGATTCGCGCCTTCGGCTGGCCGACGACGTCGATGTCGCGCCGGACGGCCGCATCTATTTCAGCGAGGCGACCATTCGCTACGAGCAGGAGGACTGGGCGACTGACGCGCTCGAGAGCCGCGCCAGCGGCCGCATCATCTGCTACGATCCGCGCACCGGCAAGACGCACACGGAAATCCCGAAACTGGTGTTCGCCAACGGCGTCGCCATGTGCGCCGACGGGCAATCCTTCATGTTCGCGGAGAGCTGGACCTGCTCGATCAGCCGCTACTATTTCGACGGTCCGAAGAAGGGCAAGGTCGAGAAGGTGATCTCCAACCTTCCGGGCTACCCGGACAACATCAACCGGTCTTCCGACGGCAATTACTGGCTGGCGCTGCTCGGCATGCGCGGACCCGCGCTCGATCTGGCGCTGCGCATGCCAGGCTTCCGCAAGCGGATGGCCCGTCGCGTCGCGCCCGACCAGTGGCTCTATCCCAACATCAACACCGGCTGCGTGGTGAAGTTCAACGAGAAGGGCGAGATCCTCGACAATCTCTGGGACCTCGGCGGCCTCAACCATCCCATGATCACCTCGATGCGCGAGCATCGCGGCTGGCTCTATCTCGGCGGCGTCTCCAACAATCGCATCGGTCGCTACCGCCTGCCCGATGCCGATCCGAACTGGTGCGCGCAGGACGCCTATTGGGGCGCACGCTCATGATCGCCGCCATCTATAAAGCCTGGGCCAATTTTCGCGGCTTCGATCTCACCGGCAGCACCGTGCCGCCGATGGACGGGCCCCTGCGCCCGAACGCCAAGCTGGATGCGATGCCGGTGCTGATGCAGCTCGACGGCGTCGACAATCTCACGGCCGCGCATGACGGCATGCTCTGCTCTTCCGGCAACGATCTGCTGACGCTGTCGACCGCCGGCGATGCCTCGCAATTTGAGCTGAGCGCACGTTGTTCGATGGAGGGACCGGTGACCAGCATCGCCGCCCTGGGCGAAAGCCTGGCGATCGCGGTGGAAGGACGCGGAATTCTCCTGGAAAGCCCCGGCGCCGCCTCGCGGCCGCTGGCCATCGAAGGCCTCAACCCATCTTGCGTGACGGCCATGGCCTTCGCCGATCCAACGACATTGTTCGTCGCCGTCGGATCGGATCGCCACGCGGCGAGCGAGTGGAAGCGCGACCTGATGACCAAGTCGGCGAGCGGCTCGGTGTGGCGGATCGACACCGGCAGCGGCCGCGCCGAACGGCTTCTGGGCGGGCTGGAGTTCGCTGCAGGGCTGGCGCTTTCGGGAAAGGACATCTTCGTCGCCGAAGCGTGGCGGCATCGCGTCCTTGCGCTGACGGGCGGCTCGCAGCCCCGCGTCGCGCTCGCGGCTCTGCCAGCCTATCCGGGCCGCATGACGCCATCGGCTTCGGGCGGCTTTTGGCTGGCGATGTTCGCGCCGCGCAATCCGCTGGTCGAATTCGTGCTCAAGGAGGACGAATACCGGCGCCGCATGGTCGACACGATCGAGCCGGCCTACTGGATCGCGCCGGCGCTGGCGACCGGAAAGAGCTTTCTCGAACCGATCCAGGGCGGCGCTCGCAAGAAGCTCAACATGCTCAAGCCGTGGTCGCCGACATGGTCCACCGGCCTGGTGGTGCGATGCGACGATCGCATGGCCATGCTGCGCAGCTACCAGAGCCGCGCCGATGGCGATGTCCATGGCGTGACGTCGCTCTGCGAGGCAGGCGGCAGGTTGATCGCCGGCGCCAAGGGCTCGGGCAAGATCGTGGCAATCGACGACGAGACGGCGGCATGAATTCACTGGTTCAATTGCGCGGGGTGTCCAAGGACTTCCGCGGCGTGCTCGCGATCTCGGACGTCAACCTCGACGTCCGTCCGGGCGAGATCCATGCCATCCTCGGCGAGAACGGCGCCGGTAAGTCGACGCTGATGAAGGTGCTTGCCGGCGTCTATCAGCCGTCCTCGGGCGAGATGGTCCTGGACGGCAAGCCGACGGTTTTCAACTCGCCCTCCGACGCGCTGGCGCACGGCGTCGCCATGGTCTTCCAGGAGACCAACCTGGTTCCGTCCATGTCGGTGGCGCAGAACATCTATCTTGGCGACGAAAAGCTCTTCAACCGCCTGCGCGGCCTCAACATCCAGGCGCAGCGCTATCTGTTGTCGCTTAATTTCTACGTCGATCCCACCTCGCAGGTTTCCACCCTGGGCGCCGGCAAGAAGCAGATGGTCGAGATCGCCCGCGCCGTGCACCACCATGCCCGGCTGATCATCTTCGACGAGCCGACGGCGACGCTGACGCCGGAAGAAAAATTCCACTTCTTCAACCTGGCCCGCCGGCTGAAGGAGCAGGGCATCGCGATCATCTTCATCAGCCACGCGCTGGAGGAAGCGCTTTACCTGTCGGACCGCATCACCGTGATGCGCGACGCCAAGGTCGTCGTCACCGACGACACGCGCAATTTCGACCGCGATCGCATCGTGCAGGCGATGGTCGGGCGAAGCCTGTCCGGCGAGCTCTACGCCGGCGACCAGCGCAAGGCGCGGCCGATGGGCAACAAGATCCTGAGCGTCGAGAACCTCTCTATGGGCAACACGGTCCGCAACACCTCCTTCTCGGTGTTCGCGGGTCAGGTCACCGGCATGTTCGGCCTGGTCGGCGCAGGACGGACGGAGACGATGAAGATTGTCGCCGGCGTCTTGAAGCGGGACTATTTTCACGGCGGCACGGTGCGCTTCGAGGACCGGCCGGTCCGCTACCGAACGCCGCGCCCCGCGGTGCGCGACGGCATCGTCTATGTCACCGAGGACCGCAAGATCGAGGGCTTCTTCGAGACGATGACAATTGCCGCAAACGTCCAGCTCGGCGCGCTGGCGACCGGCATCAATCCGCTGACGGTGGTCACGCCGAGCGACGCACGCAAGCTTGCCACGGCCTGGACCAAGCGGCTGGGCGTAAAGGCGATCGACGCCGACGCGCGCGTGATCGAGCTGTCCGGCGGCAACCAGCAGAAGGTGGTGTTGTCGAAAGCCCTGATCCAGAAGCCGAAACTGGTCGTCCTGGACGAGCCGACGCGCGGCGTGGATGTCGGCACCATCGTCGAGATCCACAACTTCATCAACGAGCTTGCCGACAGCGGCATGGCGGTGGTGGTGATCTCGTCCTATCTGCCCGAGATCCTCGCTCTCTCGGACCGCATCCTCGTTGCGCGGCAGGGACGCGTTGTCGAGGAGATGGACATCGCCGAGGCAACCGAAAGCCGCATCATGTACGCCGCCGTGCACTGAACCGGCTGGCAGCAGCCGGTTCAGGGGCGGACGACTACAGCCGTTGGTCGGGACCTACCATCTGTTCGTCGGCAGCACGAACATCTGCGCGATCTGGACATGCGGCGGCTGGCTCAGCGCGAACATCACGCAGCGCGCCACATCCTCGGGATCGAGCGCCATGCCGAAGCGTTCGAAATATTGCCGCGCCGCTTCCTCGTCGCCGCGGTGCCGGGTCGTGACGATGTTGGTGCGCGTCAGGCCGGGCATGATCTCGATGACGCGCAGCGGGGTCTCCGCGAGCTCGCCGCGGATGATGTCGCTCAGCATGTGCACGCCGGCCTTGCTGGCGGAGTAGGGCGCCTGCTCGGGCACGATCCGGAGCGCGCTGATCGAGCTCATATTGACGATGTCGCCGCGGCCCCGCGCGACCATGCCTGGCAGGATCGCGCGCGTCACGCGCATCAGGCCGATCAGATTGGTCTCGATGATCGCGGACCAATCGTCCGGCGATCCCTGGTCGAAGCGAATGCGGCCGCCGATATCGTGGCCGGCATTGTTGACCAGTATGTCGATGTCGCGGAATTCCGCCGGCACTTGCTCCAGGCAAGCATCGACGGCCGACGCGTCGGCAATGTCCAGCGGAAGCGGAAAGACCTCGCCGCCCAACTGGCTCGCCAACGCCTGAAGCGTGTCGGCCTGCCGGTCCGCAAGCACGATGCGCGCGCCCTCGGCCCTGAGGCTTGTCGCGATGGCGCGGCCGATGCCGCTCGCCGCGCCGGTAACGAAAGCTGTCCTCTGCCGAACTGTCATTCAGACCCCTCCACGGGCCTTGGCGTTCAAGCGGCTTTTCGCTGCTTCGCCTTTTCCTTGGTGGCGCAGAGCGGCATCAGCCGGCCGGCATCCTTCTTGGAGTCCAACCGGTCGACAAAGTCCTCGATCGATCGTGCCACCTCGTCGCCCACGATCGGCGCGGCAGCCAACTGGAAGCGCTCGCGGATTTCGGCTTCGGTGGCCGGTATGACGTCCTGAAGGCCCATCGACAGCTGCCGCCCGTCGCCGAGGACGACATCGATACTGGCGCCTTGCCTGGCCGGAAACTGCGCCGTCAGTTCCTCGCTCGCCGAGAGATCGCAGGCATCGATCAGCCGCAGCGTCTCCTTGTCCCGCAGGTCCCAGTAATTGTCTTCCGACAGGTGGCCGCTGGCGAACACCGCCGCAACGCCATAGGGAATGCTCATCTTGGCCTGAAGCGAACGCTCGAAGGGTCCGGTGTTGTCGCATCCCGGATAGGCCGCGGCGGCGGCGGGGACGCGGATACGGATCCTTTCGACGGGCGCGGCGCCGGGGCCGATCATCTCGACGAGCTTCAGCGCGGTCTGGCAGGCCGTCTGGGCGAAATTACAGGCGGGCGCCGCCTTGTGGTAAACGGCCAGGATATCGGCCTCGCCATCGGGGAAGAGCTGCACCGGCCCCGGCATCGGCCGGCGCGCGAAGGCGGCGAAATAGCCGGATTTTCCCTCGAGCGCGTCCGGACTGCCATAGGCGCCGGCGGCCGCAAGCTGGACGGCCATCCATGCATTGCGCGCGGCGAAGCCGGGATGGAAGAACATGTCCGATCCGCCGCTCTGCGGCCACTGGTTCAGGCCGGAAGACGTGTTGGCGGCAAAGGCGATCGCTGCCGCGGTCTGCTTCTTGTCGAGGCCGAGCAGCCGCGCGGCGCCGCTTCCCGCGCCGATCGGAGCCACCAGTCCCGTCGGCCTGAACAGCGTCGAAAGCTCCCGGTCGATCAGCATCCGGCCGAGCCTGCCGCCGACCTCGTAGGCGACGATCGCCGCCCGCAGCAGATCCGCCCCCGAAACCGTCTTCGTCTCGGCCAGCGCCAGGAGCAGCGGCCAGACGACGACGCCGTGATGGCATACGGAGCCGGCATGCATGTCCTCGCGGACCAGTCCATGCCCCTTGACCGCGTTGACGAAAGCCGCATCTGCTGGTGTGGCCTGCCGGGTTTCGCCGATGATGTGGCCGCCGCGCGCCGGCGTCACCGCGGCCAGCGCCTGCTGGCTCGGATCGAGCGCGGACGCCTCGAAGGCGCAGCCGAGGAAATCGAGCAGGCAAAGCTTGGCCTTGGCGGTAGCGGCCGGGCTGAACAGTTCCAACGGCAGGTCGCCCAGGGTGTCAGCCAATTGCTTCGTGAAGCTTGCCATCCCAAGTCCTCCGCGGTTCCTGCCCTTTTAGAGCAATTCCAGGAAAAGTGTGGAGCGGTTTTCCGTCCGGAATTGCATAAAAACAAAGACTTAGAGCGGCTCAGCGGCTCCGTGAAGCGCCGAGCCGCTCTAGGCGCGGATTTCTATTCCCGCCCATTCTTCGACGATGCGCACCATCGAGGTGAAGTCCGAGTCCGGTCCGAAACGGGCATTCGTGGCGGCGAGCATCTGCCTCACCAGCGATCCCGCGACCATCGGCACGCCCAGATTTTCCGCCTCGTCGACGCACATGCGAACGTCCTTGTAGGAAAGGGCGGTCGCGAAACCGAAATCGAACGTTCCCGGCAGCACCGCGCGGGGGAACTTGTCCTGGGTGGCGCTGTTGCGGCCGCTCGACGCATTGATGATGTCGCACATGATGCGCGGGTCTAGTCCGGACTTCACACCCATCGCAAGCGCTTCGGCGGAGAGCAGGATGACGGCCGCCGCGATCATGTTGTTGCCGAGCTTGGCGACCTGCGCCGTGCCGGCGTTTTCGCCACAGTAGAACCGCTTGCCGAAATTGGCCAGCACAGGCTCGATCTCGTCGAATACCGATTTCTTGCACGAAACCATCACCGCGAGCGAGCCGTTGCTGGCTCCGGCGATGCCGCCCGAAACCGGTGCGTCGACCCAGGCGATGCCGCGGCCGGCCAACTCCGCCGCGATGGTCTTGGCCATGCTGGGCCCGGTCGTCGACAGGTCGATCACCACCTTGGCCTTCGAACCCGATGTCAGGCCGTCGGCGCCGAGCACCACGTCCTTGACGATGGGCGGCGTCGGCAGGCTGCAGAACACCACCTCGGCCTCGTCCGCGACGGCGGCGGCCGTGGCGGCGACGCTTATCGAATTGCCCGGCAGGTCTGCGGCGGCATCCGGCCTGCGATCATGGACGATGACGTGGTGGCCTGCTTCCGCAAGCCGTCTTACCATGGGCGCGCCCATGCGGCCGAGCCCAACGAACCCAAGCGTTCGAGTTTGCAAAGTTTTTACTCCGGGAAGGCCGTGCTCGTTCAGAGGGCCATGGGCTAGCAAATAAGCCAATTCCGGAGCGCAGCATAAGCTTCGCTCGCCGCATAACAGCTTTGCAGCGCGCCGGTTGGGCCTCACTTGTCAACCATCGCCTTGTGTCCCAAACTCCGGCGTTTGCCGCGTGCTTCGACAATGCGGTTACCGCATTCGAGCCAGAGGCCGCATTTACATGTTCGATCTGAAGCAACTGCAGCTGTTCACCGCCGTGGCCGAGTTCGGCAGTTTCTCGCGCGCGGCGGTGGCGCTCTCCATCAGCCAGCCGGTGCTCAGCCGGCAGATCAAGTCGCTGGAGGACAAGGTCGGCGTCGCGCTGCTCTACCGCAACGGCCGCGGCATCGTGCTTACGGAAGCCGGCAAGATCCTGCAGAGCTACGCCGTGGCATTGCTCGAGCAGGCCGCGCGCGCCGAGACGGAACTGGCGGCGCTGCGCTCGAACCCGCGCGGCACGATCGTGCTGGGAATGCCGCCATCGGTCGGCGTCGTGCTGACGGCGCCCTTGGTGCAGAATTTCCGTGCCCAGTTCCCCCAGGTGAGCCTGCGGGTGATCGAAGGCTTCAGCGGCCATCTGCTCGAATGGCTGGTGATGGGCAAGATCGACGTCGCGGTCCTGTACAACGCTCCGAGGATGAACAACCTTCTGGCTGAGCCCATTCTGCGCGACGAGCTGTTCCTGCTCGGCGCCAAGAGCGACCCGCACAATCTCGGGCCCGGTCCGGTCGACGCCGACGTGATGTCCCGCTTGCCGATGATCCTGCCGGCAAGGCCGCATGGGCTGCGCGTGGTTCTGGATCACATCCTCGGATCCGCCGGCATCGAGCCCAACATCGAAGTCGAGGTCGACGCCATGCCTTCGACCTTGCGGCTTGTCGAAGCCGGGATAGGCTACACCATCCTGTCCTATTCGAGCTGCCACAACCTCGTCGCAGAAGGCAGGATCAACTACTGGCGCATCCGTAACCCGCCGATCGAGCGGGAGCTGCTTCTGGCGACATCCAGCCAGCGGCCGACCACGACGGTCATACGCGCGCTGACGACCCTCATCCGCGATGAGGTGCGCATCCTGCGCAAGCTGGGAGTCTGGGAGCCGCGCCAGCCCTCCCCAGCCCCCGATCTTGCCGCTGACGCCGGATAGACGGACGAAGCCGGCAAGGCCGGTTTCGCGGCCAGTCCAATGGCGACGGGAAAGTTCGAAAATCAGCGGCAGGAACGCCATGGCCGCCGCATGCGACCCCACTGCGTGGCCGGAGGGCGGCCTGTCCGCCATTCGCGCGCGATCAGCCGGGCGGGGGCGCAAGATCGCTTTGCTTGAGCTCCGCTGTCGCGGGTGGAGCGTCATCGGCCCCATAGCAAGCGCGTATATCATGCATTCCAAAAATGTATTACCTCCAAAGCCCCGATTGCCCGATAGTCCCCCTTGGGTTCCAGTGAACTCAACGTGCCGACGGTCCAACGCCCGGCGCCAAGGGAGGAAAAATTGACGATATTCGCAACCATGTTGCGATCGCTTGCCGTTGTCGCAACGATCGCCGGCATCACCCCAGCTTTTGCCGGTGGTGTGGATGAATTGCCCAAGAACGTCCAGGATGAGCTCTACAACAAAGACATGATGGATCCGATGCAGCCGCTCGCGGAAAGCGCCTACCGGGACTGGAAGCCGAAGAAAGGGCCGCCGTGGACGATCGGCTACGCCAGCTCCTATGCCGGCAACACATGGCGCGCCGACGTCATGAAGCGGCTGCAGGAAGAGATCATTCCGAAATGGAAGAAGCTCGGTCTGGTCAAGGATGTCATCATCACCCAGTCGAACCTCAACGATTCCACGCAGATCCAGCAGATGCGGCAGCTGGTGGACCAGGGCGTCGACGCGATCATCGTCTGCTGCTCCAACCCGACCTCGCTGAACCAGACGGTCGAATATGCCCACCAGCGCGACGTCCCGGTCTTTTCCGCGGTCGGCTATCTCACCTCGCCCTATGCCGTGAACACTTCGGCGAATTTCGTCGTGGGCGGCAGCATGCTCGGCGAATGGATGGCCAAGCAGATCAATGGCAAGGGCAATGTCCTGATCGTCGAAGGCATTCCCGGCGCGTCGGCGTCGGATTCGCAGAATGTCGGCGTCCTGAAGGCGCTGGCGAAATACCCCGACATCAAGGTCGTGGGCCAGGTCGCCGGCATGTGGACGGATCAGGTCGCCCAGTCCGAAATCCAGAAATGGCTGGCCACCAATCCGGGCGATCTCAACGGCATCATCATCCAGTCGGCATCCGAGCTCGGTGCCTTGCGCGCGCTGCAGCAGAGCGGCCGCGACATGGTTCCATTCTCGATCGGCGGCGAGATCGGCGCCCTGTGCTACTGGCGCAACAACAAGGACTTCATCTCCCAGGCGATCCACGCCTGGCCTCCGGGCGACGACTTCGAGTTCGGCTGGAACGTCATGATGCGCACGCTTGAAGGCCAGGGCCCGAAAATCCAGTCCATCCTGACCAAGCCGCAAATCATGACCTACGACCAGCTCGAGAAGGCTGTCCCGGCCGATTGCAGCGAAGACTCCGACGGCTGGTACAATGTCGGCGCGGAAAACTGGGCAAGCAAGGACTACCTCGACCAGTTCTTCCTGCGCCCGGCCGATCCCGAGGCGTTCAAGGCGAACTGACCGCAACAAGGCTCGGCCACCCCGTCGACCGCGACGGGGTGGCCTTCCCTTTATTCTATGCAAGTCTAGCCGACCTCCGCCGGCAAACTGGACCCATGAATGTCGTACCCCACGGTTGAACTCTCTTCGGTCAGGAAGACTTTCGGGCCAACCGTCGCGCTCGGCGGCTGCAACCTGACGGCCTATGCGGGAGAGGTTCATGCGATCATTGGCGGCAACGGCTCGGGCAAGAGCACGCTGGCGAAGGTCATATCCGGCGTGCTGATTCCGGACAGCGGCCAGGTTTCGATCCTCGGAAAGTCCGCGACGTCCCCGCATGAGGCGCGCCAGCTCGGCATCTCCAATGTGTTTCAGGAGGTGCTCGTCGCCGACGAGTGCTCGGTTCTGGACAACCTCTACCTGGGCGCCGACGGCCTTCTCGGCTCTTCCATGAACCGGGAGGAAAAAGAGACGAAAGCCGCCGCGTTGATGCGTGAGCTCCTCGGCTTTGACATCGACCTTTCCGGGCTGGTCGGCGAGTTGCCCCTGAGCATCAAGCAGTGGGTGACGATAGCCAGGGCCCTGCTCACAGATCCCAAGGTGCTGATCCTCGACGAGTCGTCGGCGGCGCTCGACTTCGATTCCACGGAGAGGCTGTTCCGCAAGATGCGGCAGCTGAAGCAGCGCGGGGCGAGCATCCTGATCGTCACCCACCGCATCGCGGAACTGGTGCGCATCGCCGACCGCGCGACCGTTTTGCGCGACGGCGTCGATGTCGGCAAGCTGGCCAGGGAAGAGATCACCGAAGCCAGGATCCTCGAGCTGATCGCTGGCGCCGAGCGCAGCGGCACAAGCCGCGATCAGCCCTTGCCGGAGCGGCTCGGCGACCGCCCGGTTCTGCGCGCGACGGACTTTCGCATCTGGCCGGATGCAGCCCCCATCGACTTCACCCTCTATCCCGGCGAGGTCGTCGGCATCACCGGGTTGGACGGGCAGGGGCAGGCGGATTTCGTGAGATGCATCGCGGGCATACAGTCTCCGGTCGGCGGCCGGCTGGTCGTTGTCAATGACGGCAAGGCCAGCGAGGTCACGGATCTGGCCTCGGCGCGACGCAACAACATCAGCTACGTCAGCGGCGATCGCAAGAAAGAGGGCATCTTCGCCAACCTGAGTATTTTCGAGAACTTGCTGCTTCCCGTGTACCGCGAATACCGTTCCGGCGGGGTCCTCAACCTCATCAACCGCACCAAGCTGACGCCGGTGTTCGAGTGGGAATCCAGCAAGCTGGCCGTCAAAATGGGGAGTGCCCAGAACCTGATCACGTCGCTGTCCGGCGGCAACCAGCAGAAGGTGCTGATCGCGCGGTCCTTTGCCGAGAAGCCGGTGGCTCTGGTCCTGAACGATCCGGCCCGCGGCATCGACGTTGGCGCCAAGCTCGATCTCTATCGCAATCTCAAGGAATTCGCCGCCCGCGGCAACGCGGTGATCTTCCTGTCGAGCGAGCTGGAGGAATTCCTGAACCTGTGCACGCGGGTCCATGTGTTTCGCAACGGCGCGATATCGTCGGATTTCGAGCCGCCCTTCGAGGGTCACGCCATCCTCAACGCAATGTTCGGTCGCCGCGCGACGGCGCGTTTGCCTGGCGAGGCCGCAAACGAGAATGGCCAGGCCAGCCCGGCGGCTCTCCCGCAGAGCCATAGCCCGACGCTCGAGCAGGGTAGGCCGGTGCCGAGGCCTGTGAAGCTCTTGAAACAGGAGGTGAACCCCATGGCGGCAACACCGTCTTTTGTGCTGAGTTGTCATGATATCCCGCCGGGGAGCATCATTCCCGACCGGTTCGCCGAGGACAACCGGCTCTCGCCCGGCCTTGTCTGGTCGGGTCCGCCGGACGGCACGCGCAGTTTTGCCCTCGCCATCACCGATCCCGACCTGCCGGAAGCATTCAATTTTCCACGCTCGTTTGCGCATTGGCTGGTGGCCGACATCCCGGCCGACGTCCGTCAGTTGCCCGAAGGCGCCAGCGGCAGCTCGCGATTGCCGCGGGGGGCGACCGAGTTCAACAGTGATTTCGTGACATTCAAGATCCCGGGGTTCGGCAGGGGCTACGGGGGCCCGTGGCCGCCAGACCGGGCGCACCGGTACTTCTTCACCCTCTATGCTCTCAAGGTAGACAAGGTCGAGTTGCCCGCCGACGCCGATCTTGGAGCATTTGCGGCCGCGATCATGCCGGTGGCCATCGATGCAGCGTCTTTCGTGGCAGTCTACGGGCCGGCGAAGAAGTCATTGCCCGGTTAGGAACGGGTCAGGAATTCCCCAATCAGGAGGATCATATGAGTAGATATGGAAGCAGGAGCAGCTTTGATCTGGAGTGGATCGAACGATGGGCAAGGAAGGTCAACGATGACCGCATCCTGCCGGTGATCGGACGCTTTTTTACGAGCAAGTTCGTCCTCGGCTTCGACGACACCGAATATCTGGTGGACGTTCGGGGCGGCAAGATCCAGAAGATCGCCCAGGGCCTCACGCCGAACGACATGGGCGTGGAATTCTGGCTGAAGGCGCCGAGCAGCGCCTGGTCGAAATTCGCCCAGGAAATCCCCCCGCCGATGTTCAACGACATATGGGCGATGGCGCATCCGCTGCACAAGCAGCTGATCATCGAGGGCAATTCGCTCCCCTTCTGGCAGAATCTGCGGGCGCTGACGCGTATGCTCTCGCTGATGCGACAAGTTTAACGGCAGCGCAGGAGAGTTGTCATGAATACACACGATCCCATTGTCGGGCGTTACGTTTATGTCCAGTGCGAAGGCAAGACGTACCGCACCTACTACGAGGAACATGGCGAGGGCATTCCGATGGTCTGCCTGCACACCGCCGGCACCGACGGCCGCCAGTACCGGCATCAGCTGTGCGATCCCGACATCAGCAGCAATTTCCGCGTCATCGCGTTCGACATGCCCTGGCACGGCAAGTCGATCCCGCCGGCGGACTTCCACCTGATGGAAGATGAATACAAGCTCACCACCAAGTTCTATTGCGAGTTCATCGTGGCGTTCTGCCGCGCGCTCGACCTGCGCAAGCCCGTCCTCATGGGCCAGTCGATGGGCGGCAACATCTGCCTGGCGCTGGCGCTGCGCTATGAGAGCGAATTCTCCGCCTTCATCGCCCTCGAGGCTTGCGACTACTCCCCGGGCTGGTGGATCGATCCGCTGCATCATCCCCACATCCATGGCGGCGAAGTGGTCGCCACCTCGGTGTTCGGCCTCATGGCCCCGCAGTCGCCTGACGACTACCGCTGGGAGACTTGGTGGTACTACGCGCAGGGCGGCCCCGGCATTTTCAAGGGCGACCTGTATTTCTACAGCGTCGATTCGGACTTCCGCGATCAGTGCCAGAAGATTTCCGGCAAGGTGCCGATCTACTTCCTGACCGGCGAGTACGATTTCGCCTGCACGCCGGAAATGACCCAGCGCACCGCCGAGAAGGTCAAGAACTCGGAATGCATCATCTTCGGCGGCGGTCACTTCCCGACCTCGGAGGATCCAGTCAAGTTCAAGGAAGTCGTCACCCCCGTGCTGAAGAAAATCCTCAGCGCGGACCCTGAACGCCGCGGCCAGGGCGGCAATGCCCTGTCGGGACGCAGCGTGTCCGACAGCAGGTCCGCGGGCCGCGGCGAGCGACCGGGTGAAGGCCGAAAGGTCATCGAGTTCTAGGTTGCGCTGGCAACGGAAGACCAAAGTTGATGTCGCAGTCCAGGGGTTCCCAAAACACCTACCTGTTGGTCCCGATCCTGCTGATCGCGCTGCTCTTGAGCACCGCGGTCATCAGGGGGCCGAACCTCGTCTCCTTGTCGGGGTTCGGCAGCGCGATCATCGTGTCGGCGCCCCTGATCCTGGCGACATTCTCGCTCATGGCCCTGGCGGTGGCGGGGCGTGGCACGGTCGACCTGGCGGTCGGACCATTGCTCGCCTTCATCAATGTCACGATCGTCAAGCTCAACGGCCTTGGCATCGTGACCGGCCCCTTCGGCGTCTTCCTGGTCGCCCTGGGGATCGGCGTTCTCTATCAACTCTTCTTCGCCCTGATCATCATTTTCGTGCGCGTCCAGCCGATCATCGTCGCGCTCAGCGGTTTTCTGGCCCTGACCGGCATCAATCTCGTCATCCTCCCAAGACCTGGCGGCACCGCGCCCGAATGGATGGCGTCATGGGGCATCGGCAACACGATCTTCTCGCCGGTCCTGTTGATCGTGCTCTTGGCCATCGCTGCCTGGCTGCTGTTCACCATGACCTCGTTCTACGCGAACCTGCGCCTGATGGGCTACGATGAGCGCGCGGCCTATACGAGCGGCGTTCGCATCAATGTGGTGCGGGTCGGCGCCCACGTCATCGCCGGGCTTTTCGTCGGCCTTGGCGCGATCTGCTACACGGCGCTGATCGCGTCCGGCGATCCGACGCAGGGCACCACGATGACGCTGACGGCGGTGACCGCCCTGGTGCTGGGCGGGGTCAGCCTGTCCGGCGGCCGCGGTGGCGTGGCGGGCGGGCTGCTTGGAGCGCTCAACCTCTTTCTGATCGGCTATGTCCTGGCCACCTTCAATTTCGGCGCCACGCAAGCCTTCGTGACGCAGCTGTTCTATGGATTGATCCTGGTTCTGTCGCTGCTCTTGACCCTGCTGGTGCCGGTCATCGGGCGATACCTCTATTTCATTTCGCCCTTTGCGGCCTTTGTGGTCCTGGGCTGCGTTGTCGTCGGCATCATGCTCTATGTCAGCACCCGCGATACCTATGCGGTGGTGGCGGTCGCCGGCGGCGCCTTTAAGCAGGACGCGGACGTGATGACCCGCTATCTGCTGCTGCCGGTCATGCAGTCGGGAAGCGGCTCGGTCCTGCCCGATTTGACGACGCTGCAGAAGACCGTCTTCGGCTTCGCCGCCGTTCTCGCCGTGCTGACCTTCACGATCCGCGCCATCGTGGCCGAGGCCGCTTCGGTGCGCCTTGGCGCCTTCATCTATGTCTTCGTCTCGGCGCTCATCCTGCTGCTGTTCGTGGTCGTCGGCGAGCAAAGCCACGTTCCCGGGACTTTGGCGACGGGACAATCCTCGGGGAGCGCGCCATGAGCGAGATGTTCGGCGAGGGTGGACGCGGCGGCCTTTTCGTTCCGCGATCACGCGCCCTGGTATGGTTCAACCTTGCCGCGACCTTCGTTGTTGCCGCGATCAGCTTCGGGCTTGGATTCTGGCAAGGGATCAGCGCCCAGATCGTCATCCTCTACACGATCGTTCTGGCGGCCGTGCTGTTCTGGCTGATCAATTATGTCGCTGTCATCTTCGAGTCCCGCGCGCCGTCCCCGGAAACGGACAATGCGGCGCCGGCCGGCGTCGGCGGCGTCTGGTCCGGCAACAGGGTGCTGATCGTCACCATGGCGGTGATGCTGATCGTGTACCTTCTGATCACCGCCACGGTCCCGTCATTCCGCACCCTCGGCAACCTCATCGCCTTCCTTTTGCTGGAAGCGATTCTGGTCTTTGCGTTCAAGGTCAGCAACCGCTTCGCCCGTGGCCGCAGCGCCTTTATCGGCCTGATCGTTCTGCTGGCGCTGATCGTGATCAGCTCCTTCACGATCAACGGGTTTCTTTCCGCCGCCAACATCAAGGCGATACTGCTGTTTGCAGCCTTCCTCGGCATCGCGTGTGTCGGGCAGACGCTGGTGGCGCTGCTCGGCGGCCTGGACCTGTCGATCCCGTTCGTGATCGGCTCCTCGAACATCGGGCTTCTGTTCCTGATCGGGCTCGGTGTTCCGTCGTGGCTGGCGGTCGCCTTCGTCTTGGCGATCGGCGCCGCACTAGGTTTCCTCAATGGCGTCCTGTCCTACCGCCTGCAGGGCCAGGCGTTGATCCTGACATTGGGGATGGGCTTCTCGATCGCCGGGCTCGTTCAGATTCTCACTAGCATCGGATCGTCGTTCGGCGGCAATGTTTTCGGCACCGTTCCCAAGTGGCTGCAGAATCTCGCCGCCATGAACGGCCGCACTTTCGGCCTCGCGGTGCCGCCGACCATTCTCTTGTGGATCGCGATCGCCATCATCGTCATCGTCGGGCTGCGCTACTCCGCCTTTGGCCGTTACATTTACGCTCTGGGCGGGAACCGCCGCTCGGCCAAGCTGATCGGCGTTTCCGAGTTCAAATACTGGACGATCGCCTACGCCATCAGCGGCTTTTCAGCCGCCCTGACCGGATGCCTGCTTTTGGGCTGGAGCGGCGGCGGCTTCATCGGGGTCGGCGACCAGTATCTTTTCACGACCCTGGCCGCGGTCGTGATCGGCGGGACGTCGCTGATGGGCGGGTACGGCGGCTATGGCTACACCGTGATCGGGGTTCTCGTCCTGCAGGTCCTGAGCGCCTTTCTGATCGGCATCGGGCTCAAATACGAATGGCAACAATTCATCTTCGGTCTTCTGATCCTGCCGATGGTCGCGCTCTACGGCCGCGCCCCTCACATCAGAGCCCAGGTCTAGGGAAAGCCCATGTTTGGAACACTCTTTCAATCAAGCGCCGTGGTCAGCACCGCGCTCAGCGTCGCGACCCTCGCCACGTTCGCCACAGCCGCCCTGGCGATGCTGGGCCTGACATGGACCTCCGAGCGGTGGCGCATCCCGCTGGCGCTTTCGGGCGTTGCCTTGCTGGCGTCGGGTCTTGAATATTATGCCGCCTCCAACATCTGGCTGGCGGGCCAGCAGCTCAGCGCCGCCTCCCGATACGTCGCCTGGTTCGTCGTCCAGCCGATGCAGGTCGCATCGCTGTTTTTCTTCGCACGCATCGCCGGGAAAGTGCCTGTCGGAGTGTTCTGGCGGACATTGGCGGCGGCAATCCTGATGGTCCTCTCCCGCTACCTGGGCGACGCGCGGATCTTCAACCCGACCCTTGGCGTGCTGCTGTCGATCGCTTTCTGGCTTTATATCCTCGGCGAGTCGTATTTCGGCGCCATGGCCGACGCCGTCGGCAAGTCGACGCGGCCGATCCGGCTCGGTTATTTTTGGATCAGGCTGATCATGACGATCGGCTGGGCGATCTACCCGATCCTGCATTTCGTGGACGTCGTCATCGGCACCGGCCACGTGGCGCCCGTCATCGTGCTCTATACCGTTGCCGACCTTGTCAATCTCATCGCCGTCTCGATGATCGTCCTCGCCGTCGCCGGCGAGGAGCGTTTCTGAGGGCTGTCAATCTTCGCGCCGGCACGCCCGGCGCACGCGGTTAAGTGGAGGATATTCTCATGAATGGCTCAGATGTGATTGCAGTCGTTATTCTCGTAACGATCATCATCGCGATCGGTGTCTATCTGCTGCATTGGCTGTACAGGCACTCGTCCAAGGACCAGTCCTTCGTGCGCACCGGCCTCGGCGGCGAGCGGGTGGTGATGGGCGGCGGCGCGCTGATCATCCCGATCGTCCACGACATCACGCGTGTCAACATGAACGCGATCCCGGTGGAAATCCGCCGGCTCGGCGAGCAGTCCCTGATCACCAGGAACAAGATGCGCATCGACATCGTCGCCGAGTTCTTCGTGCGCGTGGTACCGACGGAAGCCGGCGTGTCGATCGCCGCCCGCACCCTTGGCGAGCGCACCCAGAATCCGGCCGCGCTGAAGGAGATCGTCCAAGGCCGGTTCGTCGATGCGATGTCGGCCATCGCGTCGACGATGACGATGGATGAAATCCACACCAACCGCGGCCGCTACATGAGCGAGGTGGCGGCCCTCGCGGCGACGACCCTCGGGTCGAACGGCCTCGAGCTGGAGAACGCCTCCCTGACGAGCCTCAACCAGACCGACATTTCCGTGTTCGATCCCTCGAACGCTTTCGATGCCGAAGGTCTGACACAGCTGACCGAGCAGATCGAAGAGCGCCGCCTGCTCCGCAACCGCATCGAAAACGAATCGCGGATCGGCATCAAGCTCAAGGATTTCGAAACCGAGCAGCGAGCTTTGGAGATCGAACGCGACCTCGAATACGCCCGCATCGAGCAGGCGCAGGCGATCGAAATCCGCAAAGCCACCCAACTCGCCGACATCGAGGCCGAAAGGTCGAGCTCCACGATCAGCATTCAGAACGCCCGGATCCGCAGTGAGCAGGAAGCCGAGCGGATCCGCATCGCCAAGGACCGTCTGATCGACTCCGAACGGATCAACACCCAATCGGAGGTGCGCTCGCTGGAGATCAAGAAGCAGCAAGAGACCGAAATGACCGAGATCATGTCGCGGCGCCAGCTGGACATGCAGCGGATCCAGAACCGCCGCGAAGTCGAGGCGGAGCGGATCGAGAACGAGCAGCATGTGAAGGAGTCGGAAATCCGCTCCCGCCAGGAGCTGTCGATCATCGAGACGACGTCCACCGCCGAAGTCGACCAGGCCAGGTTGGAGAAGCAGCGCGAGACCGAGGCGCATCGCATCGAGACCGATAAGGCGATCGAATTGCTGGTCGTGGCGAAGTCGAAAGAGGTCCGCATCAGCAGCGAGCTCGCCGAGGCCGATCAGGAAAAGGCTCGCCTCCAGAAACGCTACGATGTGGATGTCGAGCGGCTGAGGGTGGACGAGGAGATCGTTCAGCTCGAGATCGAGAAGAACCAGAAGATCAAGCTTGCCGAGACCAAGGCGTTCCAGGAGATCCAGGACGCCTCGATCGCCGCCAACCGCCAGATCGACGAGTTGCGCATCGCGGCGCGCAAGTTCGTCGACAAGTACGAGATCGAGCAGCAGAAAGAGGTCGAGATCGTCGACAAGGAGCGCCTCATCGCGGTCATCAACAAGTCGATCGAGGAGGCCTATGCGAAGACCGAAGCCGCCGAGGCCTTGAAAAAGCAGGTCGAGATGGAAGAGCAGATCAACAGCGCCCGCGAAGAGGAAGTGGCAGAACGCATCAAGCGGGTGGAGCTCATCCAGTCCTCGTCGAGGGTCGAGCGCGACGCCCAGCGCGTCGTCGCTTCGGCCAAGGCCGAGAAGGAGGCGACCGAGTTCAGGGCGCTGGCCGAGATCGCCGAGTCCAACGCGGCCGAGGTCCGCTACGCCAAGGACGCCGCCGGACAGCGCATGCTCAACGAGTCCGAGAACACCCGCTCGGACGCCAGCAGGCGCAGCGCCATCTACGAAAACCTCGTCCGGAACCTGCCGAGCATCATCCGCGAGACGGTCAAGCCGATGGAGAACATCGAGTCGATCAAGATCCTTCAGGTCGACGGCCTGCCCGGACTCAACAGCCCGTCCGAGACCCTCGGGACCGCCGAGGGTGGCTCGGGCGGCGGCAACATGACGGACCGCGTCGTGAATTCCGCCATGAAATATCGCACCCAGGTCGCCTTCGTGGACGGCCTCATGAAGGATCTGGGGCTGCCGATCGAGAACCTCGGAAGCGCCGGCGGCATGTCGTTCCGGAACTTCCAGGGACCGGAGACGCCGAAGGACAAGGACGACTGAACGCGCCCTTGAGCAGCGAGTCCAACTAGCGAGAGCATTCGATGACCCCGCTCGGCAAAAACGAAGCGCTGGACCGCCACGCCCTGGTCATGGCGTGTTGGCTGGCGGCGGCCTTGCCCGCCGCGATCCTGTTCGACTACGGATTTGGCCAGGGCGGAGCGCCCTACGTCCTTTCCGGGTTCGCGGCCGTCCTAGCCGGCTTCGTCGCCCATGTGATCGTCAATGTGGTCTACGGGACGGGCTTCTCGCCCCGCGAACTGGGGCTCGGTCTCGTCATCTATGGGTTCGCGCTGGTGCTGTTCGTGATCCTGTCGCTGGTCAGCGCTCCCTTTGCCGCCCGCAACTTCGTGCCGGTCAGCATCGGATTTATCGCGACCGGGGCCGTGATCGTTTTCTACCTGATCACACGGTTCGGAGCGCGGCAGGCCTTTGACGCCTTCGACGTCATCCGCGACTTCCGGGCGGGCGACCGGGATCCAACCAGCCCGGCGGGAGACGATCGATGACCCCGCTGCTGGCTTCCGTCCTCGGCATCGTCGCGGTCCTGGGTCTTTATCTCGCGACCATCAGCAGCAGGCACGCCCAGGAGCCCGGCGATTTCGTCGATGCCGGCCAGGCCTTGCCGCCATGGGTGATCATCTTCGCCGGCGCCGGCGTCACACTGGCCAGCCTCGGCCTTCCCGATCATCTGCGTTTGCTCTCCACTTTCGGCCTGCAGTACAATCAGGTCGCCGTCGGCCTCATCTGCGTGGCCCTGGCCGCCGCCATCACGCAGAAGCGGATCTGGCTCGCGGCCCGGCTGACCTCGCTGCGCACCCTCGGCGACCTGCTCGGCGATTATTTCGGAAGCACGACCCTGCGCATCTACATGCTGTTCGTGCTGTTCCTTTTCAGTATCCCCTTCGCGGCCATGTGCCTGTCCCAGGCGGGCGCGTTGGTAAGCGCCGCGACCGCCAACGACATCCCGTCCGGTCTGGCGATCTGGTCGATCGCATTCGCGCTGTTTCTCTGCAGCGTGATCGGCGGCTGGCGCGCGATCGCCTACTTCGTCGCCGCCCAGTCCCTGCTGATCCTGGCCCTCATCGTCTTTTTCGGTGGGTTCATGGGCTTTGCGATCGACAAGCTGGCTTTTGCCGCCACCGGTATCGGCACAACCGGCGGCGTGCTCCCGGACAAGATTCCAGGCGTGATCCAGTTCAGCGCCGGCATTGGCAAGGAACTGCCGGCCGGCGGCTTGTGGACCACATTCGCGGGACTGACCTTCGCGCTGTCCCTGGGGGGCATCGCGATCAGCCCCGGCTTCAGTTTCCTGGGCGTTACGAGCGCGCCGCGGCGCGGTTTCGCGTTCGGCCAGGTCTGGATGATCGCCGGTCTCGCGGCCGGCGCCCTGATGCTGGTCGGGCCGGTCCTGGCCGCCGAGATTTCGGCCGCCGGTTCGTTGACGGCCTTTACCGCCCGTCTGGCGACGCTCGATCCGATGGTGGCGGTGGGCTTTACTGTCCTTCTTGTCGCGTCGGGCCAGATCGCCGTGGCATTCTTTGCCGGATCGGGTGCATCGGTGTGCACCATCGAGCTGACGTCTCGCTATGTCATTCCGGGCATGGACGGGCGCGCGAGCCGTTTTGCCGCGCGCGTGACCTTGGCTCTTGTCTATGGAGCCGTTGCCGCCGTTGCGAGCTTTGCGCCACTCAGCGCGACGATCTTCTCGTCCCTCACGCTCAGCCTGTCCATGCAGTTGCTGCCGGCGGTGCTCGGCCTGTGCTGGGTGCGTTGGATCAGCCGCAGCGGCGTGCTCGCCGGTTTGATCGTCGGCAGCCTTTGCGTCATGTTCACCGAGAGCTTCGGGCTGGTGCTGTTCGAGCGGTTGTTCGTCGACCTGCCATGGGGCCGCTGGCCGTTGACGGTTCATTCCGCGGGATGGGGACTGGCGACCAATTTCGCGGCCTGCCTGCTTGTCAGCCTGTTTACCCGCGCCGGCTCCGAGCGGGATCGCCGGGATCGCCTCCACGACGCTTTCGCGGAGGGCCAGCGGGCGCGCAACGGAGGCCAGGCGGCCACAACGGCAAAATGGTCCCTGACGCTGCTATGGGCGTTCCTTGCGCTCGGGCCCGGCGCGATCCTTGGCAACAGCTTTTTCAGCGAGCCGGTTTTTGCCGGGACCGTCGTGGCGCCGGGAGTGCCGTCGCTCCTGATCTGGCAGGTCCTCTTCTGGTTTGTCGGCGTGTTCATCGTGTGGTGGCTGGCCTATCGGGGACGTCTCTCCGTCATCGACGAGTTTCCGCGCCACAAGATCGTCCTCGTGCCCGACATCAACCCGCTGTTCGAGCCGATCACCACGCCATGGATCGCACGGCTCCTCGATCGCGTGACAGGCCGGTAGAGCATGATCCTGAAAAGTGGGAACCGGTTTTCGGAGAAAGATCATGCTCCAACAAAGAACTGGATCGTGATGGCGATTCAACGAAACGCCATCACGGTCTAGCGGGGGCGGCGGGGCATGGAAGGTATCGACCTCAGGCGCCTGCGCTATTTCATTGCGGTCTGCGAGCATGGCGGCTTCTCGCGTGCGTCCCAATCCATCGGCGTGGCCCAGCCGTCGCTGACGCGGCAGATCAAGCTGCTCGAGAAGGAAGTCGGCATCGCCTTGATCAAGCGGAGCGGACGCGGTGCGGAGCCCACGACCGAGGGGCGCTTTCTCCTTGGCCAGTCGCGCCTGCACATCGATGGGCTGGATGACGCCGTCCGCACGGTGCGCCAGCGCTCGGACAAGCTCAAAGGCGAGATCGCGCTCGGCATATGCCCGACCATCGCACCGCTGTTTCTCGAAGACATCCGCAATTTCGTCGGAGCTCAATATCGGGGTGTGACGCTCAATGTGGTGGAAGCCTATAGCGGCGACCTGGCCAGTCTCATGCGCGGCGGCCGACTGGACGCTGCGCTTACCTACCGGCCCGGTTCTCCGGATCGGCTCGACGTCGTCGATCTGTTCGCGGAGCGCCTCGTGCTGGTGACGTCCTATGCGGTCGACACGGCCGATGCACCATGTCGGCTTGAGGACATCGGCCGGCTGCGATTGATACTGCCGAGCGAAATCCATGAGCTGAGGCGGATCATCGACCGGGTCTACCGGCGGCGAGGTGTTGCGCTGAAGCCGGAGCTAGAACTCGATTCACTCAGCGCCGTGAAAGCCGTCATCGCGGACAAGAGCACGCAATACGCGACGATCCTGCCGCATTCCAGCGTGACACGCGAACTGGAGGAACACACGCTGAGCGCTTATGCCATAGCCGACAGCGACATGGCCCGCACCATCGCTATCGTTCGGCCCCGAGACGTCGGTTCCCAGCATGCAGTGCTGACCGCTTTGATCGACGAAATCCGGCGGCTGGCGGGGCGCATCAGGAAATCCAAGGGCAGCGTGGAAGCGGTCTTGTTGGGGCAGGGATAGACGGATCGCCGCTATTTTGCCGTTGCCTCAATAACGAAATATTATACGGTGTCCCTTGATGGGCCGCAGGGAGCCGTTTTGGATCTTCGTCAGCTTAAATATTTTTCCCAGGTCGTCGAAAGCGGTTCGTTCTCGAAAGCCGCCACGCAGCTCCATGTGGCGCAGCCGGCGCTGAGCCAGCATGTCAGGCATATGGAGGAGGAGCTTGGACTTCCGCTCCTTCATCGCGGGCCGCACGGCGTCAGCGCGACGGAAGCCGGCGCGCGGCTCATGGTGCATGCCAAGCGCATTCTCGCCGAGTTCGCGGAAATCAGCGACAGCGTCAGGGGCGCCGCCATCGCGCCGCGCGGCGAAGTGCGCTTCGGCCTTCCAGGCACGGTGAGCGAGCTTCTCGCGGCGCCGCTGATTGAAGCGGCGCGCGAGCGCTTCCCCGAGGTGCGCATCCGCGTCGTCGAGGCGATGAGCGGCTACATTCTCGAGTGGTTGAAGCGCGGCGAAGTCGACCTCGCGATGATCTATGCGACGTCGAACCCGAGGGGTCTCGCGGTTCACCACGGCCTGTCCGAGGAAATCTGTCTCTTTGCCAACCCGTCCATGGCGGGCGCCGGCGACTTTCGGGGGGCTTCCGTCGAGCTCCGCGACGTCGCCGGGTTGCCCCTGGTCGTGCCGGGCCCCGGCCATGGTCTGCGGGAGCTGATCGAAGCCGTCGCGACGTCGGTCCAAGTCGCCATCAACCCGGCGATCGAAATCGACTCCTATACCCAAATCAAGCGACTGGTGACCCGTGGTATCGGTTTCGGGATCCTGCCGCGCATGGCGATCAATGCCGAGACCCAGGCCGGCCTGTTCCGGGCGTGGAGTTTCCAGGACCCGCCCATCACCCGGAAAGTGTACCTGGCTTATTCGACGGAACGCCCGCTGCAGACGGCTCCCCGGGCAGTGGGTCAGCTGTCGTGGGATATACTGCGCCAGCTGGTGAAGGATCAGGCCTGGAGCGCCGAGCTTTCCGACGAAAACCAGCGCCCCGACCTGTTTGGCTAGGGCACGGCGGGCGGACGGTCGACTGTGTCGTTTCGCTATACCTCCCATTACAAAACGCTATTTGACGGAGGGGACCCTTCCGGTGCGATGGTATCGGAAAAGCAGGATAAGGAGCGAGCCATGCCAGGCGCGCTGGAGGGAACAACCGTCGTCTCGCTGGAGCAAGCCGTGGCTGCGCCCCTGGCGACGTCGCGGCTCGCCGACGCCGGTGCGCGCGTCATCAAGCTCGAGCGCCCCGAGGGCGATTTCGCGCGCGGCTACGACGACTACGTCCACGGCCTGTCCAGCTATTTCATCTGGAACAACCGCGGCAAGCAATCCTGTACCGTCGACCTGAAGCGACCGGATGATCTGGCGCTGGTCGAAGCGATGCTCGCCACGGCCGACGTGTTTATCCAGAACCTGGTGCCCGGCGCCACCGACCGGCTGGGCATCGGCAGCGCCGACTTGAGGCGGCGGTTCCCCAGGTTGATCGTGTGCGACATTGGTGGCTACGCGCCGGGAACGCCCGATCACGATCGGAAAGCCTATGACCTGCTCATCCAGGCGGAAGCGGGTCTGGCTGGCGTCACGGGATCGGCGACGTCGGGTCCGACCCGCGTCGGCATATCGATATCCGATATCGCCACCGGCCAGGCCGCCTATGCCGCCATCCTCGAAGCCCTGATCATGCGCGCCCGGACAGGCGAAGGGGCTCACCTGCAAGTCTCCTTGTTCGACACCCTCGCCGAATACATGAACGTGCCTTATCTGGCGCGCCATTACGGCGGCAAGGAGCCCAGCCGGCTCGGCCTCGCCCACCCGTCGATCGCGCCCTACGGACTGTTTCGCGTGAGCGATGGGGAAATCCTGATCGCCGTCCAGAACGAACGCGAATGGGCCGTCTTCTGCGAGAGCGTCCTGCGCCAGCCGTCGGTCGCGACGGATCCGAGATTCGAACGCAACGTCCTGCGCATCAAGAACCGCGAACCGCTCGACGCATGCGTGCAGGCGATCCTGGCGCCCTACACCATGTCCGCGCTGTGCGAGCTGCTGGACCAGGTGCGCCTTGGATATGGCCGCGTGTCGACCATGGCGGATCTGGCGGCGCATCGCAGCGCGACCAGGGTCGCGGTCGAGACCGCGATCGGTCCGGTCGAGCTTTTCGCGCCGCCGGTCACGGTCGATGGCAAGCGCCCCGAACTGGGCAGGGTGCCCTCGCTTGGCGAACACGATGTGGCTTTGCGGCGGGAGTTCGGTCCGCCGGAAACGGCTGGATCCCAACGCATAGGGAATAGAACGCTATGAGCCTGACCCGCGACCTGACCCGGTTGATCCGTGAAAAGCCGGTGACCGAACGCGATCTGGAATGGGCATCGCTGTTCGTCCTGGATACGCTTGGCTGCGCGCTTGGCGCGTTGCCGACCGAACCTGCCCGCATGCTCAAGGCGGTCGCGCCGCCGGCGCAGGCGGATACGGCACGCAAGGCGTTCTATCTCGGCGGTTTGTCCCATATTCTGGAGATGGACGACCTGCATCGGGATTCGGTGACCCATCCGGGAAGCGTCGTCATTCCCGCGGCCTGGGCCGTGGCCCACGATCACGACCTTGGCGGCGACGCGTTCCTCCGCGCGGTTCTCGCGGGATACGAAGCCTGTTGCCGCGTCGGCATGTCCGTCGGCAAGAAGCATTACCGGGTCTGGCACAACACCTCGACCTGCGGGCCGTTCGGCGCGGCTTTTGCCGTGGCCGAGCTCATCGGCCTCGATGACGACAGGACCGTTTGGGCGCTCGGCAACGCCGGGACCCAGTCATCGGGACTTTGGGAGTTCCTGGCCGAAGGCGCCATGAGCAAGCATCTTCATACCGCCCGGGCAGCGGAGTCGGGCGTACTTGCATCGTTCCTGGCCAGGGAAGGCTTCACGGGCGCGCAAAACATCCTGGAGGGCGAAAAGGGCTTCTATGCGGGCCTGTGCGCCGACCCGATTCCGGACGCGGTGACGGCCGCGCCCGAACGGCCCTGGCAATTGATCAACACCTCGATCAAGCCATGGCCCTGCTGCCGTCATACCCATCCGGCGATCGACGGCGCCATCGCCTTGCACAAGGAGATAGCCGGCGAAGCCATCGCCAAGGTGAAGGTCGGCGCTTACCGGGCCGCGCTGGACGTGTGCGATCGGCCCACCCCCGAGGATCCCTACAGCGCCAAGTTCTCCCTGCAGCACACGGTGGCGATCGCGCTGGCGGACGGCCGCGTCGACCAGGCGAGCTTCGATGCCGATGCCCGGCAGCGGATGGCCGGCGAACGCAAGAAAGTCGACGTCGGGCTGGCGCCGAGGATCGAGGCTGCCTACCCCGAGTCGTGGGGCGCTGAAATCGAGGTGGAGACGGCTTCCGGCCGGCGCCTTTCCGCCGCGCGACACGACGCCAAGGGAGATCCCGACAATCCGGTGACGGCGGCCGAGCTCTCCGAGAAAGCGCGCGCGCAGCTCGTTGCCGGCGGCAATTCGCAAGCCCGGGCCGACGAACTGATCGGCGCCATCCTTGCACTGCCCGATAACCGTCCGGTGCGCTCGCTGGGTTTGTTTGAAATCGCTGGAGACGCGCGTCCCCAGGCACGTGCCGCGCGGAGCGCTTGATGTTCAAGGATGTCGACAACGAGGAGATCCGCGAGGCCGTGCGTCGGCTCTGCGAGCGGTTTCCGGGCGAATACTGGCGCAAGCTCGACGCCGACCGCGCCTACCCCCTGGATTTCGTCAACGCGCTGACCGAAGCCGGCTACCTCGCGACGCTGATCCCCGAGGAGTATGGCGGTGCCGGCCTGACGCTTTCGGCGGCGGCCGCCGTGCTCGAGGAGATCCAGCGCGCCGGGTGCAACGGCGCCGCCTGCCACGCGCAGATGTACGTCATGGGGACGCTGCTGCGGCATGGCAATGAGCAGCAAAAGCAGCGCTATCTTCCGAAGATCGCCTCCGGCGAGCTGAGGCTGCAGGCATTCGGCGTCACCGAGCCCACCAGCGGCACCGACACGACCTCGATCCGCACATTCGCCCGCAAGGACGGCAATCATTATGTCGTGAGCGGCCAGAAGATCTGGACAAGCCGGGCCGAATATTCCGACCTCATGCTGCTGCTTGCCCGCACGACCCCGAAGGACCAGGTCTCCAAGCGCACCGAAGGCTTGTCGGTGTTCATCCTCGACATGCGCGAGGCACTCAAGCAGGGTCTTTCGATCCGGCCCATACGCACCATGATGAACCACTCCACGACCGAGGTCTTCTTCGACGGCGTCAGGGTCCCTGCCGAAAACCTGGTCGGAGAGGAAGGCAAGGGTTTCCGCTATATCCTGTCCGGGATGAATGCCGAGCGGATCCTGATCGCCGCCGAATGCATCGGCGACGCCAAATGGCTGATCGGGAAGGCCTCGGCCTATGCCTGCGAGCGCAACGTCTTCGGCCGGCCGATCGGTGCCAATCAGGGCGTCCAGTTTCCGATCGCCAGGGCCTATGCCAACATGCGCGCGGCCGAGCTGATGGTCCGCGAGGCGACGCGTCTCTACGAGGCCGGCCTCGACTGCGGCGCCGAAGCCAACATGGCCAAGATGCTGGCCGCCGATGCCTCGAACGAGGCCGCCAATGCCTGCGTCCAGACCCATGGCGGTTTCGGCTTTGCCGAAGAATACGATGTCGAGCGCAAGTTCCGCGAAACCCGACTCTACCAGGTGGCGCCGATCTCGACGAACCTCATCCTGTCCTATCTCTCCGAGCATGTGCTCGGAATGCCACGTTCCTACTGACGGGCGAGTGAAGTGAACGCGACCGAGCAGAAGCCATTCGCCGAATGGATTGGCCGTCAAAGCGAGAGCTTCGATGTCGTTTCGGAGCGCCTCGTGCAAAGCTTCAGGGCGATATTCGAGCCCCATCTCGCGCCGGTGGCCGCCGGCTTCGCGCCGTTGGGCATCCATTGGTGCCTGTCGCCGGCGATCGCCGCGATGGACCAGTTAGGAGCCGATGGCCATCCGGCCATGAACCTGTCACTGCCGCCGGTGCCCCAGCCGCGCCGCATGTGGGCGGGTGGTGAATTGCAGGTGCACGACGCCTTGCGGATCGGCGATGAAGTCCGGCGGGTCTCCACGATCCGCGACATTGTCCGCAAGCAAGGCAGGTCGGGCGAGCTCTGGTTCGTCGCGGTGGATCATCGCTATCATACGTCACGCGGCATCGCGCTGAGCGAACGGCACGATATCGTCTATCGCGAGGCCGCGGTGCCGAAGCACGTCGCACCGGACCGCGAGAAGACCGCCCCGGCGCCAGGCCGTCCCGTCGGCAGGTCGTGGACCGTGGTCCCGTCGTCCACGCTTTTGTTTCGTTATTCGGCCATCACGTTCAACGGCCATCGGATCCACTATGACCTGCCTTACGCCACCCAGGCGGAAGGCTATGAGGGTCTGGTGGTCCACGGCCCGCTGCAAGCCACGCTGATGCTCAACCTCGCGGCGGCTCACGGCACGGGCATCCCGGCGACCTTCCGCTATCGAGGCGTTGCGCCGGCGATCGCCGGCCGCCGCCTGACCATCGCCGCTTCCCCTGACGCCCAGCGGTTCTGGGCCCAAGGCGACGGCGGTGTCGTCCATATGGAGGCCGATGTCGGTCGGGATCCGGCGCCATGAGCCCGCACGGCACCCAACGCCGCCCTTTGGTCGCGCCTTTGTTCGTACCGGCAGATCGGCCGGAACGGTTTGACAAGGCCGACCGGTCCGGCGCCGACGCGGTGATCGTCGATCTCGAAGATGCGGTCGTGCCTGCTGCCAAGGACGCCGCCCGCTCCAACCTCCGCCAGATGCTGGCGCTGCACAACCCCGCCTATGTTCGCGTGAACGCCACGGACAGCAGCTGGCACGGCGACGATATTGCCGCGCTCAAGGCATTGGGACTGCGACGCATATGCCTGCCGAAGGCGGAGTCGCCGGTCACGCTCGATGCGGTCGTGCAGGCATTGGGTGACGACGTCGAGATCATCGCCCTGATCGAAACGGCGCGTGGGCTGGAGGAAGCGGCCGCCTTGGCCGGTCATTCTCATGTCGCCACACTGGCCTTCGGGCCTGCCGACTTCGCCCTCGACCTGGGCGTGGCCGCCTCCGAGGCCCTCAGGGCGCATGCCATGATGCGGCTGGCCGTGGCCAGCAGGTCCGCCGGCAAGGCCCTGCCGCTGGATGGCCCGTCCTTCGAGGTGACGGATACCGCCAGGCTGTCCTTCGAATGCCGGCAGGCCCTGGACCATGGCGCCGGCGGGAAGCTTTGCATCCACCCCGCCCAGATATCGCATGTCGCTGCCGCATTCCGGCCAAGCGAAGAACAATTGCGCTGGGCGCGGCGCGTCGTCGACACCGCTCGGGACGGCGCGGCCCGCCTCGTCGATGGCAGGATGATCGACGCGCCCATCATCGCCCAGGCCCGGGCGCTTCTCCTCAAGGGCCAATCGGAATCCAGTGAAGGTGCCTGACCATGGCCGTATCCGCGACACTGCTTGGCAAGATCAAGGACAAGGATCTGATCCGGGAACAGGGATTGATCGGCAATGAGTGGCTTGGCCGGTCCCAGTCCGGAAAGACGTTCGAGGTCACCAACCCCTCGACCAACGAAGTCTTGGCGACATTGCCCGATTTCACGCGCGCCGAGATCGCCAAGGCGATCGACGTGGCCTATGTCGCGCAAAAGGACTGGGCGGCCCGCACCGGCAAGGAGCGCGCCGCCGTCCTGCGGCGCTGGTATGACCTGACCATTGCCAATCTCGACGACCTGGCGACGATCCTGACCGCCGAGATGGGCAAGCCCTTCGCCGAGTCCAAAGGCGAAATCCTCTACGGCGCATCCTACATCGAGTGGTTCGGCGAAGAAGCCAAGCGGGTCTATGGCGACACGATTCCTGGCCATGCCCGCGACAAGAGGATCGTCGTCATCAAGCAGCCCGTTGGCGTCGTCGGCGCGGTCACGCCCTGGAATTTTCCCTCGGCGATGGTGGCGCGCAAGATTGCTCCGGCACTGGCGGTGGGCTGCTCGATGGTCTTCAAGCCGGCGGCGCTGACACCTCTCTCCGCCCTGGCCTTGGCCGTGCTCGCGCAAAGGGCAGGCGTGCCGGCCGGGCTGCTGAGCATCGTCCCGATCACCAAGAGTTCGGACTTCGGCGATGAGATTTGCGAAAACGCCAAGGTTCGCAAGCTCACGTTCACGGGATCGACCGAGGTCGGCCGGACGCTTATGGCGCAAGCCTCCGCGCAAGTGATGAAGCTCAGCATGGAACTCGGCGGCAACGCGCCTTTCATCGTGTTCGACGATGCCGATGTCGATGCTGCGGTCGAAGGCGCGATCGTTTCGAAATACCGCAATGCCGGACAGACCTGCGTCTGCGCCAACAGGCTTTATGTGCAGAGCGGCATCTACGATGCGTTCGCCGAGAAGCTGGCGAGCCGCGTCAATGGCTTCAAAGTCGGCGACGGCTTCGCGGAGGGCACCGAGATCGGCCCGCTCGTCGACGAGCGCGCCGTCGCCAAGGTCAGGCGCCACATCGAGGATGCCGTCTCGCAAGGCGCCAGCATCGTCGCGGGCGGCCCGGACCATCCGCTCGGCGGCAACTTCATCCGGCCGACGGTGTTGACCGGGGTAACCTCGCGGATGGCGGTCGCCCGGGAAGAGACGTTCGGCCCGTTGGCGCCCTTGTTCCGCTTCGACACGGTCAACGACGTCATCGAAATGGCAAACGATACCGAGTTCGGCCTCGCCGCCTACTTCTACGCCAAGGACACCAGCCGCGTCTGGGCGGTTGCCGAAGCGTTGGAGTACGGCATGGTGGGCATCAACACTGGCCTGATCTCGACCGAAGTGGCGCCCTTCGGCGGCATCAAGCAATCGGGCTTCGGTCGCGAAGGCTCCAAATACGGCCTGGATGACTTTCTCGAGCTGAAATATTTGTGTTTTGGCGGGCTTGCGAGCTAAGCGATCCCGACTGGCAGCCTTCCCTGGCCCTCAGCGCCATCGACGCAGCTCAAGCGTCGCCGCCATGGCTTGGCGCAGCGGCGGGAGTCATCCAGGATTTCAGGCGCTCGAGCATAGGCTCCGTCAGCGGGGTCGATTTCCGTTCCGCAAGGTTGAAGAAGACCGTCTTGGCGGCCAGCTTGGCCGCGAGTTCGCCGCCATGCAGCCTGCGCATCTCGTAGTCCGTCTGGATCGACGTGCGGCCGACAGTGCGGACCGTGCCGTGGATTTCCACGATGACCCCCGATGGCACCTCGCCGACGAAGTCGATCTCATGCCGGACGTCCGCCCACCCCCTGTCGGCCCATTCGGGCGTCGTCGGCGCCCAGCCGGTCGCCTGTCCGAGCAGGATGTTGATGGCGTCGTCGAAGAACGCGACGTAGAACCGCGTCGTCATGTGGCCCATCATGTCGCAATTCCAGGGCTGAACCACAGCTCTCGTCAGTAAGATCATTTTTGCTCCCGATAGCTCATCCGATGCGCCCACATCTAGCGGGGATTGGTTGCCTCTGGGAGAGCTAATCGATGGTTGGACCATTGCTCGCCCCATCTTGACGGCGGCGAGTTGATTACAGCGACGGCAGGATACCTCGGATGTGACTGGCAAACGCCTCGATGGCCGGCGATCGCGTGGTTTCCGCAAAGGCGATCAGAACGCCGAGCCGGGACAGTCTCGGAAGCGGGGCGTTGAGGATGAACAGATCCGGCGGGACGGCTTTCTGTGTCATCACGCTTATCGCAAGGCCGGAACGCGCCACCGCTATCAGGCCGGTAAGGCTGTTGCTGGCATAGGCTATCTTGTAGCGCAGCCCGGCGCGGGCCATGGCGTCGCAGGCCGCCTTGTGGTCCATGGCGTTCGACGCCGGCAGGGCCAGCGGCACGGTCTCGCCGAACTCGTGCATCTCCAATGTCGGCTTGCTGCCGACCCAGACCATCGCTTCCGTGCGCACGACCTCCCTGGAGGCGCTCGCGTCCGGAATGGAGACCAGCCCCAGATCGACCTGGCGCGCATGCAGAAGACTGTGCAGCTCGACGGTCGGCGCCGACACCACCTTGATCTCGATGTCCGGATAAAGGCTCCCGAAGCTTCTCAAGAGCGTCGGAAAGAAGGCGCTCAGATAGTCTTCCGGGCTGCCGAAGATGATCGAACCCTGCAGCCCCTTGCCGGAGAAGGCCGAAACCGCTTCGTCGTGGATTTTGAGGATGCGCTCGGCATAGGCAAGGAAGCGCTCGCCGCTGCCGGTGAGGCGCACGCCGCTGCCGCTTCGATGGAACAGGCTCTGGCCGCCGAGCGCGTCTTCGAGCCGCTGTATCTGCATCGTCACCGCCGATTGCGTGCGCCCGACCTGCACGGCGGTGGCGCTGAGCGTTCCGGAATGCGCCGCGCGGACGAAGGTCGACAGCAATCTGAGATCGAGGGGCGCGGGCATATCAATTCCATTGATAACGGAGTCCGATATCTATCAATTTTACTGCTGTAGCGCCAGCCGCTAATCTCCGGGCTTGCGTTTTAGCGAGGCTGCGAGATGTCGAGAAACCTGGATAATGTCTTCTGGTCGGCGGCGCGAAAGCACCTCATCCGATATGGCGGCGCCTTCGAGCCCGCCATCATCGAGCGGGCCGAAGGCTCGTTCGTCTACGACGCCGATGCCCGGCCCATACTCGACTTCACCTCCGGCCAGATGAGCGCGCTGCTCGGGCATGCGCATCCGAGGATCGTCGCGACGGTGCGCCGCCAGGTCGAAACGGTCGCGCATCTCTTCAGCGGCATGCTGTCCCGTCCGGTTGTCGAGCTGGCCGAGCGCCTCGCCGGGCTGGCGCCCGGCCTCGACAGGGCGCTCCTGCTTTCGACGGGCGCGGAGTCGAACGAGGCGGCCATCCGCATGGCGAAGTTGGTGACCGGCAAGCACGAGATCGTCGCCTTCTCCAAAAGCTGGCACGGCATGACCGGCGTTGCGGCCTCCGCCACCTACAGCGCCGGGCGCAAGGGCTACGGCCCGGCGGCGGTCGGCTCGATCGCGATCCCGGCGCCGAACAGCTTTCGCCCGCGCTTCAAGAAACCCGACGGCTCGCTCGACTGGGCAGCCGAGCTCGATGACGCGTTCGCCCTGGTCGACAGCCAGTCGACCGGCAGCCTCGCGGCCTTTATCGCCGAGCCGATCCTGTCGAGCGGCGGCATGCTGGAGCTGCCGCAGGGCTATCTCGCGGCGCTGAAGCAGAAATGCCGCGAACGCGGCATGCTGCTCATCCTCGACGAGGCGCAGACCGGCGTCGGCCGCACCGGCGATATGTTCGCCTTCCAGCGCGACGGCGTCACGCCGGACATCCTCACTCTGTCGAAGACCATCGGCGCAGGCCTTCCGCTGGCGGCTGTCATGACGACGGCCGAAATCGAGGAAACCGCGCATGAGCGCGGCTTCCTGTTCTACACCACCCACGTCTCCGATCCGTTGCCGGCCGCCGTCGGCGTGACCGTGCTCGACGTCGTGGAAGAGGAACGCCTTGTCGAGCGCGCGCGCCATCTCGGCAGAAGGCTTTTCGACGGCCTGTCCGGCCTCAAGCAGCGCTTCGAATGCATCGGCGATGTCCGCGGTCGCGGCCTGATGCTGGGCGTCGAGATCGTCAAGAACGGAGAGAGCCGCGAGCCCGATCACGAGCTCGGCGCGAAAATTGCCGCCGAGGCATTCAAGCGCGGACTGAGCATGAACATCGTCAAGCTCCCCGGCATGGGCGGCGTGTTCCGCATCGCCCCGCCGCTGACGATCTCCGAGGAGGAGCTCGACCTCGGATTGCGCACGATCTCCGACGCCATCGAGGCGGTGCTGTCCGCGAGCGGCCGCATGGCTGCCGAGTGACGGACAGAAACCGATGAGCGAAGCGAGCATGACCGAACAGGCTATGGGCGACGCGCCGGACCGGGACGCGGCGACTGGCACCATCCGCGTGCTTGTCGCCAAGCTGGGGCTGGACGGGCACGACCGGGGCGCCAAGGTGGTTGCGCGGATCCTGCGCGATGCCGGCATGGAGGTCGTCTACACCGGCCTCTACAAGTCGCCGGACGAAGTGGTGGCGGCGGCGGTGCAGGAGGACGTCGACGTCATCGGCGTCAGCCTTCTTTCCGGCTCGCATGTTCCGCTGTTCCGGGAATTGGGGCGCTGCCTGCGCGAGCAGAAGGCGGACCACATCTTCGTCGTCGCCGGCGGCGTCATCCCCGAACAGGACTATGCAGCCCTGTGGGACAGCGGCGTCGACGCGATCGTGCCGCAGGAGGCGAGGGCCGAACTGATCGTGACGACGATCAGGAACCTGGTTGCCGCTCGTGGTCGCATATGACCGTCTCCATGCCTTCGCGACCGGTGAAGCGCGCGGCATACAGGCCATCGACGGAGCTTGTGCCCGAGATCCTCTCGGGCAACGTTGCGGCCATCGCCCGCATGATCACGCGCGCCGAGGCCGGCTATCCTGAGGCAGCGCCGGCGCTGGCGGAAATCTACAGGCACACCGGCAAGGCGCATGTCGTCGGCATCACCGGCGTTCCGGGAGCCGGCAAGTCCACGCTCGTGTCTTCCCTCATCCGGGCTTTCGCGTCGGAGGGGCACAAGGTCGGCGTCGTCGCCGTCGATCCGAGCAGCCCGTTCTCCGGCGGCGCGATCCTCGGTGACAGGGTGCGCATGAGCGAGGCGGCTTCGTCCTCCCAGGCCTTCGTCCGCAGCATGGCGACCCGCGGCCATCTGGGCGGCCTCGCGCGATCGACGCTGCAGGCGGTCGACGTCCTCGACGCCGCCGGCTACTCGCCCATCATCATCGAGACCGTCGGCGTCGGCCAGGACGAGGTGGAGGTGGTGACGGCGGCGCACAGCATTGTTGTTCTCTCGGCGCCCGGTCTCGGTGACGACATACAGGCGATCAAGGCCGGCATATTGGAGATCGCCGATATCCACGCGGTCAGCAAATCCGACAAGCCGGAGGCGGCGGTGACCGTTTCGGCCCTGCGCGGCATGATGACCCTAGGCTCGGAAAGGGCGGGATCGAAATGGACGCCGCCCGTGCTTGCGGTCAGCGCAGTCTCGGGCGAGCGGCTCGGCGAGCTGAAGGACGCCATTTCCAGGCACTGGTCGCATCTGCGCGAAAGCGGCGAGCTGGTCGAGCGGCAGCGGGGCATTTGCCGGACGCGGATCCTTGGCGCGGCCAAATATCTTTTCCAGCGCAAATTCGATGAGCGGGCCGGCGAGATCGGAGAGCACATCCAGGCCGTCGTCAACAGGGACATGGACCCCGCCGGCGCGGCTCGCCTTCTGCTCGGCTGGACGAACGAGGGGCAAGCGACATGAACCTGTTCTCGCAAACCGCGCTCGAGGACATCCGCGAGAAACAGACCGCGTGGGAGGAGAAGGAACTCGCCGCCGCGCTTGGCAGCAGGCCGGAGGAAAAGCCGGTCTACGAGACCGAATGCGGCATTCCGCTGAAGCGTGTCTACACGGCCGCCGACATCGCCGACATTCCGGCCGACGAGCTCGGTTTCCCCGGCGCCTATCCCTTCACCCGCGGCGCCTATCCGACGATGTATCGCGGCCGGCCCTGGACCATCCGGCAGGTCGCCGGCTTCGGGAATCCCGAGGCCACGAACCAGCGCTACAAATACATGATCCAGACCGGCCAGACCGGGCTCTCCACCGATTTCGACCTGCCGACCCTGCTTGGCCTGGACTCGGACGATCCACGGGCCTTCGGTGAAGTCGGGCGCGTCGGCGTCGCCATCGACACGGTCGACGATGTCGACCGGCTCTTCGACGGGATCGACCTGGAAAAGATCTCGGTCTCGCTCACCATCAATCCGTCGGCCTGGGTGGTCTACGCCATGTATGTCGCCGTCGCGGAACGGCGCGGCTACGACCTCCACAAGCTGGCGGGCACGTTGCAGGCCGATCCGCTGAAGGAATACGTCGCGCAGAAGGAGTGGATCTATCCGGTGCGCCCGGCGGTGAGGCTGCTGCGCGACCTTATCATGTACAGCGCCAAGGCGACGCCGAAGATCAATCCGATCAGCCTCAGCGGCTATCACCTCTCGGATGTCGGCGGCAACGCGCTGCAGGAGATCGCCTTCATCATGGCCTTCACCATCGCCTATTGCGAGGAGGTCACCGGCGCCGGCATGGACATCGACGACTTCGCGCCCCGTCTGTCCTTCTTCTTCATCAGCCATCAGGATTTCTTCGAGCAGATCTGCAAGTTCAGGGCGGCAAGGCGCGTCTACGCCAAGATCATGGCGCAGCGCTTCAAGGCCAGGAAGTCGGAGTCCATGCGGCTCAGGGTGCATGTGCAGACCGCGGCGATGAGCCTGACCAAGGTCGAGCACCACAACAACCTCATGCGCACGGCCATCCAGGCGCTCGGCGCCGTGCTGGGCGGCTGCCAGAGCATGCACACCAACGGGCTCGACGAAGCCTTCGCCATCCCGACCGAAGAGGCCATGAAGCTGGCCATCCGCACCCAGCAGATCATCCGCGACGAGATCAACGTGACCTCCGTCATCGATCCGCTCGGCGGCTCCTATTTCATCGAGCGTCTAACGCGCGACATGGAGACCGAGATCTGGAAGCTTCTCGACGAAGTGGACGAGCGCGGTGGCGCCGTGAAGCTGGTCGAGGAAGGCTGGTTCCAGCAGAAGCTGGCGGACTCTGCCTACGCGACGTTCCAGAAGATCGATAGCGGCGAGAAGATCTCGGTCGGCGTCAACCGCTATGTCGACGAGGCCAGCCGATCGGCCGAAGTGCACATCCATCCTTATGACGAAGCGTGCACGCAGCTGCAGATCGATCGCCTCCAGGCGGTGCGGGCTGGGCGCGACAACGCCCGCGTCCGGGAATTGCTGAAGGAACTCGCCGAGCAGGCGAAGTCCGACGACATCAATCTTTTGCCGAAGACCATCGAGGCCGTGAAGGCGAAGGCGACGCTTGGCGAGATCTGCGCTGCGCTGCGCGAGGTCTGGGGCGCTTACGCCGAACCGATGATCGTTTGAGGAGAATGCCAAGATGGGGGACGAGAAGATGGGCGCAGTCATTTCCAGGCACGACGGCGCAATCGCCTGGGTCAAGCTTAACCGTCCCGAACGGTTGAACGCCATGAACAGGCAGCTCGTCGACGGGCTGTCCGAGGCGCTGGCGAAGGCCGAAGCGGACCCGTTGATCCGCGCCGTCATCCTGCATGGCGAGGGACGCGCCTTCTGCTCCGGCGACGATCTCAAGGACCTCGACTCCCAGACCACCTCGGAGGCCACGACACAGGCCTGGGTGGACGCCATCCAGAACATCACCCTGCAGATCATGCAGTCGCGCAAGATCGTCATCGCCGCGGTGCATGGCTGGTGCGTGGGCGGCGCGCTAGAATGGGCGGTGAATTGCGATTTCACGCTCTTCGCCGACAACGCGCGCTGGTTCTTTCCCGAAGTCACCTACGGGCTGTTCGTCACCGGCGGCATCACCGCGCTGTTGACCAAGCAGACAGGGCCGCAGGTCGCCAAGGAATTGATGATCCTGGGCGAGAAGCATGATGCCAGGAAAGCGCTCGAGGTCGGCATCGCCTGGAAGCTCTTTCCCGAGGGGCAATTGCTCGACGAGGCGAGAAAACTCGCTTTGGCGATAGCGGAGCGTCCGGAAAGCGCCGTGGCGGACATCAAGCAGGCCATCAACAACGGCTTCCACTCTTCCCTTGCCGACGCGATGGCGCTCGAGACCAGGGCCACGGTGAGCGGTTTCCTGTCTCCGGACGCTCAGGCGCGGGCAAAGAATTTTTGATCCATGACCATGCTCGAACTCGCCCCTTCCTTCTACATCCCGGGCCAGCACGACGACGATCTGGAGAACCGGGTGCTGCCGAAAATCCTGCAGCAGCAGGCCGAGCGCCTGGGCAACAGCCCGTTCATCGACATCTGCGGACATTCCGCCAGTTTCGAGGAGATGCGGATCGCTTCGGCCCGGTTGGCGCGCGGCCTGCGCGGCCTCGGTATCGGCAAGTCCGACCGGGTAGCAATGCTCTTGCCCAATTGTTTTGAGCTGGTCGCGACGTGGTTCGCCGTGTCGAGCCTTGGCGCCATCGAGGTGCCTAGCAATCCGGGCCTGAAGGGCGACCTGCTCTGCCACAACCTCAACAATTGCGGCGCCGGGGTTCTGGTCGCGGACGCCAGCGCGCTTGACGATCTCGCCAGGGTCCAGGACCGTCTGCCGGACTTGCGCACGCTCATCCTCGTCGGCGTCGATCCGGGCGAGGCCCGGGCGGCCGGCATCAGGATCGGCCGCATCGTCTCCTTCGAGGAATGCATGGCCGGACAGCCGGATTTCGATCTCGCCGACACCCATTATTCCGACCCGATGGCGATCCTCTACACCTCGGGCACCACCGGCCCGGCGAAGGGCGCATTGATGTCCCACCATCATTGCTATTCCTGGGCGGCGGGGATGGCGCTCAATCTCGGCTACACGACCACCGACAGCTATTTCTCGGCACTGCCGCTGTTCCACACCGACGCGCAGATGTTCGGGGTCTATCTGCCGCTGATCTACGGCACCCGCACGACGCTGGTCGACGGCTTCAGCGCCTCGCGCTTCTGGGACCAGGTCCGGGCCAGCGGCGCCACGGCGACGAACCTGCTCGGCGCCATGGCGGTCATCCTGTCGCGCCAGCCGCCCTCGGATGGCGACGGCGCCAATCCTGTGCGCATCTGCCAGTGCATTCCCATGGTGCCGGACAAGGAGGCGTTCGAGCGGCGCTTCGGCATGCGGCTCGTCACCGGCTACGGGCAGACCGAGACGGGTTTCGTGACCCTCGACACCGTGGGAGACACGAAAGAGGGCTCCTGCGGCCGTCCGCATCCCGATTGGGAAGTCGCGATCGTCGACGACAAGGACCGGCCGCTGCCGCATGGGTCCGTCGGCGAGATCGTGTCGCGCCCGCGCAAAAACTGGAGCATGTTTTCCGGCTACTACCGGGCGGACGCCAAGACGGTGCAGACGCTCAGGAACCTCTGGTACCATTCCGGCGACGCCGGCTGCCTGGACGAGGATGGCTGGCTCTATTTCAAGCACCGGCTGAACGAGGCGATCCGGCGGCGCGGCGAGAACATCTCGGCCTACGAGGTCGAGACCGTCGCCGAGAAGCACCCCGACATTGTCGAGAGCGCCGCGTTCGGGATTCCGTCGGAGTTCACCGAGGAAGACATCATGGTCGTGGCCCAGCGGCGGCCTGGCTCGACGCTGGAGGCGGCCGAATTGCTGGCGCATTTCCGAGCATCGGCGCCGCGCCACATGGTGCCGCGCTACATCGAGATCACCGACACGCCGCTTCCCCGGACACCGACGGAGAAGGTCGCCAGGACCGCCCTGCGGCAACAGGGTGTCGGCGCCGCCACCTTCGATCGCGGCGAGCGCTAGCAGAAGGAGGACGGAGCCCCACGCGATGCAGCGCCGGATGATCGCCCCCTGTTTCATGGACGACACGCTCGAATGCCTTCGCCGCCACGACGTCGAGGTCGAGCCTCTGTTGGCGAGCGTCGGGCTGCCGCCGGTAATTTCCGGGCCGATCTCGACCGAGCAATATGGCGCGCTCTGGCATGCCGTCGCGCAGGAGATGGACGACGAGTTCTTCGGCGAAGGCGCCAGGCCGATGCGGGCCGGCAGTTTCGCGCTGCTCTGCCAGGCGCTGCTCACCACCGAGACGTTGGAGCATGCCTTGCGCAGGGGCCTGCGCTTCCTGCGCGCCGTGCTCGACGATCCGCATGGCGAGCTGATCGTCGGGGATGGGCTCGCCGAAATCAGGTTGAGCGATTCCGGGCCGCTGCGCTCGGCCTTCGCCTACCGCACCTTCTGGATCATCGTCCATGGCGTGAATTGCTGGCTGGTGGGCCGGCGCCTTCCCATCCGCTGGGTGGATTTCAAATGCAGCATCCCGCCGACGGGAAGCGACTACCGTCTGTTCTTCGGTGCGCCGGTGCGGTTCGACCAGCCCCAGAGCCGCCTTGTCTTCGACGCCGAATTCCTGAAGCTGCCGGTCATCCGCGACGCCTGCGGCTTGCGCGAATTCCTGCGCAAGGCACCGGCCAACATCCTCGTGCGCTACCGCCATGACGAGGGGCTCTCGGCGGCCATACGCGGACGCCTGCAAGCCACCGCGCCGGCGGCGTGGCCGAGCTTCGAGCGGCTTGCCGCCGGCATGCGCATGCAGGCGCCGACCTTGCGCCGCAGGCTCCAGTCGGAGGGCCAGAGCTACCGGTCGATCAAGGACGAGATGCGCAGGGCGCTGGCGATGGAGGCCCTGCTCAACGGCAGACGCAGCGTCGCCGACCTTGCCGCCGACATCGGCTTTTCCGAGCCGAGCGCGTTCCATCGCGCATTCCACAAATGGACCGGCAAGAGCCCGGCCCTGTTCCGCCGCGAAGCCTCGTCCGATATCGATCTGCGCGACAACGCGTCGGCGAACTGACGCGCAGGCAAAGCAGTCCCGAAACATTGCAAAATCGATCACCAAATCTCGGTCCTACGGTCATCGTATGCCACTTCGCTTGCAGCCAATATGCCCTGAAGACGGGGCATGTTGGATGCAGATTGAAGGCAAGACATTTCTGGTGACAGGGGCCGGCTCCGGTTTGGGAGCGGCCGTCACCCGCATGCTCGCCGGCGAGGGCGCCAGCGTGCTGGCGATCGATATCAACGCCGATGCGGGCCAGGCGGTGGCAGCCGGATTGGGCGGCAGGGTGCGTTTCCAGCAGGGCGACGTCACCAGCGAGGCCGATGGCGTCGCCGCCATCCGGCTTGCGATGGATGTGTTCGGACGCATCCATGGGCTGGTGAACTGCGCCGGCGTGGCGCCGGGCGAAAGGATCGTGGGACGCAACGCTCCGCATTCCCTTGATCTTTTTGCCCGCGCCGTCGCCATCAATCTCGTCGGCACTTTCAACATGCTGCGGCTCGCCGCGGCGGCGATGGCGGAGGGCGAGCCCGACGCCGGCGGCGAGCGCGGCGTGATCGTCAACACGGCCTCTATCGCGGCCTTCGACGGGCAGATCGGACAGGCGGCTTATGCGGCGTCCAAAGGTGGCGTGGCCGCGCTGACACTGCCGGCCGCGCGGGAGCTGGCACGGCACGGCATTCGTGTCGTCACCATCGCGCCCGGGATTTTCGAGACGCCGATAATGGCCGCCATGACGCAGGAGGTGCGCGATGCCCTGGGCGCCAGCGTGCCTTTCCCGCCGCGCCTCGGTCGTCCGGACGAATATGCCGGCCTGCTGAAGCACATCTGCGAGAACACCATGCTCAACGGCGAGGTCATCCGCCTCGACGGCGCGTTGCGCATGGCGCCGCGCTAGCCCGGCAACAACGGAGGAGTTTTTTGCGCCAGCATGCAGACCTTGTCGTAATCACCGGAGCAGCCAGGACGCCGCTTGGCGGGTTTCAGGGCGTTTTCAAGAACGTTGCGGCTGCCGAACTTGGGGCCACCGCGCTCCGCGCGGCCTTGGAACGGTCGCGGGTCGGGATCGGATCCGTCGATGAGGCGCTCGTCGGCTGCGTTTTGACCGCGGGCCAGGGGCAGGCGCCGGCGCGTCAGGCGGCGCTCGCCTCAGGCCTGCCTCTGGGCGTCCCGGCCACCACCGTCAACAAGATGTGCGGTTCCGGCATGATGGCGGCCATGCTTGCCCATGATCGCATTGCCGCCGGCAGCGCGACGGTTGCCGTGGCGGGTGGCATGGAGAGCATGACCAACGCACCCTACCTGCTGGAGCGAGCGCGCTCCGGATACCGCATGGGGCACCACAAGGTCGTCGACCATATGTTCGTCGACGGCCTGGAAGACGCCTATGACAAGGGCCGTCTGATGGGAACCTTTGCCGAGGACTGCGCCGAGGCCTTTCAATTTACCAGGGATGCCCAGGACGCATTTGCCATCGACTCCCTGCGGAAGGCGCAGAAGGCGATCGCCAATGGCGATTTTGCCGACGAGATCGCTCCTGTCGCCGTCAGGGATGGTGGGGTCGCTCAGGCCGTCCATGAGGACGAACAGCCCGCAAAGGCGCGGCTGGATAAGATACCGTTGCTCAAGCCGGCCTTCCGTGACGGCGGCACGGTCACGGCGGCCAATTCTTCCTCGATCTCGGACGGCGCGGCGGCGCTTGTCCTGATGCGCGGTTCGGATGCGCAGAAGAGGGGTATCGTGCCACTCGCCGCAATCCGAGGCCATGCCACGCATGCGCAAGCTCCGGCTCATTTCACCACGGCGCCGATCGGCGCCATCCGCAAGCTCTGCGCGAAAACTGGATGGAATGTGGGCGACGTGGATCTCTTCGAGATCAACGAGGCTTTCGCCGTGGTGCCGATGGCGGCGATGCGCGAGCTCGATCTGCCGGCAGACAAGGTGAACATCCACGGCGGCGCCTGCGCGCTTGGCCATCCGATCGGCGCTTCGGGCGCGCGCATCATCGTCACGCTGGTTTCGGCGCTTCGCAAACATCGTCTCAGGCGCGGCATCGCGGCGGTTTGCATCGGCGGCGGCGAGGCTACCGCATTGGCGGTGGAACTCATGTCCTGAACCGGTCGCAACGGCCTGACCGCCGCCCGACGGCACAAGCGGTCCGCGCCAACTCAAGTCAGCTCGATGCGTCGGACGTGGGCATCGCATCGAAGCCTCAACCAATGCCCACCACGCAAAATGGGAGCCTCATATGAAGAAATATCTCTTGTCCGCGGTCGCCGCGGCCGCGCTTGTCGCCTTCGCGGGCAACGCCTGGGCGGACATCGTCATCGGCGTAGCCGGACCGATAACCGGCCCGAACGCGGCGTTCGGCGCCCAGTTCCAGAAAGGCGCCGAGCAGGCCGCCGCCGACATCAACGCGGCCGGTGGCGTGCTCGGCCAGAAGATCAAGATCGAGATCGGCGACGATGTCTCCGATCCGAAACAGGGCATTTCGGTCGCCAACAAATTCGTCGCGGACGGCGTGAAATATGTGGTCGGCCACTTCAACTCGGGCGTGTCGATCCCGGCCTCGGAAGTCTATGCCGAGAACGGCGTGCTCGAGATTTCGCCGGCATCGACCAACCCGCAATACACCGAGCGCGGCCTGTGGAACACCTTCCGCACCTGCGGCCGCGACGACCAGCAGGGCAAGGTCGCGGGAGACTATATCGCCGCGAACTTCAAGGACGCCAAGATCGCCATCGTCCACGACAAGACGCCCTACGGCCAGGGCCTCGTCGATGTCGCCAAGAAGGATCTGAACGCCGACGGCATCACCGAGGTGATGTATGAAGGCATCAATGTCGGCGACAAGGACTTCTCCGCCCTCATCGCCAAGATGAAGGCAGCGGGCGTCACGCTGATCTATTTTGGCGGCCTCCACACCGAGGCGGGCCTGATCATGCGCCAGTCGGCGGACCAGGGCCTGAAGGCGACGCTGTTCTCGGGCGATGGAATGGTCTCGAACGAGCTCGCCTCGATCGCCGGCGATTCCGTTATCGGCACCTTGAACACCTTCTCGCCGGACCCGCGCAAAAACCCCGCCGCCAAGGACATCGTCGAAAAGTTCCGCGCCGCCGGCTTCGAGCCGGAAGCCTACACGCTCTACTCCTACGCGGCGGTCCAGATCGTCGCCGCGGCGATCGACAAGACCGGCTCGGCCGACGACGCGCAGAAGGTCGGCGCGACCATCAAGGCAGGCGGCCCGTGGAAGACGGCGATCGGCGACATCGGCTATGACGAGAAGGGCGACATCACGCGTCCCGACTATGTCATCTACGAATGGAAGAAGGGCGCGGACGGCAGGCCGACTTACGCGGAGAAGTAATCTACCGCCCAGGCGAGGTGAGTCTCCGAGGATGCCCGGATAAGACCGGGCGTCCTCGCCGGGATCGCGGATTTGCCGTCGCGAATGCCGATGCCGGCGATGAAAGCCGTCGTCAATTGCGGCTGGTTCGACTTCGCTGCAGCCAGCCGTTCAGCCCGTTCGGCCATGCAATGACGAAGACCGCCAGCAGCAGCCCGAGACCGATGTTGCGGTAGTCGGACAGCTCCCGCATGCCTTCGTCGGCCAGCATCAGCACGGCGGCGCCGAGCAGGGGACCCCATATCGAGCCGAGGCCGCCGATGACGATCATCGCGATCAGGAACAGCAGCGTCGAGAAGGAAAACACCGTCGGGCCGACGACGCGGAAATGGATGGCGTAGAAGCCGCCGGCGATGCCGGTGAAGAAGGCGGAGACCGCGAAGATCCAGAGCTGGTATTTGAAACGGCTGATGCCGCGCGACATGGCGTAGTCCGGATTGTCGCGCAACGCCCGGAAGGCGAGGCCCAGCGGTCCCCGGATGACGACGATCGAGATCGTCACTGCGACCGCCAGCAGCGCCAACCCGGCATAATAGTGGGCGACATACCACTTCGACGGGAACAGCGCGCGCAGGCCGATGTCGCCGAACTGGCCGATGCCACGCACGCCTCCGAACAGCGGCATGCAGCCGCCGACCGTGGTGAAGCAGTCGGTATCGTTGACGATGAGCACATACATGACCTGCGCGATCGCCAGCGTCAGCAGCGCCACGTAAGGGCCACGCAGGCGCAGGCACGCGAGGCCGATCAGCATGCCTACCGCGACGGCGACGACGCCGGCCATCGGGATGGCGGCAAGCATCGGCACCTTCCAGTAAAAGCCCAGCATTGCGGTGGCGTAGGCGCCGGTGGCAAACAGCGCCATCTGCGCCAGCGAGAAGATCCCGCCTATGCCGAGCACGAGGTTCCACTGCACCACCACGATCGCCCAGATGAAGAACAGCGTCGACTGGGTGATGACGTAGCGCCCGGGCATGGCAAGCGGGAGCGCGGCGGCGAGAGCCAGGCAGATAATACCGATCAAGATGTCGCGGCGGATGGATGTCATAGGCGTACCACCTGCTGTTTGCCGAACAGGCCGTAGGGCCGCCAGATCAGCACGAGGATGACGAGAAGCAGCAAGGTGGCGAAGCTCCAGCGCACGCCGAGCACATACTGGGTGGCGGCCTCGAGCAGGCCGAGCGCGATCGCAGCGATCACGGCGCCGTAGACATTGCCAAGCCCCGCGACCACGCAGACGATGAAGGCCTTCAGCATAGGGTCGCCGCCCATCACCGGGGTCAGGGTGGCGATCGAGCTGATCATGATGCCGGACACGGCGGCGAGCGCGCCGGAGAGCGCCAGCACCTGCGCGTAGACGCGGCCGACCCTGACGCCCATAAGCTGTGCCGCCTCGCGGTTCATCGAGGTGGCGCGGATGGCGCGGCCGGTGCTGGTGCGCTGCAGCAGGATGGCGACTGCCACCATCAGCACGATGGCGACGCCGAGGATGAAGACGTTCTGCAGCGGTATGTGCACATTGCAGATGACGACCTGGCCGCCGGCCGCGAGCGGCTGCGGGATCGGATAAGGTCCAAAACCCTTCAGCATCAGGTTCTCGATGACGCTGCCGATGCCGATCGTGGCGATGAAGATGTTGGTCTCGAAGTTCTCGGCTCTGAGCAACGGCAGCGCCGCGCAGAAATAGATCAGCAGCCCGACCAGCGCGCAGACGAGCGCGGCGGCGAGCAGCGCCAGCGCCGGATTGAGGCCGGCATGGACGATGGCCGCGTAGCAGATATAGCCGCCGAGCGTCAGGATGGCGCCATGCGCCATGTTGAGCATGTTGAGCGAGCCGTAGACCAGCGAGAGGCCGATGGTGGCGACCGCGTACATAGCGCCGAGCGTCAGGCCGGAAGCGATGATCTGGATCACGACGTCCATCGCTCACACTCCGAGATAGGTTTCGATGATTTCCGGGCGCGCCATCAGTTCGGCGCCCAGGCCCGACCAGGCGATGCGGCCATTGTCGAGCAGGTGGATCATGTCGGCATGCTCGGCGATCCGCTCGGCATTCTCCTCGACCAGAAGGATGGTGCGGCCCTCGCGCCTGAGGTTGAAGATGACCTCGTAGATATGCTCGATGACGATCGGGGCCAGTCCGAGCGAAGGCTCGTCGAGCATCAGCACCGCGCCGCCCGCCATCAGGCCGCGGCCGATGCCGCACATCCGGCGCTCGCCGCCTGAAAGCGTGCCGGCGGTCTGGTTGCGGCGCTCCTTCAGCTTGGGCAGCAGCGCAAAGACGAAGTCCAGCCGCTCGGCCAGTCCGCCGCTGTTGGCATAGGCGCCCATAAGAAGGTTCTCGTGCACGGTCATCGCCGGAAAGAGCAGATCGCCCTGCGGAACCTGGATGACGCCGCGTTCGACGATCTGGTCGGGGCGCAGGCGGTCGATGCGCTGGCCGTCGAGGCGGATCTCGCCCGACGTCACTGGGACAAGTCCGGAAATCGCCTTGAGCAGGGTGCTCTTGCCATGGCCGTTGGGGCCGACAATGGCGGTGAGCTCGCCCTTCCTTGCTGACAATTTGATGGCGTCGAGCACGATGCGGCCGGCATAGCCGGCGCTGGCGTCGACGATCTCGAGCGCCGCCTCAGCCATGCGTGTTTTCCATGAAGGAGCGCAGCCGCTCGGAGGCGCCTTGGCCGAGATAGACGTCGACGACGGTGCGGTCGTCGAGGAGCTTTGTCGGCAGCCCTTCGAATATCTTTTCGCCGTGATGCATGATCATGATGCGGTCGGAGAGGCGCACCAGGAAGCGCATCACATGCTCGATGAGGATGATGGTGACGCCCGCCGCCTTGATGGCGCGCACGGCATCCATCACACGGTCGACCTCACGCGCGGTGAGGCCGCCGACCGGCTCGTCCATCAAAAGCAGTTTCGGCTTGGTCGCCATGGCGCTCGCCATCATCAAAAGCTTGCGGTCGAGCACCGGCAGCTTGCCGGTGACCTTGTCGGCGCGGTCGGCGATGCCAAGCATCTCAAGCGCGGCATCGGCGGCCTCATGCGCGGCGCGGCCGGCGCGCAGCGTCGGCACGGCCCGGTTGCTGCGGCCGAAATAGGCGCCCACCAGCACGTTCTCGCGCGCGGTCATGCTGTCGAAGCCGGCATTGAGCTGGAAGGTGCGGGCAACGCCGGCATGGCAGATCTGCTCGGGCGCATGCCCGGTGATGTCCTGGCCGTCGAGCACGATCGTGCCGGTGGTGGCCGGGTTCAACCCCGAGATCACCTCGAACAGCGTCGTCTTGCCGGCGCCGTTCGGTCCGCCGATGCCGAGGATTTCTCCCGCCCCGACATCGAAGGACAGATCGCGGACCGCCGCCAGCGCGCCGAAGGACTTGCCGACATGCCTGCCCGACAGCAATGGCGTCGCGGCGGCGTCTTGCGTCATCCGGCTAGGCCTTGATCCATGGCGGCATCATGAATTTGGTCGTGCCGTACGGCGCCGGCGCGATCAGGCCGGGGCCCTTGGTGTAGTCCTGGATCTGCAGGAACTGGTGCGGCATACCGAGCGATGAATCGTTGACCTGGGTCGGATAGGTATAGGCGGCGTTCTCGAGCGGCATGAAACGGGTCGTGCCGGTGACGCCGCGCCATATCATCGAGCTCATCCGGGCCGCAACCTTGCGGTTCTGGTCGTTGTTGCCGGGCTCGCCCGTGCCGCCGGCAAGTGCGGCGGCGGTCGCCCAGACATAGGTGCCGTCATAGGGCTGCGCGCCGGAATTGTGGCCGGCGTTCGGGCCGAACTTTTCCTTGTAACGCTTCTCGAAGGCGGTGCCGATCTCGTCCTGCAGCGCGCCGATGACGGTCGCGTAGATGATGCCGTTGGCCGCCTGCTTGGCGATGTCGCGGAAGGCCGGGATCGACGGGCCGTATTGCATGTAGACCAGGCTCGGCGTCGGATTGGAGGCGAATTGCAGCGCGAACTGACCGAGATCGGCGGGCAGGAAGTGGGTGATGCAGATCACCGCCGGCGGATCTTGGCGGATCTTGGCCAGCGTCGGTCCCCATTCCGACGCGGGCACGCTGACGGTCTCGAACAGGCTGATGTCCCAGCCATAGCTCTTGGCCTGCTCCTTGACGGCGTTGGCGATGTTGGAGGCATAGACGCCGGCCGACAGGATCACCGCCATCTTGTTGTTCTTGCGCTTCCACTCGCCGTTCTCCTCCAGTCCCTGCAGGAACTTCAGGAAGCCGGGACCATACCAGTATTCGGCGGGATCGCCCTGGAAGGAGCCCCAGTAGCGGTCCGGGTTGGACTTCACCAGATTGTTGTGGCCGATCGTGGTGTCATAGTGGACGTAGACGATGCCGTTGTCGGCGGCGACCTCCTGGATGGCGGCGCCCGAGCCGATATTGTAGCCGTTGAGGATGGCGTGCACGCCATGCCTGTCGACGAGGCGCTGCGCCGCCTGCACGTTGGTGGCATCGCCCATCTGCGCGGTGTCCTCGAAGGACGGCTCCAGCGGCCGTCCGAGGATGCCGCCCAGCGCATTGATCTCCTCGCAGGCGAGCGTCAGCCCGTTCTTGAACTCGATGCCGTCAGGCGCGGCGAAGTCGGTGGTCGGGCCGCACTGGCCGACCGGGATCGGATCGCCTTCGGCGCGCGCCTCGTTGTTCATCGCAAGCAGCATGGCCGGCATGCCGGTCAGCGTCGCGGCGGTCGCAAGTCCGCCCTTGATCAGGAAATTGCGGCGCGAGCCGGCAATCACATTCGGCCTAGTGAGTTTCGAACTGCGCTTCATCTCGATTCCCCTTGTGAGTTTTTGTCAGTTTATGTTTTTGACCAGCTCGGCCGCCTGGTCGATGATCGCCGTCTGATGCGGCTGTGCCGACATTCCACCCCATTGTCCCATCAGTTGGTCCCACGGGTCCTCGACGCCCGTGCGGTGCCCGCAAAGCTCCTCGATCACGGCAAGGCCGCAATAGGGCACGTACATTTCGGAGTAGCCGCCCTCATGCGTCATCACCAGGCGCCCGCCGCACAGCTCGCGCGCCGCGTCGAGCAGCATGCGCGCCAGCCTGCGGTAGCCGCTGGAATTCATCAGCATGCGTCCCATCGGATCGACGCCGGAGGCGTCGAAGCCCGAGGGCACCACGATCAGCTCCGGCTTGAAGCGCGTCAGCGCCGGGATCACCACGCGTTCGAACGCCGCGGCATAGGCACCGGGACCGGAGCCCGGGGGCAGCGGGACGTTGATGTTGAAGCCCTTGCCCTTGCCCTCGCCATTTTCGGCGATCGCGCCGGAATTGGCCGGGAACAGATTGTCCTGATGCAGCGAGATCGAAAGCACGCTCGGATCGTCGTAGAAGATCGACTGCGTGCCGTTGCCGTGATGCACGTCCCAGTCGACGGTCGCGATCCGGGTCAGCCCATGCAGCTGCTGCGCATGCCGGATGGCGATGGCGGCGTTCGAGAACAGGCAGAAGCCCATGCCGACATCGGCGGTGGCGTGATGGCCCGGCGGGCGGATCAGCGCATAGGCGTTGTCGACCTGGCCCGTGATGACGGCTTCGATGGCCTTGATGGCGCCGCCGGCCGCCAGGAGAGCGATTTCATAGCTGCCGGCGCCGAGCGGCGTCAACGAGCTGGCGTCGCCATAGCCGCGGTCGCTGATCTCCCTGATCTTGGCGATATGCGCCGGCGTGTGGACCCGCGAAAGTTCCTCGACGGTGGCGCGTCGCGGCTTGATGGTGACCAGGTGGTCGAGGATGCCGCTCACTTCCAGGAGGTTGCGCAGGCGACGCTTGGTCTCGGGATTTTCGGCATGGGTGCCGGGCTGGACCGTCAGGCTCGGCGGGAAGACCTGGTTCCAGTTCCAGGTGTTGTGCCATAGATAAAGTTCGTGGAAAACGAAACCCGTCGCCATGCGGCTCCCACCCAGCGTATATCGACCGGATGATGGCCCGCTGCATGAGCGCTGTCCCGACACCTTCGGGTAATGGGTGGCTTTTTTGAACCCACCCATTCGGGTGGTCATCTTGTCGCTGCGCAATTCCGGACGGAAAACCGCTACGCACTTTTCCTGGAATTGCTCTAACCCGCCAATTGCCGCTCGGTGGTAGCGTCGAGCCCGATTTCCTTCAGCTTGAGGACGGCTTCCGTGCGGCTTGAGACGCCGAGCTTGCCGAAGATGTTCTTCAGGTGCCATTTCACCGTGTCGGGGGCCATGGACAGCGTCTCGGCCAACTGGCGGTTGGTGTAGGCGCGAAGCAGCAGGGCGGCGACATCGGTTTCCTTGCTGCTCAGCATTTGCTTCCTCGCGGCGATTGCAATCGGGCGCGCGCGTTCCGGCGCGGTCTTGCCCAACTCGCGCAGAAGCGCGTCGACAAAGGTCGCCGTGCTGGAATTGCGCGACCAGGCCGGAATTCGCGCCCGGGCGAATTCGAGCACCTCGCGCATCGGCAGGCCCTCGTCGATCAGCGAGCGCATGGCGTTCTGCGGGAGCGCCAGGGTGACGACGTCGACCGCCGCCGCCAGCGCCAGCAGCGTTTCGCCCGCGCTGTGCGCGGCGATCGCGACGAGCGCCCGCACCTGCATGAAGCCGCGCAGGCGGCCGTCACGGCGCATGCGTTCGGCGATACGGTCGAGCACGGCGATGGCCTTCGCCGGGTGGCCCTCGGCGATCAGCACGCGCGCGGCGCCGATATGGGCATATTCGTCGAGCGGATGGATCGGGGCGGGCCGGCTTTCGGCCGAAGGCTCGATGCCGCGCGAGCGCAGCGCCAGCCGTGCGGCGCGGACGTCGCCGCGCGACAACAGCAGCCGCACCCGCTCGTTCAGCGCGGCGGCCGTCAGCCGGCGGTAGCGCTTCTCGATCCCCAGCCGTTCGGCCCGTTCGAGGAAGACGATGGCCTCGTCGTGCCGACCATGCGCGGCCGAGAGCCGGGCCAGATGCAGCTTGCAGGCCATCTCGTGCACGACGAGCCCGCATTCCTCGATGATCTGCCGGTGCTGGTGCAGGATGCGTTCGGCACCCTGCAGGTCGTTCCATTCATAGGCGAGTTCGACATGGAAGATCGCCGTCATCGCCTCCGTGTAGGAACCGGACCCCAGGCGCTCGCGGGCCAGCCGGCAGGCGCGGTCGAGCAATTGGTGGGCTTCGGCGAGGTTGCCGGCGGAAATCTCGACCAACCCCAGCAGCAGGTCGCAATAGACGATGCCGAAGACGGAATTGGCGGCGGCATGATGGTCGCGCGCCGCGAGGCTGCGCAGGCGCGCGGCGTCCAGCTCGCCAAGCGAATAGTGGCTGAAGGCGCAGATATTGGCGAGCGTGCCGCGCGCGAAAGGCTCGCTCTCGGGAAAATCCGCAAGCCAGCGCGAGGCGACGCGGGTCGCGGTGCGGGAGCGGTCGGTGGCGCTGATGACGCCGGCCGTCAGCGTCTGCAGCTCGGCCTTGAGCGAGCGGGTGGTCGCGCGGTCGATCTCGCCGCGCTCGGAAAGCTGCCCGACAAGGGTTTTGGCCTGTTTGAGGATGCGGACCGCCTGGCGCGGCCGGCTCATATGGAACTGCGCCCAGACACGCGCCAGGAGCAGGCGAGGGCGGGCGGCGATGAGATCTGGGGGCAGCTGGTTCAGCCACTCGGTGAGCTTGGGGATGTGACCCTGCATGGTGAGCGGCATGGCGCATTCCTCGACCAGGCGCGCCGCATGGTCGGCATCGCCGCTGGCGAGCGCGTGGTCGACAGCGTCGGAGATATGGCCCCGGGCCGCCAGCCAGGCGGCGGCGGCGCGATGCAGGTCCCTGCGGGCTTCCGGCGCCCAGGCGTCCAGCCTATTGCGGAGGAATTCGGAGAACAGGTGATGATAGCGGAACCATTGGCCGGACGAATCGAGCGCGATCAGGAAAAGGTTCGAGTGCTCGATGGTCGCCAGCGCCGCGGCGCAGTCCCGTCCCGGACAGACCGCCTCTACGAGGCCCAGGCAGAAGCGGTCGAGGATCGAGGTCCTGAGCAGGAAATCCTGGATCTCGGGCGCCTGCCGGGCGAGCACGTCGTGGGTCAGGAACATAGCCACGTCGCGCTGGCTGCCGGAAAATTCGGCGATGAAGGCTTCTCGCGATCCCTCATGCGCCAACGCCAAGGCGGCAAGCTGCAGGCCGGCCGGCCAGCCTTCGGTCTTGTGGTGAAGCGCCACCACGGCCGAGACGGCGAGGTCGAGGCCGCAGACATTGGCAAGATAATCCTCGGTCTCCTCGAGCGAAAAGCGCAGGTCGCTGTCGCCGAGGCTGACGACATGCCCCTTCATCTTCATATGGGCGAGCTCGAGCGGCAGCTCGCCTCGGGTCGCGAGCACGATGCGCAAGGCCGGCGGCGCATAAGCGACCAGCATGTTGATGCAGGCGGCGATCTCGCCGGAGACGATCAGATGGGCGTCGTCGAGAACGAGGTAGATCGGCGCGGCGCGGCGCGACAGCTGGTTGATGATGGCGGTGAGGATGGAATCGACCGGCGTCACCGGGCTGGAGTCGATCAGCGATTCCGCATTGCCGGCAATGTCGGGGTCGACGCGGTGGAACGCGGCGGCGAGATATTTGAGGAAGCGGGCGAGATCATTGTCCAGCCGGTCGATCGACAGCCAGGCGACCTGGGCGATGCCGCCGGATATGCCGGCCGCCCATTGCGAGAGCAGGGTCGATTTCCCGAAACCGGCGGGCGACGTCACCACCGTCAGCTTGCCCGCGGTCGCGGCATCCAGGGTGCGCAGCAGCCGCGGCCTCTGAACCAGGGCATCGCGCAAATAAGGCGGCTGGAGCTTCGTCTCTATCAGCATATGGTTCCCGGTTGCTGCTTTCGGCGCCTTTAATAAACGCGCAGTGCGGCGCGGAGGCAATGGTCGGGCTGGGAGCCCGCCAATGGCCGCGATCCGGTTCGTTGTTGGGGATCCGTTGCGGTGTCGAAGTCTCTGCGGTAATCTCAGCCGGATTGGACGATACGCATGCATCCTGTCGTTAGTGCAAGGGTTCCATCCTGTCTGGGCGGATTGTGAACTCTTTAACAGACCTCCGCGTCGCAAGCTGCGTTCTTGTGGCCGACAGGTCATAGCGGTTAGGGATTTTGCCATGCTGCGACGCTGCGCGCTGATTGCAGCCTTGATCCTCGTGGGCCTCACGACGGTGCAGGCGCGCGCCGATCGAAGGGTTGCCCTTGTCATCGGCAATTCCGAATACCGTGAAATCCCGGCGCTCAAGAACCCCGACAAGGATGCGGAGGACGTGTCGAGCACCTTCCGGCTGGCCGGCTTCGATGTGTTCGTCGCCAAGGACCTGACCAAGCTCCAGTTCGAGAAGGAGTTCCGCAACTATCTCGCGGCGGCGGACGGCGCCGATCTGGCGGTCGTCTACTATTCCGGTCACGGCTTTCAGATCGGCGGCGAGAATTTCCTGATCCCGGTCGATGCGTCGCTCAAGGCCGCGGCGGACATCGAGGTCCAGGCGGTCAAGCTCGACGACGTCCTGCAGCAATTACGCGCCAAATCGAAGATCCAGGTGATCATCCTCGACGCCTGCCGCAACAACCCGTTCCCGCGCAAGGATTATTGGCTGCGCGACCAGTTGATCGCGGCCGGCGGCACCGGCCTTGCGCAGGTGAAAAGTTCGTTGAACACGCTGATAGCCTTCGCCACGGAGCCGGGTGCGGTTGCCTATGACGGCTCCGGCGATCTCAGCCCGTTTTCATCCGCCTTCTCCCGCCGCGCGCTGGCGCCGAACCAGGAGATACGCTCGGTGATGGCCGCCGTGCGCCGCGACGTGGTCGAGGCCACCAAGGGTGCGCAGGTTCCGTGGGAGAACTCATCGCTGATCGACGAGGTGGTGCTGATGCGTCGCGCCAGCCGGCCGGCTTTGCCGCCGGTGCTGGAAAAAACCGTGCCGTCGGGCGTCGGACCAGTCGCGCTCGACCTGCCGGTGCCGGTCGATGTCGACGGCGGCGCCGTCACCATCAGCATCGAAAGGCCGCCGGCGCTGGGGCGCCTGACCCTGGACGGCAAGCCGGTCGCGACGGGCGAGCCGATAGAGGGCAAGGATCTGCCACGGCTCGCGATGGACGTGCCGAAGGGGGCCGACGCCGAGGACCAGGTCGATATGCTGGCCTACACCACGCATGACGAATGGGGCGGCGGCTCGCAGGGCATACTGGTGTTCCGGGTCAAGAACGGCGAGGGCGCCGCGGGCAAGCAGCTCGTCGCCTCGCTGGAGTCCGAGCAGAAGCAGGAGGTGGTGGAGCGTGGCATCCATATCGCCGGCGCCGCCGAGGCGATCGAGAACCGCGACCTCAAGGTTCCCGTCGGTGTCGGCCCCGTGCCGCTGAAGCTGGATTTCCCGACCAAGGACCCGGCCGTAAGCGTGAAGCTTGCGAGCTATCCGGCAACCGGGACACTGTCGCTGCCGGATCGAACCCTGTCGCCGCAATCGAGCCTGATGGCCGATGAAGTCGACAAACTGCGTTACGAACCCCAGATAGGCACGGTCCAGCCATTGATAGTCGGCGTCGAAATCAGGGCCGACAACACGCCGTCAAAGCCGGCGACGATGAAGCTGTCGCCAAGCGTCGACCCCTGCGACACGCAGGCAGGCGAACCTTTGGACCTTCAGGGTGTCGTCCCCGGCCTGTTGCCGAACGAGATCGCCGCCGGCGCGGTGGAGGCCTGCCGGGCGGCGGTGAAGGCCTATCCCGATGTCGCGCGCTTCCACTACGAGCTCGGGCGCGCGCTGCTGGCGGCCGGCAAGGTCGAGGAAGCCAAGAAAGCGATCGAGGCGGCCGCCGACAAGGGACATGTCCGCGCGGTGTTCGAGCTCGGCTACCTCAACGCCACCGGCACGGGCATGCCCGCCAACCGCAAGCAGGCCAACACTTTCTATGCCGCGGCGTCCGAGAAGGGCGACCCCTATGGCATGACCTCATGGGGCCGGGCCTTGTTCAACGGCTACGGCGTCGACCGCGATACCGGCAAGGGGCTTGACCTGCTGCTCAAGGCGGCGGCGATGGGCCATACCTATGCCATGAACGATCTTGCCGCGATCTTCACGGAAGGTCGTAACGGCGTGCCTGCCGATCCGGTGCGCGCCGTGGCCTTCCTCAAGGCGGGCGTCGAGCGGCAGGACATGTATTCGATGAACCTGCTCGGCCGCAACTACCTCGTCGGCACAGGGGTCGAGAAGGACCCCAAGACCGCGCTCTCGCTGTTCCAGAAGTCGATGGATCTCGGCCAGCCCTATGCCCCCGGCAGCCTTGCACGCATGTACCGAGATGGGGTTGGCGTGCAGCAGGATTTGGCTGAAGCGCAAAAGCTGTTCGAGCTGGCGACCGACCGCGGCGATCAGTCGGCTGCGTATGATCGCGCGGCGCTGGAGATGCAAAGAGGCGACAAGGCCGATCAGGCCGTGGCCGCGCGCTATCTCGCTTTCGCGGCGGCGCTCGATCTACGCAATGAGATTCCGGACGCAAAGGCGACGCTGGCGAAATTCGGGGCGAAGGCAAAGACTGCGGCTCTGAAACAGATGCGTGGGGAACTCAAATCGAAGATTTCGGCGGACGGCTCGTTGGACGATCAGCTGGTCAAGACGGCCAGGGCGGTCTGGGAACAAGCCAATCCGCGCCGGGACTTGTTCTGATCACAAGGAGGCAATGTGGTGGGCTGGGCATCGAAACACGCAATCGTCGCAACCATCCTATCGGGTGTTCTCGCGGTCGCCGGGTGTACGACCGTGACGCCCAGGATCGAGTCGGCTCCAACGGCGAAGCACAGGACGAAGGTCGTTCGCACGACGACCGCGCCAAAAGTCGTCCAACGCAAGAAGGTCACCGCCAAGACACAGATCACTCCCGTTCAGACCGAAACCGCGCCGGTCATTGCGCCATTGGGCGGAGGAGGCGGCAGCGGAGGTAACGGGGGCAGCGGCGGAGGCGGAGGCGGCGGTTGGGGATGAGCACTCGCTAGCTGCGGCGGGTCATTTATCGAGCCCGCCGTAATCGCTCGCCAAGCAGGGCCAAGTGCTCTATGCTCCCGCCACGTGCCGGTATCGAGATCGGGTTGTCCTGGCGGGGGCGTTCCATGTTCGAAGTCGTTGCATTGTGGCAAAAAGCGCGGACTAGGGCCGCGGCTTTTGGCTTTGTCGTTGGCACGCTTCTGGTCTTCTGGTCGCAGGCAGCCAGCGCCGCGCCCAATTGGACGCTCGACCCGTCCGCCTCGGTATTCACCTACCAGTCGGTCAAGAAGAACACGATCGTCGAGACCAACAAGATCAGGAACATCACCGGATCGTTGAGTTCAGCAGGCGATGCGAAGATCAGCTTCGACCTCAATTCCGTCGACACCGGCGTCGACTTGCGCAATGTCCGCATGCGCTTCCTGTTCTTCGAGACATTCACCTATCCCACGGCCGAGGTGACGGCGAAGGTGGACCCCGCCGCGTTCGCCGACCTGCCGACCAAGCGCCGGGTGAAGACGACCTTGCCGTTCCATCTCAGCCTGCATGGCGTCAGCAAGGATTTGGAGGCTAGCGTCGTCGTCACCATGATCAGCGATACCCAGGTTTCCGTCGCTTCGGAGGCGCCCGTCGCCGTCCATGTCGAGGATTTCGGCCTTCTGCCCAACATCGACAAGCTGCAGCAGGCCGCAAATGTCACCAACATCGTGCCGACCGCTTCAGTGTCGTTCGATTTCGTCTTCAACGCCGATGGCGGCAAGCCGGCCGCCGTGCAGGCCGTTGCGACCTCGACTGCCGAGGTCGGTCCTGTCACAACCGATGCGGCGAAGGCCAATTTCAGCGACGAGGAGTGCCTCGACAGGTTTGCTGTGCTCTCGCGCACCGGCGCCATCTATTTCCGACAGGCGAGCGCCAGGCTGGACACCAAGAGCCGCCCGTTGCTGGCGGAGGTCGAGGGCGTCGTCGGCAAATGCCCGACACTCAAGGTCGAGGTCTCAGGCTACACCGATTCCGACGGATCGCCCGAGGCGAACAAGACGCTTTCCGAACGGCGCGCCCAGGCGGTCGCCGACGCGCTGGTGGCCGACGGCGTCCCGCGCACCCAGATCAGCTCCGCCGGCTATGGCGAGGACAAGCCGGTCGCCGCCAACGATACGCCCAAGAACAAGGCGCTGAACCGGCGGATCGAATTCTCCGCAAGCAAGCTCGCCAACTGAGGTGGCGGTGAGTTTCGCCCCGACCGCCTTTTTCGGTGGCATGCTTCGCGCCGCGGTATTCACGGCGCTTGCGCTGCTTTTGACGTTGACGGCCGCGAGCGCCGAGCGGCGGGTCGCGCTGATCCTCGGCAATTCGCAATATCAGCACGCGGCGCCGCTCGCCAATCCGGCACGGGATGCGCAGGCCATGGCCGAGCGGCTCAAGGACCTCGGCTTCGAGGTGGTCTCCGGCTTCGACCTCACCAAGCAGCAGACGCAGGTTACGGTCGCGCAGTTCGCCAAGCAGGTGCGCGGTGCCGACATCGCGCTTTTCTTCTATGCCGGCCATGGCCTGCAGGTCTCCGGCAAGAACTATCTGCTTCCGGTCGACGCCGCGCTCGAGGACGAGACGTCGCTCGATTTTGAAGCCGTCTCCGTCGATTTCGTCCTGCGCCAGATGTCGCGCGAGACCAGCATAAGGCTCGTTTTCCTAGATGCGTGCCGGGACAATCCGCTTGCGGACGTGCTGGCAAAGAGCGCGGGCATAAAAGGCGCAAGCAGCGGCCTTGCCGAGATTCCGATCGAGAATGGCGGCGCCGGCACGCTGGTCGCCTTTGCCGCCAGCCCGAACCAGCTAGCCTATGACGGGTCGGGCGACCACTCGCCTTTCACCACGGCGCTGCTCCAGCATATCGGCGAATCCAACGTCTCCATCACCGAAGCGATGAACAGGGTGACCAGCGACGTCTTCAAGACGACCGCTGGCAAGCAGCGCCCCTGGATCAACGTCTCGCTGACCACCGAGGTGGTGCTGCACAAGGTCGACCTCAACGCGCCGCTGATCGTCGGCGACGCGAGCGCGCCGCAGGCCGAAGCGGGTTCCGAGACGCGCAACACCGGCGCGGCGTCCGGCCAGGCCGACGACCAGCTTGCCCTCAATGCGCTGCGCGAAAAGATCCCGAAGCTCGCGACGGACGGGCCGATCCTTTTCGATCGCCCGGTCAAGTTCGGCGACCCGGCGATCGACGGCAAGAGCATAGCCCAGTTGATCAAGAGCGAACCGCTTTTCAGCCCGGTCGAAGGCCTCGACAAGTCGGTCTGGCAAGGCAAACACTGCGACGGCTGTCACGAGTGGAACGAGACGCGCCTTTGCGAGCAGGCGAAGAATTTCGCCGCCAACGACGTTTCCGTGCTGCGCCTGCAGCATCCGCTCGGCACCCGCTTCAAGGTCGCTTTGGCCAGATGGGCGCAAGGCGGCTGCAAATGATCCTGGATTAGAGCATCCCGAGAGAGTGGGAAGCGGCTTCCTATTTGGAATTGCGGCTTTCAGAGGCTTGTCCGGCGCAAGCCCTAATACGCGTCGACCGATTGCCGCTGCGCTTCCATCTCCACGATCTGGATGCCCATCTCGACGAAGGCGGAAAGCACGCCAAAGCGGTCGGCGGTCGAGACGCGCGCCAGCCCCGCCAGAATCCCGGCGTTGACGGCGTGAGCGGCGGGAAATCCGGTCGAAAGCATGTCGAAGGCCGGGTCACGCCACGCCGCGGACAGAGCGATCCATGCAGCCGGCGTTGCGGGCGAGGGATCGACGGCACTGGCGAGCGCCGCTCGATGGCGAGGATTGCCGGGCTCGCCCACCCAGTCATTGACGAGCGCCAGCAGTTCGAGATCCCTTTCGGCAAGGAGCTCGGCGAGATTGCTCAGGCATTCATGCCCCCACCAGACCGCGGCGCGCTCGGGCAGGAGGTAGGCGCAGAACGTGACGGCTTCCTCCGGCACGCGTCCGGCGAGCAAAGCACGGCAGAATTCCAGCGGGGGTTGGGCGGCGGCCAGCGATTTCATGTCCCGGGCAATCGCGGGACAGGCAAGAAACAGATCTCTCGCCGTTCTGTATCCGAGTTCATTGGCCATGGCTGCCACACCCCGAGCACCGGCACAAATAGCACTGAAACCCGCGGCTGAACGCCGGTCAATCCTTAACCTTTAGCAGGCGGCGGCCATTGGCAACGTGCGCTTGTTCACAGACAATCGTTTCGAGATTTGATATAGTCCGCGCCAGCGAAAACCCGCTCAGGTCAAACAGGAGTGACGGTCATGCGGTGGGGCAGCTCAGCCTTGGCATTGGCGGCCGTGCTTTTTTCAACGCACGTCTACGCCGATCCGCTTCAGAAATCGGAAGACATCGTAAAATTCTTCGCCGGCCAAAATCTTGGCGCCTCACGCGGCATCTGCGTCGGCACCGAGGAAGAGTGCAAGAGCAAGGCCGAGAAGAACGAGGCCCCCCAGAAGGCCGGCCTCGACATGATGATCAACTTCGCCCTGGATTCGGCCCAGCTCGACCAGACCGCGCGCTCGGAACTGGACGAGTTCGCCAAGGCGCTGAAGGACAATAGGCTGAGCACGTTCAGCTTCGTCGTAGAGGGCCACACCGATGCGACCGGCACGGATCGCTACAACCAGGACCTGTCGCAGCGAAGGGCGCAATCGGTGGCTGCCTTCCTCGAAGCCAACGGCGTTGTATCGGCGCGGCTCGAAGCGATCGGCCTCGGCAAGTCGCACCCCCGCGTCTCCAATCCCTACGACCCGGTCAATCGCCGGGTGGAAATGCGGATCAGGACGGAATAGGCCGCCGGCGCCGAACCGTCGATGGGAGTCCTGCAGACAGGCCGGGCTCCCATCCACAATCAGTTCTTGAGAGCGCCGCCCACCGCAATGCCGGTGCCGAAGATCAATGCCTTGGTCAGGAAGTCGTTGTTGTCTCTCGGGGGTGGAGCGTCTTCGCGAACCACGGTCTCGCTGTTGCGCCTGCGCTGAACGACCTGCGTCTGTTTCCGGCGCGGCTTTTGCTGCGCCACCGGCTTCAGCGTGCGGGTCTTCTGCACGACCTGTTTCTTGGGTGGCGCGGTGCGCGCCTGGTCGGCGGCGTTCTTGGTGCGCACGGCATCCATCATCGGGTCGGTCTGGGCCACCAGCAACGCCAGCTGTTCGCGGGTCAGATAGGTGGTTGACGGCAGGCCGTTCTTGTCTTGCCAGATGCCGATCGCCTGGCGCGTCCGCGGGCCGATATTGCCGTCGACCTGGCCGAGCTCGTTGCCCAGCGCTTCGACGCGCAATTGCAGGTCGATACGGCTGTCGCGGTCGAGCCCGATGGCGCTTTCCGTGAGCTCGGTGCCTTGCGTCTTTCTCATCTCGTCGGTGATGCCGACCGAAGTGCGAACGGCCGAGCCTGGATTGGCATTTGCATCGTCCGCGCCGAGCGCCGCGACCTGCTTGCCCGCGGCCGGATCCTTCAACTGGTCGGTGTTGAGCTTCGCCACCGTGGCGAAACGGCCGTTCGGGAACTGGTCGAGATAGGCCTCGTAATAGGGTATGGCGTTCTTTTTCGAAGCCTCGTCCCAAAGCCGCTGCTCGACCTCCCAGGATGGCGCCTCGCTGGCCACGGGGGCAGGCGACGCCGTCGCCTGGGCTCCGTCGGCCGGCGTCGCGGCGGGCGAGGCTGTTTGTGCCAATGGCTTGCCGAGGAACACCTCGCGCCCCAGCGAGGCATTGTGCCACGGCCGCTGCCTCCCTTGAGTGGCTTCCGTCACCTCGCCGCGCACCCGCGTCAACGCGCTCTGGATCTCGACGCCCGGTTCGGTCAGGTGCTTGGCCAATGCCAGCGAATAGGGGCTATCGACGCCATTGCCGTCGAAAGCGATGGCGCCGGGGTCGGTCGCATAGGCGATCAGGACGCCGCCCGTGCCCATACCGTCGGCCTTTGCATCGACCGGCGCCAGGCCGGCACCGAGCGAGCGGCTCTTCGGCAGCGCGGCGGCCAGCGTGCGTGCCAGCGGATTGTCGCGGCAGGCGTCGAGGATGATGATGCCGACAGCTGGATCGGCCGGCAGCGCCGCCATGAACTCGTCGATCTGGACCGTGCGGGTCTTGAGATAGGCCGGCGATGTCAGCTCGGCATCGATCGGGATGAGGTAGTTCTTGCCGTCGACCTGCATGCCGTGCCCGGCATAGAAGATGACGGCGAGGTCGGCATTGTAGGACTCCTCGGTGAACTTGCTGATCAGGCCGTGCATGCCCGCATTGTCCTGGTCGACGCCTTCGATCACCTCGAAGCCGGCATTGCGCAGCGTGGACGCGATGAGGTGGGCATCGTTGGCTGGGTTGGGCAAAGTGACGGCATTGACATATTTGCTGTTGCCGACGACCAGCGCGACACGCTTGCTGTCGGGCGTGGCGGCCTCGGCGCCGAACGCGGCATGGAAAAGCAGGATCAACCCGCCCAAAAGGATGGCGAACGCCTTCATGGATCAACCCTCCGCCCCTCGGGGCGCGTTATCGATGTCTGCGCATGCTGAATTTCGTAAGCGACAGCGTCGCTTCTGCCAAAATCGTGTCTTGGGTGTCTGTGATCTCGACCACAGATTTGGTTCACGAGAGGCCCGAATTTCCTCCGTGAACATCCGCTAATATACCAGTCGCCGGCCTGAAAACCAATCGGCTCATCCAAAAACGCAGGGTTTGGTGAACCGGCTAACCGGGCTCGAGCGTGTCCTGGATGGAGCCTATCAGCGTGGTGATCGCCTGCTTGTATTTTTCGAATTCCGGCGACGTCTGCCGGACTTCGGTGGTTGTCGTCGTCGGCTGGTCCTGATCGGTCGTCACGCGCGGCGCTTTCTGTCCCATCTTCCGCTCGGCCCAGTCGACGACGTAGCTCGCGGTCTTGCCGGTCAGGAACGGATTGGCCTGGATCACCGCCGATCCCAGAACCGCGCTCAGCTGCGACGAACCCGGCGCCGCCAGCACCTGATGCGCGCCTTCCATGCCGAGGAAATGGCAAAGATAGAGGCGGCCGGCGGTAATCTGGTGGCCGCGGGCTCGCAGATAGGCTTCACCTTCGCGCGCGAGGTTGCGCACCATTTCGCGCGACAGTGTCGCGTCGTAGCGAAGCGCCAGCAGGTCGGCGGTCGATAGCGAGCGGGCAAGGTCGGGCCGATAGGTGTTCATCATCCGGATCCAGGTCTTGGAGATGAACTGGCCGGCGCCGGTTGCCGAGGAAAGCGGGTTCTTGGCGCGGGAGCTGCCGCCGCTTTCGACATGCACGATCCGGTCGGTCAGCGTCTCGACCGCGGCGTCGCCGGAGCCGCCGGAACTGACGGCAACGGCCGTGGCCACCGTGGTGACCGTCCCCAGCGGATCGATCGCCTCGCCATTCTGGTAGAGCTCGAAATGCAGATGCGGGCCGGTCGAAAGCCCCGTGGTGCCGATATAGCCGATGACGTCGCCGGCCTTCACCTTGGTGCCGACGCCGCTGGCGATGGCGAATTTCTGCATATGCGCGTAACGCGTCTCGCGGCCGTTGGCATGCGTGATCTTCACCAGATTGCCGTAGCTGCCGCCATCGCCCTGGAACGAGATTTCGCCGTCGAAGGCGGCCATCACCGGCGTGCCGACCGGCGCCGCCCAGTCGACGCCCTTGTGGATCCGGACCGTGCCCAGGATCGGATGCTTGCGCGGGCCGAAGGTCGAGGTCATCACCCCGGCGACCGGCGTGACCATGCCGTTGGTGACGCTCAGCGAGCGGACCTGGTCGTCGCCGGTCACACAGGCGTACTGGCCGTCGCTCTGCTGGAAGACGAAACAGTCGAGGCTCTTGTCCGTGCCCTGGACGCCGACATAGAGCACACGCCCGGAAATCTCGCCCTGGCCGCGCGGCGTCTGCGAATAGATCAGCACCAGGCGCTGGTCCTCGCTGGCGAAGGCGTCGAGGTCTTGCCCTCGCGACAGATACATGATCGCCTCGCCGATGACGCTGGTCGGCACCTTGTTGCGCGCCGCCGTCGAATAGATCGCGTCGAGCAGGCGGTACTGACGCTTCGGCCCGCCCTGGTCGGAGGCACCGGAGTAGTTGAACAGGTCCTCGCGCACCCAGGGGTCGACGCCCGACACGAAGGCTCCGGCCGCATTGCGCGTCAGCGTGCCGACATAGACGTTCCTCGCATAGACGGAGACCTGCATCAGCGACATGGTCGTCGTCTCGCGGTTCGGCCGGAACCCGCGCATGGCCACGACGAAGCCGGCCTCCAGCCCGTCGCGGTTGAACAGCGCCTTCAGCGCCTCGCCCGCGAGCTTCGCGTCGTCGGCGGAGAAATGCGCGTCGAGCGCCACGCTGTCCAGGCTGCGGTCGTTCAGGATCTTCACGAAAGTGTCCTCGGTCGCCTCGAAGCGTTGATATTCGCTGATGACGGTCGCAACGGTCGTGTTGTTCTCGATCGCGGTTTTCTTGAAAGCCGGGAGTGCTGCTTCGCCCTGGTCGATGGTCTCGCCCCATCCGGCCTCGGGGTCGTCGGCGTCGGCCTTGGGCGCCGAGCCGGCGTCGCTCTCGTCCGGCGCCGCCTGCAGGTCGTTTTCCAGATCGCCTTGCGGATCGCCCTGTTGGTCGTTCGGCGCCGCGGCCGGAGCGGCCGGCGCCGGTTGCTGGTCCTCGGGCGTTGCCGAAGGCTTGGGGGCGGCCTGGCGCTGCGCCTGGAAGAAGGCGAAATCCTCCTGTGTCGACGGGATCGTCGTCATGAACTTTTCGCTGGCGCTCAGCATCACGTCGGAGAGGATTTCGATCTGCGGCGAAGCCCCCGAACTGTCGAGTTCTGCCGGGCGCGCGACGGTCTTGCCCTTGGTCGCGGTGTCGGCATCGGGCGCCAGCGTGATCCACATCGGATCGCCGGCGAGATCGATGATCGCCGGCACATAGACTGAGGCGTCGGGCGGCATGTCTTCCATGCCCTCGACCGGATGCAGCTCTTCATCCTCGTCGCCGAACGACCAGTAGTCCCTGGTCAGGTAGAAGCCGGTGGCCAGAGCGACGACGGCGAGCGCGGCAAGGCCGGCAAGAGCCCGGCGCCAGAGCTTGCGCCGGCGATCTGCCAGGCGCGCCTGCTTCTTTGCCTTGAAGCTCGTGTCGATCGAGTGCGTCACGGGCTGTTTCCGGTCAGGAAATAGGTCCAGCGCACCTGCTCAAGCGTGTCGACCTCGACGAAGCGCGCCGCGATATGGCCGCGCTGCCAGCACTCTTCGATGCCGCGGATCGAGAAGCGCCGCCGGTCGACGCACATCTCGGTCGATCCGTTGAGGATCGCGTGGCCGAAGACGTCCGTCGCGTAGAGATAGATGTAGCGGTTGGTCAGCTCCTCGCGGATGACGTTGACGCACTGGTTGGCGCCGATCGTCCACCAGCCGTCCGTCTGGTCGGCATTGTCGACCTTCTGTCCGACCGCGAGATTGACGACGTCGAGCGTCTGGTTGCAGACGGTGAATTCGGCATGCGCCTTGCCGGGCGAAAGGATCGAGAGCAGCGCCGCGCCAAGCAGCGCTGCGAGCGTCATGCGGCCCGGTAACGGCAATCGGAGCCGGCTACGCTGCTTGCGTGGCGAGGACTGGCAAAAGGAACGCGAGCGGCAAGAATCCATCGGCGTTCATGCTATCCGCCAAGCCGGAAATAGGTGGCCGTGGCGGAAAACTGCGACCCGTCGGCCTCGATCTCCTCGAGGATCCTGGGCAAAAGCTCCGAGGCCGGCGTCGGCCTGGAGAACATCGCTGCCTGGATGTCCTTCGGCCCGGTGATCACCAGCATGATCTGCGGCACGGCCTTGCCGGCCGCCTTGTCCGCGGCGGCGAGGCCGATCGGGATGTTGAAGGTTACCTTGTCGGTCTGCGGCACCATGCGGTCGTCGAGGTTGAAGGCGACGCCCTTGTGGTCGATCAGCATGATGTTCGAAACGAGCCCGCCGCCCGTATACAGCGCGCCGCTGACCGGCGAGCCGTCCGGGATCGATGTCCGGTCCAGCACAAGCTGCGGCTTCGCGGCCGAGCTACGGTCGAGGAAGCGAAGGAAAGTGGGCACGCCGCACTGGGACAGGGCGATGAGGCGCACGCTGATGTCCGGCTCGATATGAAACCGCGTCTGGAAATCGTTGAGCAATTGCTCGAAGGGCTGGACCGCCGTTCCGTATCCCTCGATCGTCGGGGCGGCTCCGGGTCCCGATGTCACGTTCGCGTAGAAGCAATTGCCGCCGCTGAAATTGCGCACCCAGGAGCGCTGGTCGTTCCACTTGGCCGTGTCTTCTTCCAGTGACGGAAGCGCCGGCTTCGGCACATTGATGGCGACGTCGGTGTCGGGCTGCTTGGCCGCCGGTGTCTGCGCTTGTTGCGTTGGTTGTGCCGGCGCGGTCGGCGTTTCCGGCTGGCTGGCTGTCGGGGTCTGCGCCTTCGGCTCGGCCGGTGGTGGGGTCGGCTGCGTCGATGCCTGGCTTTGCGAAGCCGGGGGCGAGGAAGCCGTCGGCTTGGGCAGCTTGGACAGCATGTCCACGAGGTCTTTTACGCCCGGCTTGACCGCTGGCGGATTTGCCTCCTGCGTCGGCTTGTTCTCAGCAGCCTGGCTCGGTTCCGGCGTCTTGACCGCCGGCTCGCTTGGCGGCGTCTGGCTTTCGGCGGCCGTTGGTGCGGGAGCCGGCGCGGGCGTCGGCGACTGTTGGGCCGGAGGTTGCACGGGTTTGGTCTCGACCTCAGGCGTCTGGCTTTTGGCCTCGCTCTCCGGCTGGGTGGCTGGCGGCGTCGGCTGCTCGACGGGCGTCTTGGCCTCCGCATCGGGTTGGGCGGATGGCTTCGCGCTGTCAGGCTTCGGCGCCTCCGGTTGCTGTGCTTCCGCCACTGGTTTGGTGGTTTCGGCGATCGGCTTCGGTGTCAGCGGCTTGGATGTTTCCGTCACCGGCGCGGGCGCCAGAACGCCGCTGAAATAGAGGCCGCCTGACACCGAAGCCGATCGCCGAAACCACCAAACCAGTGGCGGAAGCACAGCAACCGGAGGCGACGAAGCCTGACAGCGCGAAGCCATCCGCC
>NZ_VFUA01000189.1 GCF_006440735.1 Mesorhizobium sp. B2-7-1 | reverse complement strand
ACCTGTTTTGACGCTCTACCTCAGGGAATTGTGGAGGAAATCGGCTAACACGACCGAAAATATGCGACGCGACTTTCTTCCAAATCGGTATCGTGTTCAAAGAAACGCAACCTTATTCATTGCTGAGTTTCCCAGTGGCTAAGACTATGACTACCAAACATCTCTGGAAAACGTGGTGGGCCTTTGGTGGCATTCACCTTCCCAAGCGCGCCGTGCAGATACAGAAAAACGTTGTTCTGGCTCCTTTGGACAATGCAGAATTTCAGCATATGAAAGGTCGCCGCGCTTCTGCTTTGAATATGAAGCTGAGTTCGAACCGTGATTTGACGGTGGTGCGCTATCCACCGCGAGACGAGGTTGAGTGCCGATATAAACTGCTTATAGACTTTGAGGCTTCCGATGAAGACGAAGCACTCAAGGGTGCTCAAGATATAGCTGATCGACTTGTTGCAAGTCTGAATTTGGTAGTGAAGGATGGTGCTTATTTTGCTGAGTTTCGGAAATATAAGCGTGCTGATCAAAAGGAGGAATATATTGGATGGTCCCAGAGTTCGGGAATAATACTATTCGACGACCCAATCGATCTGGGGAATGCTGAGCTGTCTTTGGCTGCCCAACTCGCGAAGACGTTGGAAACGGACGAAACGGCGAATAATGCCTACGTGCACCTGTTGTCAGCTTGGCAGCTCCAGGCAACCGTTGGCTCTAAGCCTTTGGAGCGCTCTGTCCTCCAGCACTATGTTTTGAGCATCGAGGCCATTGTAAATGGGGTAATGAGCAAAATACGACGGGAGCGCGGCGACAAAATCAGGGAAGAGGAGCGCAGGTTCGCTGCTGATTTTGCGAACGGTCTCCTTAAACGCGCTGACAAACCTCAGGCAATCAGAGACGCCTCAACTCGCCTGCGAGAGATTGCTTTGACCAACATGCTTCCGTCCATCGATGCCATAGCAAGCATTCTCAAGCTCAAACCTGAGACTGTAGAGCACGCTAAGGACCTCTATCGGTTTCGATCTAGGAGCCTGAGCCATCCTGGTAGATCCGAGAAGGCAGGGTTTGCCAAATGGCTCATAGGCGGTTCCAAAATCACAGAGCTTTGTCTGGCTGACCGGATTGCCCGCGAATTTTTGCATAAGTACAGCGATTACGCTGCCCACCAATGAGAACGAAAAGCCCGTCTGAAGGCAGATCGTGTCAGCGCGGGACCGGCGCGTTGAGCACCGGCCCTTTATCGCTTTCCCCCGGCCGCGCTTCTTAGGCGCGGCTTGAACCTTGGTGTCGACTCACATCCGATACGCGATCGTGTCGTTCCAGAAGCGGTCAAGACGCTGCAGCGCGCGGTTCATCTGCTTGAACTCGTCGGTGTTGATGCCGCCGACCGCCTCGATCGAGCCGACATGGCGCTCATAGAGGCCGGCGACGACGTCGGCCACCTCGTTGCCCTTCGGCGTCAGCGAGACGCGGACCGAACGGCGGTCGATGCGCGAGCGCTGGTGGTTGATGAAGCCGAGGTCGACCAGCTTCTTCAGATTGTAGGACACGTTCGAGCCGAGATAGTAGCCACGCGAGCGCAGCTCGCCGGCGGTCAGCTCCGAATTGCCGATGTTGAAGAGCAGCAGCGCCTGGATGGCGTTGATGTCGGAACGGCCGTTGCGGTCGAACTCGTCCTTGATCACGTCAAGCAGACGGCGGTGCAGACGCTCCACCAGCTGCAGCGATTCCATGTATAGCGAGCGGATAGCCTCGCGGCGATCGTCGGATACGTTTGCGGTCTTCGCCGCCGGACGCGAATTGATCATTGTCTTTGCCTCTCGTTTGTCGCCTGGTGATTTTTTGTTTTTCACCTTGATCGCGACACTATCGAATACTCATAAAATTCGACTTAAACGCCAGGGCTAACAAGAGCTTACCGGTAAGAGGTTTCGGAAGACGCTTAACGATCGGTCACCCGAGCAAGAACAATTAACCTAAAGATTTAGGCAATGGATTTTGGAGGAAACCGGGCTCGGAAATTGGCCCGGGAGGCCCGTCCTCGGCCGGCTCCATGAGTGGAGCATGATGTCGTCCGAAAGCCGCTTCACACTTTTCGGCATCATGCTCATTGGCGAAGCTGGCGCTTCTGCAGCCAGATGGTGACGCGAAAGACGATGTAGAGCAAGGCCACGCAGGCATGCGAGATCACGATCAGCATGCGGTGGCCGAACAGGTCGGGGAAACCGGCATACATCACCGTCTCGGTCACCGCGCAGATGAACCAGATCACCGGCCCCCAGGACGCCAGCATCCACAGGCCTGCCGCGGCGAAGGGAAAGAAGACGGCCAGCGTCGCCGCCGCCACCTGCCAGTGCACCGGCATCAGGTCGAAGCGCCACAGTTCGCCCGGATAGATGCCGATCAGGCGGATCCAGTAGAGAATGCCGAACAACAGGCAATAGCCGGCGATGACGCGCTGGAACCAGGCGAAGATGACCTCGGTGGTCGAGGGCTGCAGCACCACGCGCCTGGAGGTGACCTCGCTCACAGGGTGAGTTCCTTGTCCCCGAGCGGCGCGAAATAAGCATCGATATCGGCCGTGCCGATCTCATCCAGCCCGGCCGGGCGCCACTTCGGCGTCGAGCCCTTCTCGATGATGGCGGCGCGGATGCCTTCATAGAAATCATGGCCGGCGAGCATCCGGTTCAGGATCCGGAACTCCATCCTCATGCATTCGTCCATCGACAGCGTCGATCCCGCGCTGACCTGGCGCCAGGCGACGTTGAGGCTGGTCGGCGAGCGGGTCTTCAGCGTCGCCAGCGTCTTTGCGGCAAAAGCATCTTTGGCCGCTGCCCGCTCCAGGCTGGCGACAATGTCGGCGAGCGAAGGCTGCGAGAAGTGTCGAGCAATCGCTTCCAGGTCCTGCCGCTCCGTCTCGCGTTTGGCCGGCACGAAGAAATCGCGCAGCTCCGCATTGGCATCGCCGCTCGTCGCCAGCTCGTCGAGCAGGCCTGCCTGGTCTTCGGCCTTGATGGTGTGGGTGGCCAGCCCCGACCACAGCGCGTCGCCATGGCGGATGCGATTGCCCGTCAGCCCGAGATACATGCCGAAAGAGCCGCCCAGATCCGGCAGCAAATGGCTGGCGCCGACATCGGGGAAGAAGCCGATGCCGACCTCCGGCATGGCGAACTGCGCGTTTTCGGTCAGCACCCGGTGCGAGCCATGGAAGGAGATGCCGACGCCGCCGCCCATGACGATGCCGTCGATCAGCGCCACATAGGGTTTCTTGAAGCGCGCGATGCGGGCGTTGAGCCGGTATTCGTCGGCGAAGAAGTCGACGGGTGGCCTGCCGGCCCGGCCGGCCTCGTAGATGTGCAGGATATCGCCACCGGCGGAAAACGCCCTGCCCTCGGCCTTGACGACGACGACGCCAATGCCCGGATCCTGCTCCCAGGCGTCGAGCGCCCTGCCGAGCGCCTTGACCATATTGTGCGTGACGGCGTTGAGCGCCTTCGGCCGGGTCAACGTGACCACGCCGGCCTTGCCCAGCCGCTCGAAGCGGATCTCGTCGCCTCCGCCAAAATCCATAATGAGAGAATCCTCCCCCGCGCCTGCGGGAGGAGAAGTGCTAAGCGGCGACCGGGCCAACGTCAATTGTCGAGTGCCAAGGATAAGGCAGCGTCTTTCGCGGCGAGCAGTCTACCAGACGAATGGGATGAGCGCGTTCGTGCGGCGCGCATATTCGGGGAATTCATCGGGAAATTGCCGCTCCAGCAGCCGATCCTCGGCGCCGACCCGCCAGATGAAAATCGCCCCGAGCAGGACGAACAGAAAAACGAACGGGCCGCCCACCACGATCGCCGAGCCCAGGCATGCGAGCAGGCCGCCCGTGTACATGGGATGGCGCAGGCCGCGGTACGGACCGGACCTCACCAGCTCGTGCTCCTGCTTGGCCGAGACGGTCTGGCTCCAGTTGCGGCCGAGAATTTGCCGCGCCCAGACCAGGAGCGCCATGCCGGCGACGGCGACCACCGCGCCAATGCCGCTCACCAGCGCGTTCACAGGGGCGAAGTTGACGAAGCCGAACAGCGGCAGGCGTGGCAGCAGGAAGGCGACGATCATGGCAAACATCAACCCAAAGCTCTGCAGCAGATGCGGCTCGGTATCGCGCTTCACGCCAATCGCCTGAACGGTAAGATAAATAATCAGCAGCAGCCAGGCGGCGTAGATGAACCAGATGAAGGTCATGTGAACCAGATCAAGGTCATGCCCTGCTCCTTCGGTTAGCCGGCAATCCATCTTGGCCACCGCACGCGCCCGGTGCTAGAAAATGGGCATCTTGAACCGGACTGCAAGCCATGCCCGGATTTTCCCGCCTCGCGGCTGCGGCGATCGGCATGATCGCCGCCTGCCTCATCGCTCTCCCCGCCATCGCCGCGGCGTCCGCGGAGCTGTACCAGGCGCAGGCGATCGTCACCGGCACGGGCGAGGTAAACCGGCAGGTTGGCTTCAAGGATTGCCTCGACAAGGTACTGGTCAAGGTCTCGGGCGACCAGCGCCTGACGCAGAAGCCGGAAATGCTGGCGCTGCGCGACAAGGCGGCCGACTTCGTGCAATCCTTCCGCTATCGCGACCGGCTCGAAGGCATCCCGATCCATGACGAGCAAGGTACGCATGACAGGCCGCACGACCTGACCTGCATCTACAAGCCGGCCGTCGTCGACAAGCTGCTGGCGCAGCTCGGCAGCAGGCCCTGGCTCGGCGAGCGCCCGCCCATCGCCGTCTTCATGACCGCCGAGCAGGGTTCTCGGCATTTCATGCTTACGGCGGATGAGGATCAGGGCAACGCGATGCGCGAATCCTTCGCCAATGCCGCCGGTCCGCTGCTGATGCGCATCACCTTTCCCAAGGCCGGACAGCTTGGCGGCCTCGGTGAGAAGGCGCTTTCCGGGGCCGATATGGCAAGGCTCGACAGGATCGCGAAAAAAACGGGAGCGGCTCGGGCGCTCGCCGGCGGCATCGTGTGGAGCGACAAGGAACTCGGCTGGATCGCCGACTGGCGGCTGGCCGATCGCGGCAGGACCTATCGCTGGCAGGTGCGCGGCGTCAGCTTCGACGAGGCGTTCCGGGTTGCTATCAGGGGCACCGCGCAGATCCTGTCGGGGCACGGGCAGCCTTGAGAGCGGTTCCTCGCCCCACGCAGTGGGGAGAGGTGGCTCGGCGAAGCCGAGACGGAGAGGGGAGCGCCCTACGAAGGCCCC
>NZ_VFUA01000188.1 GCF_006440735.1 Mesorhizobium sp. B2-7-1 | reverse complement strand
CCTTGTGGGAGAAGGTGTCGCCGAAGGCGACGGATGAGGGGTGTTCCAGGGAACGCCAGCGTCTCACTCCGCTGGAATACTCCTCATCCGTCTCGGCGCAGTCGCGCCGATCCACTTTCTCCCACAAGGGGAGAGGGGAAGTCATCAATGATGCGCGTGGCTCTCATTCCTCTTACGCGTCGCGGCCGCCTTCCTGGCCGAAGCCGACCTGTCCGCCGCGGAGCGCTCGCCGGAGGCCTTGCCGCCCATCCTGCCACCCTTGTGCGCGGCCGGATTGCCGGTGTGCTTGCCGCGTCCGGAGCCGCCTTCCTCCTTGCCGCCGGCGTCGTCCTTGTTGACGGTCGCCCAGGCGCGCCGCTCGGCTTCCTTCTCGGACACGCCGCGCTTCTCATAGCCTTCGGCGATATGGTCGGCTTTGCGTTCCTGCTTGCCGGTGTATTTCGATTTGTCGCCACGTGGCATTTTTCTTCTCCGTGATTGGGGCGTTCAGCTCTCCGCCTTCATGGTTCGCGCAATCTCGAGCAGCTTGTCGCGATTATGGCCGTGCTCGCGGATCAGCTCGCGCGCCTGCTTCGGCGACAGATCGGTGTTCTCCGCCAGAAAGCGCACATCGGGATCGTCGCCGCCCGTGGTCGGCAGATTGCTTGTCCGTGGCGCGTCGGTCGCGCCCGGACGATGCGGGATGTTGTCGTTTGCCTGTGTCATTGCAGGCCTCCTTCAGGTTTCAGTCTGTCGGCTGCCGCGGCGCGCTTCCCTCTTGCGGCGCAGCACCTCGTCTGTGCCGATGATGTCCTTCGAGCCGCCGGTGATCGCGGTCGACACCACGGCCGGTGGATCGCTGGCCGGAAACGAGTCCTCGAGCCCGGATTGCAATTGCTCTTCCAGCGTGCCGGGATTTTCCGAGCGACCTTCGGTGCGCCGCTCGTCGATCTCTTCCAGGTCGTGCTTGGCGTCGGGATGCTCGCGCACATTGCGCAGCGTCGAGACGACGAGCTCGATCGCGAACTCCTTCATCGCCTCGCCATGCGGAGCGGCAACGTCCGTCTCCTCGATGAGGCGCACCAGCAACTTTTCCACCTTGTCCAGTTCGCGCATGCCCTGGCAGCGGGCCAGCCGTTGCGTCAGCGCATGGACCAGCAGGGGACCGAAGGTCGAATAGGCCTGCATGCGGGTCTCGTCGACGCGTTCGGGATGAAGCGTATGCAGCGACATTGGCGCCTCCATTGAAACATCCTGCGGTGGTCGCCTGTTTGCGGCGGCCGTCCTAGGTGAACTGGAGGAGGGAGAAGATGTTCCATCGAGGGCTGGAACTCGCCGCAGAAAGAAATGGCGTCCGTAAACGACACGGACGCCATTTGAAACTCAGTGCTGGCCGCCCTTGCGGCCGGCTTCCGATGCACGCTGGCGGTCTTCGGTGAAGTTGCCGCTGCCGCCTCTATGCCGGCCGGCGCTGCGCTGACCCATGTTACGGTCCTCGGCCTGCTGCTGGCCGCTGCCGCGATGCTGGTCTTCACGGTTCTTGTGGCTCTGCTGGCCGGCCTTGACGTGCTGTTCGTGGGTTCCGCCTTGATTGGGCATATCGAACTCCGTTGGTTCGGATTTTTTTCTTCAGGATGAACTCAAGGACGCGTTCGGCCTCCTTGAGTAAGGGGAACAGGTGCCGGCAATCGATGTTCCGGCTGAAACATTTCGTGACCCGGATAAGACTGAAGTCCGACCTGACCAAAGCATTGGGCTGGCTTATGCAACCAATCTGCTTTCCACGAATTGGGGAGCGGCCGTCGAGAAAAGCCCCCTCCATCGCCGGCCGTCCTGGTGCCCGCCGATCGCCCCGCGCGTAATTCCGGCGGGCACCAATATCCATCAACAAAAGGCCGCTCAACCGGCTTCGGAGTGAGACGACGTTTTGACCTATATCTCTGCAAAATCCGCCCGGCAGGACGCCGAAAGCCTGCCTGCCAACGACAACGACCGTGCGACCCGTGCCGATCTCTCGTTCCTCGATGGCATCAATGACGAGGACGAGGTCGCCGACATTGCCAGGCGCGCGGAGCGCCTCGGCCACGCCACGCTGATTGCAATGGCGGTCGGCCTGACGGCCTTGCCGCTGCTCTATCTGATGTTGGTGTGAGCCGGGCGGCCGGGTGCCGGCCGGCTCCCGGAAAGCGCTGTTTCTACCTTCCGGAAAAGAAGGCGTCGAGCGTAGCAGCCGTTTCGATCGGCGACTCCTCCGGAAAGAAGTGACCGCCGGGCATCGCTCCGCCGCTGGCATCGTCGGCCCAGCCCCGCCATATGCCCAGCGGGCCGTCTTCGTCCCGATACCATTCGGCGAGCGCGCCGTGCTCGCTCCACAGCGCCAGCAACGGACAGGCGATGCGACGACCCGCAGCTTGGTCTTCGCGATCATGCCGGCGGTCGAGCGCAGCCGCCGCGCGATACTCTTCGCAAATGGCGTGGATATGCGCCGGGTCGCGCAGCGCATCGATGTAAACTTGCCGCACGCCGGGCGGGAACGCGCCGGGCGCGGACCCCCAGCCGGAAAGCGCGTTGTCAACCACCGCTTCCGCGGCCGCCGCCAGCATCGTCTCCGGCAGCGGCTCGGGCTGCGCCAGCAGCGACCACGGCCAGTAGCCAAGCGCCAGCCGGTCGTCCGCCCGGTCCCAGGCATCGGCCGTGGCGATGATGTCGAGCACGGCGAGCTTCTCGACGCGGTCCGGATGGTCGAGCGCCAGCCGGTAGGCGACGCGCCCGCCGCGATCATGACCCGCGACCATGAAGCGCCGAAAGCCGAGCGTCTCCATCAGCACGACCATGTCGGCCGCCATCGCCCGCTTGGCATAGGGCGCATGGTCGGTGGCCGATGGCGGGCAGGAGCTTTGCCCATAGCCTCGCAAATCGGCGCAGACGACTGTGAAATCCCGTGCCAGGCTTGGCGCCACCTCGCGCCACATCAGATGCGTCTGCGGAAAACCGTGCAGCAGGAGCAGGCCGGGCCCGATGCCGGCGCGGCGGGCGAATATCGTTGCTGCGCCGGTGTCGATCTCCAACGCCTCAAAATCTGCGAACATGCTTGCCTCCGCGAAATGCAACGCTGGGCCTCAGTTCCAGGCCGAGTCCAACGTCAGCGACGCCTCGAATATCTGCACCTTTTCGGCGTTGCGCAGCTTCACGGTGATCTTCAGCCGCTCGACTCCCGGCGCCTCGTCGATGGCAATGTCCTGCAGGATGCGCAACGCTTCCAAGCGGGCGCCCTCCCGGCTGGCGAAAAGCTGCCCCTGGTCGTCGACCTGGCAGTGCTCGGAATTGTAGAGGTCAAAATAGTAGCGTTCCATCGATAGGCATTCCGGGCGGTTCGCAGGTTCAATCCCTGGCCGCGATCATGGTTCCAAGAGGTTGTTCCTGACGGAAAATCCATGGCGCGCCGACCCCTTGCGGCGCGCGCCCGTCTGCAACCAGCCCCGGCTTGCGGCGTTAGCTGTTGCGAATGGAGGACGCCGGATGCTGGAATCGCTCTACCTCAATCTCGGTCAGCACGACGCCTTGTCGGAAGAAGAAAAGGCGCTGCTCGCCGGCGCCATGTCGCTCGAAAAATATATCGCGGCCGGCGAGGACATCGTCACGGAGGGAACGCGGCCGATCCACAGCACGCTCATCGTCGATGGGCTCGCCGCCCGCTACAAAGTGCTGGAGGATGGCGGACGCCAGTTCACCTCGCTGCAGGTCGCCGGCGATTTCGTCGACCTGCACGCCTTCCTGCTGAAGACGATGGACCATGGCATCATCGCGCTCTCGCCTTGCCATGTGCTCGCCGCCGAGCACGGCAAGCTCAAGATGATCACCGAGCAGGCGCCGCATCTGACGAGGCTTTTGTGGCTGGACACGCTGGTCGATGGCGCCATTCACCGCGAATGGATCGTGGCTATGGGCCGGCGCTCAAAAATCTCGCATCTCGCGCATCTGATATGCGAGCTGTTCGTCAGGCTGCAAGTGGTGAAGAAGACCCGCGACATGAGCTTCCATCTGCCGCTGTCGCAGGCCGAGCTCGCCGACGTTCTCGGCCTTTCCGTCGTCCATATGAACCGGGTCATCGGCACGCTGCGCCGCATGAACGTCATCAGCTGGACGAGCCACCAGCCCGCCATCCTCGACTGGGAGCGCCTGGTCGCGATCGCCGAGTTCGATCCGACCTATCTCAGCATGAGGCGCGAGCCGAGATAGGCCGGCATGGAACAGGTGGTTTGCGGCGCCTAGCCGGGCGGCGTCTTGGAGCGCGACGAGAGGTCGTCCAGCATGGTGAGCGCGGCGCTTGGCTGGGCAGGCTTCAGCAGGCCCTGCTGCGTGGCGACCTTCTTGAAGGCGGCAAAGGCGATCGCCGGCCGGCAAATGCCGGCGATCGCGTCGTCCACCAGTCGCACCGCCTTGAGATAGTCGGGCGCATCCTTGTTTTTCCATGCGCCGGCAAGTGCCTTCTTGGCCTCGGCGACGGTCGTGACCACCATGGAGCCGCCGCTGACGAAGCGGATGGTGAGTGGCAGGAAACGGCTCATCGACGTCTCACCATCCGAGCCATTCGCGCGTGCGCAAGGCAAGGCCGACAAAGGGCGCGGCCGTGACCATGGCGGCGGCGAGGACGAAAAGCGGGCTGTTCAAACGCAATGATTTCATGATGCACCACAAAATGGGGGTTGGCCGTAAACGATGACTGTGCCGGTCGGTTGCATCCGCCGGGCAAGTCCGCGCTGAGGTTACATGTTGCTCGCGGGCCGCATCGGCGGCGCCGGCCGATGCGGTGGCCTGGGACGCGGCCTGACCGGCACATCCGCGAGCGAGGCGCGGATCACCCTGACGGGGATCGGTGGTGCGGCAGCACGTCGGCGCAGCAATGCGGCTGAGAGGTTGCCGATATAAGTTCGAACGTCCATGGGACTCCTCCTCGAGAGTCCCCCCAATGGCCAATGGTTAGCACCGCGGAGTGGGGCTTGGCATTTAACTTTGATGTATCTCCGATACCTGGGATGGGGTGCGACAAAACCGTTGGCAGGGTATCGCGAAGCCAACTTTTTTTGCCGGCATGCGTTGTCCCTTCAAAGGAGACCATCATGCCGATCAGCAGCCGAACGAAATCCGACGCGGCCCGGAAATCAGGCGCGGCCAAGAAGACGGACACGCAGAAGACCGCGCGCAGGCAGCGCAGCGTTCAGCGCAAGGTCGATGCCGCCGACCGCCGCAAGCCGAAGGCAAAAGCGACGGGCGCCATGCAGGCCGGCGCGCGCCGGTATCCCGTTCCGCCTTTCCCGAAGCAGCATCATGCCAAGCCCGGCGAGGAATGGGC
>NZ_VFUA01000187.1 GCF_006440735.1 Mesorhizobium sp. B2-7-1 | reverse complement strand
CTCGCCGACGGGCTGGTGATGGACGACATCATCGAATGCCCCAAGCACAATGGCCGCTTCAACTACAAGACCGGCGACGCCCGCGGCGCGCCGGTCTGCGTCAACCTGAAGACCTATCCGGTCAAGGTCGACGCCGGAAAAGTCCTCATTCAGGTCGGGTGACGACGATGACGGGAGGAATGGTGATCGTCGGCGCAGGCGAATGCGGCGGCCGCGCCGCGCTTGCGCTGCGCGATCACGGCTTCGAAGGGCCGGTGACGCTGGTCGGCGACGAGCCGCATCTGCCCTATGAGCGGCCGCCGCTGTCGAAGGAAGCGATGACCGGCGAGGCACCGGCCATCAAGGCGATCGCCAGCGACGAGCTCTTCGCCGAACGCTCGATCCGGCACATCCACTCCGTCCGGGCCGTCGCGATCGACCGCGCCGCGCATCTCGTGCGGCTGTCGGACGGATCCTCCCTGCCATATGAAAAGCTTTTGCTGGCGACCGGATCGGTGCCGCGCAAGTTGCCGATGCAGGGGTTGGGCGCACGCTGCGTCTATCTGAGAACTTTCAACGACGCTTTGGCTATCCGCGCCCATCTCAGCGCCGGAAACCGCGTCGCCATCATCGGCGGCGGCTTCATCGGCCTCGAGCTTGCCGCTTCGGCGCGCAAGCTCGGCGCCACGGTCACGGTCATCGAGGCGCAACCACGCATCCTGAGGCGCGGCGTACCGGCCGCGATTGCCGAGATCATCCACAAGGCGCATGAGGCCGAGGGCGTTGCGATCCGCACCGGCCAGGGCATCGCCGCTATTGCCGACGACGGCAAGGACGTCGCCATCACGCTGGCCGACGGACAGACGATCGCCGCCGATCTCGCTGTGATCGGCATCGGCGCCGTGCCGGTGACGGCGCTTGCCGCCGAAGCGGGGCTGGCAATCGACAACGGCATCGCCGTCGACGCGCATCTGCGCACCGCCGACCCGGATATCTTCGCCGCCGGCGATTGCTGCTCGTTCCCGCTCGCGGTCTATGGCGGACGGCGCGTGCGGCTTGAGGCCTGGCGCAACGCGCAGGAACAGGGCGCCTTAGCCGCGAGGAACATGCTGGGCGCCGGCGAGGCGCATGCCGCCGTGCCGTGGTTCTGGTCGGATCAGTACGGGCTGACCCTGCAGATCGCCGGACTTTCGGACGAGGGTCGCTCGATCGTCCGGCGCGACCTCGACGACGGTGCCTTCATCCTGTTCCATTTGGCGCAGGATGGCAGGTTGGTCGCCGCAAGCGGCATCGGCCCCGGCAACGCGGTGGCGCGCGACATCCGGCTGGCGGAGATGCTGATCGCCAGGCGGGCAACGCCGGCGCCGGAGGCGCTCGGCTCGCAAGCGGTCAAGCTGAAATCGCTGCTCGCGGCGTAAGGTTTTCTAGAAAAGCGCCTTCAGCTCGTCCAGCTTGTCGTTGACCAGCCAGCCGTAATAGTTCTCTTCGGGCAGCTTTTCGGCTTGGCCTTCGGCGCGGCGCTTGTCGTTCTCGGCTTTCAGCGCATAGGCGCGCTGCTCGGGATTGCCGACATTGTAGAGCGTCGCGGTGATGCCCGGATTGTGCGAGATGTCGAAGCCGGCAATGCCGCGGTAGGCGTCGATCGACTTCTTGATGGTCGCGGCGACGTAAGGCAGCGTCAGGTCGGGATCCATAATGGTCTTGTAGACGGCGTTGGGATCATCGACATCGAGCTTCGGCAGCCCGGAGACCTTGTGCACCAAATCGCTCATCTGCAGCGCGGTCAGTGGGTTCAACTGGCCGAGCCCGAAAGTCTGGCCGGCATAGTAAGGCTGGAAGAAGGTGGCGCCGAAGCGGTCGTTGGGGAAATCCTCGCCGCCGACGGTCTTGCCGCGGAAGGATCGGTTCCACACCTGCTCGCGGCATTCCCAAAGGTCGTAGCTGTCGTCCGTGCCGGCGCATTTCTTGAATTCCGGCCGCTGGATGAAATCCGAGATGTCCTCGCCGTGATAGGCGAAGGAAAGCTTGCTCGACAAATATGAGATCGCCTTGACGTAGTAGGTCTGCAGCCGGTCATAGGCGTCGACATTGTAGGTGTGCTCGCCGACGATGGCGCCGACGATATGCATCGGGTCGATGCCGTAGGCGGCAGCCGCCTTCCTGATCTTGGCGCGAAGGTCGGCGTCGTTCTGCAGCAGCGCGTAGACCTTGCGGTACTTGGCCTGGAAGGTGGTGTTGGTGGCCTGGGTGCGCCGGCTTGAGGCGCCCGGAATATCCGGCTGCACGTTGTTGCGGTTGCCCGGCGGCACCATCGTCGCCGCGTCGGCGATCGTCACCGCCGCCGCCAGGGTAAGACCAACCAGGAGTAGTATGTATTTCTTCATAAGCCGCCGCCTTTGACCGGCGGCAAACTAGGAAAAGCGCACGGGAGAGTCGAGAGAGGCCTTCAGCCTGCTGCTGCGAATGGTGGCCAGATGCTTCCATTTGGCCACACTTTGGATTTCGGGCCGGCCTGCAGGCCGACCCGAAATTAGCCGAAGATCAGAGAATGAAGCGCGACAGGTCGGTGTTGCGCGACAGGTCGCCCACATGCTTCTCGACATAGGCGGCGTCGATGGTGACGGCGGTACCATTGCGGTCCGGAGCGTCGTAGGAAATCTCGTCCAGCACGCGCTCCATCACCGTCTGCAAGCGCCGCGCGCCGATATTCTCGACGCTGGCGTTGAGATCGACGGCGATGCCGGCAAGCGAATCGATAGCATCGTCGGTGAATGTCAGCTCGACGCCTTCGGTCTTCATCAGCGCGATATACTGCTTGATGAGGCTTGCCTCGGTCTCGGTGAGGATGCGCACGAAATCCGCCTTCTCCAGCGCGCGCAGCTCGACACGGATGGGGAGACGGCCCTGCAGCTCCGGCAAAAGGTCGGACGGCTTGGAGACGTGGAAGGCGCCCGAAGCGATGAACAGGATATGGTCGGTCTTGATCGGCCCATATTTGGTCGCGACCGTGGTGCCTTCGACCAGCGGCAGCAGGTCGCGCTGCACGCCTTCGCGGGACGGGCCGCCCGAAATGTCGCTCCTGGCGGCGATCTTGTCGATCTCGTCGAGGAAGACGATGCCGTCGTTCTCGGCCGATTCCAGCGCCCTGCGCACCACCTCGTCCTGGTCGAGCAGCTTGTCGGACTCGTCATTGACCAGCAGTGCGTAGGAATCGCGCACCGTAGTCTTGCGGGTCTTGGTCTTGCGGCCACCCATCGCCTTCGACAGCATGTCGTTGATGTTGAGCACGCCGACATTGGCGCCCGGCATGCCGGGAATCTCGAAGCCGGGCATGCCGCCGGTGCCGGTGTCGGCCACCTCGATCTCGATCTCCTTGTCGTCGAGCTCGCCGTCGCGCAGCTTCTTGCGGAAAGAGTCGCGGGTCGCGGGGCTCGCCGTCTTGCCGACGAGGGCTTCCAGAACGCGCTCCTCGGCATTGACCTGGGCGCGCGCATTGACGTCGCCGCGCATCTTCTCGCGCGCCAAGCCGATGGCGACCTCGACGAGGTCGCGCACGATCTGCTCGACGTCGCGGCCGACATAGCCGACCTCGGTGAATTTTGTCGCCTCGACCTTGACGAACGGCGCGCCGGCGAGCCGCGCCAGGCGGCGCGAGATCTCGGTCTTGCCGACGCCGGTCGGGCCGATCATCAGGATGTTCTTCGGCATCACCTCTTCGCGCATCTGGCCTTCCAGCTGCTGGCGGCGCCAGCGGTTGCGCAAGGCAATGGCCACGGCGCGCTTGGCGTCCTTCTGGCCGATGATGAAGCGGTCGAGTTCCGAAACGATTTCGCGGGGAGAAAAGGTGCTCATATTACTCAAATTCCACTTTGCCACTGCCTGATGGACTCGAACGGATGCAGCAGCATGATCACGTTGAGCGTCAGATTGTCCCGGATGATGTAGCCCGTGCCGAGCTCGAAGATGAGCGCCAGGGCCACGATCACCCATATAGGTAGCTTTCTGGCCATCACAAATCCCAGCGCCATGAACAGCGTGTCGGACACCGAGTTGATGATGGAGTCGCCGTAGTAGTTCAGCGAAATGGTGCCGGCGCGGTAGCGGTCGATGATGAAGGGGCTGTTCTCCAGAAGCTCCCAGCCGCCTTCGACGAGGACCGCGAAAGCCAGCCTCAGCCCTATCGGCGAGCGCGGAAAGAGGAACCTCGCCAGCGCATAGAAGAGAAAGCCGTGGATGATGTGCGAGAAGGTGTACCAGTCGGCGATGTGCTGGGAATTCTCGGAGCTGTTGACCACGCCGTGCCAGAGCTTGACGTAGCCGCAGGTGCAGATCGGCGGATGGCCCATGCCGTACAAGGCGCCCGCCTGGAAGATGACCAAAGCGAGCACGAGCAACAGGCCCATGCGCCAGCTGTCTTCGTAAGCCGAAAGCGTCTTGTCCTCTCCAGGCGCGATCATTTTGTCAGTCCCCCAGATTTTCATCGTCCTCGGCCGTATCGACGGCCATCAGCACGACGTCCCCATATTGCGAATGCCTGCGGCCTATCTGCCTGAAGCCGGCCTTCTCATAGGCGCGGATGGCGCGGCCATTGTCGGGATGCGGATCGATGATGACGCGCGGCGCGCCTTCCTCGAAAAGCTCCTCGACGAACTGGCGCAGGATGGCCGAGCCATGACCGACACCGACCAGCTCCGGCGGACCGATCGTGAGATCGATGCCCAGCGTGCCAAAGGGCTGGTCGGCATAGGGATGGTCGTCCTCCATATGCGGATCGTAGCTCTGCAGGTAGGCGATCGGCCTGCCGTCGAGCTCGACGATCAGCGGCTCCACCGAAACCGAATCCATATGCTCGCGGATCTCGGCGATTTCTTTTGCCGGATCATCCCACCATTGGGCGACATGCGGCTCGCGCAGCCATGTGCCGATCAATGGCAGGTCCTTCTCGGTGACCGGCCGAAAATCGTAGCTATGTTCCTGATTGACCATGATCTCATCCAAAAACCGGTTCCCACTTTTTGGGATCATGTGCCTGATTGACCATGATCTTGTCCAAAAACCGGTTCCCACTTTTTGGGATCATGGTCGAGCAGCTCAAGCGGCATCGAGCGTTTCGACGACGAAATTGTTGTTGGTGTAGACGCAGATGTCGGACGCGATCTGCATCGCCTTGCGGGCGATCTCCTCGGCGTCCTTGTCGGTGTCGATCAGGGCGCGGGCCGCGGCCAGCGCGTAATTGCCGCCGGAGCCGATGGCCATGACGCCATGCTCGGGCTCCAGCACGTCGCCATTGCCGGTCAGCGCCAGCGAGACCGACTTGTCGGCGACCAGCATCATGGCTTCCAGGCGGCGCAGATAGCGGTCGGTGCGCCAGTCCTTGGCCAGCTCGACGCAGGCGCGCGTCAGCTGGTCGGGATATTGTTCGAGCTTGGCCTCGAGCCGCTCGAGCAGGGTGAAGGCGTCGGCGGTAGCGCCCGCGAAACCGGCAATGACGCTGCCGCCCAAGCAGATACTGAACAACTAGCTGGACTACCAATACATAAAAA
>NZ_VFUA01000186.1 GCF_006440735.1 Mesorhizobium sp. B2-7-1 | reverse complement strand
CTACACCTTCGTCAAGGACAAGAAGGCTGGCGACATGACCGGCGAAGGCGTCGCCGGCGCCTGGCACGTCGTCAAGGCCGACTGAGCCCGCGCCTGTGCTTTGGCTGTCGGGTTCCTCGATCCGGCAGCCGGTCGTCCGCTCGGACGTCTCCATCCCAAAAAATGTAATCTTTGCCATACACTCTAAGAGTGTATCGCCGACGGCTGCTTCCCAAATTGCCCACCTCCCCTTGACCGATTGCAAAAGCGCGGCCATGTGAGCGACGAAAAGAGTGGGATTTCGTCGTGCGTCGCGGAGTTATTCCGCTACCTCACAAACTGATTAAAGAGACCTCATGGACGTCGTCGTCGTTGAATCGCCGGCCAAGGCGAAGACAATCAACAAATATCTCGGCAAGAACTATAAGGTCCTGGCCTCGTTCGGCCATGTCCGCGATCTGCCGGCCAAGGACGGTTCGGTGCGCCCGGACGAGGATTTTGCTATGTCCTGGTCGGTCGACACCGCCTCGGGCAAGCGCCTCGCCGACATCGCCAAGGCGGTCAAGGACGCCGACGGCCTGATTCTCGCCACCGACCCCGATCGCGAAGGCGAGGCGATTTCCTGGCACGTGCTGGAAGTCCTGAAGCAGAAGCGCGCGCTGAAGGACAAGCCGGTCAGCCGCGTCGTCTTCAACGCCATCACCAAGACCTCGGTGCTGGAAGCGATGGCCAATCCGCGCCAGATCGACGCCCCGCTGGTCGACGCCTATCTCGCCCGCCGCGCGCTCGACTATCTCGTCGGCTTCACGTTGTCGCCGGTGCTGTGGCGCAAGCTGCCGGGCGCCCGCTCCGCCGGCCGCGTGCAGTCGGTGGCGCTGCGCCTCGTCTGCGACCGCGAATCCGAGATCGAGCGCTTCATCCGCGAGGAATACTGGCAGATCGCCGCCATCCTCAACACGCCGCGCAACGACAGCTTCGAAGCTCGGCTGACCGCCTTCGCCGGCAAGAAGCTGCAGAAGCTCGACATCGGCAACAAGGCGCAGGCCGACGACATCAAGGCGATGCTGGAAGGCGCGACCTTCAAGGCCTTGTCGGTCGAAGCCAAGCCCACCAAGCGCAATCCCGGCCCGCCCTTCACCACCTCGACGCTGCAGCAGGCAGCATCGTCCGGGCTCGGCTTCTCGGCCACCCGCACCATGCAGGTGGCGCAGAAACTCTATGAAGGCATGGATGTCGGCGGCGAGACCGCCGGCCTCATCACCTATATGCGAACCGACGGCGTGCAGATGGCGCCGGAGGCCATCGATGCCGCCCGCAGCGCCATCGTCAGCGAGTTCGGCGCGAAATACCTGCCGGAGAAGCCGCGTTTCTACACCGCCAAGGCCAAGAACGCCCAGGAAGCGCACGAGGCGATCCGCCCGACCGATTTCAAGCGCACGCCGGCTTCCGTTCGGCAATATCTCGACGCCGACCAGGCCCGGCTCTACGAGCTGATCTGGAAGCGCGCCATCGCCAGCCAGATGCAGCCGGCCGAGATCGAGCGCACCACGGTCGAGATCGAGGCGGTCAACGGCGCCCGCGCCGCCGAGTTGCGCGCGATCGGCTCGGTCATCCGCTTCGACGGCTTCATCGCCGCCTATACCGACCAGAAGGACGAGGACGCCGAGGACGAGGAAAATCGCCGCTTGCCCGAAATCCGCGCTGGCGAGCAGCTTGCCCGTCAGGCGATCAACGCCACCCAGCACACCACCGAGCCGCCGCCGCGTTATTCGGAAGCCTCGCTGATCAAGAAGCTGGAGGAGCTTGGCATCGGTCGGCCGTCGACCTACACGGCGATCCTGAAGACCCTCGAGGACCGCGATTACGTCACCATCGACCGGCGCAGGCTGGTGCCGCAGGCTAAGGGCCGGCTGCTCTCTGCCTTCCTCGAAAGCTTCTTCGAGCGCTATGTCGAATATGACTTCACCGCTTCGCTCGAAGAGAAGCTCGACGAGATTTCCGACGGCAAGCTCGCCTGGAAGGACGTCCTGCGCGACTTCTGGAAGGATTTCTCCGGCGCCGTTGACGACATCAAGGAACTGCGTGTCGCCGATGTGCTCGACGCGCTCAACGAAGAGCTCGCGCCGCTGGTGTTCCCGGAGCGCGAGGACGGTTCCAATCCGCGTATCTGCCCGAAATGCGGTTCAGGAAACCTCTCGCTGAAGCTCGGCAAGTTCGGCGCCTTCGTCGGCTGCTCGAACTATCCCGAATGCTCCTACACCCGCCAGCTCGGCGACGCCGCCAACCCCAATGGCGAGAACGGCAATGGCGAGGACGGCGTCAAGCTGCTCGGCAAGGATCCCTACACCGCCGAGGAAATCACGCTGAGGAGCGGCCGGTTCGGTCCCTATATCCAGCGCGGCGAAGGCAAGGAGGCCAAGCGCTCGAGCCTGCCCAAGGGCTGGACACCCGAATCGATCGACCATGAGAAGGCGCTGGCGCTGCTGGCCCTGCCTCGCGACGTCGGCAAGCATCCGGAGAGCGGCAAGATGATCTCGGCCGGCCTCGGACGCTACGGCCCGTTCGTGCTGCATGACGGCACCTATGCCAATCTCGAAAGCATCGAGGACGTGTTCTCGATCGGCTTGAACCGCGCCGTCTCGGTGATTGCCGAGAAGCAGCTGAAGGGCAAAGGCGGCCGCAACGGCGCCACGCCCGCGGCGCTGAAGGAACTGGGCGACCATCCCGACGGCGGCGGCAAGATCGTCGTGCGCGACGGCAAATACGGGCCTTATGTCAATTACGGCAAGGTCAATGCGACGCTGCCCAAGGGCAAGGACCCGCAATCGGTGACGATGGAAGAAGCGCTCGCTTTGATCGCCGAAAAGGAAGCCAAGGGCGGAGGCGGCAAGAAGCCCTTCCGCAGAGCGGCGAAGAAGGGATAGCAGGACGTGGCGCGCAGGATCTCCGGAAGAAGCCACGCCGATCCGCGCCACGCCGACACGAGGGCCAAGGTGGTCAAGGACGATTACCGGCCCTCGCGTGACGAGATCCTGCGCTACATCGCCGAAAATCCCGACCGCTCCGGCAAGCGCGAGATCGCCAAGGCCTTCGCGTTGCGCGGCGACGACCGCATCTGGCTGAAGGATATGCTGCGCGACCTGCAGGACGAAGGTCTGCTCAACAAGGAACGCAAGCGCCTGACCCGAGCAGGTGCCGTGCCTCATGTCGCCGTGCTCGACATTTTCGGCCGCGACGACGACGGCATGCTTCTGGCGCATCCGAACGAATACACCGGCGCCGGTTCGCCGCCCGTCATCGCCATCCGCATTTCGCGCGGCGCCAGCGGCCCGGTGCCCGGCATTGGCGACCGCGTGCTGGCAAAAACCTTCCCGACCGACGATCCGTCAGGCCCGGCCTATACCGGACGGGTGATGAAGATCTTCGAGAAGCGCAGCGACGCGGTGCTCGGCGTCTTCCGCGTGCTGAAGGACGGCACCTTCCGCATCGAGCCCGTCGAACGGCGCCAGCCGGAACTGATCGTCGACAAGGAATTCCAGAACGGTGCGAAGAACGGCGACCTCGTCGAGGTCGAGCCGGCGCGGGCATCCCGTTATGGTCTGCCCAGGGCAAAAGTGCTGGCGGTGCTGGGATCGCTGAGCAGCGAGAAGGCGGTCTCGATGATCGCCATCCACGCCCACGACATTCCCCATGTCTTCCCGGCGGACGTGATCGCCGAGGCCGAAGCGGTGAAGCCGGCGACGCTTGAGCACCGCGAGGACTGGCGCGATCTGCCGCTAGTGACCATCGATCCGGCCGATGCGAAGGACCATGACGACGCCGTCTTCGCCACGCCCGACACGGACGAGAAGAATCCCGGCGGCGTCATCGTCACCGTGGCGATCGCCGATGTCGCCGCCTATGTGCACTATGGCACGCCGCTCGACCGCGAAGCCTTGAAGCGCGGCAATTCGGTCTATTTTCCGGACCGCGTCGTGCCGATGCTGCCCGAACGCATCTCGAACGACCTCTGCTCGCTGCGCGAGGGCGAGGACCGGCCGGCCATCGCCGTGCGCATGACCTTCTCCTCGGACGGCCGCAAGCTCAGGCACTCCTTCCACCGCGTCATGATGAAATCGGCGGCGAAGCTCGCCTATCCGCAGGCGCAGGCCGCGATCGACGGCGTCCCCGACGACAAGACACGGCCGATCCTCGATGGCGTCCTGAAACCGCTATGGGACGCCTATGCGGTGCTGAAGCGCGGCCGCGACGCCCGCCAGCCGCTGGAACTCGACCTGCCGGAGCGCAAGATCCTGCTGAAGCCAGATGGGACGGTCGATCGCGTCATCGTGCCGGAGCGCCTCGATGCGCATAAGCTCATCGAGGAATTCATGATCCAGGCCAATGTCGCCGCCGCCGAGACCGTGGAGGGCAAGAAGGAACCGCTTGTCTACCGCATCCATGACGCCCCGTCGCTCGCCAAGCAGGAATCGCTGCGCGAGTTCTTGGCAACGCTCAGCCTCTCCCTGGCGCGTGGCGCGCAGATGCGGCCGAGCCAGTTCAACGGCATTCTGGAGCGGGTGCGCGGCGCCGACAACGAAGCGCTGGTCAACGAAGTGGTGCTGCGTTCGCAGAGCCAGGCGGAGTATTCGCCGAAGAACATCGGCCATTTCGGCCTCAACCTCAGGCGCTATGCGCATTTCACCTCGCCGATCCGCCGCTATGCCGACCTGATCGTGCACCGCGGATTGATCGCAGCACTTGGTCTGGGTCCCGGCGGCCTGACGCAGCAGGAGGCTGACCGGCTGGAAGAGGTCGCCGCGCTGATCTCGGCCACGGAGCGTCGCGCCATGGCCGCCGAGCGCGATACGGTCGACCGGCTTGTCGCCGCCTATCTCGCCGAGCGCGTCAACGATACGTTCGACGCGCGCATCTCCGGCGTCACCAAGGCGGGACTCTTTGTCCAATTGCCGCAGTACGGCGCCGACGGCTTTATTCCGGTGTCAACTCTGGGCGGCGACTACTATATCTACGACGAAACCGCCCGATCGCTGTTCGGGGAACGCACCGGCAAAGGCTATCAGCTTGCCGATCGCGTCGAAGTCCGGCTGGTCGAGGTCGCGCCGATGGCCGGCGCGATGCGTTTCGAGATGCTGACCGACCCGAAGCCCCTGCCCGGCTCGAAGCGGTCGTTTCACAAGGCCAAAGGCCGCGCCCGCGCGTCGCAGTCGCGTTCGGGACCGCGCGGCAGGAGAAGATGATGCCAGGCAATTCCCAGGTGGAAGAACAGGTTTTCGGCGGCGAGCATCATTCCGGCCGCGTCGCGCGTCCGCTGTGGACGGCGATGAAGCGTGGCATGCTCGGCCGCTGCCCGCATTGCGGCAAGGGAAAGCTGTTCCACGCCTTCGTGAAGCCCGTGGACAAGTGCGAGGTCTGCGGCGAGGAGCTGCATCACCATCGCGCCGACGACCTGCCCGCCTATCTCGTCATCGTCATCGTCGGGCACATCGTGCTTGGCTCCTTCATGGCCGTGGAGGCCACCGTCACGCTGTCGAACTGGCAGCACGCGCTGATCTGGGTGCCCTTGACCATCATTCTGGCACTCGTGCTGCTGCAGCCGGTCAAGGGCGCCGTCATCGGCCTGCAATGGGCGCTCTATATGCACGGCTTCGGCGACGAGAAGGACGAATTCGAGAGCCATTCATAAGCCAGGTAGCACCGCTATCCGCCCTGGTTCAAAGGCCGCGACGCGCAAGCCACTTTCGCATCCGGGAAGTTTCCGCTAGGTCGAGCGCAGGGAACGAATGCCCAAGGCG